>JBMFNX010000021.1:0-29704 GCA_049969935.1 Nitrososphaeria archaeon
ATCATAAAGACTAGATGTAACGCTAGAGCAGATATAGGCCCTCCAGAGAGGCGTAGAGCGGTGAGGCTATACAAGAATCTAGGCGATGGAGGGTGGAGTAAGCTTATGAACTATGGCAGAAGATGGGCTGCTGAGACGGCATTCTCAACATTCAAACGCCAGTACGGAGAATACTGCATGGCTAAAACGATGCCGAACATAGGGAAGGAGCTAACGGCTAAAGCATACATATACAACATGATAATAAACCTATAATGCCAAGGCGGAAGAAAGACTTAAAACAGAGAAGACACTCAAACAAATAAAGAATTAAGCCACAAAGCAAAAAAAAGAAAACCTTATTAAAATATCTTTGGAATCTTTCACGGTGGACTATTTTTGGTTACTGTTCGGCTTGAGAAAGTGTCCAAGGTATATAATGGTAGAAGGGTGCTGAACAATGTCGACTTGGAGATAAAGGATCAGAGTTTCACCGTGCTTCTGGGCCCTCCTGGTGCGGGGAAGACTACAATTTTTAGGATAATAGCTGGTGTAGAGCATCCTGAAACTGGCAGAATATTTTTTGGTGAAAGGGATGTGACAAAGCTTTCTCCAAGGGAGCGCCAGGTTGGCTTTGTGTTCCAAAGCTATGCATTATACCCTCACATGACAGCATACGATAACATTGCTTCTCCACTTAAGGCTGCTAAAATGTCTAAGGCTGAAATTGATGAAAGAGTTCATTCTATTGCAGAAAAGCTTGGCATAACACAGGTTCTTAACAAGCTTCCTAAGGAAATGAGTGGTGGCCAAAGGCAGAGGGTTGCAATTGCACGTGCTCTTGTAAGAGACGCAAGCATTTACATGCTTGATGAACCGTTAACTAATGTAGACTATAAGATTCGTGAAAGCATGCGTATTGAGTTAAAAAAGCTTCTTAAAGAACGAGGCGGTACCATAGCCTATGCTACACCAGACCCTCAAGAAGCGATGTCGTTAAGCGATTATACTGCTGTCATATTAAATGGTGTAGTTGAACAGTATGGTACAATGGAAGAAGTCTATAATAAACCAAGGAACACGAAAGTAGGCTTCTACTTCAGCTTTCCTCCAATGAACCAGTATCCTGGAGAACTTGTTGAAGTTGAAGGAAAAAGCTTTATCGATACAGGTGTAATAAAAGTTGATGTAACACACGCCTCAAACGTGTTAAAGAATGCAAACGAGAAAGAGTTTATAATTGGTATAAGGCCGAACCAGATAAAACTTGCAACAGAGCCTGTAGAAAACCCGCTTGAGCTAGAGCTTGAAACCATTGTAACAGAAATTATAGGCTCAGAATCGCTTGTTCACCTAAAATTAGGTGACAAAAAGATGGTAATACATATTCCATCAATAAGAAGATTTGAACCTGGAGAAAAGCTTAAAATAGCCTTCAACCAGAAAGAAGTTTTCATATTCAGCAAAACATCAGGGGAACTAGTTTACGCTCCAATGGTGATGTAAGATGGTGGAAGTAAGGCTAGAAAATATAACACACATTTATGTTACAGGAAGAAAGACTCAAACACTTGCAGTAAAGGACATAAACCTAACATTCCCACACGCCTCATTCTGTGCACTCCTAGGCCCATCAGGATGCGGCAAAACAACACTAATGAGAATAATCGCAGGCCTAAACATACAAACAAGCGGCCACGTCTACTTCGACCAACAGGAGGTTACACCATTAACCCCTAGAGAAAGAAACGTCGCCATGGTCTTCCAGTTCCCAGTACTATACGAAATGAACGTCTACGAAAACATCGCCTTCCCACTAAGAAGCGTTAAAGCCCCAGACGATGAAGTGAGAAAAAAGGTTAAGGAGGTTGCTGAACTTGTAGGAATAACAGACATACTAAAAGTGCACCCATCAACACTAGACATGGGCAGCAAACAGAAGGTCGTACTCGCAAGAGCCCTAGTCAGAGAACCAAACGTCTTCCTCTTCGATGAACCGCTAACAAACCTAGACCCACTAGGAAGACTAGAGATGAGAAGCAAAATAAAAGAACTGCAGAGAAACATAAAAACAACCATGATATATGTAACACACGACCAGGCAGAAGCCCTAACATTAGCTGACAAGATCGCGGTAATGGACTTCGGCGTAGTAGTACAATACGATGAGCCAACAAAATTATACGAACACCCGAAAAACGAGTTCGTAGGCTTCTTCCTAGGAAACCCTGGAATGAACTTCATACAAGGCACACTCGAAGGAAACGAAATAAACTTTGGAGAATTCAAATACGATGTATCTGATGTAGTGGAAAAGCTCAAGGAACATGGAAGCGAATTCAAAATAGGCATAAGAGCAGAATACATAAAAGCAAGCAAAAAACCATTTAAAGGAGCCTTCAAAGCAAAATGTATAATATCAGAACACTTGGGCACATCAACACTATTGGACATAAAAGCAGGAGACAAAGAGTTCAAGGCAAAACTTAGAATAACAGACATTAAGGAAGGAGACGAAATATACGTACAGTTCCCGAAGGAAAAGGTTCATATATTCAACAAGGCTGGAGAGCTGATAATATGATATACAATTGTGGTGGTGAACAGTTTGTCTGAAGAAAAATTTGAAAAAGCTCGTACACCATTCTTCTTTTATGCAAGTGTTCTGCCCGCCGTATTAGTTTTCACCATACTATTGCTCTTCCCACTTATCTATGAAATTTATGCTGCATTTATAACAAGAGATGGTGCATTCACTTTAGGGAACATAGTGACTGTAATAAATGACCCGCTATACACATGGTCTCTAATTCGAATGATAATATATATTGTAGTAGATATCTCGATAAAATTTGGCTTGGGTCTAATAACAGCTGCAGCTTTCAAGCAAGAATTTCTTGGAAGAGGTGTGGTTACAGCATTAGCTTTAGCGCCTTGGGCTGTACCACTTATTCCAGCACTTTTTGCATGGTACATGCTATATAATCCTGATTTTGGTGTAATAAATTATGCTCTGCACCAATTAGGCTTGATTAAGGCGCCTTATATGTTCTTAAATGACCCGAATACTGCATTATACTGGATTATATGGGCTCACGCTTGGCGATACACGCCCATGTGGACTACCATGCTACTTTCTGGCCTATATGCGATTCCAGAAGAATATTATGAGAGTGCAAAAATAGATGGTGCAACGCCATTTAGAACGTTTATTAAAATTACAATACCAATGCTTAAAAGGTTTCTTCTAATGAATGCAGTACTATCACTGATTTGGACATCAGGAGAATTTGCAAGTGTCTGGGTTATGACAAGAGGTGGTCCAGGAAATGCTACACAAATAGTTGGTACATATGCATACTGGTACCTACTTTTCATAGGAAACTCAAATGTAGCTGCAGCAGCACTAGTTGTGGCATTGCCAATAATTATAGCGTTAATGCTAATATTCATGCGCCTGGTCGGAGGTAGAAGGTGAAGATGACAGAAAGTAAAGAAAGAAGATTTTTAAAACCTGAAACAGCCGCACGCATAATACTGTATGCTTACATAATCTTCTACATGTTCCTCATGCTCTTTCCCATATACTGGATGTTCACAGGCGCTTTCAAGGAAGATATTGATATATTTAATCCTGCGGTGATAATTCCAACAAAAATAACATTCAAATATTTTCTACCACCATACTTTGACCCAATATACTGGAGATGGATAGGAAATAGTTTCTTAGTATCAATTCTGAGTACAATAATAGTGACACTTATAGCAGTGCCAGCAGGATACGCTTTATCTAGAGCTAGAGGAATCTTCTTTAGTTCAACATCAAAACTTTTAGTGTTCACTTACACATTCCCTTCCACATTCCTTCTTGTAGGCTTTGCAAAACTCTTGGCTGCAATGGGTTTACTAAACTCTTATGCTGGCCTTATAATGGTGTATGTTCCACTAAATGTACCCTATGTAACCTATCTAGTTCTCTCGTACATGTTTGCTATACCCACAGACTTGGATGAGGCGATGCTAATAGACGGCTACTCTAGACTAGACATACTTACAAAGATAGTGATACCATTAAGTTTTCCAATAATTATAACAGGAATATTATGGACTTTCATGTGGACGTGGAACGAACTACTTTATGCTCTAGTAGTCGTTAATGATAAAACATTGCTTACAATGCCTGTAGGCTTAAACACATTGCAAGGTGGAGAAATAAGTCCTTGGGGGCAAGTATTTGCCTTATCACTTTTATACACAATACCACCGATGCTAATCTTTTACGCACTTAGAAAATACTATGTTACAGGGCTGATGAAAGGTGCTATTAAAGCAGCTTAAAAATCCCCCTTTTTTATAACTTTTTTATAATTAAATAATTAATTTGTAATACTTTTGTAATACTAAGTTATAATATGTTATAATACTAACTAAATAGCCTGGACGTGGCAACCTAAAGCCTATTATTCTTGCTTTGCTTAACTTCATCCCATGTTCAGGGTTGGGAGGGTTGTTTGAGAGGAATAGGGTTCCTTTGGAGCTTAAGGTTTTGGGTTTAGCATTCTATATTCAGATGTCCAGTCTTAGGAGGGCTGCTAGGATGTTGTCTGAGGTGCATAAGGTTTCTAAGACTACCGTCTAGAAGTTATGAGATTCAGTGTGAGGATGAGTGTAAACTCGTCCAAGTTGCCTAGGAGGCTTATAGCCTTGGATGGGACTAGTGTTAAGGTTAACGGGTTTAGAGTACTACGTCTATGCTGCAATAGACGTTGACAGGAACAAGATAATTTCCATAAAGGTTTACCATCTAAGAAACATCTTAGCCCCAGAGCTTTCCATACGTGAAAATATTAAAACTACTGCGAGGGTAAGCCTAAACCCCTAGTCTATAATATCCCATGGCTTAAGCAGGCCCTCAAAGAACTAGGCTTAGAATACGAGATAGAATCCTTTCGGGGACAGAAGCTTAGTTGAATCAGTATACTCATCGTTCAAACATAGTAAAATATTCTCCAACAACATAACATCAAACCCAAAGAACAGGAGCGAGAGGCTCAGAAGATCTTTAGCATACTGGAACCATAAAACCATTTCACCCTATACTATAATCATATGAGGTGGTGAGGTTAAGTTGCCACGTCCATTTTTTAAAATGAAAAAAAGAAGGCAAGAGGCCCCTTTTTTGCAGCACTACCTACAATGTTGCTGTCTACGCTTTCTTTGAAACCACTATGTCGATTGTTGAAACATTCCTTGATGTTCCATCTGGAGCCTGAAGTGTTTCTGTTCCAAGGTTAACTTCTTTGACAAAGTACTTGCCGTCTCCAAACCTGTTTATTAGCACCTGTGAGACGTCGACAGCCTTGCTAATTGCTCTTCCTCTGGACTTTAAAATCACAAAGGGTGACTGAGATAGCTGTAGTACGGCAGAAAGTACATAGGCCATAACACCCTTTTTGCCAATGTATATTACGTTTGGTTCAGACTTTTTCTGTGGAGCTGAAGGGGCTGCTTCTTTTTGTTCTGCAACATTTTCTTCTTCAGTTTTTTTGTTTGCCTTAGACATACCTTATCGTATACAAAGGCATATAATTCTTATTAATAACTTTTTTGAATTTTTTTAAAGCAGGTACTGGATTGGTATGTCCTGATAGGTTCCGTCAGGTAATTGTCTTCTTATAGAAATTGGCAAAGCCTTCATCTGAAGCTCTTTTTTAGCTATTTCAGTTACAGTTTCCGTCCCCTCTATTGGTATAAATGGTGGTGCTCCATAGGAAAGTTGTAGTGCTCGAGCACCTATTATTCTTGCTCGCTCATATTTTGTAAGCTTTGGTGGTCCAATAAGAATCTGAAAACCAGTTTGATGTTTTCGCAAATTTTTTATGGACATTATAAATTATTCACCATGCTTAACATAAGACCCTTAAACTTACCCCTTTTTGAAATTTTCGGTGCCATTTTATATTTTATTGTACCTAAATTTTTAAAAGATTATAAATATGGTGCAAGAATAGTTTTCTGCATCAAAGTTGTCTGTAAACCAGAGTGTTTCAAAGCAAAGGTTTCGGTTTCAGATTATCAAAAAAGGGACTGTGATAGTAAGCATGTACAAGCATCTATCACCTTTAACAGTCCTACATTTAAGTAGGAAAATGCCATATGAAACCCATGCAATAAGGCAGAGGGATACAATTGTTATGCCATTAAACATTATTGTAGGTAAAGAAAAGTCCAGAAACCTCTATAAGCGGGGTGATGTAGTTTACAGTCCCCAAGAGGGTGCAATAGTTGTATTCCTTAAGGACACAACATCATCAAGAGCATACAATATTATCGGTGAAGTCGAAGAAGGCCTGGATCTCCTTGACTCGATAAAGCATGCTGAAAGCATAAAAATTGAAAGGATAGAGGAAAGCTAGTCCTTCAAATTGAGTTTGTAAACATAGTGGCCGCTAAAGCCTCCAACCTTCAAGATCAAACCTTTAGACTCAAGAGATCTCAGAAACTGGTTGGCTACAGATGCTGGAACATTTAAAGCTCGCGCTACAGCATACAATGTTATCGCCTTCATACTTCTAATTTGGTTTAACGCACTATCCTCATCTAAAATTTTTGGCCTAAACTCTTCAGTTTTAGGTTTAGCCTGTACACTCTTCTTCTGCTTAGCCTTTGCAGCCTCTTCAGCCGCCTCTCTAGCCTGAGCCTTCTCTTGAGCTGTAACTGGCCTCTTTTTTACTCCACCCATATATCAATCATCCAAAACCTATTTTTGGAGGCCATAAATAAGTTTTCCCCATGCAATAATGATTAGTTACAGCCTTTTACATCATCTTTTGGAAACATTAATTAATATGTGTTACAATAATTTTTTGACCTTCGTATGTACTTTAGTGAATTTGCTGAAGCCCTAGCAAAACTTTCTGAGACAACAAAAAGGTTGGAGATGATCGATATCCTCGCAAACCTTTTCAGGAAAACAGACAAGAATCTGATAGACAAGATCGTTTACATGATTCAGGGGAAAATTCATCCAGACTATATGGGGATAGAGATTGGTGTTGCAGAAAAGCTTGCCGCTAAGGCCATATCAAGTGTCTCTGGAGCCAGTGTTGAAAAGATTGAGGAGCTTGCGTCAAAGTTGGGTGACTTAGGTTCTGCCGCGGAACAGATTTTGATGAAGAAGGCTCAACTAGCATTATTTAGTGAGCCCTTGACTGTTGAAAAGGTTTATAGTGCACTGGATAGGGCTGCGAGGGCTTCAGGTTCAGGTGCTCAGGAAACAAAGCTGAAAATTTTAGCAGGCCTTTTAAACCAAAGCAGTCCACTGGAAGCCAAGTTTATTGTGAGACTTGTTGTCGGCACATTACGCTTAGGTGTTGCAGACTATACGATATTGGATGGGTTGGCTGAAGCTTTTGTTGGTGGAAAAGAGAATAGGGCTGTTATTGAAAGAGCCTACAATCTTTCAAGCGACCTCGGTCTAGTTGCAAAGGTGTTGGTGGAAAAGGGTTTTGATGAACTGAAAAAGTTTGGGCCTGAAGTAGGTAGGCCTATAAGGCCTATGTTGGCTGAAAGGCTCACTCGAGCTGAAGAGGTTCTTGAAAAGATTGGTAATGAAGTTTCAGTTGAATATAAGTTGGATGGTGAAAGGGTTCAAGTGCATAAGAATGGTGATAGGATAACACTTTTCTCTAGAAGGTTAGAAAATATAACCCACCATTATCCTGATGTCGTGAAAATTTCTAGAGAATCTATTTTTTTGGAAAAGTGTATTGTCGAAGGGGAGATTGTAGCATTTAATCCTGAAACCGGCGAACTTCTACCATTCCAGGAGCTGATGCATAGGAGGAGAAAGTATGATGTGGAAAAGGTTATGGAGGAGATTCCTGCAATGGTCTACTTTTTCGATATACTTGTAGTAGATGGTATGGATTTAACGCAGCAGCCATACCTTACTAGAAGAAGTATGCTTACAAAGTATGTTAAGGAAAATCTTTATGCTAAAATTGTTCCAAATATTATTACAAGAAATCCTGAAGAAATCGAAGCTTTCATGAATCAGGCGATCTCTGATGGATGTGAGGGTGTCGTGGTTAAGGATGTTAACAGCATTTATAGGGCTGGAGCTAGAGAATTCAGTTGGATAAAGTTAAAGAGGGAATATAGGAGTGAGTTGGCTGACACCCTAGACCTTGTTATCGTAGGAGCATTTTATGGCAAGGGTAGAAGGACTGGAAAATATGGCGCCTTCCTTTTAGCCGCATACGATAAGGATAGGGACATGTTCGAGTCTATAAGTAAGGTTGGAACAGGATTTAAGGACGAAGATTTTGACACATTCCAAAGGATTCTCGAGCCATATAAGATAACTCATAAACATAGTAGGGTTAACTCGAAGATTGAACCCGATGTATGGTTTGTTCCAGCAATAGTTATAGAAGTCATTGCCTCTGAAATAACCTTAAGTCCAATACATACGGCTGGATATGGTTTAATAAAGAAGAACGCAGGCCTAGCTCTCCGTTTTCCAAAATTTACTGGAAGAGTACGTGATGATAAGGGTCCTGAAGACGCTACAACAGTTGATGAAATAATAGAATTGTATCAGAGAAAGCTTACAAAGATAGCGGCTGAAGAAGTTGATGTTGATAAGGTGTAAGGTTAACAAAATTTTTATCGGCCAAAATTTATAGTACTGCTAATGGTATCTATAGAAGATTTTGTTTCTCCCAAATTGCAGCTTGCTCTAGACTTACTTGAATTAGAGTCAGCCCTAAAGGTTGCATTCGAAGCCAAAGATTATGTGGACATACTTGAAGCCGGTACCCCACTAATAAAGTCTGTCGGAATCTCTTCAATAAGAACTTTGAAGAAAGTTTTTTCAGACAAGATAATCCTTGCGGACATGAAAACTTTAGATGTAGGATATATTGAAGTTTCTATGGCTGCTGATGCTGGTGCAGACATAGTTTCCATTTCAGGGCTGGCTCCAAACGATGTTGTGAAAGAAGCTGTAAGAGGTGCAAGAGAAAAGGGTGTCCTTTTGATGGCTGACCTGCTAGGAGCAAAATCGCAGGTAGAAAGAGCTATCGAATTAAAGGATCTTGGTGTGAATATGGTTTGCGCTCATACTGCAATAGATCAGGAGAGGAGTGGTGCAAGTGTTAGGGATAAGGTGGAAATAGTTAGAAATATTGCTGAACTTACTGGGCTCATAGTTTCAGCTGCTGGTGGAATCACTTTAGAAACCGCTGGCCTCATGATTGAGGCAGGAGCCAAGATTATTGTAGTGGGAAGGGCTATAACATCAAGCAAGGACCCGAAAAACGCTGCAGCCAAATTCAAGAAGGAAATTTTAGAACATTCTCATGTAAAAAAATGAAAGAGTTATAAATTATTATTTTATAATATATGTAGATTCAAGCATGTACGAGGGCGAAGCGGAGCTCAGGGCAAAGAGGAAGACTCTTTCACTGCTTACTGACGAGGCTAGAAAGGTTGTTGAAGGCGTTAGGATAATCTTGAACGCATACAGTGAACTAATAAACGGTAACAGGGATGGTGTAAAAAACTATATTGAGGAAGCAAAGAAGGTTGAGGATGAGGTTGAAAGGTATAGGAGAAGCTTGGTTAAGGAGCTTATGAGCATGGGAAACATGATTCTTAACCGAGAAGACGTGCTGAGAAGCGCCTTTTCCATAGAAGATATAGTTGATTACGTGTACTCTATAACATTCAGACTTGGACAGGTTGATGCAGACATTTTTAAAAAATATAATGTTGAAAAGGATATTGAAGAACTAATATTGATGTCAATAGATGTTGTGCAAAAGATGAGTGAGGTTGTGAGAATGTTGACAATAAACCCGCAGAAGGTTCCAGAAATAGCCTTGGAGGTGGAGAATATAGAGAAGCAGATAGATGAAAAGTATAGGACATTAAGCATGAGTTTACCCCCACTCATCTCTAACGCTACAGGCGCGTTCCTGCTCCTAGACATATTGGATAGAATAGAAAATCTCTCTGACGCCTGCCTTAAGGCAACAGATGCAGTAACAATACTTGCTCTAGGAATATAGTGTATTATATGTTCACTGGACAACTTTTAGGCAACAGGATAATCGTATGGAATATTATCGAATCAAGAGAACTCTATAAGCTAGGTTTCTACGGTAAACCTCTAGGAATACATAAGCCAAAAAATTTTGAATTTCAAGCACCACTAATTCTAGACCCAATAGAAGGCCTGTATCTTGTTGAAAGGAAACTTTTAAAGGTAGTTGATCAGGGTGGGAAAGAAATTTCTTATGAAGAACTTTTTAAGGTTTGTAAAAAAGATTATGTAGACTTTGAGAGAAAATATGCCGTATACAAGGATTTAAGAAATAAAAACTATATAGTATTGCCTGGAATAAAATTTGGCTGTGATTTCGCAGTTTATGAAAAGGGTCCAGGAATAGACCATGCACCCTATATTGTTCGAGTGGTTAAGGAAACAGATAAACTGTCTGCAACATACCTTATACTATCAGGAAGGCTTGCAACAACTGTTAGGAAAAAGTTCATTATAGCAATAGCAGATAGCATTTGCCCAAAATATTTGGCCTTTGAATGGTGGAAAGGATAGCCAATTTTAGAAAACTTTTAATCCACCCTCATAGAAAGTATTAGGTAGCAGTGAATAATGATGGCTGAATTTTCTACGGCCAAACCTTGCACAGCTAGATGCGAGTTTTTCCGCTGCGGCCGCAAAATGTTATCTTTTAAAGGGGGTAGACCGTGGTGTAATTTTGTCAACGAACCCTGTAATCCTCAAACATGCGCGTATGTAACCTGTTTAAGGGGTAAACTTATTTCAGGAAACAGGTGTGGGTTAACGGTCAAGAGGTTGACAGCTGAAACGACATCACCAAACGATTTCAAACTAAACATTAAACTTCGTAGCAAGGATATTAAAAGATTCGGCGGAGACGATCTCGTATAGAATGAGGGTAACCCCTCAAAATTTTTTATAATTTTTTATTTTAGCACATCTTTAAATGGGAAGCCATACATTTCCTTATACAGTATAAATATTCCCTGTGGAGGGAATATGCCCACTTCTGTTACTATGGCGTCAACATATTCTGCTGGTGTTATATCGAATGAGGGGTTAGAAACCTTAACATTCCTATTTTTAGAAAGCCAATCTTTTGAAACAATCTCATATTTTGGTCTCTCTTCAATGGTAATAAGGTCTCCGAAAAACGTCTGTGGGCTAATCTTATAGCTTTCTGCCGCAACCATAAACCTACTTCTAGCCTCCTTAGCAGCCAAGGCTATTAAAGAAGTTCCTATCTTGTTAACTATTGCACCATTTGCTGCTATAGCGTCTGCACCAACGATAACTTGGTCCACCCTATTCATGAAATATCTTACAGCTGAATCAACTATTAATGTAACATCAACACCATTCTGTGAAAGTATAGATGCTGAAATTAGTCCCTGAAATTTCGGCCTAGTTTCAGTACAGTAAACTTTGATATTCTTGTTCTGCTCATGCGCTTTAAGAATTATTGAAAGTGCTGCTTCACTGTTACAGTGTGTCAAAAGAACATCTCCATCTCTTATCCTCTTAGACCCAATTAAACCAATATTCTTAACAGCATTAATGCTTTTTTCAATAAAATCTTCACACCATTTTTTGAAAGAATCTTTTAAAGAACCTTCTTCATCAAGATTATAAGCTTCTCTTTTAAAGTTGTTTATGACATAGTTTATTGCATTTGGAAGTGATACAGCAGTAGGTCTTGAACCCTTCAAATATTCTCCAGCCTCCTCAAGCCTTCTGACAAAATCCTCTTTTGAAGAAAAATCAAGTGTTAGGCAATATTCTTCAAGTGCTTTAACAGCAAACCTAGCGATTCTTCCAGCCCCTCTAACCTTCATTCTTCTTATATCGTTAAAGGTTTTCTCTAAAATGTTCATAAGATGTGCTAGGAAGGTGGTTGGATAAAAAAATTTTAGGAGAAAAAAATGGGGCCTGAAGACTTTTTCTTCAGGTAATAAAAAATTTTCTTTTACGCTACTACCTCGCCAACTGCGTGGCTTGGAAGCACCTGCGTGATTTTAGCTTTGATCGTGTCTCCTTTGTTTGTGTTTGGTACAAAAATAACATATCCCTGAACCCTCGCTAAACCGTCTCCTCTCCTACTGATTTCTGTTATAGTTAGCTCAACCACGTCTCCTACCTTAACCGGTTTTTCTCTGAAATAAGATGATGGAAACCGTCTTTTTCCTCCTCTTCTGCCACGCTGTTGGGTGTTTTCCTCCTCTTCCAAGTAGATCTTTGCCTCTGACCCATATCAATAAGAACTATATTTAAACATTAGCAAAATGTTTTGGAGAGGTTTAAAAATTTGCTTTAACAAGTGTATGTGATGCAAGAAAGGCTTGTGTATGAAGGGTGTACAGTATTATTGTACAGTTTGAAGGGAAAAAGTTGGCTTGTGAAAGTGGACTCAAGACTAGATTTTCATACACATGTGGGTGTGGTGAGATTCTCTGACTTGATTGGAAAAAGGTTTGGTGACGTGATAAAAACGAACTTAGGCCAGGACATTATACTCCTTGAACCATTCCTGATAGACTATTTAATGAAAAGTGAGAGGAAGACGCAGATCGTTTATCCGAAGGATATAGGATTAATTGTTATGGAGACTGGAATATGTCCTGGTTCAATCGTTGTTGAAGCTGGGACAGGAAGTGGTGTTTTAACAACTGCTATCGCAAACTTTGTTAGGCCGACCGGAAAAGTCTATTCTTACGAAATAAGGCCTGAGTTTATAGAAATAGCTGAACGTAACCTGAAAAGGGCTGGATTACAGGATTATGTTGTAATAAAAAATAGGGATGCTTCACAGGGGTTTGATGAAAAAAATGTTGACGCTGTTCTAATCGATGTTGGTGCACCATGGACGGTCGCAGGGTCTGCTTATGATGCTCTAAAGGGTGGTGGTGCTATTGCAGCGATCCTTCCAACAATAAATCAGGCTGAAAAGCTTGCCATAGAATTGAAGAAACTGGGTTTTGTAAACATTCACACCGTAGAACTTTTATGTAGAGGTATTGAAGCTAGAGAGGGTATGAGTAGGCCTTCTACTAGGATGATAGCTCACACTGCATATCTTATGTTCGCTAGAAAGGCTTTCCTAAAAGTTAATACATCATTTATAGAAAACTCTTGCGAGGGAAGTGATTAATATAATGAAACAGAGTCTATCTAAGATACTATATCTTATGCCATTAATTACATTTATTGCCGGATACATTTACTATTACATTATATTGAGTTCAAGTGATAGGCTAGCCTACAATATTGTTGAAATGGTTTTTAAGGATCCAATAGTATTCATACTAGGTTTTTCTGGAATAGTTTTTGGAACAGTAGCTGATAAGATGAATGGGCTGAAAACTGAATTTATAGCCCGCAGGATTGAAAAGATTGCTATACTATGGCTGGTTACAGAAGCAATAGTATCTGTGCTAATAATAGGCTTTAAGCCTATCGAACTCTTTAATCTTTTAATTGAAGGAAAGTTTCTTGTTGTACAGCCTCTTATGATATTCGTCTACTCTTTAACTCTAACATTGGGAAAGGATTTCATTGTTAAAGTTGGTGTAAAAAATCTTTTAAAGGCTGCAATTTTAATTATAATGGCCATTTCTCCTGCATACATATTCTACTTGAGTGTTAAAGAGGGGCAGAGTATGCAAAATTATGTTAACGGCCTAACAATATTCACCATAGCCTTCACATTATACATTTTATTGAATCTAAAAATGTTGGGGAAGAGGACTATCCTAAGAGGATGAGGAACGCTAGCACTAGACCATATATTGCGATAGCCTCAACAAACAGTAGAAACATAAGAACCTTGCTAAGCATTTCAGGCTTTTCAGCCAATACTGAGATTCCTGTTGAACCTATTTGGCCCATGCCGACTGCCGCTCCAGCCGCAGCAATAGAAAATGCTATTGCTGCGCCAATCTCCTTAAAACTTGGGGCTGCAGATGACGTCCCTTGGGCTTGTGCACCATTACATAAAATGGCGATAGAGCAGAGAAATATGATGCCCAAAATGTGTTTTAAGTGCTTCAATTTCCCCACTCATTTTAGAAAAAAATTGGCTGTATTAAAACTTTTTTTAAACTTTCTACATCAATATCCAGTATTTTAGCCTTAAGCA
Source organism: Nitrososphaeria archaeon (assembly GCA_049969935.1). Taxonomy (GTDB): domain Archaea; phylum Thermoproteota; class Nitrososphaeria; order JACIWG01; family JACIWG01; genus JACIWG01. The sequence goes on from JBMFNX010000021.1 coordinate 14,205, forward strand.
TGTTCATTACATCCTCTATCTCATACCTTTTGAGAATCATGTAACCGTATGCTATGTCAGGCTGAAAGGGATATGCTAGAAAAACCTTGTAAGCTTCACGTGCAATAATCCTATCATAAACTGTCTTAAGCTCCTCAACATCATATTTTGTTATAATTTCTACAAATTCTTTTACTGTCCCTTGTAAATTCTCTGTATAAGATGAAAGTGCTTTAATGTCTGGAGTGGATAAGAGTTTCTCAAAAAATTCTTCTTCTATAAGAGAAGATGATATAATATGCTTTCTTATTATGTTTGATGGTGCACCCATTCTCCTCAATCTTGTTATAAGTAGTATGTTTTCCTTTAGCAGTTGTCTTCTTACAATTCCGGCAATATACGATTGAAGTCCTCTTCTTTCTCTAACCGTCTTAAGAAGATTTTTCCAATACCTTTGCCTTATTTCTAGTATTTGGAGATTTGGATCATTTACAGGCTTTAAAAGGATGGATTTTAAATCAGAAGCTAAAGTTCTCTCTAGGAAGCAGTCTAAAATATTATCGAAGCTTTCATATAATACTTTACCTTTAAATTCTTTCAAAAAAACTTCCTTAGTAAGAATGCTTTGAAAATCTTCAAATTCAACTCCATAATATTTAGAACATAAAAGATTCTCTAGTAATGAAACCAGTTCCAAGTCATGTAAAAGGTTTAAAAAAACTTTTCCATCGTCTGGAGAATATTTAATACACTTATTAAGTTCGCCATAATAGTATTCATAGAGTGCACTCTCTATTTCTAATGTAGAGGGTAGAGTTTGAGCAAATTTTGAAAGGTAACCCCAATAGTCTGTGCCATTTAGGTAAGATATTGCTGTGCTAAAATTTTCTGAATATATTATCGCATTATACTTTTGTTTGTCTAAAAGTTTTCCTTTACCAACTCTAACCTTTGCCAGCACAGGACCATAGCTGTTAGATGGATGCATCCTATTTTCTCCTCTTAAGCTTATAATATAGGAAAATGTTTCCTATAAAAAGTATGCTTACACCTATCATTAGAGAAACGATTACAGTAACAATCTTCGATCCTGTAAAAGAAAGTGTGATAAAAAATATGATTGTCGTCAGGATCAATGATAGTATGAATGGTGAAAATATTGTGAAATAGTCTTTCCAAAAGGATTTTATTCCAGTAAAATAATGTGTATGTTGAAGGGTATGAGTGTAAGGGAAGGTTTCGAATACTTTGGCCTCTCTCTTACGATACTCGTTTTCGCTATCGCAGGCTATCTTATTGGGCGTGAAATAGGTCAAACTGTCCTAGTCACACTCCTTGCCACGCTCTTTGGAATCTTTATAACATTTTATGAAGCATGGAGGCTTGCGAAAAGAAGATAGCATATACTACACCAGTTTTAGAGGCTGGAAGGCTGTTCCTGTTCCAGAATAGAATTTCATGAACCATTCTACCCAGTGCAGCCTGAGGCAGTGTAAGAATGCAAGCAGTCCCTCGAAACCCATGATTATTATTGTGCCTAAGACCAAAATTGGTATGAAGATGAAAATATTGAGTGCGCTTCCTGCATCGAAAATCATTTTAGTAAATAGTGCGTGAGCGGCTCCTATCGCAAGTATTCGAAAGTATGAGAATGTGTTTGAAATCAATGATATAATCTGTTCAAGCATTTCGAGAAGCCCGTTAACTTTCTCTTCAACTATTCTACCAATCATCATTATTATCATTGGCGGTAGGAAATAGTATAATATTGTGTTAAAGTTTAGCGCTGCCGATATAACGTTTCTTCCGTGTATAAGGAAAAGGTATGCTATGCTCAGGTAAAGGCTTACCCATCCAATGTCTCCTAAAACTTTCCAAAATCTTTTCGTATAAAGTCCATTAACCATTGATAATATTATTCCAAAGGAAACTTGGAAGAATGCTATGAGAAGGGATAGTCTGGCCAGCCGCAGAGGTGTTTCTATCGGATTCAATCTTAATGGAATGTATATTATACCTAAAACAAGGTTTTCCGGAATCTCTGGAATATGTAATGCTTCATATATTTTCTGTGCAAGTTCATGGCTTCCGAAAGCCTCCCTATACATGAATAAGCCTACAATCGATGAAGTTATCCCTAATATTATGTAAAGTTTTGCGCCTGAGACAATAAGAGATAATGTTTCTCCAAGCTTAAGGTTCTTCTTCTGCAATATTATAAGGGCTATACCGAATACTGTTAAAAGTAGTCCGTGGCCAAAGTCTCCGAACATTAATGCAAAAATAATTGGATAGGTTATTGCCATAAATATTGAAGGCTCAAGCTCATTAGATTTAGGTGTTCCAAAGGATAGGACAAGTTTCCTAAAAACCTGAGGCATTCTCGTCTTCTCAAGCAATGTTGGCTTATCAGATTCACCATGCACACTTTTTTCCTCAATGATCTCGAAAGCAGAGTTTTCCTCAACTTTCTTCACCACATCTATAACCTTTTCCAATTCAACAGTCTTCACCCAGATGTCTATAACCGCAGTCTTATCAGTTTGTGCCACTTTCTCGAGCACAGATTCTAGGTTGCAGAAGGCTTTTAACCTAACATATGCTTTCAAGAATTCTTCCCTGTCTCCTAAACCTTTACTGAAATCTTCCGTGATTTTTTCAAAATATGATATATCTTCTTCACCTAATTTGAGTTGGCTTTCATCAAATTTTTCGTCTGATGTAACCTTTTCTTTTAAAATATTTTCCATACGCTGTAATATGTTCATTGCTCTGGCAAGAAGGTTTGATGGTTGAAGAGGTTTAGCTTTTTCAGAAATAACTTTATCATTAAATGAAGAATTTAGTTGCACATAACATTCGTTTGCTAAAGTTAAAATTATTTTTCTAGCACTTTCTTTAGGCGTATAAATTATTACACGTGTAAGGGGTTTAGGAAACATTTCCCACATACTAGCGTTAGCTTTAATCAGAATATATTTTTTTTAATTTTTCAATAAATTAAGACTTTAATTTTAAAGTCAAAAATTTTTGTGAATCATTTAAGGCCAAGTTACCATATCAGAATTTTTTACCATAGTTCCCATCAAATTCCTCTCATCACTTGAGATATGTTGAACGCTAGTATGGACAGGATGATCTTTATTGCTAGGCCCCTTCTCGATACTGCCCTTACGAACCTTAGCCCTAGGTTCTCGAGCTGTGAGAATATGGTCTCTATCATCTTCCTCAGATTGGATAGGGCTCTATAATATTCTCTCTCATCATATGAGCTGATCATGTTCTTCCTCTTTATGGCTATATACTCAACCCCCCCTTTCCCTCATCTCCTCCTCGAACCCTCTGTCTATGTAGGCCTTATCAAGAATGACCGTGTTCCCCTTGAATCTTTCTGCAAAATCTTCTCTCCTATTCTTGATTATAGTGAGGTCATGCTCGTTCGCAGGATCAACGTATAAGAGGTTCAAGTACCTCGTCTGTAGCGCAGGTTAGCTTGTATCCTGCATAGAACCCCCTTTTAAGGGGTTGAACCCTACACCTTCCTCATCCCTTATGAGCCTAGATTCACCTCTCTTACTATGCCTTTTAAATCTAGCTAGCTTCTTCGTCTCTAAGGGCTTCGAGTCCACGATCACCTGCCCCTCAAGCTTGAAGAGCTTTAAGCATTCTACCAGCAAGCATTCATACCTATTCAGCCCCCCACCTTGTTATACCTAACCCTTGAGAAGAAGCCCAGCTCCTCTACGAAGAGCCCATAAGCCTTCTTATAGATACCGTCGAAGACTATATGGGCCATAACACCGAAAGCTATAAGGTCATGTAGGCTCATCCTCTCATGATAAGCCTTACTGGGATAGTGCTCATCCACGATAAGAGAGATGACCCTCCTAACGATGGCCAACATATCAGCATAGCTCATACACCAAGAATAGAAATACACAAACTTAAATTTGATGAGAACTAAGGTTTTTTTATATTTTTCCTAGAAACTGGAATGTGTAAGCGAATATAGCTTGCTTTGGATTCTGAAAAAATTAAAATTGTTATCTAAGTCTATCCACTGCGATGGTACTGTTGCAGCCTGAAAAAGCTTTCCCCGATAAAGAAAAAAATTTTAGTGAATGGTATTCTCTTATTTTGGAAAGGGCTGAACTTGTAGACATAAGATATAATGTTAAAGGCTTTGTAGTTTACAGGCCTAACCTAATGAGGCTAATCAACCTTATAAGAGATGAACTGGAGCGAGGATTGACTGAAACAGGCCACCAGCCAGTACTCTTTCCTCTTGTGATTCCAATGTCATATCTTAGAAAAGAGGAAGAGCATATAACGGGTTTTGAGGCTGAAGTCTTTAAGATTAGGGGTGAAGAGGGGGAAGAAGACCTTGCCCTGAGGCCGACTTCTGAAACAGCCTTCTATCCAATGTACTCTTTATGGATTCACAGTTACAGGGATCTTCCATTAAAGCTCTTTCAGACGGTAACAGTTTATAGGAAAGAGACTAAGGCTACAAGGCCTCTAATTAGAGGGAGAGAGTTTCTTTGGATTGAAGCACATGATGCATTTTCAAGTGAAGATGATGCCTTAAGGCAGGTTTCTGAAGATATTAGGATAACCAGGAATGCTCTGGAAAAGTTTGGTCTAGCCTTCATTGTCGTTGAAAGGGAAGAGTGGGACAAGTTTCCTGGCGCTGAAAAAACATTCGCCTTCGACTGTATTATGCCAGAGGGGAGGGTTTTACAGATTGCCACCACCCACTACCTTGGAACAAAATTTTCTATACCATTTGAAATAATATTCTTAGATAAAGATGGAAGTAAGAAATATGTTCATCAAACATGTTTTGGCCCAGGTCTTTCTAGAATGGCAGCAGCAGTAATATCTACTCACGGAGACGAATATGGTCTTGTACTGCCTTTTGAAGTAGCTCCAATCCAAGTTGTTGTTGTACCGATTCCAAAGGAGGGGTTAGAAAACAGGATACTTGAAAAATGTTTTGAAGTAGAAGAGAGGCTTAAGAGGTTGAACCTTAGAGTTAAGGTTGACGATTCAGAGGATAGGCCTGGTTCAAAGTTCTATAAATGGGAACTTTATGGTGTACCCGTCAGGGTTGAAGTTGGCGCAAAGGAAGTTGTGGAAAAGAAGCTCACATTATTTAGGAGAGATTTGAGGAAAAGATGGGCTATAGAAGACAGTTTTCTAGAACAGGAAATCATGTATGTTAAAGATGATATTTCGAGAGTTCTTAGAAGTAGGGCTTATGAGAGACTTGAAGGTGCTCTTGTTAGAATAAATTGTAGGGAAGAGGGTATAGAGGCAAGCAGAAATGGGAAAATTATTTTAATGAACTTTTGCGGTCAAAAAGAATGTTATGAAAAAATTAAAGAAGATACTGGCGGATACGAGGTTAGAGGCAGGAGGGTTGATGTAGAGGAGAAGGTTTGGGGACCATGTGCCTGGTGCGGTAGACCAGCTGAAAAGGTTGTTGTAGTCGCAAAATCGTTCTAAAATTTAAAAAAGCATATTAATTTTAGTTTAAATACATAATCTGATATAATATGGTTTTAGAACATGCTATAAGAGATCCTTCACTGGCTCCAGAGGGTAGAAGGAAGCTTGAATGGGCTTGGGCCAGAATGCCTGTTTTAAGGAGATTAAAGGCAAGATTTTTGGACAAAAGGCCTTTAGAAGGTAAAAAGATAGGTGTATGCCTTCATTTGGAGGCTAAAACTGCACTTTTGGCTATAACGTTACAGGAGCTTGGTGCAGAAGTTTCTATAACATCCTCTAACCCATTAACAACACAAGATGATGTTGCAGCAGCTTTGGCTGAAAAAGTATCCCATGTCTACTCCTGGTACAATGAAACATTGGAAGAGTATGAAATGAATGTTTCTAGGGTTGCTGAGTTTAGGCCGGACATTATTGTGGACGATGGCGGAGACCTGGGTGTAACTTTACATAAGAAGGGTTTAGCAGAAAATGTTATAGGAGGTACTGAGGAGACGACGACTGGAGTTTTAAGGTATAAGGCTATGGAAAATGATGGTGTACTACGTTTTCCAGTTATAGCCGTAAATAATGCTAAGAGTAAACGTATTTTTGATAACAAGTATGGAAGTGGACAGAGTGTTGTAGACGGTATTATGAGGACAACAAACATGCTTGTCGCCGGAAAGTATGCTGTCGTTGTAGGATATGGTTGGGTTGGTAAAGGTATTGCCTCAAGGCTCAGGGGACTTGGTGCAAGGGTTATAGTCTGTGAAGTAGACCCGTTTTCCGCACTCGAAGCACATTTAGACGGTTTTGAAGTGATGAAGATGGATGATGCTGCATCTTTGGGTGACATTTTTGTCACCGCAACCGGCAACATTAAACCTATAACCGTAAAACATTTTCTTAAGATGAAGGATGGTGCTGTACTAGCTAATGCTGGACATTTTGATGTAGAAGTTGACGTTAGAGGCTTAAAGTCTATTGCAAAAGAAGTTAAGAATGTTAGAAAGAACATTGATGAATACACTTTACCTGATGGAAGAAGACTCTATCTTTTAGCTGAAGGTAGGCTTGTTAACATTGCTGCAGGAGACGGTCACCCAATAGAAATTATGGACCTAAGTTTTGCTACACAACTTCTTTCTGTAATATTTTTGAAGGAAAATGGAGAAGGATTAGAGAATAGGGTTTACGATGTTCCAGAAGAAATTGATAGGGAAGTTGTTTTGCAGAAGCTTGCTGCAGAAAATATTCAAATAGATGTGCTAACTGAAGAGCAGAGAAAGTATCTTCAACAGTGGACAGCCTAGTCTCAGCTGCTCAAAAGCTTTAACGCCTTCTCACTAAAGATTTTTAAAATACTGTCCATGTCTATGTTAGAAAATTTTCCTCTATAATAAAGTATCTTACCATTAACTATAGTATAATATACATCAGCTGGAGTGCAAGAGTAGACAATGTTAGATACAAGATTATGTTCTGGTACAAGTCTGGGGCTTCTTCCATCTAATAGTACGATGTCAGCCTTTTTCCCCACTTCTATGGAACCAACAGTTTCTTCTAGTCCAAGAGCTTTTGCACCATTCCTTGTCGCCATTAAAAGTGCTTCTCTCGCGTTTGGAAATGTTGGGTTAAGGTTAACCCCCCTCTGTAAAAGAATTGTATTCCTCATCTCATTGAAGAGGTTTAATGAGTTTGCGCTTGCTGCACCATCTGTTCCAAGGCAGACGTTAACATTAGCCTTAAGTAGTCTAGAAACTGGCATTATGCCATCAGCAAGCTTCAGATTTGATGATGGACAATGTACACAGTTCACTCTCCTATCACCTAATATTCTTATTTCATCCTCGTTTAAGTGGATGCAGTGTGCTGCAATCATCCTCTCACTCAATATGCCTATATCATTCAAATATTCTACAACTGTTTTCCCAAACTTTTCTTTAGCAAATTTTATTTCATCAACAGTTTCTGAAACGTGCATGTGTACTGGCAACATGTACTTTTCTGAAACTTCTGCAATCTTCTGTAAAAGTTCTCTACTGCAAGTGTATACTGCATGTGGTCCTAATGCAACCTTAACGAGTCCCCCTTCTACAGAGTCTGCTAGCTCAAAATATTTTTGAAGCTCATTAAATCTTTTCCAATACGTTTCTCCATCAGGCACTAGGTCAAGGAAGGCTACTGTTGCAATAGCACGTAATGGTATAATTTTTAAGGCATCTATTAGCTCCTTGAAATAGTAGAAGTCAGCGAATGTGGTTGTTCCAGTTGACAACATTTCTAATAAGGCTGCAAGGTTTCCGTATAATAGGTCTTCTGATGTCAGTTTTGCCTCAAGAGGCCAAATCATCTTTTCAAGCCATTCTTTTAACGGTAGATCATCGCATACTCCCCTGAAAAGGTTCATTGCAGCATGCGTGTGCGCATTTATAAGCCCAGGTATAGCTATACCGTCTTCTTCGACCAAAATTTCGTCAAAATATTGTTTAGAAAACGGTATCTTATCCCATGGACCAACATATGTTATTCTTCCATCTTCAAATGCTATTGCAGCCCTTCTTAGAATATTAAACTCTCTATCGCATGTTATAATATACTTTACTTTAACAAGTGTTCTTCCCATGATACAAATTTAAGGTAAAGCACATTATAAGCTTATTTCATTTTCAAGCTTGCTAGAAAAATTTTTTTATATTACCTAAATCGTAGTTCTAACGACCGAATTTGGCTAAGAAAAGAAAGAGCAGAGGACGTGGTAAGGGTGGTAAAGGAAGGTCTGAAATGGTTCAGTGCTCAAACTGCGGTGCAATGGTTCCCAGAGATAAGGCTAAAAAGATTACTACAAGATTAAGCTTTGTAGACCCGGCTCTAGCTAAGGAGTTGAAGGCTGCCGGAACATACATTCCATCTGAAAAGACAGTAAAATACTATTGTATTTCATGTGCAGTACACTTTGGTGTTGTCAAGGTTAGAGCTAAAGATGAGAGGAAGCTGAAGTAACTATTTTAGGGCGCCCATTACAATTATGCATCTGTGAATAAATGTGATTACTGCTAAAGCTGAGACTATAACTACTCCATAGTATGGTGCTCCAATTATACTGAATAGGGATACAATAATTATTCTTTCAGCCCTCTCCCCCAAACCTCTACCCCTTATTTCAACATTCAGCGACTCACCTTTAGCTCTCACGTAGCTGACTAGAAGAGAAAATGTTACTGCAAGGAAGATGATGTCTGGAGGAGCCCATCCTCCAACCATAAGCCCAAAGAAGACTATTATTTCTGTAATCCTGTCGGAGGTTGAGTCTATGAAACTTCCAAGCTTTGAAGCAGTATGAGTGTAGCTTGCGACTGCACCGTCTACAACGTCCATGAACCCTGAAATTAGGTAAAATAGTCCTCCCATAAGAGTGTTCAAGTATCCTTGTTGCATGTAAAATGACATTGATGCTAGGGCAAACATTATACCAAATAGTGTCCAGAACCATGCTGGTAAACCTGTCTTAGAAAAATATTCTCCAATCCATGATGTTATGGGCTTAATAATTTCCCTGAGCCTGTTTAATACCATATTAATCCGCACAACTTATATTTTGAGATTTAATAACAGTTTAGGTTGGAGAGCTGTGATGGGTAAAGTCGATAAGGGTGTAAAATGTATGGCCAAAGGATGCAATAATATTGCAGAAAGGTCTCTGAGCGTGGAACAGGTTTCTAAAAGTAGTATAAAGTTTGATGGTGAACCGAGAAGGGTCTACCTTTGCCACGAACATTATAGGCAATGGAAGAAGGAGACAAAGAAGGTGAGAGAACTTGACCATATCATATTTTCAAGGTGATTTTAGTTGAAGATTCTACAACTTCATACTGACACTATAGAGTTCAGGCTTATAAAAAAGGAAATTGACGCTGCTGAAGAATGTGAGGGAAGAGAGTTCAAGTATAACGATATTCTAGTACTCTTCACTTCAGTGGAGGAAGGTGATGATGAAGGTGTTGTATTAAAGGCTATAGGGGAAGTTAAAGCATCCCTTAACCAGCTTGGCGCAAACAGGATACTAATCTACCCCTTTGCTCACTTGAGCTCAAATCTTGCAAACCCATTTGAAGCATACAAGATTCTAAAGTTTATGGAGGAATCGGCTAAAGCATCTGGCATAGAAACTTATAGGGCTCCGTTTGGATGGAATAAACAGTTTTCTATATCAATAAAAGGCCATGCTCTGGCAGAACAGTTCAAATCTATTTCTAGGGAAGGTCTTGGGGAAGAGAAGGTTCCACAGGCTCTGAAGGCTGAGGAAAAGATCAAATCATACTGGTATATTCTTGATGTTGAAGGCCAACTTGTACCAGTCGAAAGTTTCAACTTCCAAGGGTACGAGAATCTTGAAAAGTTTGCACGCTATGAGATGGCGAAGGTTAGGGCTGTGAAAGGCACTCCACCTCATGTTACTCTCATGCAAAGGCTTGAGATTGCAGACTACGAGCCTGCAAGTGACCAGGGTAACCTTAGATGGTATCCTAAGGGTAGGCTGATTAAATCGCTTATAGAAGAATTTGTAACATCAAAGGTTATCGAATATGGTGCGATGGAGGTTGAAACACCAATAATGTACGATTATCAGCATCCAAGCTTATACGAGTACCTTAACCGTTTTCCAGCGAGACAGTATACTCTAAACTCTGACGATAAAGAGTTCTTTCTAAGATTTAGTGCATGCTTTGGACAGTTTCTTATGGCCCATGATGCCATAATATCTTACAAGAATCTTCCAATAAGATTGTATGAGCTAACAAGATATAGTTTCAGAAGAGAGAAAAGTGGTGAACTTACTGGCTTAAGAAGGTTGAGGGCTTTCACTATGCCAGACTGTCATGCCCTATGCGCTAACCTTGATCAGGCTAAAGAAGAATTTGTAAAACGATTTAAACTGAGTATGGAAGTATTAGAAAATTTAGGCCTTGACAAGAGCGATTACGAGCTTGCGATAAGATTCACTAGAGACTTTTACGAAAACAATAAGGATTTTATAATGTCTCTTATAAAAATGTATGGTAAACCTGCCCTTGTTGAACTTTGGGAGGAAAGATTCTTTTACTTTGTCCTGAAATGGGAATTCAATTTTATAGACAGCCTTGATAAGGCCTCCGCTCTCTCAACTGACCAAATAGATATTGAAAACGCTAAACGATATGATATAACCTATGTGGATGAAAATGGTGAAAAAAGGTATCCTCTAATCTTACACAATTCACCTAGTGGTGCAATAGAAAGAGACATATACGCTATTCTCGAGAAAGCCTATATGCAGCAGTGTAGAGGTCTTACACCAACACTACCACTATGGCTTTCACCCACACAAGTTAGAATTATACCTGTTTCAGAAAACTTTTACCAGTATTCTCAAAGCTTATGTGAACAACTAGAAGTTCATAAAATTAGGGTTGACGTAGACGACCGCCCCCTTTCCCTAAACAGGAAGGTAATGGATGCAGAGAGAGAATGGATTCCATACATTCTGGTTATAGGAGAAAAAGAAGTTAAATCGAATACATTTACAGTAAGAGTTAGAGGTGAAAGGGAGTTTAAAAAGATGAATATAGAAGATCTTCTAGTTGAAATAAAGTCGAGGATATTAGATAAGCCGTTTAAGCCTCTTCCACTGCCAAAACTCCTTTCTAGGCGTCCAAAGTTTTACGGCTAAATTCCTTCACTCTTCATTTTAACATGGTAGGCGAATATTTCAAGCATAAGTTTAGCTGCTAGAATACTTGTATTACCATTATCGTATGGGGGACACACTTCTACTATATCGAATCCAACAACTCTAACATTCGGTAAGTTTGTTAAGAGTTCAAAGAAATTTTTTGGTGAAAGGCCGTTCGGTTCAGGGTTTCCTACACCCGGCGCATATGCTGGGTCAAAAAAGTCTACATCAATAGAAAGATATACTTTCTCATAATTTTTAAAAAACTGGTTATCTAGGATGGTCTTAACATCAAATTCGTGTGCTTCAATAACATTCAATTTCTCTTCCTCTACAAACTTCCATTCTTCTGCACATGCTGCTCTAGCTCCTAAATGTAGGAACCTGTCCTTTTCCATTTTCTCAAGCAGTCTTCTAAAGAATGTTGCATGCGAAAATTTTGAACCATTCATTTCGTTTCTTAGGTCAAGGTGTGCATCAAATATCATTATTCCAACATCTTTTGGAAGCACTTCTATAGACCCGTATGAGATTGTATGTTCTCCACCTAGCATGCAAAATGTTTTTTCTTCATTTAAAAGTTCTTGGGAAACTTTGGAAATCTGTTCCATACAATCTTTAACATTGTATGATATTATCATGTCACCAAGGTCTTCGATAAACTCTTTCTCTAGGTCGATGTTGAATAGTCTAGAATATATTTCAATGTTATTGAATGCTTCTCTTATTGTGTTTGGAGCAAATTTTGAACCAGGCCTATATGTGCTTGTAATGTCAAATGGTACTCCAAAAACTCTTACAGATGGTTCTCCTTTTTCCACCAGCTTCAGTATCTTTCCAGTATCTTGGAGGTAAAGTTTTCTATAACTCATGATTTAAGTCTTCTGTTTCAGGATATTTAAAATTTGGTTTATGGCCAAAAAAAGTCTTCCAGCCTTGTTGAAGTTATTATCTCATCGAACTCGTATCCTAGTGCGTCCAGCAGCTGCTCGAACGTGCTTCTCATATACTCTATGTACTTGTTGACGTCTATGTCTTCTGGTCTAGCAAGTGCTGTCGGTTTAACACCGTCTGGTGACACAGTTTTCACAAAGGAGATTATGTCTCCCCTTTTAACCTTTTTACCGCTTCTCTCAAGCTGTCTCGCTGCCTTCACATGCTGTGGTGTTGTATCCACATACTCGTCTAATTCCTTGCTTACCATAACATTGAATGCAAGATCTTCTAATGGAATCTTCTTCTTTCTCAAGTCATCGATTATACTCTTCAAATATTTTTTGACATCTTCTCTTGCAACCTCAAACTCGGATGGTGAAGTGACTTTGCTCAACCTTTCTACAACATTATAGAATGCATTTTTTATTAGGTTCGGTGTATTACTCTTTTTGCCAGTGAAGCCCTTTAATATAAAACTTCCATCTGGAAGCACGCCTAAATAGTTCTTCTTCCTCTTACTGAATGCAACATACCTGTAGACTTTGTCCAAGTCAAGTTCTATGCCTAAATTGTTTTCAGCCCACTCCGTCATCTGCTCTACATCCTTTTTTGATATTCCTGCAATAAATAGTGAATCTGTGTCCCCGTATACTACCCTAAAGTTCCTTCTCTTACATTCCTCGATTGTCTTCATGATAAGATATCTTCCTATTGCTGCTGTTGATTCTGCAACCGGTGGACAATATAATGGGAACGCTTCTGTACCGAAGACGCCGTAGCTGGCGTTCAAGATCACCTTCAGGACCTGTGAGATTGTGTTAAATAGTATTCCCTTGTCCGAGTTTGGAGGATATCTTTTAGAAAGCGGCTTATACAGTTTAACTCTAAGGTCTCTTAGCGAGCCAATCAATAGTGAAGTTATTCCATACCTTTTTTTACAAACCCAGTGTGGCGTGTCAGGGATAACATTTTGTTTGCATTCATCATGAGGGCACAATATCGTCTCATATGAGAGGTTGTATACTTTTATTATGCTAGGGTACAGGCTTGCAAAGTCTAATACTGCAACATTAAAGTGTACTCCAGCCTCAGGCTCTAGAACGTAGGCTCCACGATACTTTTTACCCTTAGTGATTGCTGTAGAAGATATTGTTCCCCTTAAAGATACTTCTTCACTGGATGGGATTAGAGCATTTATTCTCCTGTGCTCAAAATACATTAGGCTTCGTATCCAGTTTGAAACGCCTAGCCTCCCCAGGTCCTCAAAAGGCATTTTAGCAACTCTAGCAATCATTATGAGGAGACGCATTACAAGGTCATCGTTGTAGCTTGTCAACTTAAACGTAATACGTGCGTCATTGAAACAGTAGTTTGCAAGCTCATATAATGGTAGACTGCTTATGGATCCCTCAAACTCAATCTTGCACTCGTTTATTAGCGCTTCACAGACTGCGTCAAGAGTGTTTTCAACATACTTTGACTCAAAAACATATACTTTCAATGCATGGTTTGAAAAGAATTTGTATAGGTCAATGTGAACTCCATGCTTTATCCAAGCCTGGTCTCTTCCCAAGTTTATTGGTATAGCGTCTTCTGGGAAACCCAAATTTTTTGCCCTATGATATAGATAGTTTAAGTCGAATTCATCACCATTATATGTTATTATAAAAGGATACTCTAGCATATTCAAGAATACTGCCTCAAGCAACGATTTTTCATCATCGAAGAAGAGTATTTCTGCATCATCAACCTTCTTCTCTCCAAGTGGCACACTTTCTCTCTTGAGAAGAAACACTTTTTTTACATTATCACTTCCATACATTGATACTGCAATAACTTGATGCTCTGCCTCAGAAGGAGAAGGTATATGTGTTTCATCAGGTGAGGCTACCTCTATGTCAAGTGAAGCTCTCTTTATTTTTGGCAGTGGCTGGGTTAAGATGTCACACCATCTTTTAACGTAAGGTATAAATTCTGTTTTAGAAGTCTTCTCCAAATTCTCTCTCTCACGCTGGAGTATTGGATCCACTTCAAGGCTTATTGGAAAAATTTTGTCATCATTGATTTTATAAAAGGTTCCTGGTGTTAGCTGGAAATCGTAAAGGTAGTTTTCATAATATTTTATGTCAGACTCGTATGTTGGTATAATGTTTCTTATACTCTGTTCACCCTTTCCACCGCCTATTGAAAGTGGATTTGTTACAACAATCTTTTTTACACGAATCTTCTCCATTGTAAACATGTCCATTTTCTCAACATCCTCGATTTTAAGAACATCTTGTCTCACTTTAATTCTCTCCAATCTTAAATCATCGACTTTTGTGAAACAGTATGGTTTGTGGCCTGTGTTATCTTTCCAAATAAAGTTTCTCTCAAACTTTGGCGAATAGAAGACAAGGTACGCTTTTTTCTCATCTCCATCGTATCCTGCTGAAACAAGTAATCCCTCATCTAATGATGGCGTGTGTGCTGTTAGGTCAGCGATTTTCTGTTTTAGCTGCTCAAACATAATCTTCCTTCCTATATGGCATAGGCTATAGTTTTTGATAAATGTTTTTGAAAACCTTTAAATCCAATTATTATGAAATCTTTGAAGATGGACTTAAAAAGTGTTATCCTTAAACCATACAATTTAATTGTTCTCTTTACTGGAATATTTTTTATACTGCTTCCAGTTTTAAACATTTCATCTCAGGCTGTAATATTTGTTGGTATAGTTAATCTTATAGCCTTATTAATAAATTTAAAATTTAGAAGGTTCGAACTTTTTGCAAAAATCTTTGTCCCAATATTTAACATAATCTTCTTCACATCACAAATATATAGTATTATACAATTCTATAATATTGGATTAAACTTAAATGTTATCGTTACAGTATTTTCCAGCATCCTTTTCCTAATACTTAATTTTATAATTCTCCTTCATGGAAGCTGATGTTGTCACGATAATTTTTTACCTGTTGGTCTAATTTTTTTTGTTTATGGTTTTGTTGGATTATGTTAGGGGTGTTTGGGAGGAATAGGACTCCTTTGGAGAAGAAGGTTCTCGCTAGCCTGCTCTGTTTTGCTGGCCTATAGGATTTAGTGTTGGTTGGTGGCATGTCTAGGATTGTTTAGAGGCTTTTGTGGCTATGAGGGGTTTGCCTGAGCCTGAAAGGAAGGAGGCTTGTCTCTGTTGACGAGACCAAGGTTGGCGGTGAACAACTCTATATTTGGGCTGCAAGAGACGTTGACACGAAGGAGCTATTAGCCTTCAGGTGCAGCTTCACAAGCTGGATGCTGAAATATTCTTGAAGAAGGTGTTAGAGTGCTGTGATAACAAGCCCACGTTTCTAGTAGATAAGGGGCCCTGGTATAGGGAGGCATTAGAAAGGCTAGA
>JBMFNX010000022.1:0-26595 GCA_049969935.1 Nitrososphaeria archaeon
CGTTAGAGCCTATTTTACTAGTAAATGACTTTTCACATTTTCTATCTGCTTATTTTCCATGAAGTTGAGGGACTGTCCTTAAAACTTTTTAGGAAGCGTTCTAAACTACATTATTCCAGCCCTCTTTAAAGCACTCTCTATTTCTGAAATTTTTGCATATATTCCTTTCAGTCTCCCTTCCACGTATTCTCTTAAGTCGCCTCTTAGCAGCTTTATCTCTTCCCTTGTCTTCTCAGACTCTTCCCTTACTACTTCTCTTGTTTTTTCAGATTCATCTTTTATTGCCCTAAGTATTTCTTCCCCAAGCTTTACAGTCTTTTCCGTTAACTCAACATTCTTTTCTCCAAGCTCTACACTTTTATAAAGTAGTTTTCCAGCAACATCGAGTCTTTCGAAAAGTTCTTCCTACCATTCGCCACGTTTTATTTCAAAGCAGCTAAATTCTCCAGTAGGATCACTCCAACTAACTTCAAGGCTTTCAACAAAAATTTGGAACTTCTGAATCTTTATAAGCTCTATGAATTGTTTAAGGTTTTCTTCACTGCCTTCAGCCACTACTTTCACGTCGTAAGGTTTCAAGTTCTCTACATAGCCGGTAAGATTCAGTTTTCTTGCAATTCTTTCAACATTATCTCTATAACCGACCCTCTGAACATCACCCTTCGCTACTATTGTAGCCCTCTTCATCAAATCTTCTTATCTCCTAAAGTTTATAAACATTTTATAAACTTGTACGCGTTCTAGTGTCGCTTGTAAATAATGGGTGCCCGCAAACGAGCATCAGCTATGGATAGGATGGGCTAAAATTTCAAATATTAGGTTTTGAAGGGGGGTTTAACCTTAAACTGGATGTTCTAAGCCCAAGCGGGTGGCTTAAAGAATATAGTTTATAGGATAACGTGCTCTATGGGATGGAGGTGTGTTTCATGAACCAGCGGATGGGAAGCGTAAAGCTTACCCTAAACGCTGGAAGCCTCCAGTCGGGGAGAGGACGTCATCCCCCTTATAGCATCTATAACTTTCGCAACCTCTTCCTCCGTATTATATATGTGTGGTGAGATTCTTAACGCGTTCATTCTTTTTGAAACTATTATCCCTTTTCTTGCAAGGTCTTCTACAACCTTATCGTAGTCCATTTTCTCGAATCTTGCTGCAACTATTCCCGCCCTCTGTTCTCTGTTTAAGGGTGTAAGTGTCTTCGCTCCTAAATCACTTAATCCATCAATAAGCTTCTGGGTGAGACTTATCACGTGGTCTCTTATGTTTTCTATGCCTAGGCTCATTATGTATTCTATTGCCCTTGTGAGCCCATATATTGGAGTGTAGGGCATTCCACCGTACTCGAACCTTCTCGCAGTCTCTGGTAAAATAAATTTTTGTGGGTCATATTCTTCATGCTCTCTATTGCTTCTCCATCCAACGAACGGTGGCATAACATTCTCATACAATTCTTTTCTCATGTAAACGAATCCTGCTCCAAAGGGTCCTAGAAGCCACTTGTATGCTGCTGAAGCTAGGACGTCAACATCCTCTCTTTTAACATTTAATGGTATTGCTCCAAGAGACTGTACTGCATCAACTACCAAGATTGCTCCATGCCTGTGAGCTAAATCTGCAACCTCCCTCAGATTAAATTTTAGACCACTACTGTATTCTACATGACTTAATGCTATAACCCTAGTATTATCGTCGACAAGCTTCTCTAAATCTTCAACCGAAACAATACCATTCCTGTTTAACGCGAACCTAACCTCAACACCCTTTTCTCTAGAAACCTTAAGCCACGGATAAGTTACTGTGGGAAACTCTAAATCTGTGGTTACAACATTGTTTCCCCGCTCAAATTTTATCAAATGAGCTATAACGTTTATTCCCTCGCTAGTGTTTGTTGTAAGCGCTATATCATCGCTTTCGCAGCCAATGAGCTCGCTAACCCTGCATCTTGCATTCTCTAGAACCTCTTCCTCAAAACTGTCGCTAAATTTTACTGTACCATTTGCCTCATACCTTTTCATGAATTCTGTCATCGCATCTATAACCTGAACTGGCTTAAGAGAAATTGCTGCAGTATTCATGTAAACAACTTTATTTGATGTTGGAAAGTCTTCCCTAACCTTTCTCATATCATATTATTTGCTTGTGCGGTTAAAAAGCTTATATTATATTCTGGGACAAGTTTTCCTTTATGTAAAGAGGGGTTTACTGGTGGAGGTTTTATTTGTAGGTTTATTTAGATACTTGCGCCTACTTCATAAGAGTCTGTTGTGAAGGGGGAGGAAGTGGATGGGCTGCTGGATGGGTGGAGAAAGTTTAAGGATGCTTCAGGATTCCATTTCTTCCGAGGCGATTACAATTTTACAGTTTTTGATATTGAACAGTGTCTGCAGCTTTTCTTGAATGCTAAACTTTAATTTGGTGTCGACTTTCCTAAGGTTTATGGTTTGAGAAAACTTTTCATGCTGCTTGGACAGGTTTTGGACAAAGTTGACGTATTCAAAGGTTTTGGAAAGGATAGGCCTCTAGAATTTGTAAATATTGAAGACGCTTATGTCATGTCAAGATATTTTCCTAGAGGCTTTAGTAGAAGTGAAGCTGAAAAGCTTATGAAGTTTTTATAAGAGGTGATTGAATTTGTTAGAAAATTTTCTAGTTGATGAGGCGAAAAGAAGGTTTGATTTTTTCAAGAACATGGTCTCTTACTTGGAGAGGATTAAACAAGTTTTGCATAATATTGACCTAAAAGTGGAGGTTTTCCTGTTCGGTTCTACAGCTGGGGGTGAAAATGTTTTGGCCAGACATAGATGTACTTATCCTAACAGACCTAAACCCTGGTCTCGTTATAGCAACTTTAAGAAGAGAAGGTTTTGATGAAATGTTAGAATTTCATGTTTTTGATAGGAGATGGTTTAAAATTTACTGCAACATTATTAAAGATTTAAAATAAGGATATTATAGAAGCCTGTAACGTATGCCTCACTATGCTTTTGGGGGAAACTGGATACCGAGCTGACCTGTTGTACAAGCTTTTTCAGCAGGTCCGTGAAAACTTTTTCGTATGTTTAAGCTACCTAAACCTGTTTTACCTGAAAAACTTTGCTGAGGGAACAGCATATGCGTTGTTATAGAAAAAAATTAAAATAAAATTTTTTTCTATAATAGAAAATTTTTTTGTCGTATTCTAAAGTCTTGTGAAGCTATTTTGCAGATGCTAAGAAATTTTTGATTTGAATGCTTTTCTGGTGGCTACACTATTTGATTAAACTATTTTCCTGCAACTGTAATTTCCCTAAACTTTATTGTTGGTGAATAGTATTGGCCCATGTTTCTAACATCTTCTCCAACCATTTCAACATCTTCTGAAATCATCTTGTAAAAGTCTCCTGAAACTGTAACACCTTTTACTGGAATGGTTTTTTCTCCATCTTTAATCAGGTACGCGTGTGTTACTGTAGCGTTCAAGTTTCCGCTTACCGGGTTCGAAAGCCATTCTCCTATAACATCCTCTACAAGCAATCCTCTTGAAGTCTCCTTAACCATCTCCTCTAAGCTCGAGTCTCCTGCCTCCAATATTAGGTTGGATGGTGCCGTTTGTGGAGGTGTCCAGTATCCTCCTCTTACAGCATTTCCTGTAGACATAACATTATCTTTTAGTGAAGTGTAGGTGTCGTAAAGGTAGTTTTTTAGTAAACCCTTTTCTATCACGTAAGTCTTTTGTGTCTGATGCCCTTCATCATCGAAGGGTCTTGTTCTCATACCACCGTACATTATCCCATTATCTAATAACGTTATCTTATCACATGCTATCATCTTGTCAAGCTTACCCGCTAAAGGAGACCTATTCTTCTGAACCCATTCTGCCGTTATTGGACCGCTTAACATTGTCCCGATTATGCTTGCGAAGACATCGTTTCTAAAAATTACTGGAATCCTACAGCTTTCTATAGGCTTTGCCTTCAAAAAATTTAATGCACTTTCAGCAGCCTTTGAAGCAAGTTCTTTTAGGTTAACATCCTTCCAGAATCTTGTCTCAATATGCTCGCTTCCTATACTCTTCTCCAGCTCATCTTCAGCCTTAGCCCTAACCCATGCACTCACACTCGACTCTCTTCTCTCAAACTCTCCATCATAGCAGTTTACTATTGCTGTTCTTGTTGTCGCTATAGCCAGAAGCCCCCTAGCAGGTTTAATCCTAGAACTATATTCTCTAATCCCTTGAATGGCTGAATTCACTTTTTCAATAACATTACCATAACATATATCTTCTACACTCTTGTCATAGTATCCTGTAGCATCTGATTTACTGAAGCTCATGTTAAAGTGTCTCCATTCAAGGTCTTCTGGCATAACCTTGGCGATCTTAACAACCCTTTCAGCTGCCTCATATATTTCCTCTAAGCTGATGTTTGATGTAGAATATGCTGCAACCTTCTTTCCCAAGGCAGCCCTTAAACCTAAGCCATTTGATTCCGTAGCCTTAAAGCATTCAATCCTATCATCGAACTCTATCCACAAAACTTTTTCACTCTGAAAGTATGCTTCTGCCTCAGAAGCTCCAAGCTCCAGAACCCTTTTAACAGCCTTCTCAGCCAAGCTCATAACCACCTTCCTCCTACAGTCATCTTCTTAACCCTAACATGAGGCCCACCAAACCCGACCCTAACAGTCTGCCCCATTTTACCGCATCCTCCAAAAACGTTTGTTCTTATAGCCAAATCTTTTCCAACAGCATCAATAGTCTTTAAAGTGTCAAGTATAAGCCCGCTTATAACAACTCCTCTAACAGTTTCAGCCAACCTCCCTCCCCTTATAATCTTGGATGGGCCAACACTAAATGTGAACGTTCCCATTCCAACATCAACCTGTCCACCGGTCGCACCCTTCCCGCTAACATATATTCCATAATCTATATCCTCCAACAGTTCAATGAAATCGTAGTCTCCTGGAAGCATGAAATAGTTTGTTTGCCTAACGATAGGAATGTTTTCGAAATCCTGTGCCCTACCATTTCCTGTAGGCTTCATACCAGACTTGGACGCTGACAAGATATCATGCAAGAACCCCTTTAAAACACCATCTTCAACCACAACAGTCCTCTTTTTAACAGTTCCCTCATCATCAAATGGGTGAAAGTACCCTTTTTCAACAACTCCGTCGTCAACGATCGTAACCTTATCACTTGCAATCTTTTCACCTATCCTGCCATAGAGTACAGACTCTTGTGTTGAAACAAGGTCGCCTTCTGAAGCGTGTCCGAAAGCCTCATGCAGTAATAGTCCGATAACGTCAGGGTCGACTATGACAGGATATGTTCCAGCTGGGGGCGTACCACTTTCTGAAGCCTCAATAGCGAGCCTAGAAAGTTCAGAAGTGAAAGTGTTCCAGTCCCCTGACCTTATGAACTCGAAGCCAGAGCATCTTGAATCAGAGTATCCAACCCTCTCCATTGTATCATATGATTTTGCAACATTTTCATGCCCCAATCCAGACATTACTGTTTCAACCTTAACATTCGCTTTATAGGTTGACATGAATAGTCTAGAGTCCTTTGAAAACCCCAGCCTTGTTATCGCATTCTTTATCCTATCGTCAAAGAAGGCTGCCCTGTTCGCGTCCAATGCTAACGAAATCTTCTCTTCAGCTGAAACATTTATTGGGTCAACAAGAGACTTTGACTTAACCTCTATCCTATTAGGTTCAAAATCAAATTTTATCCTCTCTCCCCCACCTAAAGCCTTAGCTGCCTTCATTGCATTGTCAAGTGTCTTCAAAAAACTGTCACGGGAAAAGCTTGTTGTCGAAGCATATCCTACCCCACCATCGACAAAAACTCTTACACCAACTCCAGAAAATTTTCTCGAAGAATATGATTTCAAAACCCTATTCTCTACAAAAACATTCTCGTAATAATATTCTTGGTATCTTATATCAGCATAATCTGCACCAGCCTCCTCAGCCTTTTTTAAAACATATTCTAAATCTGGCTCCAAAAACTCACCATCACTTTTCCAGCTACCAGATAATGGAACAGATAAAATATTTAATTTTTTTCCATAACTTTAAAACAATTTAAATGCAATAATATAAGGAGATCGAACTAAAGCCATAAATCATACCTTTCTCCAACCAGACTCTTACCTTAGAAGCAGGAATCTCCCGACTTTAGTCGTGGAGAATGTCAATGGGATAGTGCTCGGCCACAATAGGGGAAACAGTCCTCTTAGCAATATCTACCATATCAGCATAGCTTATACACCAAGAATAGAAAGACACAAATTTGATGGAAACTAAGGTATAGCTATAATATTAAAAGCTTCTAAAGCAAGGTCTTCTATTTAAAAGTATAAAATTCTCCTCCAAACATCTGAAGGCTATGCCCTACTGTAGAATGTGCGGTTCTGGAACTGTTGTAGTATATATTCCATACGCTAAACTTTACCTTTGCCAAAAATGTTTTCTAGAATTTTATGTGAGAAGGGTTAAGAGGACTGTTGAAGAATTTAAAATGTTTAGGGAAGATGATGTTGTAGGAGTGGCTGTCTCAGGGGGAAAAGATAGTGCAGCCCTACTCCATTCACTACACAATGTTTTCCCAAAACTTGAAATTAAAGCATTGCACGTGAACCTTGGAATTCCAGAATATTCTGAACACTGTGAATCGAAAGTTAAAGTTTTAACAAAATCTCTGGACATAGAACTTCAAACATTTGATGTTAGAAAAGAGCTTGGTTTAACAGTCGAAGACTTTAAGAAGACAAGGTTTAAAAGAAAAATATGCTCCGTGTGCGGGACAATAAAACGCCACATTTTCGAGGAAATGGCTAAAAAGGCTCATGTGAAGGTTTTGGCTACAGGACACAACCTAGACGACGTCACAAGTGTAATGTTAAACACATTCTTGAACGGACAGTGGACGCAGCTTACGAGAATAAAGCCCATTCTACCTCCACTGGCAGAAGGTATGGCCTACAAGGTTAAGCCACTGATACGCTCTCCAGAAAACGAGAACCTACTCTACTGCCTATACGGTGATGTTCCAATAAGAACAATAGGATGCCCGCATTCAGAAAATACTGGAATAAAAAGGTATACAAGGATGCTGGAAAAGTTTTCTGAGGAAGACCCGGGCTTCAAGCACATACTATTGAACCGTTTCCTAGAACTTATACCAGTAATAGAAGAGAAGCTTCCGAAACCGACACTAACAAGATGCAGAATATGCAATTTCCCCTCATCGAATGAAGTTTGCGCATACTGTAAGAGGGTGTCCTTGGTTAAGGGTGAATCAGCAATAAAATAACATAGTAAAAATATTTTAAAAAAATAAATTTTTATAAGAATTTCATTTAAAATTTTTTTAACAAAAACAAATTGGAAGTGCACATAATATACAAAATAGATGCGGTCAACTCTAAAAAAATAAATATTATTACAAACTAAAAAATAATATTTTAGGAAATTATAACAAAACATAATTTTTAAACTTTTTAAAAAATAAAGTTTAAATACACATCATATTCTAATATAATTCTATGACATCTGCAAAAACAGATGTTAAAGTTTCTGACGACCCACAGTGGGAAATTAAACCACTGCCAGACCCACCGCCAGTAACACTTCGCGGGATCATAAAATGGTGTGGGCCAGCAGTAATCTTGGGCACACTTTCAGTAGGAGGCTTCGAAGCATACCACGCTGGATATGTCAGCGCCCAACAGTTGACAGGAATATTCTGGCTCTATCTTGTATCATCCTTTGCACAGCTTTTCCTAAACAATGAGATCGCAAGGTACGGTATCGCCACTGGAGAAACGGTTATGCAGGGCTTCTACAAGCTTAAGCCTAAAAGGTTCTGGACATGGTTCACTGCAATATTCGTGTTCATTCAGCAGGCTTGGCCTGCCTGGATTGGTGGTGCTGCAGCTGGAGCCGCAGCCTTAATGGGTATCGGAACTTGGGAGCAGTGGTCTGTCGTAGCTTTAGCGCTTGTATTCATACTCTTTGCCGCAAGCCCCTTCGTCTACAAGACGCTAGAATATATTATGTACGCTGCATTCATTATAGCCAACGTTGGCATAACCATATTCACAATACTTATGGCTCCCCCTGAAGCATTCGCTAAAGTTGCTGTGGACTGGATAAGCTTCGGTCTCATTCCAGCCGGTATCAGTGTTGCCGCTATCGGCCCCTTCCTTAACCAGCCTGCTGGAGGCTTCTGGAACTTCTGGCACACGTACTGGGTTAGGGAAAAGGGTATGGGTATGTCAGCGTACATGGGCCACGTTACTGGTCTAGCGTGGAAGCCTGAAGAAATCAGGCGCTCAGGCTACATCTTCGACACTAACGACCCTAAGGAGCTTAAAAAGTTCAGTCAGTGGATGAAGGTTAACGGCTGGACGATGGTACTATTCTTCATAATATTAGGGGGTATATGGTTTACTTATGTGGTTAGTGTGGCAGGATATACTGCAGCCACATACTACGGTCTTAAGGTGCCCTCCGGATGGAAGATTGCGGTTGTCATTGCTGAAATATTTGGTAAAGTCTGGGGTCCAATAGCATACTCTTTATTCGGTAT
The DNA here is from genome assembly GCA_049969935.1 of Nitrososphaeria archaeon. Classification (GTDB taxonomy): domain Archaea; phylum Thermoproteota; class Nitrososphaeria; order JACIWG01; family JACIWG01; genus JACIWG01. The sequence continues at coordinate 8,576 of JBMFNX010000022.1, forward strand.
AGTTATTATAGCGTCACTCTTTGACAGCCAATTCTCTGTATACGATGGTATCGCTAGACAGTGGGCTGACACACTCTATCTTGAGCTTCCAGAAAAGACTGGTAAGAGACCCTACCGTTTCTGGTACTTTCTCCTGCTTGCAATAATAGTAATCTGGGGTATATGCGCCATCCCTCTCGGCACCCCATACGCTATCTGGCTTGCAGTGAACTGGCTAGGAAATCTTGCACACGCTTACGTAACATTAGGTGTAACATACATGAACTATAAGCTTCTTCCAAAGCCGATTAGGCCAAAATGGTACCATCTTCTAGTAAATATTTCCTGGTCTATAGTCTGTATAGCCTACTTCATAATATGGACCGTGTATCAACCTCCTTGGGCTTCATAGCCCGCCCCACCTTATTTTTTAAGGTCTCTAGTAAACGTTTAGGAAAGCTAATTTATTGATTCTAATATCTTCTGTATCCCCTGTAGCTTCTTCTTCTCTGAAAGGTTTGCTCGTACGTCTTTTCTGAAAGATTATTTTCTGTATTAACTTCCCCTTCAAAGGGCTGCGCCTTCTCGATCTTGCCGAACCTTCCAATATTCAATCTCATGTTACCCCTGTAAAGGCTTACGTAGCCGTTTTCAACTCTCACAGTTTCTCCAACACCCGCTTTCTCAATATTGTTGTCCCAGAGTGTTAGTATAATACATCCTGTATCATCTCCAACTAGTGCGTCACAAACTTGATGTGTCACCCCATCCCTTCCAGAAGTTACGTTTCTTGAATCACTTTTTGAAATAACTTTTGCCGTCACATTCACTGCCTTAGATGAAAGTGTTAGTTGACCTACCTTTGACTCGACAGGTTTTCTTTCTCCATAAAATTTTTCAGACAAAATTCTACACCATCTTTATGGCCTATACTCTAAAGCAGCCCCTTTTAAGTCTTTTGGAAACAATTTTGATAATGTCAAGTTAATGTTACAGATAATAATTGTATGCTGTTGTAGGCGATTTTGGAAGCATTGTTCTAGCACAGCAAAATTTTTATTTTGACGCCATCACAATTTTGCTAAAAAAATTTTAAAGGAGCGTTTGCACTATAAAATATTATGTCAGAGAATATTGTGAGAATAGTGGACTATAAGAAGCCGAACCTTAAGGGCAGTGTTATAATAGACGGTATTCCAATGGTAAGCTTGTCAAGCGCAATAGCCGCAAACTATCTCGTGTCATTCTTGAACCTTGACCAGGTTGCAGCAATAGACTCTACACTTTTTCCTCCAGTCAGCATGGTTTACGCTGGCAAGCCTAAATGTCCTGCAAGAGTTTATGCAAGCGAAAAGTTTAAGGTTGCAGTATTTCTGTCAGAGTTTGTTATACCATTAAAGTTGAGTAGGCCTCTTGCTAGGGCTATGCTTGACTGGTGTAAGACTAGAGGATGCGGTTACATTATAACCTTACTAGCGTTACCTTTAGAGGGTGTTGAAAGAAAGGTTATGCCTGAAGAAGTTTTTGGCATAGGAAGTACTGATGAAATGAGAGTGAAGCTTTCTGAAGCAGGTGTCAGGCAGATGGACTATGGTGTAATAACAGGTTTGTCCGCAATACTCTTAAATGAGGGTAGGCTAGAAAATTTTGATGTCATAACATTAGTTACACCCCTATATAGTCAGGCTGAAGAATATAGGGCTGCTGTAAAGCTTCTTGAAACAGTAAACAAGCTTGTTCCAAGGCTAGAAATCGATTTAACAGAGCTTTTTGAAGAAGCTAAAAAGTATGAGGCTATGATAAAAACTTTGAGGGAACAGTCTAAGTCAGTCCAGCCTAAGGCTCCAGAACTTTACATCTAAACTTGACCTTAGAAGGCTTCTAGCGTAAGCTATAAAAAATTTTTAAAGTTTTTATTTTAGAAAAAGCTTTAATGTTGTAGCGATGAAGAAATTCAGTGACTATGAGCTTGCAATGATTAGCCATTCATGCCCTGAGCCAACACAATAAAATTTTTTAATCTAACATGAGGTGATGTAAGGTTGGATGGGATAGAATTTTTTGCGACAACGTCAGCTGGTATAGAGGACCTTGCCTCATCTGAAGTTGAAATGCTTTTGAAGGTAAAATGTGTTCCTGATGTTGGAAAGGTCTTTTTCCAATCTAACCTTGAATCCATTTACATCCTTAACCTATGTGCTTCCATGCTGAATAAGGTCATGATCTGCCTCTGTAAGACATATTTCGAGAACCTTAACCAAATATATTATCTTGTAAGGCAAGTTGATTTCTCACAATACATTTTACCAGATCAGTCTTTTGCTGTTGAAAGTGAACGTTATGGTGTGCACGATTTCACTAGTGTTGATGTTTCAAGGGTTGTAGGCCAAGCTATAATCGACTCCTACCTTTCAAGTAAGGGTGTTAGGTTAAAAGTTAACCTCAACTCTCCAGACATAATCTTCTTCTCCCTAGTTAGAGGTAAAGAGTTCATTTTAGGACTAAACACTACAGGCGAATCTCTTCATAAAAGAGGTTATAGGGTTTACGAGCATCCTGCCGCCCTAAAGCCTACAATCGCTTCAGCAATGCTTATGCTGGCTGAATGGGATTGCAGCATGCCTCTGATTGACCCAATGTGTGGTGGTGCAACAATTCCTATTGAAGCAGCCCTTAAGGCTAGACATATACCACCAAACTATCTAAGAAAAGATTTCGCCTTCAATAAAATTGGCTTTCTTAATCTTCAAGATTTTGAAAATTTAAGGGAAAAGCTTCTTAGTGCAGTGAACAGGAAAGTTTACAAGATTTTTGGTATGGAAAAGTATGAACACCATCTTAGAGGTGCTATAATGAACTGTTCAAATGCTGGTGTAAGCGACACAGTTTTCCTCAAGTTGGGTGACGCCACCTGCCCTAAAATGTACCCATTCGAATCCTTTAACACAATAATAGTTAATCCACCATATGGTGTCAGAATGTTTCCAGAAGGTGGCATGAGAAGATTCTATAAACTCTTCTTGAAGGCTTTAAGAGAGCGTTTTTCAGGCTCAACACTTGTCCTAATTACCGCTGCATTCAGCAGGTTTCTGGAGGCAGTGGATGAAGTTGGCGTGAAAGTTTTGGAGGAAAGAAATGTTTTACATGGACGTTTGAGTGCAAAAATCTTTAAATGTAAAATATAATACTATCTCATGTATGAGTGTGCTTGTTACGGGCGGAGCCGGATTTATAGGAAGCCATATTGTCGACAGACTACCAGAATATTTTGAAAGGGTTATAGTTTTAGATAATCTTTCATCAGGCCGAATAGAAAACATTAGGCATCATTTTGGCAAAAAATACTTTTCTCTTGTAAGGGCTGACCTAAAATTTTTTGACATGGACTGGGTAAAATTTTTTAATGTTGACACAGTATTCCATTATGCTGCAAACCCTGAAGTAAGAGTAAGTGTACTTGAGCCTAGAACACATTTTGAAGAAAACCTTCTAGCAACCTTCAACGTGCTTGAAGCGTGCAGAAAAAATGATGTATCATGTATTGTTTTTGCTAGCACAAGCACAGTTTACGGGGACGCGCAAACAATACCTACGCCAGAACAATATTATCCACTTGAACCAATATCAGTTTATGGATGCTGTAAGCTGGCATGTGAAAACCTGCTGACAACATACTCGAAACTCTATGGTATAAAGGCTCTCATACTAAGGTATGCGAATGTTATAGGGCCTAGAAGTGCTCACGGTGTAATCTTCGACTTTATAAACAAACTTAAAACATGCCCTAAAGTTCTCGAAATCCTAGGCGATGGGACACAGAAGAAAAGCTACATACATGTAAAGGATGCTGTGGACGCAACAGTACACCTTTACAGAAACTTTAAGTCTTCAAAAAGCAATTATAGCATATATAATGTTGGAAACGAGGACTGGATAACGGTTAAAGACATAGCGGACATAATTTTAAAAGAAATGGGCCTATCAAATATAGAATATCACTTTTCACCTGCAACAGAAGATGGCAGGGGATGGTTAGGTGACGTAAAATTTATGCTACTTGACATTTCAAAGCTAAAATCTACTGGTTGGATGCCGTCAATGAATTCTGAACAGGCTGTAAAAGATACTGTAAAATATCTTCTAAAAAAATTTGACCATACCAATTAAGTCTCTTCTCTAATAATGTTTCTAAGATTATTGTTCAAGCGACTTCAAATTTTCTTTAAAATGCTTAAAATAGTCTTTAGTATTAATAAATTATTTTGTAAACATTTTTCTTGCCCAGAGTGCTACGTTAACCAGGCTTATCATTACAGGAACCTCTATAAGTGGCCCTATTACTGTGGCAAAAGCCTCTTTTGAGGTTATCCCGAATACTGCTACTGCAACAGCTATAGCCAGTTCAAAGTTGTTGCTTGCAGCTGTAAAGGACAATGTTGTCGTCCTCTTATAGTCCAGCTTCATAAAATAGCCTAGAATGAATGATACAGCAAACATTATTGTAAAGTATGAAATCAGTGGCACAGATATTATTGCAACATCTAAAGGTGTTTTCACAATATATTCTCCTTTAAGAGAAAACATTACAACGATAGTGAAAAGTAGTGCGAAAAGTGATGTTGGCCCTATCTTCTGCAAGAACACGTTTTCATACCATTCCCTCCCCCTTGTTTTAAGGAAATAGAATCTTGTTAAAACTCCTCCAAAAAATGGTATACCCAGATATACTAGAACAGACTGGGCTATTTCATAAAATGAAATTTGAACAACAGTACCCTGTCCAGAAATCCATGAGCCTACGACTGTAATGTAAAAGTATGCTAAAAGTGAATAGAATGCTATCTGAAATACAGAGTTTAATGCAACCAATATTGCAGCCCACTCATTATCTCCCTTCGCCAGATCATTCCATACAATAACCATAGCTATACATCTTGCGAGACCAACCAAAATTATACCATTCCTGTATTCTGGAAAATCGGCCAAAAAAATCCATGCTAGAGCAAACATCAGTGCTGGTCCAACTATCCAGTTAAGGAAAAGTGATACTGTAACAACTGTTTTAGAGCCTGGCGCCCTAACAATTTCCCTCAACTCCTCATACTTAACCTTAGCCAGTGGAGGATACATCATCCATATGAGACCTAAGGCTATGGGAATAGATGTTGTTCCAATACTGGCTGCACTTAAATATATTGAAATTTGTGGAAACACGTATCCTAACCCTACACCGGCAACCATCGCCAAAAATATCCATAATGTTAGAAACTTGTTCAAGATTGAAAGCTTCTGGCCTTCACTCAAAACATTTTCACCTCTACAATGAACTTGTTAGAATACCGTATAATATTCCAAATGATATACTACATGCCCATGCTATAGCAGCATAAGATAGAACAACCTTCCATCCGACAACCTTTGACGTCGCCATCATATTCGGTATATCATAAGGTTGCCCCATAAGCCAAGAAAGGAGGGCTGCCTTAGACATCCCCAAACTAAGTAAACTTCTTCCTAAAACAACTTCAACCAAAGTTGGTGTGTAAAGTGGTCCACCTATGACGGAAGCTAAAAGCACACCCCTAACGCCAGTCAAATATCCTTCCACAAGCTCTTTTGGAGTGTATGCGGTAACATAGCCTACAACAATAAGACCTACTATAAAATATGGTAAGATCTGTTTTGCAAGAAAACCACCAAACCTTAAAGCAGAAACCAGTCTCTCATCCAATGGTATACTCTGCTCTTCAACATTAGAAGTATCTTGAGGTAAACCTATCCTCTTTTCCTCCTCAACTTTCTTGCTGAATGCTGTCCTCGAAATAATTATGCCTGCTAACAATGCTGTGGCAAGTGATGCAAAAAACCTTGCACCTGCAACTTCCCAGGAAATAAATTCTCCAGTCACAAGTATTGTGAGAACATTGGCTGCTGGTGCCATAAGCAGGAATGTTATAGCCGGCCCTATACCAGCACCACTATACAAAATTCCAGCAAAAATAGGGATCATAGTGCATGAGCACACTGTAAAAAGTGGTGCGAAAGCTGCACCCAAAATATATCCTGAAAGCCTACTGCTTCCCATATGCCTTGTAAACCAATTTTTTGGAGCGAATTCGTAAACTAGGCCCGCTGTTGTAAATGCAAAAAGAAGGCATATTGTTCCATGAGAAAAGTAGTCGTATAGATAGTAAAATGGCATCTCATACCATGAAAGATTAGAAAAATCTTGGGGCTCCATAGTAGGCGCTAGAGAATATGCACTAATCCTACTCCAAACAAGAAGAGCATAGACGACCACAATAAAGGATAGAATAAAAAGTAGCCTAAACCAGCTTCTAACACCATTCAAAAAACATCACCAACTATTTAACTTCATCCAAAATTAGTTTCTCAACTTCCTCTTCACTTGGAACCCTTCCCATGCACTTTACCCTACCGTTAACTGCTAAAGCAGGAGAAAAAAGTAAACCGTACATTTCAACAGTCTCTTTCGAAAGAATATTCTTCTTTTCAACATGTACAGAAATCCCCTGTTTACCTAACTTTTCCGCAACCTTTTCAACAGTCCTTTTAACTGCCTGACATCTTACACAAGATGGTTCTGGCCCGATGACCTCTATTTTTATAATTTTTTGCATAAAATAGGGGAAAAATAACAGTATTTAAATATTGTTATATAATGGATAAATAGGTCCTCCTCCAACGTCCTCTTCGAGAAATCAAATGAGCGAATTGAATAGGAGTCGTGTGAGAATATTTAGGGCGTTAGCCGACCCTATTAGACTTGAAATTTTACAGCTTCTGCTTAATGGTGAAGTTTGTGTCTGCGAAATATTCTCTAAACTGAATGTTCCACAGCCTCTTGTATCACGTCACCTTAAAATTTTGAAGGAATGTGGTCTTGTCAGGGTTAGGAAGGAGAGGAATAGAAGATATTATTCTGCAACAGACAAAAGAGTTTATGAAATAATAGAAATGGTTTCAAAAGACTTTATAGATTCTATTAAAAATTATATGATGGAATTCTAGCCATACCATAGTCTGGTTGGTTCTTATATTCTAAAACAACTTTTCATTTGATGCCCAGCAGATGTGATTGTGGTGGTAAAATAATTTTTGATAGTGGGGAATATGTTTGTGAAGTATGTGGAAAGGTTTTTGAAGGATCATGTTATCAGGCTAACATATTATCCTCTAACGTTTTCTCAAGAACCTTTAAACGTTCAAAAGTTTTGTTTATGATCAAGGATGTCTGTGACCGTCTAGGCTTTAATAATGCCATCCTATATGACGCCACCTACACCGCTGAATCCATTATAGATTCTGGTGCAAGATATAATGGTGTTGAAATAGCCTTCTTCAGCTTATACTCTGCCTGCAAAAGTTTTAATCCAATATTCTGTGAAAGGGTTTTAAAAGAATTTGGTAGCATGGGCTTAAAAGTTAATGAAAGAAACTGTATTAGAGTACTCACAAAGTTCTGGAAACATTATTCATACAGGAGCTTTAACATTAGCTCCTACCTAAACCATTTGATTCTAAGCTTAAGTTCGAACATTTTTGTTAAAGAATATATTAAATGCTTTTACCGTTTGAACGAGAACATTGTATGGTCTAAGGTTAAAGAATATTGTATAAAGTTTTTAGAAGAATATCGTTTTTCAGGGGAAACTTTAAAGGTTCGAGCAATCGCATCAATATATGTCTCATGTGATAGGGTTTTCAAGTCCTTTGGACTAGAAAATCCTGTAACATTAAAGCTTATTTCAAAACATTTTTCTCTGGACCAAAATAATTTGAAGAAGGCTGTTGAAAAGATTATGGTGCACTCTTATGAAGGCTTGGCCAAAATGTGAATACACATACCTGCCAATTAAAAGAGTTTACCCTAACCCATTTAACACAAACAGGATGTGCGCTAAAGAGTATGAGGGGCTAAAAAGGGATCTTATGGAAAAGGGTGTCGAAGGTGTCCCACCAATACTTGTAACTCCAAGAAATGACCGATTCATGATAATAGATGGTGAACATAGGTGGAAGGCTTCTCTAGAACTTGGGTTCGATACAATAAAGGCTGAAATCATATACTTGTCTGATGAAGAAGCTAAGGTTGAATGCTTTAAGAGAAACTATCAGCGTGGTAGGATAGACTATTTGAAGGCTGCAGAACTATTTAGTATGGAAAAAGATTCCGGCCTAACGGTTAGAGAAATTGCTAAAAAATATAATCTTTCAACCTACACCGTAGACTATATTTTGCAACTTAAAAAATTGTCTGCTGAGGTAAAAGAATTTATATATAAAGTAAATGATTCAAGTGAAGACTTCGAAAATGTCTTCAGATTCACTTTCAGACATTTAGTCGCTCTCTCAAAGCTTCCTGGAAAGGATATGTTATGTTTTGCAAAAGAATTTTTTGAAAACAGTGTTTCTGGACCTGAAGCCGAAAAGATTGTCGCAAACTTTCTTGCAAAATTAAAGATTCTTTCAATTATAGAAGAGAAGGTTTCAAATGGTATTATTTTTCCCAAACCAGCCTCCTTTCTAAAATCAATTTTAGAAAGGGACCCGCTAACATTTTCTGAAGATAAGATTGAAATGTTATGTAAAATTTGTGATGAAGAAGGCCAGATCAACTTTATCAGAAGCACATTTCTAGAAAACTTGGAAAAATGTTCCCTATATTCTCTTGCCCCATTAAACGGTCCCAGAACAAATGGTAAGCGGAGCTCATATTTTAAGTGCCAGTGTGGTAGAGTTTATCTTGTTAAAGGTAAAGTTTTGGATATGTTAGAGAAGTGGGAAAAGCCTGCTGAAAAGATCATAGAAATTTTGCCTGAGCATGTGGGAAAGAGGCTTCATGTAAACTATGCTGACATGATAGCATACTTTGAATAAAATATGTAGGAGAAAGTTTGACTTTATCTGGAAAACTATAAATCGTGTGCCCAGAAAAGCCCAGAACTTTTATTTGGTAAATGTGTAAGATTTAAATCCATTTTCAAGAATTTCATTAACGTGTTGCAGTGGCTGTGAAGCCTAAACGTTGGCTGAGATAGAAAAACTTGCTCATGCGTTAACGGGTACATGATGGGGAAGCATGAGGTCTCCTTAACAAACCTATGTGTCTAAAAGCTTGAGGCGAACGTTCAGACTCTCGACTTAAGTCGAGAGGTCGTCACACTTCTTAGAATACTAGTTTAACTATTTTCGCCATCCCATCTTGTCCAGATAATATTGCTAGAGCGGTGTCCGAGTCTATTAGTGAAAGCTGGTATTCGAAATACTCGTATCCATAGTCTGTGCGTTCTCTCACAAAGTTCGAGAAGTATGTTTGTGAAGTATAATACCAGTTGTAGCCTTGGGGTAGGTTAACACTTTTCACTATCTGGAGCCTACTGTTGAGTATGTCAAATCCGTTCCATCTTAGAAGGATTAAACCGTATCTTGTATACTTGCATCCTAACACAGAATATGGTGCTGTCCAGGACACTTGGTCCCCGTATCCTCCAGCCTCCATATTATATGAGGTGAAACTGTCTCCGCTTCTCACAATAAAGTATCCGTCTCTTGTCAATATTATTGTTTGAGGCGTACTATAACTTTTGTATGGTGAACTAGAACCCGAAATGGTCCAGGGCATGTTACTGGCGCTTCCTCCACTTATCTTGTAAACGTAATAGTAGTATGTTGAAGAATCATATTTCATGGCCACAAAGTATGGGTAATTGAATGATGGAATACTATACTGTGCATAAGATGATCCTGAAAGTGTAACACCTAAACTGTTTGCAGCACCAGGATTCGAGCTGCTTGGACCAACAAGGGAATAGAAGACAGTGGCACCTGTACCAGAGGTTGCGGAAAGCATGAGAATCCATGCCGTGCCACCATACGTTTGAGGGCTGACTGCCTGAATATAGTGAGAATATGATGTTGCAGTTCCATAGACGCTTTCAACCTTTTGGCCGCCACACAGAAACTTGTATATGAAAATATAGCTTGTATCATAAACTGTTCTAACCTTCTGGTCTGGGAAGGAGACCATCTGCCAGCTAGCCCAGCCTGAAAGGTCATAGAATGGTATAACTGGATGCAACCAGTATACCCATCCCCTATAAGGATTATCTTCTAGGGTCTTTGGTGCATCAGCATACTGTATTGCAATAAGCTGTCCACTAGTAGTATTATATGTGTAAACGTAATGTAGTCCTACAACAAGGTAATAGACTTTTGGATTATCTGGATTAACGTATAGTCTCACTGGGGTTCCACTTCCGTCCACGCCATACAATTCAAGTGATATCATCCAATCTTTTGTGTTTCGGCTTTCCTCTAAAAAGAAATTTCCTAGTGATGTTATAATGCCAACTTTATCGTCTACATTTGTAGCCTGTAAACTTTCTTCTCCTCCAGGAGGTAATATTATATTTGTTTCAACAACCTGGTCCACAAAGTTATTTTTGTTCAATAAAACTATGTATCTTATTTCTGAAAATTTTGTCCAATCATTGTATAAAATAATCTTGTTATTTTCGTTTAATACTCTTATATTTTCTCTTGCTCTATCAACTTGCCTAGATAAAATATCTTCTTTAAATCTAAACTCTTGCCTGAATGCTTCAATCTGATTATAGAATATTGTAAAGCCTGAGATAAACATTAGAGCGATAAAGACTATTGCTACACTTGCAGACTGCCCTCTTCTCCTCATACTGTTCAAAAAATATGTTATTTCCTACTATTTTTAAGCAACTATGCATGCTTATTGTCCTGCAAGTACAGTATATAGTTTATTTTTAATGAAAGTGCTTCGATAACCTTGTCTCTACTGCAGTGGTTAATTTTAGCCCAATGCTGTAATATCCTGCTCTTTTCAAGTATCTTTTCAGGTCCATCATATTCTTCGAAGGAAACTCTTGTCCTATGCTCTCCAAACTCTTCTATCAACTCTATCCCATCTGATCCAATATTGTTTACAATGTTCACTATCGTCTGAATTTTGTTCGTAACCGATAAAGGTGTTTGTCTCGTATAAATGTAGCATGTTCTTGTTGAAGGTATCTTTAGGCTTTCATCTATCTCCTCCCCCTCTATTATTGTGTACTCGATATCATTTTTTTGGGCGATATCAAAGGCTTTCTTGAAAGATTCTTCTCTTTCTCCAGCATGCAATCTTATCAGATACTCTTGAGAATATGATGATGTGGCTGTTTTCTCTACAATCATTACTCTCGCCTTCTTCGGAATAAGTTGAACTATTCCATTTAAGATGTTTCTTCTATGCTCTCTTGCTGAACCTGTAACAGCTACTGTAGTCTTTATTTCAAGCATTGTCCACAGGTATGATACTTCTTGAGGTGTCAAATATTTTCCGCTGAAAATGTCTTTTTCTGAAAGCTCTATTCTCCTTTTAATTATGCAAAAGCTTGTATACGGTGGCTTCTGTACCACAAGGTTGGCGTAAAATTTATCATTTAATGGCCCCTCATAAAAGTTTCCGTCACCGTATTCAACAAGCCTGTTCCTTATCCTTTCAATAAAAATTTCATACTCTTTTTCATTCCCGAATTTTATGTTTGTTTTAATGTACTGCTGTTTCAGAAAATGTTTGTGTCTAATGTAGACTGGTTTATCTGGAGACAATATTGTGGCTTCGAGAACGTTTTCGTCTAATAGTATAGGATACAATTGCCTGTATGGTGAAATGTTCTTGTAAAGATGATATGCTTCCTCATCTCTGAGATCGTATTTATCAACCAGCCCATTTTCTACAAAACCTTTATCTTGAAAGTTTTTTGAAAAAATATTTTCTATTATCACATTAACCTTGTTCAAGCTTTTCTCCTCCAAAATTGGTTCACTAACATTATACTCTATTCTCCCATCTTCTTCAGAAACTGTTATCTCCAAGCAAGATATTCTATACCTTTCTATAACCTCCATCTCCTTCACCTTGGACCAAATATTGTGGTCTTGAAAAGTTGGACTAAGCTATCCATTTGAAGTATGCATGCTAACGCAATAGACAATGTTACAGCCGTAAGGTAAATGCTCTCATAGCTTCCTTCCCGTAAAAGTCCTGTTATGCATGTGTTGGAAAAAGTGTTTGAGACAATCATTAGGTAAAGCCAATCCCTTTCCACATGAAACATTTGAAATGGAAGTATGCTTATCCCAGATGATACTCCAGCCGCCATCGTTTCTAGGAGCGCAAGCATCGACGCTGAAACAAGTGTGAAAAGTAATGGTGCAATGTATGTGAGATGTGATGCTAATCCAGTTTCTCTCCTAACCTTCTCCTTCTCTAAAAGGATGTCCTCTATCATGTTAGCGAGCTCGATCAAAGTTTTTGTGCTCCCCCCTCCACTTTTGTGCATAAGGTCTAGGCAGTCGAAGACGTAGTCGAAGAGCCATACTCCAGTACATGTTTTAATGTCTGTAGCATCCAAAGAAAGTTTATTTGCAACAGCCGTAACCTCCATCTTAAACCTCTCACTATACTCTTTCTCTTTTAGAGAAAGAGCTATCGCCTGATACACGCTTTTACCAGCAGCCCTATAGTCAGCTACATCTCTTAAGAAAATTGGTAAGGGTTCTTCAAGCTCTCTTACCTCCTTCAACCTCCTTTTTCCCCTATAACCGTATGTTGTAGAAAATGCTATTAACGCTATTGTTACTGGAAGCCATAGGCTTTTAAAAATAGCATATGATATTGAGAAAACCATTAACGCTAACAATATTTCAAAAATTTTTGGCCTAACTCTAAAGTTTCCCAAACCATTTTTGGGCCTAGAATCTTCTATAAAAAATGACATTGCAATAGTATAAATAATCAGAAACGAGAAGACTAAAATCTGCATTATTCCTCCAGAATTTGAGGAAACAATTGCCACGATCGGTGTTACAACTGTTAAAACAATGTTTATTTCAGAAATCATTTGAGCTTTTTCAAGAAACTGTCCTATCCTGAACTTTAGGTCGTTCTTTAAAACCTCTATCTGGTGGCTCATGTATGTTAGAAGGTTTCCTCCTGTAGCATATATTCCAGCATATCCGTCCAAAAATCTCCTGTATACTGTAGCCTTAGTGTTTGAAGCCCTTTCTCTTAAAGAATTGTAGACATTTTTAGAGTGTATGAGTAGTTCTGTGAGAATTATTTTTGCTTCAGTCCTTATCCATTTAAAGAGTCTTCCATTAACTGCATGGTTTAGGGCATACTCTATATTCTTTCCACTTTCTTGGCAAATATATTGTGTGAATGCAAAGAATACCAGTTCATTGTATACTCCCCTATCCTTTTCCCCCTTCAATAGAAGATAGTCTATGTATGGATATAGTATGCTTGTAAAGCTTAATGCTCCAAACAATACAATTATTGGATTACTGAGAAGAAATGCTAAAGTTAAGGAAAGGGCTAAAGATATTATGCTAAATATTGTGGACTTGTAAACTATTTCACCAATATACTCTAAGAGGCCTTCTGAACCCTTTTCAACACTAATACTTTTATATCTTGGTATAAGGTCTGAAGCCATATCATATACTATCTTCTCAAAGAATTTTGAATTCAAAAGCTTATTTTTTAAAAGCAGATTCTTTCTATCAAACCATTTTTTAACCAAACCATCCTTTTCTAGAAACAGTACTATAATGTTGGCTGAACATGTAAAAACTATTACATAAAATAATATTGTGCTAGCCTCCAAAACCATCACCATAAAACCTTGAAAGAAGTGGTTGAAGCTGCTCAAACGTGTACGCCTTCAAAGAAACAGTTTTTCTTAGAAACTCCCTTTTCCTACAAGCTTCTGTAAGAGTACCCTTTACTTTATCAAAGAGTCTGCTTCTAGAAACTATCTTATCAACTTCCAAGCAGTCGCCGTCAGCTTCATAATCGTAGACAATGTTAGACTTGAATGCTCCATCTTCTCCTAAATAAGGTTCCTCTACCCTAGTAACCTTCCTAAAAATTTTTCCGTCACAAGCTTTAACATTAGACAAGAATACAACACACTTTATAGTCTGCAAGAAGGAGTCTTCTACAGAAAGAGGTTTACCCCTCATTCTACTCAAAAGCTCCTGAAAGCTTCCAGCATGAAATGTTGTTATGCAGCCTAACCCTGTCCCCGCAGCCTGAACCAGAGCCTGAATCTCAGCCCCCCTAACTTCACCCAATGCAATATAGTCTGAAGAGCTTCTTAAAGAAAGAATTGTTAGGTCCAGTAAGCTGATCTCGTTTGCTCCAAAATAAACACTCTTTCTAGTAATCAGCCTCTGCCAATTAATTCTATCCCCTAAAGCTATTTCAGCCGTATCCTCTATGGTTAAAATCTTATGTCTAAGGTCGATAAGCTGCAGTAGGGTTGAAAGAAGTGTCGTCTTCCCTGAACCCATAGCACCACCTATTATAATAAAATGCCTGTCTTCTAAAACCTGCCAAAGGTATGCTGCCAAATCCTCGTTTAAAGTCTTGTATGCGATCAGCTTGGCTACTGTCCAAGGATTTTTAGGAAACTTTCTTATTGAAAACGTGGAGGAAGGCAATGTTATCTCGTTCTTGAACGTCAACATTATCCTATGTCCTTCACATGTAGTAACCTCTGAAGCTGGTGATAGAATGTTAACTCCCTTACCATGTTTTGACGCCATCTTCTGTACTAGAGCATCAAGCTCCTCTTCAGAAAAAACAACATTTGTTCTCATCCAATTGTATTCGGAAAACTCCCTATGCTTAACCAGTACAGGCTGATTAAATGAAGAACATGAAATGTCAGAAATATTATCGTCTGCCATAAGAGGCTCCAATAAACCGTACCCTAAAGTTTCACGCAAGATTATTTCTGAAAAAAGTTTAACCCTATCTAAGCTAACATCAAGCTTAGCATCCTTAACGATCCTCAAAATCTTTTCTTCCAAAAGATCTTTACAGCCAAAACCTTCACCAAAGTTTGCTGAAGACAAAAGATAGCCAAGCACAATTTCAAAACATTCCCTATCCGTTCCATCAAAACTTGGCTCTCTAACAAGATAGCATCCAAAACCATCACAGTCAAAAATGTACACATTAGGCTTATACATTTCACCCAAATCAAGAACATAACTATCAACAAGCCTCCCACTCACGGAAGAAAAGTCCAATAATCTAACCCTATTGCCAGCGGCTTGGAGAAACAGTTTTTCCCTAAACCTTTCTTCAGGATCCTTAGAAAAAATATTGGATAAAATTCTACCGCCAGCGTTCATCAAAAATAGAAGCTTTCAAAAGAACTTTTAAGCAAAAAATATATGGTGGTCCTCACAGTTAGGGTAAAGCTACACCCTCAGTAATGACGTATCCAACTATCTCGTTATCCATCCTTGCAGTAATAAAAATGTTGTACCTTAACCCAGCCATCAAACCTTCACATTTTACCGAAACCACTTTCTCCATACCAGGCTCCAAAAAAACTCTGTTATCCTTTATCATACTTAGATTTTCACTTCTACCATATTCGCTTACGGCCTCAACAGAAACTTCTACGGCAACATTTCCAACATTTTTTACCATAACATTCACTTCTTGTGTTCCAGCTGTTATGAGTACATCTGTACAAACAATTTTAGCAACATGACTTGTTGATAAAATAGAAGTATTATACATTGAATATGCTCCGACCGCAGTAGTAAGCCCTAAGATTAGGAAAATAATTTCAGTCAAAACACGACTGAGTGCTTTCCTCAGCCTCATGTTATGCACCTTATGGTTTGGCTACTACTGTGCATGTAGTAGTATAAAGAACTGTAGAATTATTTTTAGGATCCAGTACTTTAGCGACAATCGTATATTGTTGTCCAGCAATTAAATTTATTTTGTCTATAATGAAGGTTCGTACATCACCTGGTGAAAAGTTTGCTTTGAAATTATAGTCTTTCCCAATTAATGTGATATTAATATATTGCACACTCGTGGTTCCAACGTTCCTTATTGTGACATAAGTTTTATTCTGTGATGAAATCATGTCCACCTGTTCTATTACAACTTTTGTTGTCCCACTCATGCTTGAACTGTAGCCATTGTATATTGTGAATGCTCCTATTGCTGTTGTTGTCGCTAGCAGTAGGAATATTATTTCTGTGAGGACTCGGCTTAAACCCTTTCTTTTTCTAAACAATTTTTTTGTCTGCATGCAAGAAACTTTTGTTTACAGAAATTTTTAAGCCGATTTAGGTTGGCGCTTTTATCCAATAATATCATGATATTTTGGTGATATGATTTGAAGTCTGTGTTTGATGAAATATTGTGTCTAATAGCTTTGACACTAATATTGTCTCCTCTAACAGCCCTTAGCATGTTCTCGTGTGAAAATAAATTAAGTTCTTTTCAAATAGAATTATTTGGCTACTTTAACACTGGCAAGGGTACAATAATATTTTTGAAGAACAGCAGTCCTCTCGAATATAATGTTTTAAGGCTTGTTGTAAACGGTATAGAATATTCTTTACCTGAACCATATCATCTAAAACCATACGCATTTACTACAATATTTTTGCCAGCAAATTTATCGCAAATTTATCATTTAACCCTAGTATGTGAGGGTAGAGAAAATGTTAGGGTGATATAGTTGGCTAAAGCTTTATCTTCAGCAATAACACCATTGATAATCTTAACATTAACGGTCATAACATCTACAATACTGTATTCAACCTTTACACAAACGTTTGACAGCATAACATTTTCTCCAGAAAAATCATATAATATTGAAATACTGCAGATGGCAAACGGTTCAATTTCACAACTTATCCTCTACAACCCTAACTCGGTGCCTGTTAAAATAACTGAAGTCTATCTAGGAAATACTGGCATAACATTTACACTAAAACATGCAAACATGACTTTATGCAAAGAAAATATTATACCACCAGAGTCCATAGCAATATTATACATAAACACGCCAATTGACAAACAAAAAACACTATACCTTAAATCAGAAAACAAAATCATAGCATACTATACAAAGGGGCCATAAATGGCACAAAACATAAGCGAAACAATAATACTCTACATAGGCCTACTAGCAGCAACAATATTCATAATATTATACGAAAAAATAAACGCCACAACAGCAGCAATATTCGCATTCATACTAACCTCAATAACAATACTAAACTACATAAAAATTTTTATATCCACCCAAAAAGAGAAAAAAGAATAATTAAGGGCAAAATATAGCCCAAAGCGAGAAAACGGGCCTGTAGCTCAGCCAGGTAGAGTATCGGGCTTTTAACCCGAGGGTCCCGGGTCCGAATCCCGGCAGGCCCGCCTCAACAACTGCATATCATTTATTGTCGCTGCCAACATAAAGTTAATTTATCATTAAAATGTATTAAATATAAGGCTTGGGGAAAAGTAAACATGTACAGTTTCCTAGTTTAAACTCCTCTATTAAGTTATGAGACTGGTTTCAGTACTGCTAATGGTTGCCTATATCATCGCAAGCTTAAACGGATTATTTTTTATACTATTACGGTCATATTTTTGATAAAAATAACTTTTTCCCACGAAGTTCTTGATAGGATTTTAAATGGATTGTGTGGCATCCATTCAAAAGGATTGTTTAAATTTAAGCATGAAATAATAGGTTACTGAATAATTAACCTGTCACATATTTAAACTTATATCAAATTAAGGTTCAAATTTGTATATAAAAATTTTTTAGATTTAAGATTATAAAAGCATGTTCAAGAATAATAAGTCTTAAAAGGCTCTTTCACATAAGTTGTACCGACAATGAATGTCCTTAGATGTTGAATTTATCTGCAAGGGAGGATTCGGCAGCGAAGCTGAAATCGATGTACAGTTGAGAAGAGTCTTTCCAGGCATTGGTGGAACCATATACACTTACCAAGCCATACCTGTAGCCTTTAGGAGAGAATTCTCTTCATCACCAAATGTTGGGCACAGGCTTTTTCTCAAGCATGCTATTATCAAGAAGCTTGAAGACTATTTTTTCAAGAAAGGTTTCTACCACTATGCTCACATCACCAGACCCCTAGGT
>JBMFNX010000023.1:0-26343 GCA_049969935.1 Nitrososphaeria archaeon
CAACAACTTTTTTCGAGTCAAACATCTTTTTTACAAAATTTAGTACTTCTGGATATCTTCTTAGCCTATCGGGAGCCCATCCTCCTGGAACTATCACGCAATCGAATTCTTCAGGTTTAGCCTCCGAAAATGTTAGGTCTGGTGCTATCGATAGACCATGTTTTCCCACGACAGTATTTTTATCCATTGCAATAACTTTAACAGTTGCACCTTCCTCAATTAATCTAAGATGAGGATAGTGTAGTTCTAAATCTTCATAGTCTGGACCTGCTAAAATTGCAATCTTTTTTCCTTGAAGACTCATGTTTATCATATTCCAAAAAAATTTGGACAATATATAAATTTTATTATTTAACACGGCATATTCTGCAAAATAGAAATTATTAAATAATCCAAAAAATTTTATCGTTTTGATATGATGACGCCCAGAGAAAGGATTAAGGCTGTAATGGACTTTAGAAAACCAGACCAGCTACCTTGGTGTGAAAGATTCTATGATGAGACACTTGTTAAATGGCTTAATGAAGGACTTCATGCTGACAAAGTGCTTGTTATAGATTGGGAGGTGAGGGTTGGAGGAGTTTCACTACTAAATTGGCCTATCGTTAAAGGTTTTAACCCATACAAGTATTTTGGATGCTACAACTTTCTAAGCTTAACAGTTCCACTAGACCTTGGGCCTCTTCCAAGATATAGGCAAAAGATTTTGAGAGAGAATGAAAGATATGTTGATGTCTTAACACAAACTGGTGCTGTAGCAAGAAGGTTCAAGAGTGCAGAACATGTATGGTATAGTATGCCTATGTTTTTAGAGTTTCCAGTTAAGGATAGGAAGAGCTGGGAAGAATATAAAACGCGTTTAAACCCTCATGATCCATGCAGACAACCTAAGGATTGGAATAAGGAAGAGTATATTAGAGCTTTCGAAGAACATGAAGATGGACCTACTGCAATATGTTTGAACGGATTTTATGGTTTCGGAGCGGAGTTGATGGGAATTCCAAGCTTTTTAACCACATTCTACAAAGACCCAGAACTTATAGAAGATATGGTCAACTATTGGGAATATTTTACTATCGAAGCAATAAGGAATTCTGTTGAAACATTAAAGGATAGAATTGACCTAGTATTTTGGTGGGAGGATCTGGCGGAAAAGAATGGGCCATGCATTTCTCCAAAACTTTACAGAGAATTTCTACTACCACATTATAAGAACGTTACCGGATTCTTGAACAAAAACAAGATTCACCGCATTCTGATGGACAGTGACGGAAACCTTTACCCACTATTAGAATATATTATTGAGGCAGGAATAACTGGACTGTGGCCTCTTGAAGTTAATGCTGGAATGGATGCGATTACCGTTAAAAAGAGATATGGAAACAAACTCTTTTTGATAGGAAACCTAGATAAAAGGGAAATTTCTTTAGGAGGAGAAAGGATGAGAAAGGAAGTCGATTCAAAAGTGCCAGTATTGAAAGAAATGGGGGGATATATTCCAGGGTCAGACCATCTGATTCATGTTGAATTTACGTTGGAAAAGTTTCTAGAATATTCAAATTATATTAAAAAAATACTATCATATTGAATAATGATTTAAATCAATATAGACGATTAAAGGCTTAGTGTGAAGCATATTTAGAACAAGTCCATTAAAATAATGCTCTTTATACATTCTCTTATTTACTTTTCATTCTGATTAAATTGATAGCATAGAATAAATTTTTTTGGTTTCTGTTATACTATGTTTAACCTAAACCTATATCTATTGTCCGATAAAATGATAAGATTATCTTAAATTAAGTTTATGATAAACTTATAAGAGTGAAGTTATCATTCATTAAATTCGGTTTGTATATCAAGAATGGGAAGATATTTACTATCATTCATTTATTTATTATTTTATTAACGTGATTATATCATCAACTGGCAGTTTAGGGGGAGAATCTGGAATCTCCTTTGGATAACCTATAGGTATTATTGATATTGGTTCACTTCCTTTTGGAAGATTCAAGATCTTTGATAGTTCATCAGATCTAAAACCTGAAACCCAGCATGCGCCTAATCCAAGGTTGACAGCTGAGAGAAGAAGATTTTCTATTGCTGCACCAATTCCTAGTAATCCAGGTACACGACCTTCTTCACCATATCTTGCAGAAACGGGACGTGAGAGGTAACATACTATAATTACGGCTGATGCAGACTTTATCCACGTTTGGGGTGGTGATGTTTTAACGTTTCCAGAATATGTTGTAGAAACAATTTTTTCTATTAAGTCCCTATTTTTTACTATAATAAATTCCCATGGTTGAAGGTTTCCAGGTGAAGGGGCTAGTGAAGCGTGTTCAACTAGTTTTATTAAAAGTTCGTCTGGAACATCCTTTTCTTGAAATGAGCGAACACTTCTCCTATTCTTAAGGACAATTTCATAATCCATACAATATCGTAAAAAGCTTTAATATTTTAATATTTAAGTTTTTAAACGATTGAAGAAGATGCTGATTTTAAATGTCTTTTTTAAAGACATTTTAAGATTATATTCTCTAAAATAGGTTTAATTTTTTTAAATAGACTAAAAAATCAGTTTTTTATATCAAATATGGTTTTTAGATTATTAAAAAGTAATTAGGCTGTAAAAAATACTTTAATTTAAGATATATCTTCTAACATCAATATAGTTTTATTTATAATGGGTTTTTGAGGTACAAATCTGATTTTGGACAAAAAATTTAAATTAAATTTAATATAAAGTCTATTGGGTGGAAATTATGACAGAAGCACTTGGATATCATATAATAGCAGACTTTTACGGCTGTGAACCAAGTTTATTGGATAATGTGAAGCTGATTAGAAGAATTTTAAGAGAGGCTGTTGAAAATGCAAACATGAAGGCTGTAGGGGAAGTTTTTAAAAAGTTCCAGCCATATGGTGTTACGGGGATAATAGCATTAGAGGAGTCACATATATCAATACATACTTGGCCAGAATATGGTTTCGCAAGCATAGACATATTTACATGCGGTGAAAAATCGAAGCCTCATGTGGCTCTTGAGCTCGTAAAACTTGTTTTAAAGCCGACTAGAATTAGAATTAAGGAGTTTGAGAGGGGTGCCTTAACAAAATTAGTTAAAATTTGGTAGCCACCCCAATTTAAAATAGATTATATTTTAAAGATTCTATTGAAAGTTCATCGACATTTTTAACGAGCTTATAATTTTTTGTAACAAAGTCTGGAAGGAGATTAAGATATCTTTTATATCTTCTATCCCCTAGCACAAATAAGGCTCTATCCTCTTTAGACCTGAGAGCACGACCTAAAGCCTGTGAAGCTCTTTTCAATGCTGGAAGAATGTAGGCATAATATTTACCCTCTCTTTTACCGTAAACCTTTTGAAAATATTTTATGTAAAGTTTTGTTTTAATGTTTAACCTTTCGAATGGGATGCCTACAAGGAAAATGCCTTCAAGCTCCTTTCCTGGAAAATCTACACCTTCAGCAAATCTTCCAAATGCTGTTGCACACAATACACCTTTCCTTTCACTTTTAGCACATTTTTTGAAGCCGTCAAGCAGTTCTCTACCCTTTTTACCGCTCATACCCTCTTGTTCAAGAAAAAGTCTTCTACCATTTTCTGACACAATCTTTTCTAAGCCCACTTTCAAAAGTGTTTCAAGTATCCTATAACTTGATGCATATATTGCCACATTTTCGTTAACATTTTTTATAAATGCATGAATTGAGTTTAGGTAGGATCTGGCCATATCCTCTTCAAGCTCTTCTCCTTTTGTAGTAAGATATGTGGTGATTAAAGTATATGCGTTTTTCTCACTAAATATTGATGGAAAAGATTGTCCCACATAATTTTCTAGACCGATGACTTTTGCAAAATCGTCTATAGGATTCAATGTACCTGAACAGAATATACTTCTATAGGAGATGGACCAAACCTTTGAAAGAAACTCGCTAACTCTCATGTCAATCATTTCAAGCTTAACCTTAGCCTTCTTGTCCTTGGTTAGAATAAATGCTACACCATCAACATTCATATTTTCAACAGATTTTTTAAGAAACTCACTTAAATGGTATAAACTTGATCTTGGAACCCTATTTTTTCTAAACCTATCCATTCTAACCATAGACCCAAGCCTATGAATTCTTTTTATCAAATCAAGTAGCCTTTCATAACCAAAGTCTTGAACAAACTTTTTAAAATCAAACTCCTTATCTTCCCCAATCCTCCTACCCTCTAACCTTAAAATGCTGAGAAAATATTTCAGGAAATCGATTACCTCACCACCCTTTGGATAAAATGTTCTAGCCTCCTTCAAAGCCCTCTCAATACTTGTTTCAGAAACCTGGTCAGAGTTTAAACTCATGCAAACGTTTTGAAGATTATGTGCTTCATCAACTACTAGAAAAGATTTTCTCAACCTTAAACCGTAGTCGACAATCCACCTTATGCTCTCGTTAAGGATATAATTGTAGCTTAATGATACAACTGTCGCCTGAGATAAAATTTTAAGCTGAAAATAGTATGGACAAACACCTAAACTTTTGCATTCAGAAAGAATCTGCGAATAAAGTTTAGGCTCCTTAAATTGGTAAAAGACTTTCTCAGGAAGATTCTTATAGTATATGCAATCACTTTTGTGAACGTCACAAATATACTTGGCATCTTCATAATCTATCTTTCCCCTTATCCCAATGTCTTTGATAAGCAAGCACATGTCCTTTTTACCTCTAAAAGAGAAACCGAAAATATTAACCCCATTCTTTTCAACTATCTTCTTCAATTCCTCAATAGGCCTATCAATTTCGTTACCGGTTCTAACAATCCAAATAATCTTTCTACCTTCCTCAACAGCCTTAGGAAGAAGCGCCGATAATATTAGTGAGGTCTTACCGAATCCAGTGACAGCGTTCAAGACAAGATTCTTTTTATCAACATTTGATATGATAAAGTCTAAAAATTCCTTTTGATATTCTCTGAACTTGTATGGGAAAATCTTCTGGTACACCTAGAACACTTAACCAAACATTTGATATAAACCTTAGGAAGAAGATTTTAAAATAAAGAATATAAACATGTATTGCATGGATGTGGTGGCATGATAATTCATACGAGGATAAAGGATAAGAAGATAACATTACCTGACGAGCTTATAGAAAAATATGGTATTAGCGAGGATAAGGTTGTAATATTGATGGACGTTGAAAACGGTATACTGATAAAACCTACATCCTTTCATGTTCCAAAGGAAATAAGTATGAAAGAAAAAGTGGACACAGTCGAAAAAGATATTGAAGCAATCATTTCTGAAATCATGAGGCAGCAGCAGATGGAGGAAGTTGAAAAGCCAATAGTTAAGTAAAATTCTTTAATTAAAGATAAAACCACACATAAAAAATAATAATTCTATTCCACTTACCTAACAGAAAAATATTTATTTTACTTGCAAAAGATATTTTTGCTGTGAAAGTGGTGGGGTGTCGGAGCGGCTACGAGTCCGCCTGCAGAGCGGATATACAGGGGTTCAAATCCCCTCCCCACCTCCAAATTCTCTAAACTACAACAAAACTTTTGCATACAATTGCATACAAGTATATATAGCTAAATTTATAAAGTGTTAGTCATGATATTTCCAGTAGTAGTAAATAATGGAACTATAAACTTGCCTAAAAAGCTGCTTGACCTATATAATATAGAAGATAAAAAGATCCTCATACTTGTTCCTACTGAGCAAGGAATTCTTATAAGACCAACGCAGGCTAAAAGTGAAGAAAACATGTTGATTAATAGCAAACAGAGTTTAGAAAACGAGATAGATGCAATAATAGCAGAATTATCTTATTCAGAAAAAGTGGAGGCAGCAAAAGTATTTTAACCGAGAAGAAACAAATACCTGTTATGATGGGCGAAAATGATGGTAGGGAGATCAAAGCACAGCTTGAAAAATATCCTAGAATAGTTAAAGAAATAGTTTCTTCATCAAATAATCTTGAATTTTCTATAATCAATGTGTTACATCTGCTGTCAAGGGAAAAGCCTGATGAAGTTTATAGAGCTTGCAAGATTTTTTTAAATGTATTGGGAGACTATTATATTGTGAATAGTGGACATATAGGATTATGTGATATGTGGTTAAAGGATTTAGCGTTTCCAGGTGACATAATCTTATATTCTGTACCTTCAAGGTTAAAACCGGACGATATTATACAGTATCTGGCAGTTAATGCTGAAAACAATCGTACCATTGTAGTCCATGCTAGGGTAGTAAAATTGTTGGAGAAAAATTTGGTTAAGGTTAAGGATATATTTACTGAAGAAGAGAAAACAATTCCACAATTTCATATTATTGGGAAGATCGTTAAAGTCATACCATTTGGCAGCGACCAATGGAATGAACTTTACCCTAAAATAGGATACGAAAATAATGATGTTCACATTAGACAGATAATAGAATCTTATATTGAAAGCATTAACGACCAGAAAAATAAATACTATGCGAGGATGCCGATGGAAGAAAAGAAAAGATTGTTAGATGAACTTGAATTGAGGAAAAGCAAGTTCGCTTAAAGCCAGCTAGGTTAAATAAAATTTTGGTTTAAGCTAAAGTTAATTTAATTTAAATTAATAATTTTTAGAAAAGTTTAAAATGACTTTTGCTTAAACTAAGTTCAATGAGCACCAAGATTCAGAGACTGCAAAGGATAGCGACAGAAAGTATAATTTTGGACATTTTGAATAGACATCAAAGAATAAGATGGAAGGATTTGAGACAAAAAAGTGGTTTAAGCTCTAGGACGCTGAGTGATCGCTTGAAAGGGTTAATGGACAAGAATTTGGTTAAACGTAAGGTGGACCCTTCAACCTATCCTCCAGCAACATATTATGAATTAAATCGCATGATTGATTTAGGAAGTTTACCTGATGGAGAAATTTATCTTATTTTCAAAAGCTACTTTGACAAGAAGAATAAGTCTGGAGGACTGTTTGCAATATTAGATAAAAATAATCCGAGAAGTGTGCTAGAAAATGCTTTGAAAAATATTTGGCACGATTTCCTATTCACATTAAATTTTTGCATTGAAAATTACCAATATCGTAAACATATAGAGGTATTGTATCAGACAATGTTCAGTATTCAACTTGGGCAGATTATGGGCTTTATCTTGAAACAGTTAAGATTTGCGGAACAAGTTAGGGAAATTTTTAACGAATACTTAGAAAGTCAGAAGAAGGCTCTAGAAAGTATACTTTCTGACGTGCTACTTGGTTTCAGGGATAAGGAGTTGGCGAAAGCCGTGCTCATCCTCTATTATAAGGAAGCCTTCTTACTGGATATGGAACTATATATCTTTCTTGCACAACTTTCTCAATCACTTGAATTAAAAATGAAGCTTGAAAAAGAATTTGGACAACCTGTAGACGGGGAAAGACTTAACAACTTGATTGCCGAAGAAGGTTGGAAGGATATTGAAAGCTTTAGCGCTGCCTTCAAGAAAGCCATAACATCCTAAGATTTTCGAAAAAGAATATAGTTTATTTAAAAGTTTACTATTTTCAATCATTTTAGCTTTCAATTTTTCAACTATAGGACTTCTATCAAAAATTTAAATCCTATTTGATAAAAATTTTTTATTTACTCTCTTTTAAAGAGACCGTAGTCAGTGAAGTCCTGATGTTAGATGGGTATAATGACTAAAATAAGAAATGGGTACGTTAACATTCCAGTACCTTTCATAAGAAGATATAGGATGTGGAATGGAACCATGCTTGAAATTATTCCTTTAGAAGATGGTATAATGTTAAAGCCAATGGTTGCTAGTAAGAAGAAGAACGATTTAATAGACAAATACATTCCAAAAGTTGAACAAATTAAAGATAGTGAAATAATTGCAGTTGTTTCTGAAATATCACGGCAAGGCAATGAAGTTTTAGTAGAAAAAAGTGTAATAAAGTGAACTATTAAAAAGGAAAGCATACTAACAAATATGCATTTTTAGCTAACACCATCAAATTTTCTTAAAAAAATAAAATTTTCTTAAAAAAATAAAATGGAAACTGTTATTTCTATTCTAGGGTTATTGCACCTACAGGACAGCCGTCGGCTGCTGCTTGACAGTCACACTTATCACATGCATCAGGATTCTTTACATGGGATTTTCCATCATCACCTAACTCGAATACGTCTGGACAGATTGCTACACATGCTCCGCAGCCGATACAGGTTTCTTGATCAACTTTTGGCTTTGGCATACTAGTAGGATATTTTTTAATAAATAAAAATGTTTTCAATTATGCAGACAAGCTACTTTTATTGAGTTTAAATTTATATAGGCAATTTTTATGAGAGAATGAGAACTTGGAATGGAGGTTTCAAAGAAGTATAGAATAGGATATGTAGTACCTGGAATGGGACTTACTTCAGAGGAGGAAGAGAGAAGAAAAGGCATTGCAAATAGGATTGTTACAAATTCAACTGTTGATATTATTGGCGTCGATAACGGTCCACTTACTATAGAAAATTGTGTAGAGGAGGCGTTCGCTGCATCATCTTATCTTTCTAAAATTTATAAATTGCAGAATTTGTATGATGCATTTATTATAGGATGTTTCGGAGACCCAGGGTTAAGGGCTGCAAGAGAGCTTGTTAGCAAACTCGTAATTGGGCCTGCGGAATCGACTTTGCATATTGCAGCACAGTTGGCTGACGAGTTTGTTGTTGTCTCCCCTTTAGAGGATACTGTTATATTAACTAAACACATGATTAAATCTTATGGCTTCAGTGAAAAGGTTACGGCAATAGTTCCAGCAAACATTCCTGTTGCAGAATTCATAAAAAATAGGGAAGAGGCTTCAAGAAAACTTGCTGAGACGATTATGGGATCAGTTAGGGAAATGGGAGGAGATGCTGTTGTGTTAGGTTGCATGTCAATGGGATACGCTCTTGTAGATGAACTTTTAAGTGATAAAATCGATTTGCCTGTAATAAATCCTGTAAAGGTATCGTTAAAAACTGCGGAAATGCTACTCTCTCTAGGCCTTAAGCATAGCATAAGAAGTTTTCCAAAACCAGACTACACTAAGTTGAAGCATCTTTTATAGAAAATTGGATAATTATGCCTAGTGGAACAAAAGAATATATCTTGAAACGGATTCTGATTGGAATATTCATGGTTCCAGCTGTAATCATATTCACGTTCTTCCTGATAAAACTTGCTCCAGGCGATCCGGCAGTCCTAATGGCAGGAGAAACTGCAACAAAAGAATATATTGAAATGATAAGAGAAATCTACGGGCTAAATAAACCTTTACATGAACAGCTTATAATATATTTGGGTAAACTGTTTACAGGAGATTTTGGATATTCGTTCACATTCAAGCGACCTGTACTTGATGTTATATTAGAGAGAGTTCCTACAACACTTCTCTTAGCTGGTACCGGGGCTCTTATTGCAATATATTTTGGCATAGTACTTGGTGTTGTTGCAGCATTAAAGAAAGATACCATTACCGATAACATGATATCTTCTTTAACTTTAATATTCTATTCTATACCAATTTTTGCACTTGCACAATTTTTAATACTATTTTTAGTTATAAACTATAGGATTTTTCCATTAAGTGGATATGTTACGATTGGTGTTTCACCAGCTGATCCAATAAGGTATACATTGGACGTATTATGGCATCTTGCTTTACCATCTATATCACTTGCCCTCATACAGATGGCAACTTATGTTAAACTTACTAGGACTTCAATGATAGAGTCACTTTATTCCAACTATATTATTGCTGCTAAAGCCAGAGGGTTGAAATGGAGGAGAATATTGTTTAAGCATGCGTTAAAAAATGCTCTTTTACCAATAATCACAGTTGCAGGCATTCAACTTGGATTAATAATAGGAGGAGTGGTTATAACTGAAACAATATTTTCTTGGCCTGGTGTTGGAAGGTTAACAATAGAAGCGATTGAAGCAAGAGATTTTCCACTATTAAATGGAATATTCGTGTTAACTTCAGTTTCAGTTATAATAGCCAATATTGTCACTGACATAGTCTACACTTACGTTGACCCAAGAGTTAAACTGAGGTGAGAAAATGTTCTCATTTAAAAGATCACGTTCTTTAACAATATCACTTATATTGCTTTCATCAATAATCTTTTTAGGCTTAGCAGCTGGAATTTTAACTGATAGAGATCCTCTTAGAACAGGATACGCTCAAGGCCTAACACCACCTTCACCCCAGTTCCCTATGGGTACAGACCAATTAGGAAGAGACGTGTTCTCGTGGACTCTTTACGGAATAAGGACAGCTTTATTTGTAAGCTTAGTTTCAACGAGTTTAACAGTCCTAATTTCTATTACAGTTGGACTGCCAGCCGGATATTTTGGAGGAAAACTTGACCAGCTACTTATGCGTGTAACAGACTTCTTTCTCTCGATTCCAAGATTTATTCTCATAATTTTTGCAGTCATAATCTTTGGACCGACATTAACAAACATAATATTGATTCTCAGTGTATTCTCTTGGCCCACAATTGCAAGAATTGTAAGAGCAGAAGTCCTTTCTATTAAGGAAAGAGAATATGTTCAGGCTGCAAAAGTTTTAGGCGCCGGAAACTTTGACATAATGTTCAATGAAATATTACCTAACGTTATGCCACCAGTACTTGTTGCTTCAGCACTACAAATGTCGGATGCAATATTAGCTGAGGCAGGATTAAGTTTCCTAGGACTAGGAGACCCTAACATGGCAAGCTGGGGTAGGATATTAGCTATAGCTAGACAGGCGATATATGTTGGTGGATGGTGGACCCTAGTTTTTCCAAGCATCTTTATAACGATCACAGTTCTTTCTGTAAACCTGTTGGCTGATGGATTAAATGACATATTTAATCCAAAAAGTATAAGGTGATAGTATTGGCGGAAACGCTTCTCAAAGTTGAAGATTTAAATGTTGAATATGTTTTAAGAGAATATAAAGTAAAAGCTGTAAGAAATGTTTCATTTTACATGAATAGGGGGGAATGTATTGCGTTAGTTGGTGAATCTGGAAGCGGCAAGTCTACTGTTGCAATGGCAGTAATGGGCCTGTTGCCGCCATATGCTAAAATTTCTGCCAAAAAGATAACATTTGATGGAAAAGATATCACGAATGCTGACGAAAAGCTTATGACAGAAATCAGAGGAAAGGATGTGACTGTAATATTTCAGGATCCAATATCATATCTTAACCCGATTATATCTGTTGGCGAACAAATTTTTGAAGCACTAACAGCACATAATCCAAGAATTTCAAGAAATGAGGCACAAGCTCAGGCAATAGAATTGTTGAAGAAAGTGAGGATAGCTGACCCGGAAAGGGTGCTTAAAATGTATCCATTCCAATTAAGTGGAGGGATGGCCCAACGTGTATTTATAGCAATGGCCATTTCAGCGAACCCAAAGCTTCTAATTGCAGATGAGCCGACTACAGCATTAGACCTTACAATCCAGTCACAGATCTTGAAACTGTTGAATAATTTGAGAAAAGAATATAATCTATCAATAATTCTAATAACTCATGACCTAAGCCTAACATCATATTTAGCTGACAGAATCTATGTAATGTACAACGGTCAAGTTGTAGAAGAAGATAGTGTAGAAGGTATATTTTCTAACCCAATACACCCATATACCAAAATGCTGATTCTATCATCGCAGGCCATATATCAGGGTGAAGTAAAAAGATTAAGAGAAAAAATGGCCACAATGACAGAAAGAGGAGGGAACCCGTACACGATAAAGGGATGTGATTTTATAAGAAAATGCAGTAATCATAGTACAGACTGTGAAAAAGAGCCGCCTCTTATTGAATGCAATGGCTTAAAGAAGGTTCGGTGCTGGCGAATATGAGGCAAACAATTTTTTTAATAAATGGTCTAAAAAAATATTATATGGTTAAAATAGGATTGTTCAGTAAAGCTTACATTAAGGCTGTTGATGGCGTAAACTTCAATATAAGAGAAGGTGAAACATACTGTATAGTTGGAGAATCTGGAAGTGGAAAAACTACAGTAACAAAAATGCTTTTAGGACTAGAACAGCCAACTGAGGGAAGGATAGAATTTTTAGGCAAAGATTTAACCAAGATATTATCTACAAATAGAAGTGCAAAAGAGTTCAGAAAGAATGTTCAAGCTGTCTTCCAGGACCCATATTCATCACTTAATCCGAGAAAAACTGTCAAAGACATACTAGAAAAGCCATTTAAAGTACATAATAGTGTGATAGAGGAAAAAACTGTTGTAAGACTTTTGGAGGAAGTTGGACTAACACCAGCAACTGAATTCTTACCTCGATATGTTCATCAGCTGAGTGGAGGGCAAAGGCAAAGAGTTTGCATTGCAAGAGCATTAGCATTAAAACCTAAGGTAGTAATATTAGATGAACCAACAGCAGCATTAGATGTTACTATAAAGGCGCAAATTCTGAATCTACTTATAGAATTGAAAGAAAAATATAATTTAACGTATGTGATTATAAGCCATGAACTTCCTCTGCTTAAAAGTATAGCTGACAAAGTAAGTGTAATGTATGCGGGTAAAGTTGTAGAAGAGGGGCCTGCTGAAAGAATATTTAACAGTCCGAAACATCCTTACACTCTAGGCTTACTTGAATCCATACCGCCACCAGACCCGAAGAGTGCAAGATCAAAGACTTTGCCCACTCTTGAGGGAGAGCCGCCTTCCCCAGTGAACCCTCCAGAGGGTTGCAGGTTCCATCCAAGATGCCCATATAGGTTCGATTTATGCGATAAACTAGAGCCAAAAGAAATAGAAGTGTTCCCAGAACATCATGTCTCATGCCATCTTTTTGACAAGAAATAGGTTTTACATAAACATGCAATTAACGTTTATAAACCATTCAAAAATAATGGTGCGTAATGATATCAAAAAGAAAGAAATATGATGGATACCAATCTTTCAGTTATCTTGAACCTGGAAAAGACTATAAGGAATTTAAACTTGCTAAACAGGTTGGAAGAGTAAATTCGACAATAATACAATTATCTAAAACAGAGGAGGAAAGAGTTCAAGAAATCTTTGAAAAATACCTAACAATTTCAACACACGATCATCTAGAGGTTTTTCCAGAAGATCCAGCGGAAACTGTCGAATATTTAAGAAGAGGACGGCTGTTTACAGGATATGAGGGTATTGCTGCCTCAGGACTTGATGCTATATTTGCAGCATTAAGTGATGGTGTTGCATTAGCAAAGTCTCCGGACGCCTGGGCCTGGGAGAATGTTGTACACCAGATTGGAATGTTCATTTCGGATGTCGACCATCAAGACCTAGCTTTTATTGCTAGAAGGATAGATGACATTCCCAGAGCACATGATGAAGGGAAAACGGCGATAGTAATTCATCTTGAATCAACACCGCACATAGGAACAGAGTTTGATAAAGTGGACGTATTATATGGTTTCGGAGTCAGGGTAATGGGAATCACATATAGTGAAGGCAACGAGTTTGCTTCCGGTATAGCTAACAAGCATGATGGAGGCCTAACAGACCAAGGATACAATTTAGTTGAGAGAATGAATAAACTTGGAATAGCAATAGACATATCACATTCAAGCGACAAAACTTCACTAGATGTTATTGAGGCAAGCAAAAAGCCTGTTTTTATAACACATGCTGGAGCAAGAGCATTATGGCCTTCGAGAAGAATGAAGCCCGATAACATTATACAAGCTCTTGCCGAAAAAGGTGGTGTAATAGGCGTGGAAGCTGCACCCCATACAACCCTAACATACAATAATAGGAGACATTCGATAGAAAGTGTAATGGAACATTTTGAGTATATCGTGAAACTTGTTGGAATTGACCATGTGGCCTTTGGTCCAGACACACTATTTGGAGACCATGTAGCATTACATCATACATTTGCAAAGGAACTTTCAATTACAACAGCATTCAGAGACAATCTTCCAGAGTTCCAGGAGGTTCCATTCGTAGACGGTCTAGAAAATCCTTCAGAGTACCCGAACATTGTAAGATGGCTTGTGAAACACGGATATTCGGATCAAGAGATTGCAAAGGTTGTGGGAGAGAACGCGTTCCGCGTGATTAAACAGACATGGTTCAAGTAATAAAAGAATATGATTTATGCTTCTGCGGAGACGTCTACGCAGAAGACCCTTCCAAATTATTTATTGGAGAAAGGCTAGAGAAAATATTCAGCAATTGCAAAAATGTTATAGTAAATCTTGAAACACCTATTGTAGCCAATGGTAGACTTAAACCGATGAACAAGTATTCTGCACTAAAAACAAACGTCAAGATTATTGATTTTCTCAAAAAAATTGGGGTAAGAGCAGTATCTTTGGCAAACAATCATATAATGGATTATGGAGATAGCGCAGCAAAATTTACTAAAAAGGTGCTTTCAAGAGAAAAGATAAAAAGTTATGGCTATGGAGTTTCAAAAAGCGAAGCTTTTGAACCATGCATGTTAGAAGTTGATAGAAAAAAGGTTGGAATAATAGGGTTCACAACAACATTTGTTCCTGAAGCATTAAGTGGAGATGATAAGCCAGGGGTAGCGGGAATTAGAATAATAACGAGGGTGGAAATAGATCCGAGAGAAATATTGGAGGAGCCAGCCGCACCATATATTGTTAAAGGTGAAGTATTAAGCGACGATTTAATATTTTTAGAAAAAATTTTGAAGACAGTAAAAAAAGAATGTGATTATCTTATTTTACAACCTCATTGGGGTGTTGGTTTGGCACCATACAATAGGACTGTTTTAGACTATGTCAAATTTTTAGCAAGATATTCAATAGACGCTGGCGCTGAACTTATCGTTGGAGGACACCCGCACACCTTCCAACCTATAGAAGTTTATAAGGGAAAACCCATCTTCTATAGCTTGGGAAACTTCATATTTTATCCGATAATGCATGAAATGGAAAATTTGGGTATAGTTTTATGTATAAACTTGAAAGAGAAAAAAGCAGATCTTTTCTTCATTGAACAAAAAGATAATAGTATAGAAGTTATAGGTGAAATTAAAAATAGGCCTGAAATCCAATATTTTTATTACATGGCATTAAGGAGCGGGATAAAATTAATGGAGGAGGATACGTTCTTCGAACTAAATATTTAAATAATTTTTAACTTTATAAAAAATTAAGCTTTGTGGCTTAATTACTAATTTCGAATTTATTGTTCCATTGTAGTCCTTTAGAGTAAGAGTTTCGAAAAGATGTTTCACGCATGAGGCGAAAATCGGAACAAGCGTACGAAAAGTCGGAATTAAGCCACAAAGCAAAAAATTATAAAAATTTTTTGATTTATTTTGAGATTGTTGCAATTATAATATAATAAAGTTTAAATAATTAGCTTTCTGAACTTTGTGGAATGCAGAAACAAAAACAATATGGAATAATAGCTACAATTTCGCTACTCATAATAATTACAGCATCACTGACATCACAGGCTTTAACACAACCAAAAGTCGGAGGACAAATTGTAGTCGGGCTTGCAGCTGAACCAAAGGTTATCGATCCAACAACAGGTGCATGGCATGCATCCTTCGTTGCAGCACAGATATTTGACTCACTCCTAAATACAGATACAAAGCTGAATATTGTACCAAGCCTTGCAGAATCTTGGAAAATTTTAGAGAACGAGAACGCATACGTTTTTAACCTGCGCAAGGGAGTAACATGGCATGATGGGAAACCTTTCGGACCAGAAGATGTCAAATTCTCTTTCGAAAATATAATTTCAAAGTATGACATATTTGGTGCAGCATATTTTAAGAACGCGAAAGTCGAAATATTAAATGAAACAGCTGTCAAATTAAAACTTGAGCAGCTACTTCCTGCTGTACAGTTAACTCTGTTAGCTTCAGTTGATACAGCGATTGTTCCAAAACATATTTTAGAAGGACAGGATTTCGAAAAGAGTGGGTTCAGGACGAAACCTGTAGGTACAGGACCATTCATGTTCAAGGAATGGGTTAAAGGAAGCCATATACTATTAGAAAGGAATCCTAACTATTGGGACAAGGGCAAGCCTTACCTCGAAAAGATTATCATCAGATTCATAACAGACCCCATGACGATGGTTTCAGCACTTGAAACAGGTGAGGTAAATTACGTGTTTAGAGGACTGCCTTACGAGGCCGCGGCAAAACTTGGCACTAACCCCAACCTTGAAGTAATAGCACACACAAGACCACCCTATAAGATGACGTTACAAATTAATACTAATCATACAATATTAAAGAATGTTGACGTTAGAAGAGCTATATCTTATGCGCTTGACAGAAAAGATATAGTTCAAAAGGCCACACTAGGACTATGTATTCCCACATACAGAGTTTTGCCAGATACTGTTCCAGCTTCACCTAACCTAGCAAAATATGATTATAATATCGACATTGCTAATCAGTTACTGGATAAGGCAGGATATCCTAAGGGTTCAGACGGTAAAAGATTCAAAATAGAACTACTAACGAGGACAGGTGAAGCGGAGGAAGCGGCTGTAGCAGACCTAATCAAAGATCAACTTGCTAAGGTTGGAATAGAGGTTGCATTAAAGAGAGTAGACTTTGGAACTATGCTAGACCTAGAAACAAAGTACCAGTATGACTTTGTTCTTGTAAAACGTTGGGTTGAACCAATGTGGTCATATCAGCTGTTCCATTCATCATGGATACAGCCGGGTGTAGCATTCTCTAACACAATGCTATATAGGAATCCTCAAGTGGACCAGCTACTTGACTCATGGATGAGGGAAAAGTCTCCAGAAAAGCAGACAGAATTCTTACAGAAACTTGAAGAAATATTGACGAGCGAGCTTCCAGAAATACCATTGTATAATGTAGTTTTCTTGAACGTAAAATCTAGAAACATAAAAGGTACAGACATACCTGTAGGAAGATACGTGTTCTGGGATGCACTAGTTAATACGTACATTTATGAGGAAACGATAACATCACCACCATCGACAACAACTACAGTTGTGACAACAACTGTTCCCACAACAACTGTTATAACAACAGTAACGACAACCACGGCAACCACTACAACGACAACAGCAACACCATCCCCAGCTCAACCAGACTACACGCTATTCGTTGCTATCGCAATAATAATTGTAGTAGCAATATTAGCCTTACTACTACTTCGGAGAAAGAGATAAGAATTTCCCCCTTCTATTTTTTATTCACTAATGTCTAAAATAAAGGCATTAGTTAGTTTAACAATGTCTTTTGGCCTAATTTTAAGAAGTGAATGAGTTGAACCTCCACCTCCTATAACATAATCATATCTGAGAACACGTTCGTCAACAAAAGTTTTTACACTATTTTTGTGAAATATTGGTGGAACACTTCCAATTTCATATCCTAAAATTTCTTTAACTTCCCTCGCTTTAGCTAACCTTATATATTTTGAGCCAGTGGAACTTGCAACCTTTTGAAATGAAACTTTTCTATCACCATTTAATATTATCAGGAATGGTTCACCCTTTTCGTTTAAAACGAGTATACTTTTTATAATACAATCTTTAGAAACTTTTAGATTTCCAGCCGCTGCTTCAACTGTCATAGTATGCTCCTTAAAATATAAGATTTCAGCATCAACACCCTTTTCTTTAATAAAGTCTTGGAGCATTCTATCATTATATTGCTTAAACACAATGTTGCACATGCAACACTATTTTAAAAATTTTGTCATTTTTGTGGAAAAAGAATATAAATTGTATTCTCTTCTACCAAGGGAGACCACTATGAGTCACACTTCTTACAAAAATCTTTTTGGCAGAAGATGGATTTATGTGCCAATAGGGGCAGCCGTGCACCTGATACTCGGCTCAATATATGCTTTTAGCGTCTTTAGAAAGCCTTTAGAAACACTTTGGAACATTTCTGTTACAGAGAGCGGGTTACCATACCTTGTTTTTCTAGCCGCATTCGGGTACATGATGCCATTTGGTGGAATAATTTTAGAAAAAATTGGGCCTAAAAGGACTTCAATGCTTGGAAGCGTACTTGTTGGAACAGGATGGATATTGGCAAGCTTTTCACAAAATATTTATGTTTTAACATTACTTTATGGTGTTCTTGGAGGAATTGGTGTAGGCATTGCATACGGTGTACCAATTGCTGTTTCTACAAAATGGTTTCCGGACAGGAAGGGATTAGCGATAGGGTTAACAGTCCTAGGTTTTGGACTATCAGCACTTGTAATGGCGCCGTTGATGACTTATCTGATAATAAATATTGGGCCACTTTCAACATTCGGATACCTTGGAATCACATTTTTAATAATCCTAGTCTTACTTTCATTACCTCTAAAATTTCCTCCAGAAGACTTTAGATTAGGGGAACAAAGAAGTGTTCAAACAGGAAAACTTTCAAAAGATTACACACCATCTCAGATGCTTAAAATGAAAAGCTTTTATGCCCTCTGGCTAGCTTATACTATTGGGACAACAGCAGGGCTAATGGCCATAGGCATTTCAGCACCATTCGGTAGAGAGGTTGCAAAAGTTGATCCAATAACGTCAGGCTTAGCAGTTTCAATCTTCGCAGTCTTTAACGGCTTAGGAAGACCACTGTTTGGTTGGCTTACAGACAAGATTACTCCAAGAAAAGCAGCATTACTCTCTTACACTATGATCGTTCTAACATCATTAGCATTAGCCTTTTTTGGAGAAGGTAACGTGATCCTATACTTAATCGGCTTCAGTATTCTATGGCTTAATTTAGGAGGGTGGCTTGCGATCGCTCCAACAGCTACAGCATCATTCTTTGGAACAAGGTTTTATGGGAAAAACTATGGCATCGTCTTTACTGCATACGGTACAGGCGCTATTATTGGAACACTAACTTCTGGTATATTACGTGACATTACAGGTAGCTATCTTTCCTCATTCTATATAGTGGCGCTGCTTGCAATTTTTGGAATAGTAATAGTGATTCTATTGCTCAAGAAGCCTAGGATTCAGTAGAATAGCTTACCTTAAACCATTTTATTTTTTTCTCGCAAAATTTATATCATAATTATTATATTTTTTCATGAATATATTGTATGATAGAAGTAGATGGCAGTGAAAAAAGTGGCAGTGGTACAATATTGAGACTTTCTATAGCCCTAGCCTCAATACTAAATGAAGAATTACATATCTATAACATTAGGAAGAAGAGAGAAAATCCAGGCTTAAGGCCTCAGCATTTGGAGGCTGTCTTAACAGCAGCGAAGCTTGTTAACGCTGAAGTTAAGGGTGCATATTTAGGCTCAAAAGAACTTTGGTTTAAGCCTAATACAATAAGAGGTGGAAATTTTGAAAGCGAGATAGGCACAGCGGGAAGTATTCCAATGCTTTTTATGACAGTACTGCCAATCTGCATATTTAGTAAAGAGAAAGTGAATTTAACTGTTAAAAGGGGTGGTACAGACGTAAGAGCTTCACCTACAATAAACTATCTGAAGAATATTATGTTAAGGGTGTTGGGTAAAATTGGGGTTAAAGCGAATATTGAAGTAAAAAGGTATGGATATTATCCTGTTGGAGGGGGGGAAGCAACACTTTCAGTAGAGCCTTCGAGTACACTACATCCAATAATATTAGATGAGTTTGGGAAAGTGAAGGAATTGCATGGCATTTCAGTATGCACCTTCTTAAGAGACAGGAAGGTTTCAGAAAGGCAGGCTTCAGCGGCGTTAAAAGAGTTGAGGGCAAAAGGTTTTGATGCAGAAATTGATATCGTGTACGATGAATCAAATCCACTTCAGAAGGGAAGTTCAATAGTCTTATGGTGTGAAAGTGATAGGGGCGCAATTTTAGGCTCCGATTCTATTGGAGAAATAGGCAAGCCAAGTGAAATGGTTGGGATAGAGGTTGCAAGAAAACTTGTGTCAGAAATAGAAAGCAGGGCTACAGTAGATGTTCACATGGCTGACATGCTCATACCATATGTTGCTTTATCGAAAGGAATGTCAACTTTTAAAGTTAGAGAAATTTCAGACCATTTGGAGACAAACATTTGGCTGTGCGAAAAAATTTTGGGAGCAAGCTTTTCTATAAAAATGGTTGATGGAATATTTAAGGTTACAAAAATGTGAAAGACTATGGTCAGGGTTAAGGTTAGAGGAATATATTCTACAGCATTAACCAAACTTTTTATTGAAAATGGATTTAAAATAGTGCAACCGTCCATAGAAATTGTTAGAAGATTAAATCTTGACCAAAATGAGGAAGAATTTGATGTCGAGGTCAGAGATAGGCTGGACAGAAATGGTGTAATAGTTATTGGAAAAAATGAAGCCGCGAAGAGTATAGTAAAAGTTTTGAAAGAAAATTTAGATGACCCAATCTTCAGGTTTCTAACTGCATCACATTTACTCAACTGTATTATTGACATAATATTACCCTTATATTCTAAAAGGAAGTTGGATCAAATAAGGAGAACAGTTACTCCAACACTTGATGACCACCATCTTTTCAAGACATGGGGCAACGAGATCTCATCGTATGTCGAGCAGGCGGAAAGGTTACTTGAAATAGGCCATCCTCAAGATAGTGTGAAGCAGCTCTTTTATTCAGTCATAGAGAAACATTTACCGCAAGAGGATGATAGAATAAGAATCTTACATTATAAGCTGAACGGACAAGTGTATGAGCTTGGAACGGCTACTGTAAAAAAATTTTTTGGAAACAGACTAGAATTTTCTAGGATTATAAGAGGCAATGGATACTATGATGGGCTTGAAGTTCAGAAGGAACAGAATGACATTGCAGAATCTTTTACAGAAATTGGGGAAATGTATGTTGTCACAAAATATTATTCTAACAGCGGAAGATTTAAGGGCGCCTACATAAACATTGGAACAGGAGTCGAACTAGTCTTAAATGGAATAAGATATGTTGACCTCGAAATCGACTTATGCGTTTACCCCGACAGTTCAGTAAAAATTGTTGACGAGGAAAAGCTTGAGGAAGCATTCGCTAAAGGTGCAGTTAATGAAAAACTATATAATTTGGTTAAAGAAAAAATTGATTTCATACTCTCGAAGAAGCATTTAATCTAAAATTTTAACCATAAAATATGCGTCTTCACCATCAGAATAATATTTTGGAATCACACCTACTATTTTAAAATTGAATTTTAGATAAAATTTTATGGCATCAAAGTTTTTACATCCAACCTGCAACTCAACCTGTCTCACATTACCATACACTTCTTTTAAAAGCGTCTGCATTAACATGCTTCCAACACCAGACCGCCTATATTCTGGTAAAACGGCTATAGAAATAAGTAAACATTTTCCCGACTTAATCGAATAAAGTATATAACCAATTATTTGGCCCTCAATGTCTTCAGCCACCAACATTCTAGTTGACTTTTGCCTCAAAAGTTCAGTAAAGATTTCCTTTGAATAGGGAAATTTAAATGAAGCATCTTCTACATCCAAAATACTATCTAAATCATGCTCATCATATTCTCTAACCTTTATCATGTTTGCTCAACCATACAAAAAGTTTGTTAATTAAAGTTTGAACAAGGCTAATGGCACAAGCATTTCATCTAAACTTAGACCACCATGCGAACCCCTTTTAGCACGTTCCCTGTCTCTTTCAGAATATGGATAGAGTAGTGCATCGTTTCCCACAGCAAATAAAGTTAGATCACCTATCCTTTCTTCAACCCTAACCTTTTCTTTAATATTTTTAGGTGTGCCATAAAAGCCTTTATCCAAAAGTTCCTGGGAATTTAAGACCCTGAAACCTTTTAGCTCATTCTTTAATAAACTTTTTACTTCATCTACTTTGCCTTGTTTTGTGAATAAGAATGTTGCCCTACTGTCTCCAGCTGGAGGAATTATCAGTTGTTCAAATATTTTTGGCATATCCTTTATAAAGAATATGTTTTCAGTGTAAGCCTGTCCATGATCAGAAGTTAGTATGAACAATGTTTCAGCTCTTATCTTGCTATCTAATCTTTCACACAAATATGTTCTAATCAAATTCTCAAAGAACATGAATTCTGTTTCAGCTTCTTCTGAAAAAGGCCCATACAAGTGTGAGATGGTATCATATCCTGGATAGTATGCTATTATTAGAGTTTGGCTGGAAGATTCAAGCGCCTTTTTCAGGTTAACAATAAGGTCTGTTGCAAGCGCATAAGTATTTACTTTCTGCCCCCTATATATTATCTTCGAGAGACCACTATCTATTGTAGAATATCTTGTGAATATTCGTACGTCTATACATTCTTCAAAAACCTTTGTAATCCAAGGATCCTTTTCGATAGCAAATTCTTGCATAATACTTTCATTCGGAAGCCAACCGTATACTGGATTGAAGCTCAGCATGTCCATTATTAATCCAAATAATTTCATGTACATGGTGTATCCTATAATTCCATGTTCTACAGGTTCGAGGGCTGTGAAAATGCTTGTTAAGGCTGTAGAAGTAGTTGATGGAAATGTTGAAGTTATCGGCATAATATATCCATCTTTTGCGTTAGAAAAGAGTGTGTGGGCGGAGCTCAAACGATTTTTTAAAAAACTATATCCAAGCCCATCAACAATAAATAGTACAACCTTACTTACATTAGAGAAATCTGTTGATTCAATAGACATTTTTGGCGGCAGAAGACCTTTTATATCGAAGACTTTTCCAATAATAGAGTATAAATTGACTACATTAAGATTTTTATAGTCTGGTATAATGAATTTTTCGTCAAAAATTTTTTCTTTTAAAGGTTCAAGTGAACATTCTACAAAATTTCTAGCAATGGTCATCTTACCCATTATAGATACCGTAAGCTTTTAAAAATATTTATACAATAGGATAATAGACTATTTTATGGAATTCTTTGAAACCATTATTAGGAGAAGGTCTGTTAGAGCCTTCAAATCTGAGCCTGTGGAAGAATGGAAGATAAATAGACTTTTGGAGGCAGCCAATCTCGCACCTTCTGCAGGAGACCTTCAAGCTTACGAAATAGTTGTTGTAAGGGATAGGGAGAGAAAGAGAAGGCTTTGTGAGGCAGCTTTAGGACAAGATTTTATAGAAGAGGCGCCCGTTGTATTTGTGTTCTTAAGCAATCCTAGAAGGTCTGCTAGAAGATATGGTAAACGTGGTATAGAACTCTATTGTATACAGGATGCAACTATTGCTGCAGCATACTTGCAACTTGCTGCAACTGCTTTGGGTCTAGGAAGTGTCTGGGTTGGAGCATTCCATGATGATAAAGTAAGTGAATGTGTGAATGCTGGAGAACTTAAGCCTGTAGCAATAATTCCTGTCGGTTACCCAGCTGAAGAGCCAATCACAACACCTAGGAGAGGAGTAAGTAGCATAGCATTCAATGAAATATTTGGGGAACCATACAAATATACACCAACAGATAAAATGTTTTTGAGGCCACAATATTGATTATAAAATTTTTTTGAGCAACTGACCTTCTAAAACAAATTCAATTTAACAATATATTATAGTTGATGATATTAAATTTTAAAAAAGTTTTATTCCTATCATTTTCTTATAAAAGTGCTATGAAATATACTTCATAATTTAAATATTATGGAATTTTGTTGAATGCTAAAAATTTTATTTACACACTATTATAAAGTCCATTGATGCCGAAGACAGAGGTTGTCTTATTCGATTTAGGTGGAACTTTAGTAAAGGGTTCAGACACTTTTGAAGTTGCAAATGTTTATGCATCTATAATGGAAAAATATAATGTTGTAAAGAATGTTGAGGAAATTTCAAAAGTTTACGAGAAATTAAATACTCCAAGCCTATTAAAGAAAATAGTTCTTATGGATGGAAGATTTTGGGTAAACTTTAACCTAATGTTACTTGAAATGCTTAATGTTAGAGAAAATGTTTTGGAAATTGCTGATGCAATGGATAGGATGTGGTGGAATCACGTTAACATAACATTATACGAGGATGTGGTTCCAACATTAGAAACTTTAAGACAAAACTGTATCACTTTAGGGGTGATCTCAAATTCTCTAGAAAGTGATATCGAGCACATTTTAAACTTGGCGGGAATTAAAGAGTTTTTTACGATAAAGGTTGGAATAGACACCTTCAAATGCGTTAAGCCTGAAAAAGAAATTTTTACCAAAACAATTGAAAAATATTGTTTAGATAATAAGAGAACTTTATTTGTAGGAGATTCTCTAGAAAATGATTACTATGGTGCATTAAACGCTGGAATCAACGCGGTACTAGTAGATAGATATGATAAATTTGGGGAAAAGAGTGTGAGGAAGATTAGAAGTTTGATAGAGTTGATTAATTTCATTTAGAGCTATAGATCTTTCCAGTATTTTGTCTGAAATTCTACATCAACCTTTGTTATTATTTCAAGAAGAGCTGGTTTCCCGTTCTTTGTCTCCTTTATAGCCCTTTTAAGTGCAGGAGATATTTCATCAGGTTTTTCGATTCTTTCACTATATCCTCCTAAGGCTTCAGCCACCTTCGCATAGTTTCCAGATAGTTTAGATGTTGACGGTGTCCATTCAAAATATGTTCCCATTCCCGAATTGTTGACCAAAACAGTTAATATTGGAATCTTTTCTCTCACAGCAGTTTCGAAATCCATTCCAACCATACCGAAACCAGCATCGCCTATAACATTTATGACAGTCTTATCTGGGCAGGCAAGTTTGGCACCCATTGCACCACCAAGAGAATAGCCTAAAGTGCTATGGTGCCCCCAGCCCAGGTAGCCACGTGGTGTGATTGCTTCATAGAATGGTGCCAAATGGTCTCTAGGACAGCCTGCATCGTGGGTTATGATAGTATTCTTCCTGTCGACAGTTTGGATAATTTCCCATACAACACGATAGGGGTTTATTGGTATTTCATTTGAAGTTAGCTTTGGCATCCACTCTTTCAACCACTCCTCCTTCAACCTTCTAATTTCATCCTCTAAACCCTCTCTGTCTGGAAGCCTTACATTCTGCCTTTTAACTTCCTCAATAAGCTGTCTGAGCACAAGCTTAGCGTCGCCAACTATAACATAGTCTGCATAATAGTCCTTGTTTATATCCCATTCGTCGACTGTTGACTGCACAATTATTTT
This sequence comes from Nitrososphaeria archaeon, assembly GCA_049969935.1. Classification (GTDB taxonomy): domain Archaea; phylum Thermoproteota; class Nitrososphaeria; order JACIWG01; family JACIWG01; genus JACIWG01. The sequence goes on from JBMFNX010000023.1 coordinate 25,124, forward strand.
ACCCTTAGGCAATGGTGCACCAATCAACGAAGTGGTTAAACCTCTAGTCAAGCTCGCACCAATTGCTAGAACAAGGTCAGCCTTTTTCAAGAAATGTGCGGCAACCTTGCTACCAACCCTGCCGCCAACACCAACTGAGAGGGGATGATCTTCTGGAAAGATACTTTTAGCCTTTAATGTGGTCATAACCGGCAACCTTAGAAGCTCAGCAAATTCCATAACCTCATCCCAGGCTTTAGCGTAGAAGGCGCCTTCTCCAACATAAAGTAGGGGATTCTTTGCATTAGACAATGCTTTAACTACAGCTTTAATGTCTTCAGGGTCTCCTGCACACTTCCATCCCTTAACAGGCTTATATGATAAGCTTGTATCCATATTTTCTTCAGCCACATCCTCTGGCACTTCTAAGACTACGGGGCCAGTTTTACCAGAGCGCAGGTATGTGAAAGCTCTCCTCAGAAACTCTTCCGTCTGCCTTTTAGAGTTTATTCGTTCAACCCATTTGGTCACCTTATGTAAGGTGAAGAGGGCGTCAAAATCTTGAATGGGTCGTGTTCCAATCCTGTCCATAGAAGATTGGTCAACAAAGACAAGAATAGGAACCATATCTGAGTAAGCCTGTGATATTCCTGAAAAAGCATTTTCTATACCTACACCACCTGCAACAAGGGCTACACCAGGCTTAAAGCTTACACGTGCAAAGCCATCAGCAATGTTTACCGCAACCCTTTCTTGTCGAACCAATATTGTTCTAACACCATATTCTGCACAAGGGTTTATCAGTTTGTTCGGAGGAAAGCAGGTGACAAAATTCACACCCTCCATCTTCAAAATGTTAACAATAGCATCCTTAACTTTCAAGGATAACCCCTCATGTCATTTATGATACACTATTACTTTTTATACTTTATGAACATAAGTATTATGATAAATTTTTAGACCACTTCCTATTTTTAGAAAAATACTATAAGCAGTAGGGCAACTGCTTACACAGATGTAATATTTGAAAAAATTTTTATATCATATTTTTAAAAATAATTTTATCTTCTATCATGCCTAATGCGAACTTTTATTCATAGAGAACGAAAGGAACTTGTTATCGAAGGCTTAATAGGAAATCCAACGAAAATTTCTTACAATAAAGTAAAGGATTTTCCAAAAGTTTGGGAGATAATTAAACCTTAGAGTGTTAAAGGATAAAAGGTTGTAAAATACCATTG
>JBMFNX010000024.1:0-25537 GCA_049969935.1 Nitrososphaeria archaeon
ATGATAGCCTTCTTATCAAAATCGCTGCCTCTATAACGAGGGTTATTGCTGCAAGTATTCCGATTATGATGAGGAACGTTGAAAGGTCTCCTACAGAAGACTTTACCTGAGATGATACAGCATCCTGTGCATTCTTTATTGAAGTCTGTATGCTGTTAGCGTTGTCTGAAATGCTCTTGCTCAAAGTGTTGCCTAAGCTTGTTATCTGGCTTGAAAGACTCTTGCCCATGCTGTCGACACTTGAGCTTAGTGTGCCAATAGCACTATTCACACTACTAAAGCCCTTTGACATCGAATCAGATAATGTTGCAAGGTCACTCTTTACTCCAGAAATATCGCTTCTAATGTTCTGAACTCCAGACGTCAAAGTTGTCTTTACACTGTCAACACTGTTGGCTAATGTTGCAATCTTGTTCGATAGGTCAGTCAACCTTGATACAAGATCAGCCTGGTTTGCTGCAAGCTTATCTAATATTGCTTGAGCGTCCGGAGAAACGCCTGTTACTGTGAAGAGTAGGAATGTTGGCTCAAGCTCGCCACCAGCATACAGGGAGAAAACGTGAAGTCCTGGAGTGAAACCTGCTGCAACAAACTTTAGCTCAAGGTCGCCAGTACTGTTACAGTATACACTAGATGGATAGTCCCAGTTCTGTGGGTCAACACCGAGAAGACGGTTATCGATGTTAGGTGTATAGCCTACACTTGGATCTAAGCCGGTTCCGTAGACTGTTACAAGCGAGCCGTCGTTAGCGAACTTGTCTGGAACAATCTTTAAGGTTGGAAGAACCTTAAAGTCTTTTTCAGCAATTTCGTAGCCACTTATGTCAGTGGTCTCCTCATCAAGATAATAGTCTACAGCCCAAACTTCATGTGCACCGCCATAGGTGTGTGGTACAGTAAACTTTACTGTAACATTGAATTGGCCGTCCGCTCCAGTTGTAGCGTTAGCCATCCAATAGTATGTGCCATCACCTAACTCAATTTCAAGCCAGTATATGAATACCGCAATCTTTTCTGGGAAACCGTATGCCTTTGCTGTAACAACTGTGCCAACAGGACCCTCTTTAGGCTCTAGAACAAGAGTTGGAACAACCCAAATATAGAACACGAACCTGAAGTTGTTAGCATCCTTTAATAGGATATAGTGTGATTCCATAGAAGTTATTGGTATAGTTACTGTAGTGTTGAAGAAGCCTGTACCGTTAGCTAGCACTGAACCCAGATACTTTGAACCATCAAACCATATTGTAACATTACCTGGATAGAAGTAGTTTCCAGCCACAATAAGCTCGTCACCAACACCAACCTCCACACCCCACGTATAGAAGTCTGTCTCGTTACCGAATATGCTACCACTGCTTGCCATTACATCATCAACTTGTAATAGCCCCCTTGGATACTCGTCCCAGTCAAAGGCATAGGATGTTGCAGTCTTATTGTCAAGAGCATAGAAGGTTATTGTTTCAATAAAATCGCTTATAAGTTGCTCGTCAGGGTCAACAACAACCTTCAAGTCTGGAGCATTCATGTTGTATACGAACTGGCCCTTCTCGTTTGTTGGATAAAGGTTCTTTATAACCTTCTCTTCACCAGCTATTGGGTCCCAGTAGCTTAGGTTAACATAGTTGTTTGCTGTGAAAGCATAGCCCTTCAATGATATTGCTCTTCCACCTGGACCCCAAGATGGTACAACCTCGAAAGCTGCTGTTACTATGATAACGTTGTCTGTTACTGCAACGGATGTTGCTGAGCCGTCAAATGCTTTAACATAGTATTCTCCACCAGCAATATCCTTTGGAATAGAACCGTTAACCCAACCATTTCCAATACTGTAGCTGTCAACCGTTGTACCTGGACCGAATAGGTCTGAAACCTTAAATGTTGGAGTGTACTTGAAGTCTCCTGAAGAAATCTGTGAGAATCCGTCCTTGCTCCATACTAGGTAAAATTGTCCACCGGAGAATGTTACTCCTCCAAAGTATAGGTGGACTGTTCCACCAGCAGGAACTTGTGTTGGAGCACTTGGATGTGATGTTGTCTCTATTAGAATGTATCCTGTTGAAGCTTTTACTGCGAGTGGAAAGAATGCTGCAAATACTGTTGTTAGTAGTAGTGCTAGGATAAATGTTGTCTTTATCTTACTCATTTTTTCACCTTGAATTGGTTGAGAAAATTTTCTGTATTTAAGCTTTATGGACAATTTGTCTATACTACTTTGCATTCATTATCCCATGTTCTTGCATGTTATTTCTTTTGCTTTATTTTTTGGTTTTGTTGCGAAAATAGTTGTTGCCTTTTATATTATATTTTTCTTTTTTGCCTTTTTGCAACCGTTTTGTTTATATTTTACCCTTTCTATAGCTAGTGTGGTTGATATGAAGAGGCTTGATGAGCTTGATTTAAAGATTTTGGACGAGCTTAGCGAGAACGCTGGCATCTCTATTCCCAGGTTGGCGAAGAAGCTTGGTGTTAAACAGTCTAAGGTGTATAGTAGGGTTAAGAGGCTTCTAAGGAGGGGTGTTATAAAGAGGCTGACTATTGAAGCCAACGAGGAGGCTCTTGGCTTAAATGTTCAAGCGTTTATTGGCATCAATGTTGAGTCCCTAGAGAGGGAGAAGGTTGTTGAGGAAATAGTTAAGGTGCCGGAGGTTGTCTCTGTATCTGAGGTTACTGGAAGGTTTGACCTTTTTGTTGAAGCACATGTTAAGAGTTTGGAGGACCTTTATAGTGTAGTTTCTAAAAAGATCGCCATCTTGCCTGGTGTAAGCCATACTGAAACCTTTATACAGCTTAAGAGGAGGCAGAGTTTGAGAAAGTTTTCACTACTAAAGTAGTATGCTAGTTGATGGGTGGAAAAAGTTTTAGAAAAAATTTTAGTGTAAGAAATATTTTTTAGAGCGCATGTTTATGGTTCTGTTGAAGGAGATTGAATAGACTGTTCAGGTTCGAGGACCCGAAGATTGTAAGCCTATTTGATAAAAGGTTTATTTCAAGTATTTTTAGGAAGGTTAATGTTTTAGAAGAGTGTGTTAAGAGTGTTGAGGAGGCTTCTGGAATAAGTTTTCCAGAATATTATGTGGAGCCTGTTCTCCCAATCCATTTTGATGTGGGTGGAGAAATTGCAGTATATTATGCTAGAACAATTCCTTACGTTGCACCAAGTGGACTTGACATTGTTGTACAAGTTTCAGCCGCACTCTTAAAATATGGTTCAAAATCATCTATTGAAGCGGTTTTAGCGCATGAGTTTCTACATTACCTTGACCTTGTCAGAAGGATCTCAAAGTTTGAAATCCTGTCTGATGAGGTTAGGGAAAGCGTGTTCGAAACATTGTACAGTGATCTTGAGAAGACTATTAAGCCTGAGCATGTGTACTCTGATAAGAGGCTTATCAGGAACATTAGGAAAAAGTTTGCTGACGGATTTGAGGATAAAAGGTTAAAGGATAAGACTCTCAAAGATTGGATTAATAGGGGTAGGCCTGTAGTCCAACTTCCTCCAGAAGAGAATATGGTTAGGATTCCCGTGAACATGATCCTGCTATCAAAATTTGATCCAATACTTCTTTTAAAGATTAGGGAGATTGAGAGAAGGGCTGGTCTAGTATAATGATTGAAGAAAGTGTTAAAGAGACTATTCTCAAGAAGGTTTTTGAAGAATATGGTGGAGAAAATGTTGTAGCAGTATGTGTTTACGGTTCACATGTTGCCGGCTACGCTAGACCCGACAGCGACTATGATGTTATAGCTGTATTGAAGAGGTATACTGCAAAGATAGGGTACAAGTATGTTAGGGAGCCTCTTCTCTGCTCAATATTGGCGGTGGAGAAGGGAATACTTTATGATGATGCTAGAAAATCTTGGCTCGGAGAGTTTGTTGCAGGAAGGTTTCTAAACGTTTACGAGCCCCTTCTTGGAAAAGAGTTTTTGGAAGAAGTTGAAATAGAGTATAAGAAGAGGGTTATTCTTGAAATATTGAGTGAGTTTAATGGAAGGTTTCAGCCTTTAATGGATTTGATAAAGTTTCCACTAGAATATTTCCTCTTCGAAAAGCTTAGGAGAAGAATGCAGTTTTATCCTCCAGCAGCCTACAGTTATACAAAAACTTATGGGGGAACAGTTAGAGATAAAAATATTGAATACAGTTTAAATGGATTCAGAAGGGCTGCATATGAGCTTTCAAGAGAAAACAGTTGCATAGTTTTAGAGGACAATCTCTTATGGGTTTCAGACCCAAAATCTTTTAACAGAATGGGAAAGGTTAAGGCTATAGTGGAGGAGACAAAGAGGGATATAACATCTTACGCTACACACGTATACTGTGGTAGAGTTGGAGTATCAATTATATTAGAGGAACTGAAATCTAAGATTGAAAGGCATGGGAAGATAGAGCCTTTAGAGGATCTAAAGCACCCATCAGCTTACTTAAATGTTCCAGAGGGAAAGCTTATTGTGAACGAAAAAAATTGGGTTGAAAGGATTGCAGAATATCTTGGACTTGAAAAAGACTACAGCTACAGGATTGAGAAGATTGGAGGATATGGTATAGATAAGTTGGTTAATGTTGCAAGAAAATATGTTTTCACGTCAGGGGAAAGGGTTTGTGAGGTGGTTGTAAAAAGGTTTAAGGATCCTAGAAACATTAAATGGGCTGTCCTAGCCCTAGCTACACTCGCTGACATAAGATTTGAGGTGCTACCTTTAAAGAGGATGGCCAACGAGTATAGGATGATTTTAGAGTTTAGAAGGCTAGGATTTAATGTTCCAAAAGTTCATGCAGTAGACTTGGATAGGATACAGTTGATAACAGGATATATTGTTGGAGAAAATGTTGGCAAGCTACTAAAGGATGGTGAACTAGAACATTTGGTTAAAGTTGGAGAGGAGATTGGGAAACTGCATTCTATGGGATACGTGTTAGGCGACGCAAAACCAGATAACATGATAGTTTCTGGAGACAGGATATATTTTACTGACCTTGAACAGGCTAAAGTTGATGGAGATAGGGTGTGGGATATTATAGAATTCCTTAACTATAGTGTAGCCTTTTCGTTTGATACAGAAAATGCTTGGAAGATAGCGAACCTATTTTCTAAAGGGTACCTGAAATATGGTGGGGTGGAAGATTTAAAAAGGGTTAAGGATACCAAATATAGGCTGATCTTTAAACCCCTTATTCCATCCCAAGTTTCTAAAAGCATCATTTCAGGAGTAGATGATGCTACCGGTGATGCTAGCGCTTAAACTTTGTGTAACCGCATCTTCCGCATGTGAACCTATCCTCGTGCTCTGCTAAAAATACGCCTCTACCACATTTTGGACAGTCTACACGCTTGGAAACAATTTTACCATCTTGTATGGTGTAAAGTGTCCAAACACCTTTTAAGCCCTTTTTAGACCCTTTTTCAGACAAATCTATTTACCTCCCTTTTTAATGGCAGCCTGCTTCTGAGCAGCCTTCTTTGACGCCATCTCCTTTTTAACCTTTTCACGCTCTTCCTTTGGCAACAATCTTATTGTAGCATGCTTTGGAAGTTGACGTTTCGCATCCTCCATCTTCTTGTAGATGTAGGCAACAATTTTTGTATCACGTTTTCCAGATGATGTTTGAATTTTTATTGGAAAAACAAGGTTTTCACTTACATTAAATTCTTTTGCTATAATTTCTCTAGCCTTCTGCCTTGACAGTTGGTGAGCTTGACCCTCCACCAACGCTTCAACCTCAATCCTTTCAAGCAGTGGATTCTCAATTTTGTTGACTATAGTAAGTTCTGCCATAGCAACCTATTGAGGGTCTAGTTAGGGAGTAAATTAAGCTTTTTCGGACAAGCTCATGGAAGAAAATATTTCTTTACAAAATTTTCTAATGCTATCTTCAACTTTTACTATAACAAGTCCCTCGTCAGGCTGCCCATATATTATACATGAGCCTTCTGGAGAGAATATTATTGCAACGAGTGCAAGCAAATCCTCTTCCCCTTCAACAAAAATTCTTACAGGCTTATCTGAAACCAGAGCCTTCTTGAAAACTTCAACGCTTTCTTCAGAAATACATCCTCTAGGATTGGTTACATGATATTCTATCCTGTGAGCAGGCTTCAGTGCACTTCTAGGGAACCTCTTTTCTCTCATGTCAATAATCTGAACGTCTGGTACCACGTTTATTGAAAGGAGAAAATCTAATGTTGCGTCACCAACAGAGACGAGAATAGGGCAGTCTTTAATTGTTGAAAGGACGTTAGCAACTTTATTTGAATCGTTTCTTATTAGAAGCCCGAGAGGACTTTTAAGTTTCTTTGCTAGCTCATCATTTAGAAGCCAAACACGCACCCCTAACTCACTTCAACAGCATATCGGCCGCTAGCCTTCAAATTCAATATTTTAGCAATCTGAGACTTTTCAGGGTCAAGAATAATTATTAGCCCAGACCATTTTGATGTAAGGTCTGTTGAATTACATACTGGACAGACTTTACCCGTTGTCAGAGCCTTACATTTTCTACATGCAAGTTCTCTTGGCATAAACTTCACTCTTCAACCTTAGCCTTTTTAACATCTTCTTCAATCCATTCTATGGCACCGAGGAAGGGTTGCCTACACGTGATACCGATTTTACCGATAGACTCGCCCCTTGAGAGGCTTACAGCAGTTATTCTTGCACGAATTCTTGAACCAACCTTAAGAAGGCGCTTTGTCTGTGAAGCGGTTATAACACCTCTTTTAGTGTCGCTTGTAACATAATCGTCTATGATTTGTGAAATGTGGAGAAGAGAGTCTGTTGGACCAATTCTAACGAAGGCGCCGAAGTCTGTGACTTCAACAACCTCTCCTTCGACAACCTCCTGCACTTTAGGATAAAAGGTTAGTACTCTGAATTTAACCTGATGATATGATGCACCGTCTCCTGGAACAATTTTCCCAACAGGGTCTGGTTTAACTTCGTCAAGAAGAATAATGTATCCAAGCTCGGGTATAATCATGCTTTCATACTTTTTCTTCAAGATTTCTTCTGAAACCTCTTTTAGGGGACGGCCGAACTGGTCAGGAGGGATTCTTACAACATCTTCAAGTTCAACAAGCATGAACAAAAGCATCTACCTCTAAAATTTATCACGCTAAAACCACGAATATTATAGGATATTAATCTTTCCAAGATAGATTTGGACAGGATATTTAGCATAATACAACCTTATTATTTGAGAGAGTTACACATTTAAGGTTTTCTCTGAGAAGCCTTTCTCTGAGCACACGGTCCATTGTAGCAACCCAAGCGTTCGGCCTTTCTCTTGCAAATGAAACGATTCTATCGTCAACGGAGCCAGTTTTAAACGTTTCAACAACCTTCATTTTTTCGTTAACAAATTTTAGGGCAAGCTGTGCAAGCTTAGACTTTCTAACATGCCTTGAAAGAGAAAGCCTTGAAAGTTCTTCAACAACACAGTCTGGTACAATAAATGATACGGGACCCATGATCCTTATAATATCGTCAATTATATGCTGTGAAGATTTTTCAGTTAAAAGCATTAGAAAGCTTGTGTCCAAAACTATCTCGATCAAACGGCATCCTTTATTCTATTATTCCTGAGCCTATAAGCCGCCATCTGTCACTTATTCTTCTAGCAATAGCCACCCTGGCACCAGGCTGCGCTGCCACAGGACGACGAAGCTTAACTTCAATAGTGTCAGACCTTGCTGAAGACACAGTTCCAACGGTGACAGCGGTCCAAACATTTAACCGTAAAAGTTCGTTCATGGATATTCTTGCTACTGGAACATCCTCTTCTACTCCTACAACTTTCTTGAAAAGATTAAGCTTTAAGGTTAGAGTATCGTATACTGGTAGGTCATGGTCAATAGAGCATACAACTGAGCCGACAAGAGAATCGCTTTTTGTAAGGGAAGGGTCAAGGTTTGTTCCGATAGCAACAAGACCTCCACTTGTTACCCTATCAACTAATCCTGCACTAGTACTTAGAGACTTTATTATAGTAGTAATTGGGACATACTTGTTTTTTTCTTTGTCCAAAATGCCTGGCAAGATCTTTATTTCATCACCTACCTTAAACTGTCCCTGTATAAGTGAACCTCCCAACACACCACCCTTTAGTTCAAGAAGGTCGGTTCCAGGCTTATTAACATCAAAGGATCTTAGAACCTGCATTAGGGGTGGAGCGTTCAAGTCCCTAATTGGGGTTGGAATATGCTTTTCTATAGCCTCAATCAGTGCATCAATATTCAATTTGTATGCGGCTGAAACGGGGATTATTGGAGCGTTTTCAGCTACTGTACCTTTTACAAAGTTTTTTATAGCCTCATAATTTTCTCTAGCCCGCCTATCGTCTACAAGGTCAACCTTATTCTGCACAATTACAATGTTTCTTTTACCAAGCATGTCGAGTGCTGCAAGATGTTCTGAAGTCTGTGGCTGTGGAACTTTCTCGTCGGCTGCAATAACAAGGAGGGCGCCATCCATTAAGGCAGCACCGGATAACATGTTCGCCATCAAACTTTCATGGCCTGGGCAGTCTACAAAGCTTACAACCCTAACAAGTTCCGCTGGAGAATTGCATGAGGTACAGGATGGTGTGGTACTGTAGTTTGATGGTGGAGGACATTTTGGGCACCTGTAGATTGCTGCATCAGCGTACCCGACACGTATTGTGATCCCACGCCTAAGCTCTTCACTATGTGTGCTAGCCCATTTTCCTGTTAAAGCTTGAACTAATGTTGTTTTACCATGATCAACATGTCCCGCTGTACCGATGTTGACTTCAGGCTGGCGTGGGATCTTATACAATGTTGGTCACCGTCTAAGATTTTGCTTCCTCCTCTTTTGGCAATAGTATAGCATTTATCTGATAAATGTCTTCTGTTATCGTATTGCCCCTAACAAGCTTTCTCCTCCTTTCACCTGGCCTAACCTTTTTTAAGCCAACACCTTTGGTGAGTAACGCGTACTTTTTAACACCGCCTGGAATGTCAGCCCTCATCGGGAAACCAGCCTTGTCTGAACCTCCAGTTATCTTTATCTTTCCATCTACACCTAAAACTGAGCCGTCTATGACGTCATTTATTTTTAGGCCTAAAAATGGTGCAGCCTGCTGGTCTTTTACTTCATAGACAGTAGATTTTCCTGTCCTAGGGTCTGAGAGAACTATTTTAAAGTTAGCCATCTTTTATTGCTCACTACACAGAGCAGAGCAATGGTATGTTATAAAATTTTGATTTTTCTAATCCTAATGTACTTTGATATTATAAGTTTTATAGGAAAATAAAGGATGGATCTTTAGACCTTTTAATCTTTACTATTTCATCCATAAGCTGTCTTTCCTCTTCACTCAACTTATCCAAATATTTTGTCTTCAACAGCTTTATATCGTTAACAGTTGGTGAAGAGTAGAGTATGTCTCCCTCATCAAATGTTCTCCCAACAAAGGCTTCCTTTATTGAAATTGCAACCTGCTGCCCTTTATATGCTATTTCCAGATTTTTACCCCTATCTTGAATGCCGCTTACAGCTCCAACCGTCTCACCATCAGCCCTCATTAGAGGAAAACGCTTAAGCCTACCCTCCAGCACTTCAACACCAAATATGGCTGGATTGCTTCTTCTGAAAACATAGCCTTTTAGAACCTGTATCTTGCAAGGTAATATAAGTGAACCAAACTCCATAGCCTCTCTTTTTAAACGTTCACTTTCAACCCACTTCAGGTAACCGTCAATCATGTTAAATATTACAGGATCACTAAATGTCTTAATATTTTTTGAAATTATAAGCTCTTCAGCATCAGGATAGACTTTAACATGAAAATATAATATTACACCGAGGAGAGGGTCCCTTTCTGCAACTGTAACAGCTTCAACCACATCCCTCTTGGATACAGGACCTATATCAGCCAAGCGGACAGGAACACCCTTCCTCTTAAGAAAGTTAACTATAGCTTCAAGAGAACCAAGCGCGTCTGCTTTAACTATAACACCAAGCTCGTCCTTTAGAAAGGTTAACTCTTTAACTTCTCCTTCAATCTGTGCCTTAACCTCCTCAAACTTTGACATGTCTTCTAAGCCGACAAACCTTGAGCCAGCGAGCACACCATCAATTTCCGGGGAAACAATTTTTACACCAGCAGCAGCATAAACTTCGTTAACGTGATTAAATTTGTCCATTGGATCACGCATTTCATCTAATGGTTTAGGCATCAAAAGAGCCCTTATCCTTACAAGGTGGGCTCCATCCCTCTTCAACATTACAATAGAATCGTTTACTTTTAAGACACCTTCAACTAGAATCGCGTCAGCCGTGACGCCAAGCCCAACTTCCTCCTTAACTTCAAGCACTATGCCAGATGGCGTTCCAAGCTTATATGCGAGTTGGGAGCTCATGTAATGTTGTGTTAAGCCAACTATTATTGAAAGCAGTTCCGGAATACCTTCTCCAGTTTTAGCACTGACAGGAACTATTGCAACTTCCCTCGCAAAATTCTTTACCCTAGAGTATAAGTCAGAGTTGAAACCAAGCTGGGATAAGCTTCCTACAACTTTATAGAGTTGACGCTCTAAAATTTCTAGGGTAGTAGGAGATTGGATCTTAAGAGATTCTGAGATAAAGGGTGTGGGTGCAGGTTTCCACCCGCTTATCATGTCAACCTTATTTAAGGCAACAACAAATGGGACACGCCTCTCCCTCAAAATGTTTATACTTTCAACAGTCTGTGCTTCAACACCCTTCATCACGTCAACAACAAGGATAGAGAAGTCAGCTGCAGAGCCTCCTCTTACCCTAAGGTTCGAGAACACTTCATGTCCCGGCGTATCGATAACAAGTAATCCTGGAACCTTTATGTCGCCTCCAACCTTAGAAAGAAGTGGGCCACAGATTTCCATCAAAGTTTCCTTTGGGAAAATGCTTGCACCAATATGCTGGGTTATACCACCACTTTCTCTAGCCTGTACAGCTGTCTTCCTAATCTTGTCTAGGAGAGAGGTCTTCCCAGAGTCCACGTGCCCCAATACTACTACAATCGGCTGCCTTAATCTGGTCAAAGAAACCACCTACAAGTTTATAGTCTTCTCTTGCAATGTATATAATTATGTTCTTATTTTATTTAAGCCTTCTTTAAAGCTCTTTTCGGATGCTTTTCAGTCCACTTTAATTTTCTAGGATCTCTTTTTAGGTTAAGCATACTCTTTCTACATTTTGAGGAACAGAACCAGAGCATAGTTCCATCATTTCTTACAAAAGCGATGCCAGTACCCATTTCAATTGCCTTGCCGCAGAAGGAGCACTTTTTTTGAAAGGACATTCCACCAATCACTTTATCTTCTTTGCTTCAAGCTCAGTGTCTCTTAACATTATTATATCTCCAAGCCTTACAGGACCCTTAACGTTTCTCGTGAGAATCCTATTCTTGTCTCTACCCTCAAGAATCTTTACCCTAACCTGTGTAACCTCGCCTGCAACACCAGTTCTACCAACAATCTGTACAACTTCAGCGGGTGTAGGCTTTTCTTCACTTTTAGAGGACATGTTGGACACCTAAAAAATTTTAAGACGAGGGCTTAATTTTTGAAATGGACTTTAAGAGGTCTTCTAAAAGCGGGGCTGTTTCACCTGGTTCAACAATGCATACTGAGGCTGCTGGAACATCTATGCCGACAGCTGCACCAAGTTGACTTTTGCTTGAGACATAAACATAAGGTATCCTTTTTTCCTCACATAATATGGGAAGATGTGCTACAATTTCTGGTGGATCAACGTCTTCAGCGATTACAACAAGCTTAGCTAGACCACGTTCTATACATTTTGTAACCTCATTTGTACCCTTCTTAACCTTACCTGACTCAGAAGCCCTCCTCAATATTTCATACACTGAGTCCATAATCTCCTTTGGAGTTTCAAACCTTACATAGTATGATTTTTGACTAGACTCATCCTTTCTAGCAGACATAGTCATCAAGTCCCTAAAACCTCCACTTGACCAGAATATAAACATAACCTTGGAAAGGGCTAAAGTTGGGAGCTAAGACCTTAATAAAAAATCATCTTCTAAAAAATCTATTATTGCAAAAAGCTTTAAAAGACGATTTAAATTAAAAAGGTTCAGCGCTTTCGAACACCACTTACACCTAAAACACATTTTAATGAAGCTGATGTATAGGTTAAAAATTTGGTACCAATTACTATTAATTTTTATCTTGTGGAAAAATATAATTTTATAGTATTATCCTGTTTACTGTCAACCCTTGCAAATCCTTCACGTTCCAATTGCACTATTGAGTCAAGAGGAGCCTCAATTAGAGCCTTTTCTCCAAAACCTTCAATTAAAGATCCTTCTGGGGTGACCATTAGAACCTTTATGCAGTCGTTTACAGGAACCCAATGTATCAATGGCGCATTGTACTTTTTTGCAATATCCATGTCAAAACTGTGTAACTTGGCTTCTGCAATAGAGTCTTTTAGAACTAGGTCAGTTAGATTAGCGAACCCCATTAGACGGAAAACATTGGCATTTTTAACTAACTCGATATCACTTTTGCTGATGTAAACCTTTACTATGTCATCTTCTGGAGTAAGCCTAATAATTCTGTACCCCATAGATTCAATGTTAGGATGTTTTCTTAAAACAATTTCCCTTTCTTCAACAAAGTTTTTTATGACCAAGACTATGGGATCAAATACTGCAAAATATCTTGGAGCAATGGGGTCTACAAGCTTTTTGTTTATAGAATATAATGTTGACCAGCTTATTGTAGCATCAACGGGCTTAATGTTTACTTCATGAATAATTTGCCTTATCGTATCAGGAAGTATTCCTCTTCTCCTAAGAGCTTTAAAGGTGGCAAGTCTAGGATCATCGAATCCACTGTACAGACCCTTTGATATCCCCTGCATTATCTTAGACTTACTTAAAACACCGCCTTCTATCTTTAGACGGCCATAGTGTATGGCTGTAGGATATTCCCATTTAAGGTGAGCATACATGTATTTTTGGCGAATCATGTTAGTATAATGTTCTTTCCCCCTTATAATATGCGTTATACCCATAAGGTGATCATCGAGGCCTGCTGAAAAGTTGTAAAGAGGCCAAACCCTGTACTTTGAGCCTACACGAGGGTGAGGATGCTTTTTAGTGTCAACAATACGTAGAGCAGGCCAATCTCTTACAGCTGGATTTGGATGCTCTAAGTCAGTTTTTATCCTAAGAACAGCTTCACCTTCACCAAAGGTGCCATCAAGCATTTTATCAAAACGTTCAATATTTTCTCTACCAGAAAGAAGTCTGCAAGGACAAGCTTTCTTTTCAAGCAAAAGCTTCTTGAACACTTCACTTTCGCACGTGCAAACATAGGCGCCTCCAGCTTCAAGGAGCCTTTTTGCATATTCATAGTATATGGGTAAGCGATCACTCTGAATATATTCCTCATCCCACTCACACCCCAGCCATTTTAAGTCCTCTTTTATAGAATCATAGAATGGTAGTGAGGCCTTTTTCAGTCTAGGGTCAGTGTCTTCAAAACGTAGAATAAACTTTCCATCATACATTCTTGCATAATCATGTGAAAGTATTATTGCCCTAGCGGAGCCAAGATGAAGCACACAATCTGGGTTGGGAGCAAATCTTGTAACAACAGTACCGTACTTTTCAACATCAGGAAGTGGTGGTAAAACTCTTTCACCTTTCCTTGACTGAACAACTTTAGATTCAAATGAATATTTTGATAAAAGACTTTTCTGCTCATCCAAACTTAAACTATTTACTTCTTCAGAAATGCGTTTGACAAGATTTACTAGCTCTTTAGCAATAGACTTTAAATCAGGTCTTTCACCGAAAACTTTACCTAATACAGCCTGTGAACTGCATTTGCCTCCAAATTTTACAGCATTTTCTAATGCATACTTTCTGATTAATTCTTCAACTTCCTTATTTGAGGACAACCTATCTACTCCTGCTTGAAGCCTCCATCGTCAAATTTATTAGCATATCCCTAGCCCTAGATTTTGGAAAATTTTGAAGAATAGATATTGCCTTTTCAGAAATAAGTTTGGCTTCAAGCCTAACCTTTTCAGGAGCGCCCGAGGAAGAGATGATTGAAAGGGCTTCATTAATATCCTCACTTGATGCATTACGATTTCCTAAAATCGATAAAAGTTTAGACCTATCACCCTCTGAAACACTATCGAGAACATATTTTATTACAAGAGTCTTTTTCCCCTCCCTGATATCGTTACCAACGGGTTTTCCAGTTATAGATGGGTCGCCTGTTACAGCCAGCACATCATCAACCAGTTGAAAGCATAGACCATAAAGCCTACCGAATTCCTTTAACATTTCTATAGAGAGGTCGTCAGCACCACCTAAGATTGAACCTATTGTCGTACAAGCCTTGAACAGGGATGAAGTCTTTAATTCTATAAGATTATAATATTCTTCTTTAGAGGGAAAATCTTTAGATTCCGCAATTTTAAGATCAAGGGCTTGGCCTTCACAAACTTCGATGGAGGCTGTTACAAGAGCCTTTACAACTTCAACAACCTGCTTATGCGTGTAAAAGTTTTTTAAAAGATTTAATGCAGCTTCAAATGATTTTGCAAAAAGAAGGTCGCCTGCCAAAATTGCCATTGGAACACCAAACTTTACATGAACAGTTGGAACACCTCTTCTTTCTTCATCATTGTCCATTATATCATCGTGAACAAGTGTAAAGTTGTGTAAAATTTCTATGGCCGCTGCCGCAGGAAGAAGACTTTCTAGCTTGGCACCAAACATCATGCCAGAATTTATGAGAATAAATGGCCTCTGCCTTTTACCACCATGCCTTATAAGATAGTAGGATGCATCATATAGGAACTGTGGCTCCTTTCTAAAATATGTTGAAATGTACTCGTCAACCTTCAAAGAAATGGATTTCATTTCATCATAAAGTGACAATATTTTTCACCTCATAATCCAGCTTCTAAGTGGGTAGTCCATATAATATCTTACTGATTTAAGTTCTTCGACTGACCTGCATCCTGCCAAAAACATAGAGACCTTAAACTCCATCAGGAACCTATCGACTAAAGAAGAAAGTTGTGAAATAGTTTTTGAGGCTCTTAATACTGGAAGAGCTATTGAACAGTATTTTGCTCCTAAAACTAGAGCCTTAGCCATGTCTAACCCGCTTCTTATGCCACCAGACGCTATAACAGGAACTTTTACAGTCTGTGCACATTCAATAATCGATACAGCTGTCGGAATACCCCAAGTTGAAAACATAGCCCCTAATTCAGCCTTAACATTGTTACCTAACATTTTAGCCCTTAACGATTCTACTGTAGCCCAGTTTGTACCCCCTAAGCCAGCAACGTTGATAGCTGAAACACCTGCAAGCTCAAGCTTGGAGGCAACTTCACGTGATATACCACATCCAACTTCCTTGACAACAATTGGAACACCTAAATTTTTTGCGAGAAAACGAATCTTTTCGAGAACAGACCTAAAAAGTGGTTCACCTTCAACTTGAATTGATTCCTGCAATGGATTCAAGTGAATGGAAAGGGCGTTAGCTTTAATATTGTTTATAAAAGATTTAAGCTTATCAATATCAAATCCTCTAGAAAGCTGTGAAGCGCCAATATTTAGGCCAATAAATGTTTCTGGAGCAACATCTCTTGCGATAGTATAAGAGTCTAGAGAATTCGGGTCCTCTAGGGCTGGGCGGATGCTTCCAAGGAAGAGGGCTAAACTCTTTTCTCTTGCAACTTCAGCAATATTTCTATTTATTGCCTTAGATTCCCTAGATCCACCAGTTATTGAGTCAAAGATAAGTGGGAATGAGATTTTGTATCCGAAAATGTTTGAGGTAGTGTCGATTTCGTCTAAGTCCATTTCTGGGAGAGCGTTATGTAGAATGTGAACATATTCTAGACCTGTAGTTATATTTTTGCATTCGACATCATGTTTTAGGCATATTGAAATGTGGTCCACCTTCCTTCTTCTAGTCTGGTCGCTCAATGGACTCCCCTCATACAGGTTCCCACACCATATTCTCCATTTAAAGCTTTGAGCAGAGCATCCTGCTTGAAGCCGTTGACAAAGAATACGTCTATACCCAACTTTGAAATCTTGTAAGCAATCTTAATCTTTCTTAGCATGCCACCGGTGACATCTATGATATGCTCTTTTACAATAATATTCTTAACCATCTTAGGGTCCAATTCTTTTATCGGAGAACCTTCTAGCTTAGGTGATTGAAAGATACCGTCGACATCAATGCAGAATATCATTCGTGAAGGCTTCAACATTCTACAGAGAATGTACGATATATCGTCACCTGAAAGAATCCTGAAACCTCTTTTACATGGTAACACGTCTCCAAAGAAAACTGGAGAAAAGTTCTGTGAAAGAAGTTTCAATATTAGAGATTTTAGTTCAGAAAAATCTTTATTCCAATAGAATGGTGTGATTGTGTAGGGATTTAAACCGTAGGAGGCAAGCGAGTCTATAACATGAGAGTTAAGTTCGAACATACTTTTTCTCGTTACCACAACCTTACTAGCTTCATCGACATGTTTACATTTAGTATTTAATCCAGACAGTTTCGCATAATAGTGTCCGAATGAGCCGCCGCCATGAACTATAATCTTTTTAGAAGAATGCATTGCAAGAGTTCTTGAAAGAGAATTTATTGCATCCAAGTTTAGTGTGAGAGGATGTTTTTTGTCAGTTATAACTGAGCCACCGAACTTTACTATAATATTGTCAACTACTCTACCCAAACCTTCAGCCCCTCTGAAGGGATTTCAGAAACATAAACTTCAAAGTTTCTGAAGCTTTCCAAAACTTCTTTAACCTTCGACTGTTCCGGCAAAACTATTACACAGCCACCTCCACCAGCACCAGTAAGCTTTGCACCTAAGGCGCCAGATTTTATAGCCAGTTCTACAATCTTGTCGAGCACATCATTTGATACACCAAAGTATGAGAGTATAGCGTGCTGGTAGCACATTAGTAGACCAAAATCTTCTAAGGCACCCTTATTCAAAAGCTCTGAACCAGTTAAAGTAATATATGAGGAGGCTTCAACAAGCCTATTAAAATATGATGGGTAAAGGTTTTTAAAGGAAGAAAATTTGGTAATAAGCTTCAAAGTTTGTCGGACTATTCCACTGTTTACAAGCAAAACCTTTATCTTGTATGGAAGATTAATTTCTTTAGATAAACCGTCTTTCTTGAAAAGGTGTATGCCACCCCTTATTCCAATAAACACGTCCACACCTGACGGGTTACCATGGGTTACACGCTCCGATTCCATAGCTATATTAAAAAGAATGTTAGGGTCAACTTCACCTGAAACAAGCTTCATTACTGATGCAGCGTATGCTACTGAAGTGGAGCTAGATGAACCGAGTCCAGCTGATATTGGAAGATTAGTTGATATAGTTGACTTAATTTTTCTTGAGCAACCATATTCTTTTCTAATAAGGTCTAGAGCCCTCTTATATGGAAGTAGCTGCTGTGGGACATTTGAACCTTCTCTCCAGCCAATGTTAAGAGATGAACTAAATATTTCATCTACATCTGAAAAATGTGTGGCTACAAGAGAACCTTGCTCGATGGCAGCTACAAGGGCGTATGCATTATGAACAACAAAATGTTCACCCAATAGTATAGTCTTTCCAGGAGAAAAGGCGAAAACTTTCAAAGACTACCACTTGCCAAAAGCTATTGAAGCATAGCCTACAACCTGGTCATAGTCTCCTATAACGTCACCGCTTGTCATATAAGATACTAGCTTAGAACCAGACATGCTTAAGCCTTTTGAGACGGCCATAAGAACAGCGATCGGTCCAAAACCGCAGGCTGTAATATTCATGCTATAAAGACAATTGTAGAATCCATCTACATCAAGTTTTTCTATAAAATTTATGAGCATCGAATCCTTTTTCTGAGCATCATGTTGTGGTTCATAGTGTGTGAAATCAGAGGAGGCGACAATAATATCCTTTTCTGGATCAAAGATCTTTAAAATTGCATCAGCAACTTCTAAAGCAAAATGCTTGTCCTGCTCCATCATGCATATCGGAATTATCTTAAAACTGCTTCCATAGATATGCTGTAAAAAGGGTAGTTGCACCTCTATTGAATGCTCGTAAGCGTGAGAGTATTCATCTAAGTCTATTATCTTAGAAGATTCTAAAAGCAATTTTACTCCTTCAACATCCACTTTAACATTCCCTAATGGAGTAGCCCAATATTCTTTTGTAGAAGAGGATATTATACTTCCAATACCTCGATGATTTGGGCCCAATATTATTGCACGAGATGGATTTGGAGCATATGATTTTAGTATAGAATAGCCTCTTGCAGCCACATAGCCAGAATATTCGTATCCAGCATGTGGGGAAACTATTCCTATAACCTTTGAAAATTTTGGAAGAGGTAAAACTTTGGCCTTTGTTGAAGAGAAAAGTTGTTCAAGTAGGTTTTTTAGGTTTCCTGGACCGCTTGGATAAAATGTTCCAGCTACCGCAGGACGTCTTATACTAGCCAAGACCCTCAGCAAAATGTTATAGGTGGAAGCTTATTAAGCTTAAGATTCTTCTTCTGGCTTTGTTTCAAAATCGTCTATTGAATATTTCATGGGCTCATTTGGTTGTAGAAGCTTTAACGCTATCAGAACACTTCTTGCAAGAAGCCAGTATACTGCGGCCAAAGCTTTTCTACCATTATTGTTTGCTGGAATAACAAGGTCAACGTTTGAGACGACATTATCAGTATTACATATTGCGATAACAGGTATGCCTATACTTGAAGCTTCATCTATAGCCTGCTTATCATAGAATGGGTCTGAAACGAGAACTATTTCTGGTTCAACATAATTTTTTAGAAGGGGGTTTGTTATGGTTCCTGGAAGAAACCTCTTTAAAACAGGTATAGCTCCAGTAAGTTCACAGAATTTTTCTACAGGCTTTTGCGCATAAGGTTTTCTTGAGTAGACAACAACATTTTTTGGCCCAACACGTGCTATCATTTTTGCAGCAATGTCTATCCGCTCAAGTGTCTTGTTTATGTCTATAATGTTAAGCCCACCCTGTCTAGTGGTTGCAATAAATTTACGCATATAGGATGTTTTCGCTATACTACCGATCCTTATACCTGATGAAAAAAGCGCTTTTTCTGTAACTTCTGTTGTAACCATCCTTTCCGCAGACCCTTCTTCGTCCACAGACTCGTTCTCCTCTAACATAATATTCACCAACTTAAATTAATCATCTTAAATGGTCCATAAAATTCGTCTATTCTAATGAGCTCGTTAAGTTTCGCTATCCGTTCTCCACCTACAACACCCGATTTGATAATTTCTCCTGAAACACCTAGGGCAATGTGTGCAAGATGAGAGTCTACACTTTCACCAGACCTATGTGATACGGCGACAACATACTTGTTAGCTTTAGCTGTTTTAGCAAAGTTTAGAGCGTCACCAAGTGGGCCCACCTGATTGACCTTCAATATGACACCATTACCAGCACCAATCTTAACACCCTCTAAGAGCCTGTTAGTGTTTGTTACAAATAGGTCGTCTCCAACAATATATGTTCGCTTCGATTCTCTAGTTAATATTGAAAAGCCTTCGAAGTCGTCTTCGAAAAGTGGATCCTCAATATAGGCTGGAGAATATTTGTCTATTATAGAAAGGACAAAGTTTATCTGTTCACTCCTAGAAAAATTAACACCTCTACGTGAATATTCATAAGATTTTGTCTCAGGATTGTATAGTGAGGATGATGCAAAGTCTATGCCCATTTTAACCTTAAAACCTAACTTATCACTCACATTATTTACTGCTTCAGAAACTATTTCTAGTGCTTCAAGGTCGTTTAAGTTTGGAGCCCAAGCGCCTTCATCACCCTTTCCTCCAGAAAATGATGGATCCTTCTTTTCAATCAGTTTTCTTACTTCCTTATGAACAAGAATGTTAGCATATATTGCATCATAAACTCTTTTCGCGCCAACGGGTAATGAAAGAAATTCTTGTATGTCAGGAGAACCTGGACCAGCATGCTTTCCACCGCCCAAAACATTTCCCAGCGGAAACGGGTGACCATACTCTTTTTCTCCGCCAATTAGCTTAAACATTGGAACTCCAAGAGCCTTAGATGCAGCATCTGCAGATGCAACAGTTATGGCGAAGACGGCGGCGCCACCGACTTTACTAAAGTTGGGTGTCGGATCTATCTGATGAAATAGTTCTGCTAGACCCATAATGTCCTCAGATTTAAATCCCACCAGCTTTCGTGAATATTCTTTAAAGGCTTGAAGTGCACCCTCTGGACCTGATGGGGGGAAAGCTACAGCTTCAGCTGCACCAGTACTTGCTCCAGCTGGAGCACATGCTCGACCCATGAAGCCGTCAACAATAACATCTGCTTCAAAGGCCTTTTCCCCTCTACTGTTGAATACGATTCTAGCTTTTAGGTCTCTAATTTCTGTGCCCATCACAATCACCTTACAACCTGATATTCTTTACCCTTTCTATAAACCGATTCCTCATAAGGTAGAATTTGGTCGATTACATCAACATTTGTAATGAACATTCTTCTACAACAGTATCTTTTGACGCCTAGGGCGTCTAAAACTTTCCCAGGGTCTTCGCCCATTTGAACACGTTTTTTAAATTCTTCATACTTGTCTCCTATCAAGGAACCACATGTGAAACATCTAATGGGAAACATCATATAATTTCACCTATAGGATTTCTGGCGTCTTCTTCTTGGACCTGGACCGCCAAACTTTTTGGGTTCAGTCTGTCTAGGGTCGCCTACAATAAGGTACCTATCATAATCGAGGAAACGCTTCTTCAGCTCCTCTGAACCACTCCATTCGACAAGAGCTCTTGAGATTGCCATTGCACATGCTTCAGCTCTGCTCATAAAACCTCCACCTCTAACCTTCACATTAATATCCACTTTATTTGAAATCTCTTTAGCCAAAAGTAGGGGAGTCATTATTCTCAATCGAGCAAATTCGGGTTGAAGAATTTCTACTGGAACATTGTTTATCCAAACCCTTCCCTGCCCAGATGTTACTGTAGCCTGCGCGTAGGCGGTTTTTCTCCAACCATCTGATTGCACAACCTTCTTCGCCATCAAATATTCACCTACTTACTAAATGCTGTGAAACCTCTCCAACACTAATATAAAACGATATTGGTTTTTTGGCCAACGCTTCTGGAAAAGTCACCTTTTCAACTTTTTCATATTCTTTTGGAGTTCCTGTAAAAACCTTTAGCCTATCATAGGCTAGTGCACCCTTACTTTTTCTCATGGGAAGCATGCCCTTAACTGTTCTCGAAACAATATTTTCTGGCCGCCTAGGATGATATGGACCATATTCGGGGTTAACTCTACTCTTTATTTCAAGCTTTGAAAGAAACTCGTTGAGCGTTGATTTTCTATTACCAGAAAGTAGAATTTTTTCAGCGTTAACTATTACTACATGGTTGCCTTCTAGAAGAAGTTTAGCGACTTTAGACGCTAGCCGTCCAAGTATGTGACCGCTTCCATCTACAACAATTATTTTTCCTGGCTCAACCATTTTCAACCACCGAAAACTTTAATGTTAGAACCGTCTGGATAACGGTCTATGAATTCTGTAAAAGGCAAGTAGGTTCCACCAGCTTCCTGAACCTTCTTTATAGCACTTTTTGATGCAAAAAGGGCGGATACTGTAATAGGATGATCTAGAAAGCCATCGCCTAAAAGTTTTCCAGGAACTAGAACAATATCATTTTCTTTAGTTAACTTGGAAATTTTGCCAACATTTACCTCTGGACGCCTAGACCTTGGCCTAAGTATAATTTCTTCTATATTAGACCAAAAATTTTTGTTTCCAGTCTTTGATACAATCCTAATCTTTTTAACTGCTTCCATGATTATAGGATTCTTAACCCTTCTTTTCAACTTCAACCACCACATTCGATAGGCCTTCGATAACCTTATCAACCTGTGACATAAGCTCTTTAACCGCATTAAGAAGTATGTCCCTAGCTGACATTGAACCTACACTTTCAATAATTAGGATAAATTTGTCTTCAGCCTCTTCAACACTTATACCCTTAGGCTCAGACTTGCATGCTCTAACACATTCCATGCACAAGCTACAGTTTAATGGATCATTAATCTGAAGTAAACCTTCTTTTATAGACAAGACGTTCTTCACGCATGCGTCAACGCAGGCGCCACAGTTTTCGCAAGATTTACCTTTAACAATTATAGGATACGATTTAAGCACCGAGACCGAGGCAGCCTGCCACTTCGAATGATCTTTACCTCTACCCAATTTTGCATAGGCTTCAAGCTTAACCTTTTGCCCTGGAGAAAGTTTAAGAAGAGGAATATTTGGCGAAATAGGCTTAACATCCTCGTCTTCAGAAACAAGTTCGCCAGAGTATACAGTCCTAACTTTATCACCCGCTTCCACGTCCAAGACAAGTAGTACACGACACCTTGGACAACCTAAAGAACTCTTACAATCACATTCTGATGGAAGCACATATTTTCCAACCGGAGTCTTTAAGGGAACCATAGCCAACCTATGTGCAATAACTTCATCATAGAAAGAGGACGAGTTTTCTAGAATCACAACATCATCTATAGCCATTGTAGGTACAAGTGAGAGGGCAGCGCGTCTTATCGCGTTAACATATATTCTTGGATAGCCTTCAAACAGAACCTTTATCCGCTCATAAGATTCTTCGAGAACCTGGACCTGCATACTATGCCCTTCTACCCCTCCTTCCTCCAGGCTTACGGGTTGTGTCATGCGGTATTGGTGTAACATCCTCAATTCTTGCAATCTTGAAGCCAGCTCTAGCCAAAGCTCTAAGGGCAGCGTTGAGACCTGGACCTGGAACTCTTGGACCAGTACCTCCTACAGCGCGAACCTTTATTATTATAGAGGTTATCCCCTTCCTTTTTGCTTCTTCAGCGCAGGCCATGGCAGATTTAATGGCAGCATATGGTGATGATTCGAACCTATCTGCTTTAACGTGACGGCCGCCGGAGCTTATAGCAATAGTTTCAGCTCCAGAAAGGTCTGTGAAATGGACTATTGTATTATTGTATGAGCTGTATATGTGTACAATCGCCCACCTTTCTTCCTGTGAACTTGTTGATGTTGACATCTAATCAACCTCTTTGAGACTCCAAAACAACCTTTAGGGGACTATCCTCTCTTAATCTAATAGAATCTTCTTCGTCGACCATAACAAATATTCCAGGCCTTCTAACAACACGATCCTTCATGACTATATGCCCGTGGACAATAAATTGCCTAGCTTGATAAGGAGATTTAGCTAAACCCTTCCTCCACACAATTGTCTGAAGCCTTCGCTCCAATATATCCTCAACCGTTAAATTCAGTATATCATCTAATGTTGAACCTTCACGAACAAAACCATATCTTAAAAGCTTCTTTAACAGAATATTTTCTCTAGCCTTCCTTTCAC
Source organism: Nitrososphaeria archaeon (assembly GCA_049969935.1). Lineage (GTDB taxonomy): Archaea > Thermoproteota > Nitrososphaeria > JACIWG01 > JACIWG01 > JACIWG01. The sequence goes on from JBMFNX010000024.1 coordinate 23,490, forward strand.
TTTCAGACATAGCTAAGAGAAGTCTAGCCTGACCCCTAATTTTTGATAGAATAGTCTTAGCCTTCCAAAGCTCACGCTTATTTCTTAAACCATAAGTACCCAATAACTGAAGTTCAGAAGCAAGAATATCGCTTCTCCAAGGCATCTTTGGCGAACTATACTTTTTCTTTGGCTTTTTAGGGTCACCCATAAACTTGCACCTCTAAAACGATTGCGGCACCCGCCTAATAGGGGATACGGTTATAAAGATTTTTACTAAAACACAGTTCATTTTAATATCACTTTTTACCCTTCTCCTTTTCAGTGGAAGGCTGAGTTTTGACAGCACCCTTTCTAACACCAACTGTCATACCCTTTCTCCCAGTAGTCCTTGTCCTTTGGCCTCTAACTTTAAGGCCGAGAGAGTGCCTTACACCCCTCCAGCTCATAATTTCCTTTTCCCTCCTAACATCCTCTTTTACTATAAATTCTAGGTCAGAACTTATCAAATGTACATTTGAGCCTGAAGAAGGATCTCGCCTTCTATTCAAAAGATAAGGTAAATCAATATATGAATGAAGAGATTTGACGTAATCATCGATCGCTTTTAGGTCGGTTTCTGAAAGTGAACCCAGTCTAGCGTTTGGATCAAGGTTAAGCTTACTCACTATCGCGTTTGCTGTAGTGAAGCCGATACCTTTAATGTCAGCTAAAGCTGCTATCAGCTTCTTCTTCCCATTTAAGTCTCTTCCACCCAATCTTACAACATGCCTAAATTCGGACGAAGACATGCTAACCTTCCTTACAAGCTCCCTATAGACGCCCTTATTAATAGTTTTTATTATCTTCTACAAAAAAAATAATGAGTGGGCTAGAATTTTACGTAACGCCATTCGATAACATAATCATTTAATACCGTAGTTTTTAAGGCACCAGTTTGAGATAGTTCACCGTTGACATAAAACATCCAGTACTTTGACGCGTTAACATCATTTTCCACACCCAAAATTTCTGTTACAAAAACATCCCCGAACTTTTCAGAAAACGTATACTTTATTCTTCCACCAACAGCCATTAAGGTCGCGTTTAGAACCGAAAAACTATGGTTAAGGTTGAAGTGCACAGGTTTAACGAAAACGGTTCCATTCCCAAAGTTTACTACAACTATTACAGTTGCATTTTTTAAGAAAGATTCCCTAAAAGACTTTAAGGATGAAACTTCCCTTTCAAGCATGTCAACACGATTAAAATATGATGCCGCAAAAACAGACGCTAGCGTAGCCCATATAATGAGTATGATGACAAGGAAATTCAATTTATTCAACATAGACACCTCTCAGCCGAGAAAAAACTTCTGGAATAACTAGGGAAGCCAGCATAGCGTTCACGAACTCGTGAACTGGACCAAAGGGATAGGGTGAAGGGAAGAAGAGCATGATTACCGCAACAATTATAGAATAATTGAAAACGTATGCGAGAGCCATTGACGTAAACAGATCATAAAAGAGTGCAGCGAAAAAGCCTAGAAGAAACAGATTAAATCTTGAAATTTCACTTCTAAACTTCATGAGAAGAGACCCTAGAACACCGACAAAACCCATTGTTGGAGCAGTAACCATTGTCCACACACCAGACCCAAAATATAGTATATCAGTTATAGCCATAGACAAGAAGCCGACAAGGAAGCCGACAATCGGGCCAGCGAAAAGGCCTGAAAACAGTGTAAAGAATACGACAGGTTTTATGTTGGGAAGTGGAGCAAGGATTAGTCTTGATACTATTGTTGTTGATGTTAATATTGTGGCAAGTGCAAGTTTTTTACTTTGCATCTTGGATGGATTATCCAACCAAATTAATAAACTTTTGTATAAAGATAATGAAGGAGAAGACACGTGAACTACCCACGTCTGAATGGCGTGGGCTTCTCACTTCCTCGGCTGAACTTGCTTATCCTCTTATGGATAAGTAGAGGTTCAGTCTCTGTGAGGGCCCGTTCCAGACCCAGAGCAAGGATGTTCCTTGCTGCGTTAACATCTCTATCCAGAACAAGTCCACATTTTGGGCACATG
>JBMFNX010000025.1:0-24651 GCA_049969935.1 Nitrososphaeria archaeon
GTTATAGAATGTTTTCAGTTTCACCTTAAGTATGCTAAACCATCAGTAAAAAATTATCGTGACAACATCTACACATGAATTTATTCCTATTAAACTAATTTAAATTAACACCGTTTTCTTCTAGCTTTTGGATAATAAAGTCTAATCCTAAACTTTTTAATGTACTCCTTTTTGGATAGCCATTTTTGTCCCAACAATGGTGTTCATAATATTTGTCTAGCAGCAACTCATACTGTTGGAGGTCAAGATGATATTTTCCAGCTAAAGGTCTGTTAAAGAATATCTTAGGTGGTATATCATTGCCTCTACTCCAACCTGTATGCAGTATATTATAGGCTCTTTCTACTGTTTGAACTTTTTCTCCTATCAAAAGGAGGTTAGAGGACGTAAACCTTTCTCCTGTGGCCGCTGAAACTAAGTTTGCATAATGGTCGGGTAAAAGCATACTTAATCTACTACTGTGTGTAAACATGCAAATGCCAATGCAGTCTAAAGCTGCGTTAACTCTCTCCATGTACACAACCAATTTTTCCTTGTTTGTATATGATTGGGGTTCCCCGATAGCGGTTATACCAAATAGATTGACCAACACTTCAACTGGAGCACCTTTTAGTCTCTCCTCTATAACACCTCCTCTCGTATGTGTTCCTCCCCTGGGTGATACTGACACACCTAATGCCCATGCAACAGTCGTCCAAAGGCATTCAAAAAGGTCGTTTCCATTTAAGTGAACACACAGTTCTTCGGAACCCCTGCCTACCTTCTTCGACGCCCTAAAACACCCTTCTGAAAGCAGTGCCCCGAACCCTCTCTTGTATGCAATATCTTCTATCAAAGTATTCACCAAATCTGCATCACCCCATATCAATTTATAGCCACCTGTTACATCCTTGTCAATAATTCCCTTTTGATAACAGTCTATCGCCCAAGCAATCACGTTTGTAGTAACATCTTCATCTAAGCCAAACTCGTTGCATATATAGTGTGCTTTAAGTATATCTTTAGGCTCACTTATACATAGCTTGGCGCCAAAGTTATGAATCGTATTCCCTTGAAGTGCTTCAACAAAAATATGTTCTCTTTCATCTGTAATCTCATATATTGTCCAACATCCTATTGGACAGCTCTTGCAATTTTTGTTACCAACTTTATATTTATAAAATTCTTCAGGCATAAGCTTTCTCTTCAAATCCTCTGGAGGCACCTCCCCTGAAAAATTCTTATACGGAGACTCTATATCCCAAGGCTCCATGTAACAGTATACTCCATACTTCATTCTCCTTTTATTAAATTCGTCAGCATAAAGAGTTTCAATACAATTCATTTTTACTTTATCAAACCTATCTTGATCACTTACATTAATTTCCTTTGTCCCCCTAACTGCGATGGCTTTAAGGTTTTTTGAACCGAAAATAGCGCCTTGCCCACATCTACTAGCAGACCTGTATCCGCTAACTATCACACATGCACTATAAACTAGATTTTCTCCAGCCGGTCCAATGCATGCAACCTCAAAGTCTTCTCCTTCATATTCCTTAACTATTTTATTTGTTTCTGAAACTGTTTTAAACCTAAGTTCTGGCGCCTTTACAATCTTTAGGTAGCCATCGTCCACCACAATATAAGATAACTCTTCCGCCCTACCTTTTACAATAATGTTTGTTATACCAGCTTTCCTCATAGCGTAGCCGAAATTTCCTCCAGCATTAGCTGATCCTATCCCCCCAGTAAATGGGTTTCTTGAGTCAATGCTTATTCGTGATGCTCCGGGAGCGTCTGTTCCACATAATAGTCCTGCTCCTATTGCTAAAAGATTATATGGATCAAAGTGAGGTGTTCCAATTGGATCCTCGTTAAATAAGATGTATTGGTTAACACCCCTTCCTCCAAGAAACATTTTATAATATTGCTTAAAATCTTCATAAACTATTTTGTTATTCGATAAATCCAATCTGATTATTTGCCCATCCAAAACATGCATATAGTGTAACAGTATAACCACGTATAAATATTTTTTATACTTATTCGTACAAGTACGAGTATAATAAGCTTTCTCTTATAATAAAAGCTAAGGTTAATTGAACAGTTACCGAAATTTTTAGTGGATATAAAAAGATTTTAGCTTCAATATTAAATGCGCTTATAATGGCTAAGGCAGGTTAAACTATAATCTTGGATGGTTGATTTCACATACTTCGAATGAGCTCATAATCCTGGCTATTGAACGTTATTTTTACAAGGTGCGCATTGTTTCATGTATTTTTATGCTTCTCTGATTACAGCAATGTATATTCCTAGCATTATGGTTAAAGCTCCCACTACAAGATATGCTGAGGGTATCTCGTTAAAGAGTATTATGGCTAATGTCGTTGAACCTAATGCTTCACCATATACTGTAGCGCTTACAGTTGACGCTTTCAAATATTTTAGGCTATAATTGTATGAGTTGTGTCCGAGACAGGATGGGCCTACTGCAAGTAGAAGGAATATTATGTAATCGTTTAATGTGTAACCGAAAAATGGTACACTGAATATTATCATGTAAAATAGTAGGAATGCTGCTGAAAAGCTGTACACGTATGTTACATATGGTAAAAATTCTATTTTCGGACGCATTTTTCTTCCAACAAAAAAGTAGAATCCTGCTAAAACTCCTCCAGCTAAAGCGAGGATGTCACCATAAAGGTTGCCTTCTAAATTTAGGTCTGAACCCAAAATCAGTACTGTTCCAAAAAAGCATAACAGTATTCCGAGGACATGGTTTCTTCCAGCCTTTTCTTTTAATAAGATGTAAGCGAATATGGTTGCAAAAAATGGTGATGTATCGACTAAAACAACACTTGCTGCTACAGTCGTATATTTTAGTGAAGAAATCCATAGTGCAAAATGTGTTGCTAGAACAAATCCGTTCAACACTAGAAACATGAAATCTTTACTATCAAGTTTTAATGGTTTCACTTTATTCCCTAAACTTATCATTCCCATTATTATTGCCGCAAAAAATAGTCTGTAGAAGGCTATTGCTATCGATGGTGCACTACTAAATTTTATTAAAATTGCTCCAAAGGCGAAGCTCAATACGCCAATAAACAGAAACAGTTTTGGGTTTATTGGTGGATTAGAAGATTTTGAGTTCAACACTTAAGCTGCTAAACATGGCACTAAAATATTTTTTTAAAAAGACAAAAAGTATGTTTCAAATTATAAATTTTAAAATTTTTCAAATCAAAAATATAATCAACTTAGTGAACTATAATTTCTATTTCTTTTTCCAATCTTTTCTCAGCCCATTGAGCATAGGGGAAACAAATCTTTATCCTATAATTACCAGCTGCATTAAAAACGTACTCATATTCTGAAGACTTTTCTTCACCGCCCTTCAGAACCCTTTCTTCTATAACTTGAATACATGGTCTACCCATTGGAACCTCCTTAGGATAAATTTCGATTTCATTTTCATCTGGAATACATATTGTTACTTTAAAGTCTGGATGACAGGGTGTAGGTGAACTATATCTAAAATCTTCGCTATCAACATTTTTTGCGACAACTTTAAAGACAACCCTTTCGCCAACCTTATACTCGTATTTGTCAATTAATACAGTTAAAATAATTTCTTGCTTTTGTTGCCTAACGATCATATCATTTAATTTATAAATAGTTTGGGCTACCGCATCTAGTTCTGGCATAATGTTACTTGTGTCAGTCCACTCAAATGATACCCTTTTATCCTTTAAAATTATGGTAAGTTTGTATGTGAAGAAGTCGGCTGAACCAGGTTTTGGTTCAAGCTTAAATCCTTCCGGATAAGCTTCAACCAAACTTTTTATGTGCTCAAAAAATTCTTTACTTACATTTTCAGGAACCTGAATGCTTTTCTCGAAATTTGTTCTAAAATTTTTGTAGAACACGCTACCATTGCCATAATAGTTTACTTCAATCTGCATTCCAGCAATTCCGCCTGAAATATTCAATTTTGCACTATACTCTTCTCGACTCAATTGGAAACTATTCTTTTCCATTATAGAGAAAAATTGTATTAATGTAAGTGATAGTATGAATAGTACCAAAATGGCAACCCGTTCCTTACCCATACCCTTATACCCACATATTTTTACTAAATTTGTGTTTATAATTCTATAGGTTAGAACATTTTTTATGGATCTATACCTTTATCTTTACAGAATTCTAAAAGCTTTTTTGCCCCACTTTTAAACCAATATTAACTCTTTATAAATTATTGTACAATAATTCAGGCCTTAGGTCAGCGTACATGTGAACGATTATGTTTCTTAATCCAACAGTATTAAGCAACTTTTCTTCTAGATCCTCATCAATTATTCCTGTATTGTAAAGTTTTTCTACAACCTCCATATATATGTTTCAGGCACTTCTACATCAAGCTTGGAAAGTATGTATTTTGAAATGTCTATTAAAAATTTGATGCAAGCTTGCAAGTTTCTCTCAGTAATAGATAAAATTTTTATTACTACAGAATCTTTCTCTATCATATTCTATCATTTCATTTAAGATTTCAATTCTCTTGCTAAATCTCTCTAACCTCTTTAGCATGCTCGGCCTCATCCAACCACCTTCTTTATTTCCCTTTCTTCAAAAATTTTGGAAAGGCTAATCCAATCGTCATACAATTTAATAATTTTAAGTTCTTCATAATCTTTGCAGAATAATATTTTACCCTTTGCTAGAATTTCATAGCATATACTGGATGGTGCAAAATTTATTATAACTATGTCAACATTATCTAATCCTATCCCATCCATTCTTTTTTAAAAAAATTGTAACATTCACTCATATCTAATCCCTGTAATCTTTATCGCTAAGTCTATATCGCTTTCACCTTTAACCATTCTTCCATCAACTACTGACTCAAAAACTATAGCGTACACTATCCTATACTGTTAAGCTGAGCGAGCAACTCTTTTCCTTCAAAGTTGCTATCAAATCAGAATATTTTTCCATTCAATTATGTTAGCATATTATTTAGGCTTTCGCAAAAATTCACTTTTCCTCAAATTTTGCTGCCTTAACCATATTGCTAAGTTTCTTCCAAACCACTTTCCAATCTCTTCTAGTTCTAAGTCCACAGTCCGGGTTAGCCATAATCTTTGAAGGGTCTCCAACAATTTTGGACGCGTAATCTAGCCTATCCCTGATTAGAGATGGTGATTCTATTATTGTCCCATTTTCTACGCTTGCAAAGGTATTTGGTTCTCCATCATAGTCTAGCACATGTAAAACTCCTAATCCAAAGTTTCCATTATAACCATTTTCTATGAAAAGCTTTAACTCTCTATAGCCTACCCTATTTTCATCATCTTTTCCCAAGTTTAATGTGTCCCTGTTAGCGAACTCTAGTGCAAGCTGGTAACAGTTCTTTAGCATTGGAGCATATTTTGATAGTATATTGTAGTCGCTGTAACAGTTGTGTAGGCTGAACCTTATATGAAATCCTTTTGTCAGCTCATTAAAGCATTCAACAAACAAGAGCATTTCTTCCATGTCCTGGTGGGTTGTTGCAGCCGGTTCATCAACTTGTATCCATTCAGCACCATTTTCTATAAGCTCCCTAACCTCCTTTCTGAAAACATTTTCTACCAACGAAATCGCTAGCTTTTCTCTCGCTCTCCTTTTTGCCTCCTTTATTGATGAAGCATTTTTAAGAATTTTTCTATAATAGTATTGGTTTAATGACCAGTCTGCAAGAGTGTAAGGTCCAATTATTGGAACCTTAAGCTTTCTTCTCGAAACATTCTTTGCCATCTTAAACTCTTCCAAATATATTGGCTCTCTCCTATAAACTTCATCTACTACGCTTGCAATATTATAGTACCTGTTGTCTAAAGATTGGACTTCACCCAAAAATTTGAATCCTCCTATTCTTGAAATAGCGTGCTCGTACATTTCTTTCCTTAAAACCTCACCCGTATATATTACATCTAATCCTATTTTTTCAAAAAATCTTATCACAAAAGTTACCGCCCACCTTCTTATCCCATCATGGTCTTCATTCTGTTTAAGGAGTTCTATAAGGCTCCTATAGCTTTCTATTTCCAGAAATTCTCCCCAAAATGCTATTTCCTCAAAGTCCTTTTCTGAAAAAGGCGCTTTTTTAATATAGTTTGTGAACCATTTTGGTTTCGGGATACTGCCTATCTCCTGTGTAAGATACACTCTAGTTCACCAACGTTTCCATAATCTTTTTTAATGCTAAAATTTTCTTGTCCGCAATATTCCTAGGAAGATATCTTAAATCTGTGTTCGGGCAGAATATCAATTCCCTGTTCTCTATCTCCTTAAAGTTTTTGAGATAAAGGTTAATCATTTTAGGTGTTTCTATTATTGGATTTTGCGAGTCAACTATTCCTAGCACAACATTTGTTCTCCCCAATTTTTCTAGAATATTGTAGGGTGTTTCTATCATGTCCACTCCAATCCAGCATTTTAGCTCAGATAATAGTTCGATAACATTTTCTATACTACCGAAATATGTGTGTATAATGTAATTTTTTGGGTTTTCAGAACATATTCTACTGTATACATCTTTAAGTTTTGGAAAGATTCTCTTGTCTGGAAAATGTTTTTTATAAACTAGGCAGGGTTCCTGTAAAAGTATAAACAGTTCACCATACTCTTCTAAGCTCCTGACAATATCCTTAATGACCTTTGAAAATTTATTTAATCCCTCAGATAGTTTTGTTTTTGAAAGGATTGTGCAAGTGTATGGTCCAGGCAATATCACTATCTTCTTTTTTTCTTCCGGCAATAGGTTGAAATTAAAAAACCTTCTAATATATTCACGTTTAACACTCAAATTTTCTACTACAATAGGCTGCCTGTAGAAGGTGTTTGTCTCAAACCACCTGAAATATGGTCCACATTTTACTCCATCAACGCATTCTATTAATGGTCTTAGCATGTCATGCCAGTTCAGCATTCCGTCAGAAAATATTTCTATTTCAGCCCTCTCCTGCACTTTGACAAAGTTTTTTACATCATTCACAAAAATTTTTTCGAGTTCACTGTAATCTAATTCGCCTTTCCTAAACCTCCTAGTAGCCTCAATAAGTTTTCTAGACCTTGAATGTATTCCTGAAACTGTTAACATTATATTCATCTAACCATCAAGAAAATGTTTGCAACATCCTGTATTCTACATGTAATTCTAGATTTCAATGATGTCCACATTCTTTTCCTCCATTTTAACGATTGCAAACGTTGACCTGCCACTCAGGTACCCGCACAATTCTCCTGGATTGACAAGCAGTGTATTATTGTATCTTTTGTTGACTGTCTTATGCCAGTGCCCGTAAACAACAAGATCGTATCTTGAGGATGAGGCTAACGATTCAACAATATTCTCGTCTTCACCATGTAATAAAACTATCCTGTACCCTCCAACTTCAATTACCCCCTTAGGCCACACTAGTCTACAGTTTTTAGAAGATGCTATAATTTCCTTGAGCAATATTTTTTCTCCATCATTGTTTCCGAAGGTAAAATATGTTGGCGTATCTATTTTTGTAAAAAGTTTTGCTGAAAAGGGGCTTATAATGTCTCCAGCATGTAATATGATATCAGCTTTTTCTTTTCCTAGAATTGACAAGGCTCTCTCTATCTTCTCAAGCCTATCATGTGAGTCGCTTAACACGCCTACTTTCATAGCATCATCTCCTATGTTGTGAAACTTATTTTAGGATTATTAATATGTTTTCTAAAAACTTTAAACCCTCTTGAAACTCTTTCTCACCTTTTTCAGTCAGCTCATAATATTTTCTATAGTTTCCAGACCTTTTAATATATCCCCCCTTCTCCAGCCTATAAAGTACAGAGTATACGGTTATGATATCAGTTTTTATATTAAATTTTTCTTTTATCATCTTATGTATTTCCCTACTATACATTGGCTTTTCTTTTACAAGTTTTATGATATAAAGCCATAAATTGTTTAACGTTATAGAATACTTGAGCCTTTCAAGAGGTTTTCCCATACCCTTATCCTTTTGCCTAAAATATTTAAACAATTCCAAAATGTTTATATCCATAAACGTTTATGGCTATAAACATGTCAAAGTTAAGGGTAGCGATTGTTGGTGTAGGCAATACTGCTTCAGCTATAGTTCAAGCACCATACTATTTTAGGGGAAGAGATTCAGATAATAGTCTTGGAGGATACAAAATTTCTGACATAGAATATGTTGCAGCCTTCGACGTTAATAGTAGGAAGGTTGGGAAAGACCTTTCGCAGGCAATATTTGCTGAACCGAACATTACACCAAAGTTTGCTGAAATTGGAAATTTGGGTGTTAAGGTTTCTGGAGGCCCAATTTTGGATGGTGTTGCAGAACACATGTTTGACATTGTTAAGCCTATAGACAGAAAATGTAGTGTACAAGAAATTGCTGACGAGATAAGAGACGCTGGCGCCGACATTCTAGTTAACCTTCTTCCTGTAGGAAGCGAGAATGCGACAAAATTTTATGCTGAAGCCGCATTAAAGGCAGGTGTAGCTTTCGTGAACACGATTCCAGTTTTTATTGCAAGCAATAAAGTTTGGGATGAAAGGTTTCGTCTTCAGAGGCTACCGTTGTTGGGTGACGATATAAAAGGCCAGGTTGGTGCAACCATTTTACATAGAACTTTAACCAGACTTTTCAGGCTAAGAAATGTTAAGGTTATTGAAACGTATCAGTTGAATGTTGGCGGAAACGCTGACTTCCTAAACTTGATGGACGAAGATAGGCTTGTCAGTAAGAGGAAAAGCAAGACAGAAGCTGTTACATCCATGCTGCCCTACAATATTGGAGTTAGAATTGGGCCAAGCGACTATATTCCGTTCTTGGGAAACACTAAGGTTGCATACATATACTTTAAAGGTGAAAGTTTTGCAGGTTTTCCAGTAACCTTAGACGTTAAACTTGTAGTTGACGATAAGTCGATGTTCGCATACAGTGCTGTTGATGCCATAAGGCTGGCTAAAGTCGCATTAGATAGGGGTGAAGGTGGTGCGATCAAAGAGGCTTCAGCATTCTACTTCAAACATCCACCAGTTCAAGCTGAAAGTGATGAAGAGGCTGCTGAGTGGGTGGAAAACTGGCTCTCCAAAAAATAATTTATTCAAAAATTTAGTGAAAACTTTTTAATTAAAGTATTAGAAACTATTGTTTGTGAAAGTGCCTAAAACCGTAATAGGAAGCTTTCCAGTAAAAAACAAGCCTTTAGAGGACGCGATCAAAGAAGTTGTTGAAACACAGCTAAAATATGATATTAACATTGTCTCTGACGGTGAGCAGAGGGCTGACATGATAAACTATTTTGGAGACCTTCCAGGCGTTGGAAGGGGTCCTAGAGGTCCATTTGTTCAGTCAAAAATTTCACCCTATAATAGGCCAGAAGATTTCATAAAATTTCATGACCTTGAAATTGTAAGAAAATATCTGGCTGAAAGGGGTAAAATTGATGTTGGTGTAAAAATTACTATAACGGGTCCAATAACCTTAGCCTTTTACACTGCACTAAATGGGCTAAAACATTATAGCAGCCTAAGAGACGTAAGCCTATACAATGATTTTGCAGAAGCCTTGGCTCCAATAGTATTTGAAGCATATAAGAGGGGATACTATATTCAGGTTGATGAGCCAGCGTTATCAGCAAAAGTTATTGACTCGAAATTAGGTGTGTCCATAGTAAACAGGCTATTCGATAGCATACCATATTATTATAAAAATGGGAGGACTTCTGTTCATGTATGCGGTCAATTGAACCAAAAAATTTTTAGAGACCTACTTGACCTTGACGCGCATGTAATAAGCTTAGCCTTTAGTGCACAGAATGTTCAAAAAAATGTTGAACTGCTAAACAGGCAGCTCTTGCATGAAAGTGGTAAAGGGCTTGGTGTTGGATGCGTTAACGTTCAAGCTAAAAGCTTAGAGGATGTAGAAAGTGTCGATGTTGTGGCAAAAAGGATTATGCAAGTAAGGGAAGCTGTAGGCGAAGAACATATTTCAGCAGTACATCCTGATTGCGGCCTCAGACCTTTAAGTGAGCAGGTCGCAGAAGCTATACTGGATAGGATGTGTAAAGCTATGGCGATAATAGACCCATAGAAAATGTGTTCCAGAAACTGGATGCGTTTAAGCAATCACACCCTCTTCTAGAATCTCATAAAAAGTGCACTCGTATAACCTTGGCTAACATCATTTCCCCGTTCCAATTAAACTCATCCTATTAAAATTAACTACCAGGCTTCAGTCAAGGTTTCAGTGCTTCTCACTCCATCCACTGAATGGATTCTGTCAACAATTTTCAAAATTTCCTCATACTCTTTTGCCTCGACTAGAACGACTATGTCTGCCCTACCATAGGCTAGGAAAGCCTTTTTTACACCATTTATTCTGCCAACTTCTTCTAAAATCTTTTTACCCTTTACAGGAACAGCCTTCACTAGAATACATGCCTTCGTCATCATGTTTCAACCTCCACTAACGTTTCTGTAAAAACAACCCCAGCCATATTACCAATTTTCATCACCACATCACCTAATTCCCGCGTGTCGGAAACGGAAACGTGCGCTATTGCATCAAATCTTCCTAGAACTGGGTAAGCGTCCTTTACACCCTTCAACTGTTTTATCTTCTGGACAACTTCCACAAACCTTCCCTTCTCACTTCTAATTAGAACACAGGCTTCAACCATATGCTATCGTTCTCTTATTTTGGAGAAACCACTATATAAACAATTTCTTAAATTATTTCAAAAAATTTTTAAAACAAATATAATATTTATATACATGGTATTCGATGTCACTATCATGTCTCCTGAAAAATTAAGAGAATATTTTATGAAGGGTGTTGTGCACATAGTTCAATTGACTCCGTTCAAAGAGAACGAGGATGTCGACTACGAAGCCCTAAAGGAAAACACAATGTTCCTTGTCGAGAAAAGAGGTTATGGTCCCATGGTCTTAACTCCTGTAGGAAGCACTGGTGAAAAGTATGCTTTAACTGACGAGGAATGGAGGAAGGTTGTTAAGACTGTTGTTGATGCAGCCAATGGAAAAATTCCAGTGGTCCCTGGAGCATCACATTCAGGTACAAGGGTTGCTATTGATAGAGCCAAATACGCTCAAGATGTTGGCGCTGACGGTGTAATGGTTGTACTACCATACTATCATGTTCCAGAAGAAGAAGGACTGTACCTGCACTATAAGAGGATATGTGATGCAATAAAGATTGGTGTAGTGCCATACAATAATCCGGATGTATCAAAAATATATATGAAGCCACATGTTCTAAAAAGGCTTGTAGAAAATACGAACAATATTGTTGCAGTAAAAGAGAACACGCCATACATTCCAACATTATATGAGCAGATCAAAGCAGTAGGCGACAAAGTTCCAATCCTTCAGGGTAGAGGTGACTGGTGGTTTGCGGCAACAGCATTCCTAGGCGTAAGAGGGTTCATTTCAGGCTACGCAAACTTTATGCCAGAATTTTCAATAGACCTACTTAAAGCAGGGTTAAATGGAGACTATGTGAAACTAAAGATTTTAATGGAAAAACTTTATCCATTAGAAGAGTTTATAGGAAAAGTGTCTAAAAAATATGGTCCTTCGACTTCAATACTGCCTTACCCCTATGTAGGCTCATACATGATGTTTGGTGTAATGAAGGCTGCAATGGATATTCTTGGATTGAAAGGAGGACACATGAGGTTACCTCTAATGGACATAAATAGAGATGATAAGAGGGAACTCGAAAAAATATTGTTCGAGAAGCTGGAGCTTAAGAAAATTAAATAACAACTTACAAAAACCGTTCATAAATAACTTTACCATATCTTTTTCCATAAACTTTTTGTAAATAATGGACTATTTAATTTCAATATTATGTAAAACTTTTCCAACCAATTTTACTTTACCTATGTCCCCGTCAGGTGGCATCATGTCAGAAATTCCTGCAATAAGGTTTGGCTTAAATGTTTCAACAAGCTTTCTCACAAATTCCTCTAATTCCATGTATGATATTGTATGAAGAAAGTGTGTCGCCGGAATCCCGTCAACTAATATCATTTCACCCATATTCTGTTTTAGATATTCTAGGCTAACGTTTCCTTGAGGTTCTGGTGGAACACATTCTAGTCCATCTAAACCAGTTTCTTTAGCAAAATGTATTAGATGCTTTACTTTCCCATCCCAATGTGATGTACAATATTTTCCAACCTCATGCAATTCTTTAGTCCTCTTCTGATAATATGGTAGCATGTACCTTTGAAATAATGTTGGTGAAAGTAGTCCCTCATCAATGTTGTCTGTAAAGTTTATGATCTTGAAAGGTGTTTTCTTTAATAGATTAAAAAGTTTGTCATCGCTTTCATCGAAAACCTCCATCAGCCTTTCAACTTTATCCCTATGCTTCCATAAGGCTATAATTCCAGCCTTGAAGCCCATGTATGCTATGAAAAGCTTCTGTATAGCCCCCCATCTAACATTCACGATGGGTTCACATCTGTCTCCGACAAGATCCTCAATTCTAGTGTAAAGTTCTCTATCGAACTCAAAATTCTGTTTCTTCAAAATATACTCGAGTATAGGAAAGTCTTCTACATTCTTCAGAAAATATTCTACCCTAATCTTGTTTGTGCCATACAAATTTTTTCGCTCAACCTGTCTAAGAACTCCCAAAGGTGTAACATATTTTGTGTAAACATTTTCAGAATCCTCCAATACCTCAACTTTAACATCCTCTCCTTCAACAACCTTTATTGTATCATTGAAAAAATGGTATCCCCTCGGTGAAGCACCTAATTCGTCATAAATTTCTAGTATACTCTTATTCACATACTCTTTAGGCAAAGTGCCTCTCGCCCTATTAACTTCATACCAATGATGTAGTCTAGGCTGCCAGAGTATTCGATCAACCTTCCTGTGCTCGAACACAGCTATGGTAAGTTGCCTATTATTCATGTTCACCTTACACCACAAACATAAATTGTGTCAAAGTTGTGGCATATATTAAAGTTAGGGCACTATCGCCGTCTTTATCGAATTCCGGTTCAAAATCTCGCTCTCGAAGGCTTCCGATATTTCTGAAAGGCTGTACCTTTTTGTAATCAAAGGTTTAACATTAAATATACTCTTTTTAACAAGCCTGAACGCTTCTCTTGCCCAGACAACCATCTCCTCTCTAGTATGGTGCATTAGACAAGCGTGTACTATATTTAGTGCATCCTCATGCCAACGGTACAGGTTAGCCAAAAAAGGTTTCATATAATGACTGTATATGACGATTGTACCATTATGCTTAACTATTTCGGAAGCCAAATTGAGTCCATCTCCACTCCCAGAAGCCTCTACAACAAGGTCCACTCCACGCCCATCTGTTGAATCAAGAATTTCCTTAACAACATTATCTCTTTCAACATTTAATGTGACATCAGCTCCAAACCTTTTTGCAAAATCGAGTTTAAAATCAATTTTGTCGATTGCAAAAAGAAAGTCTGCACCACCCCTTTTTAAACCCTGTAAAATGATCTGGCCAGCGAATCCAGCACCGACAACTGCAACAGTATCTCCTACACCAACATTTTTTGAAGCAATTTTTGCAGCATGTACTGCACAAGCTAATGGTTCACCCAAGCATGCTACTTCAGTATCAACACCTTCAGGCGCCTTTAGACAGCCATAAGGTGCCGTTGCAAGAAAGTAGTCTGCAAAAGTTCCAGGCCCAAATGACATCACAATATCCCCTTCTGTAAACTCCCTAACTTTAGAACCTACCTTAAATACAACTCCACCACCCTCGTGACCCCATGGACATATTGGAAGGCTAACCTCATTAGGAACTTCTCCAAAATAGAAGAGTTTGTCTGTACCACATATTGATGCCTGGAATGTTTTCACGAGAACCTGATTATCTGCAGGCTCTAACTCTATTTCCTTTAAAGAAACCTTTCTAGGGCCCTCGAAACAGGCTGCTCTGCTCCTAACCATATCAAAATTTTATGCTCAACGTCTATAAAAAAATTTTGTATTACTATAATGGATCAGCCAAAAGCTTTTACTGCATCATTTTTCTTAAAAAAAGGAAGATATAAAAGGTTGGAAATCAGATATTCAGCAATATGGGCAATAGGATAAATGGTGATTTTCTAATAAGCATTGATATTGGAACCACAGCTGCAAAAGTTGGACTAGTCAACGTTGATGGAACACAGACCGTTACAGTTTTGAGCAGCGAATACAAGTATGGCATATTGCATCCAAAAAGTCTATGGGCTGAAAGTTATCCAGAAGACTGGTGGACAACAGTATGTGAGCTCATAATAAAACTTTTTCAGCAGACAAATGTGAGTCCTACTCAGGTTGTTGGGATAGGATTATGTAATACATGTCCTAGCCTAATAGCATTAGATAGTAGGGGGAACGCGTTAAGGCCTGCAATCCTTTACATGGATCAGAGGAGTGTGGAGCAGGCTAAAAGGCTTATTAAAAAAGTGGGGCTCCAAACATTTGCAGAAATAGCTGGAAACAGGATAGCTCCAGGCGCCTTCAGTATTACTTCAATGCTATGGATTAAGGAAAATGAGCCGGAAGTTTATGAAAAAGTGTACAAGTTTGTTCACGCAAACGGATACATTGCTTTAAAGTTGACTGGAGAGACTGGAATAGATCCTACTAATGCATCATTTACTGGAATCTTTGACTTGAAGAAGGCGAGATGGTCAAATGAGCTTATAGAGGAGACTGGTTTGGATGGTGAAAAGCTTGCCAAAATATTTTGGTCATATGAAAAAGTTGGTGAAGTAAATGAATATGCTTCAAAAATTTTGGGTATAGGGAAGGGTGTTCCTGTTGCAATAGGCTGTGCCGACAGTGCGGCTTCAGCGCTTGGATGTGGTATAATAAAGCCAGGCCGCGTTTTCGAGACGACGGGCACTTCAACTGTTGTAGCAGTCCTTTCCTCAACTCCAAAATTTGATACAAGAATATTGAACAGATGTTATGTTATGGAAGGCTTATGGCTTCATATGGGTGCAATGTCTACAACTGGAGCCTCTCTAAAATGGTTTAAGGACAACTTATGCGAAACTGAAGTACAATTTTCTCAAATGTGTGATGGTAACGTTTACAAGATTTTGGACGAGCTTGCAGCTAAAGTCCCTCCAGGATGTGATGGCCTAATATTTTTTCCATACATGTCTGGAGAGCGTTCTCCAATATGGGATCCTAATGCAAGAGGCGTATTTTTTGGCCTAACCCTATCACATACCAAGGCACACATGATTAGGGCGATACTTGAAGGTGTAGCATATGGTCTCAGAAATAATCTGGAAATTATTGAATCCTTGGGTGTTAAGGTTGAAGAGGTTAGAGCGGCTGGTGCTGCTGCTAAAAGCAGTCTATGGAGGCAAATAAAGGCTGATGTGCTAGGTAAAAAGATTGCAGTATCAAGTGTAAAGGATGCTACAATGATTGGATGCGCAATATTAGCAGGCTGTGCTGCAAAACGCTATAACGACATAATAAGCACCGCAGACAAGTTTTATCTCCTTACAGAGGATGTAAACATGCCAAACGATTCTGCAAATAATGTTTACAAACAATATTATATGATATTTAAAAAAGGTTATAAAAGATTTAAATCAATGTATAAAGAGATTGCGTCAGTGAGTTGATATGACTTCCCCTGGAAAAGAAATAAGGTTGTCGAGACTATTTGATAAAACTTCTGGAAGGGTTGTGATAATAACAATGGACCATGCTATAGCACATGGCGTTTTGCCTGGGATAAGGAATGCTAGAGAAACAATACAAAAGATTGTTGCTGGCAAACCAAATGCTCTAACAATACATAAAGGTCTAGCATCAAAATACTATCCATTTCTAATAGAAAGTGGAACATGCCTAATATGTAAGCTGAGCGGCTTCTCACCATATAATCCATCATATGACACACAGTTTACTGAAGTTAAGGAGGCTGTAAAATTGGGCGCTGACGCTGTAGCCTACGGTGCATCAGTTGGTGACACTAGACAGGATGAAATGTTGAAGACTATAGGTTATCTTGCGAGGGAATGTGAAGAATATGGTATGCCCTTAACTGTGCACATATACCCTAAAGGGAACTTGATAAAAAAGGAAGACTACTACAAGGTTGAAAATATAATGTATGCTGCAAGAGCTGCCGCTGAACTTGGAGCAGACATCGTTAAAACATGGTACACAGGTTCTCCGGAAACATTTAGGCAGGTGGTGGAAGCCTGTCCAGTGCCAGTTGTTATTGCAGGCGGCCCACATACAGAGAATGTTAGACAATTCCTTTCTATGGTAAAGGGTGCAATCGAAGGCGGGGCAAGCGGCGTCGCTATTGGAAGAAACGTTTGGGCTCACAGGGACCCAACTTTGATGGTTAAAGCTTTAAAGATGATTGTGCACGAAAACAAGTCTGTGGACGAAGTTATGGACACGCTTGCTCTCGAGTAGGCAGATTTGAATGAAGGCTGTCGTCTTCCATTCCCTTGGCAAGATTTCAGTTGATGAAGTTCAAACTCCATTAAGCTTAGATGATTCAATTGTCGTCAAAGTTAAGGCTGCCGCAATATGTGCAACAGACTTAAGGATATTCAAAGGAGAACGTTCAGCTAAAGAAAATGTGATCATGGGACACGAGTTCTCTGGTGAAGTTGTAAACGTAGGCTCGAATGTTAAAGACTTTGAAGTAGGTGACAAGGTTGCCGTGTATCCGATATTAGCTGATGGAAAATGTGATTTCTGTTTAAAAGGGTTTAGAAATAGATGTGTTAATAGGAAAACTTTAGGGATAGATGTTAACGGTGGCTTCTCAGAATTCTTTCAGCCAGCTCCAGAAATGGTTAAACTAGGCCATATCATGAAACTGCCAGAAAATGTATCTTTTGAAGAAGCAGCACTTCTTGAACCAATTTCAACTGTCGTAAACTCTTTAGAAAGACTAAATGTTGGACTAGGTGACAATATTTTGGTTGTAGGCGCCGGCCCAATGGGATTACTTCATGTCATGTTAGCCAAGTATAGAGGTGCATCAAATATTATTGTTTCAGACTATGTTGGAGAAAGGCTGAATGTGGCTAGAGAATTGGGTGCAAACTACACCATTAATCCGGGGCAAGAGGATTTCGCTTCAAAGGTTAAAGAGTTTTCTAAAGTTTTTGGCGGAATAAATAAGGCTGTTTTAACAGTTGGTGTTGCAGGAGTCGTGGAACAGCTGCTTGACATTATACAGCCTCAGGGTATGATAAGCTTGTTCGCTGGAGGTGGAAAAACTTTTATCTCAAACATAGACCTGAACAGGATTCATTACAAGGAACTGGTTTTAACTGCCTCACAAAATGCTACCCCCGAACAGTTTAAGAAAGCTATACAGCTCCTTTCATCTGGACGCTTTAATGTTGGAAAGCTTATCACACACAAGTTTCCTTTAGAAGATGCATTAAACGCCTTTAATTTGAGAAGCGAGCTTAAAGCTTTAAAGGTTCTATTGTTGCCATAAAGGTTAACATGAGTGAATACGTTTTAGCAGCCGATTTTGGAACTAGCTCACTTAAACTTGGCCTATTCAACGAAAAACTTGAAAAAAAGTATACTGCACCAGGAAGGTATTCGTATAAAACTTTTAGTAAAAAAGTAGGCTGGGTTGAACAGGATCCTAGAGAATGGTGGACTGCGTTTAAAAAGGCAGTAAAGGATGTGATGAAAAAGTATGGTGTCAAAGGGGAGGAAATTGTCTCAATAAATGTTGGCGCACACATGGGTCTCGTTTGCGTAGATAAGAATGGGCTACCTTTAAGGCCATCAATACTCTTCTTCGACCAAAGAAGTGTAAGCCAATATGAAAAGCTATCTAAGAAACTGGATGAGGAAGATGTTTTCAAAATATGTGGCAACCGGCTTTCCACGGTACAGACTATAACACAAATAATGTGGCTTAAAGAGAATGAGCCTAAAGTATATGAAAAAACTTTCAAGTTCATGGTAACACCAGGATACATAGCATACCTGCTAACAGGAGAATTTTCATACGACTGGACTCACGCTTCATGGTCGCTCCTATTTGATATAAGAAAACGTGAATGGTCTAAAAAAATGTTTAACCTATTTAACGTAGCTAGAGAAAAGTTTCCTGAAACAATGCCATCCTACAGGATTCTGGGAAATTTAACCCAAAATGTTGCAAAAGAGACTGGACTGAATCCTGGCACCCCCGTCATGGTAGGCGGGTCCGACACCCCACTAGCAGCTTTAGCTGAAAATGTGGTGGACAAAAATTGTGCACTAATAACCGCAGGCTCAGTTTCGAGCGTGATAACATGCACGGATACACCAAACTTTTCATCAACACTATTAAACCGTTGTCATGTGGTTCCAGACCGCTGGCTAATGCAGGGTGCCATGAACGCGCACAGCAACGTATTCGAATGGCTTATCAGAGAACTTTATCTAAAAGAGGGTGAAAGTTTAAGTTCTGAAATCTTCGAGAAGGTTGAAGATGAAATCAAGCGTTCTCCTGTTGGCTCAAATAATCTAATATTCCTACCATATCTTGCTGGTGAAAGAAGCCCGATTTGGGACCCATACGCTCGCGGTGTCATATTTGGCCTATCATTTCATCATAGTAGAAGTGATATAGCTAGAGCTTTGTATGAGGGCACCGCCTATGCAGCGAGACATAATCTTGAAGTAATAGAGTCCATGGGCGCCAAAATAGATTCATTTAAAATTGTTGGCGGCGGTGCAAGGAGTAGGATTTGGAATCAGATAAAGGCTGACGTATTGGGAAAGAAGATTGTTGTTGGAAAGAATTCGGCTGACGCTTCCATGGTAGGCAGCGCCATTTTAGCCGCATATGGTGTAGGCTGGATAAAAAACCTTTTTGAAATCAAATCAGATGATGAGAATGTTACAGTCTTCCAACCAAGAAAGGGTGTGCGGCTAAAGTATGCGAAACTTTTTGAATTATATAAGAGCCTTTACCTGAGCTTAAAGGATAAGTTTCATACATTAAGCCAAATATGACCAAATATTTTTAAAAAATTAACCTCCTTTTCTCTAAAACAATAAGATTTATAAATTGGTCTTATCCGCCTCAAAAAACAAACTTATGAATAACGGATTAGATGCGCTCCGGTTATGGAAACGTAGGATGTGGTATATTAACATAATCACATTACTCTTTTCAATACTTTTTCAAGGTGTTTCAACAATATTAAGCCAGTATGCGGTAATAAAATTTGACGCTAGCCCCATACAAGTTGGCTTAGTCTGGTCAATGTTCTATCTAACATCTATTGTGACCAGACCCTTGGCTGGACTCGCCTTCGACCGAGGATACAGGTTCAGGCTGCTTCTTCTAGGCTCAGCAACATTCTTCATAGCATCCTTCATATACCTGTTCTCTTCTAATATTATGCATCTTGTTATAGCTAGACTTTTTCAGGGCTTAAGCCAAGGAGTATTCATGACCGCCTCCTTCTCTCTTACAGCATATGAAGCATCCGAGCATATGGAGTATTTTGAGGAAAGTATTGCTTGGAGAAGTACAATGTTAGGCATAGGTGTTGTCATAGGCCCAGCTTTAGGTGGCTATCTCATATCATTTTATGGTTTCAACAAGACCTTTATTTTTATGATATTTTTGGCCGCCATCATTCCAGCCATAGTATACTATACTGCAAAGTCAACTAAAGTTGGGGAAAAACTTCTAAACTTTAATGTAAAAACTCATATAGCCTCAACCTTAAAAGGGGATCTAAAGATTGTTGTAAGAAACTTTATTGAATTAATGCATATAGAAAGCTTTAAAGCAGCAATCTTTTCCCTAATACTTTACACTCTAGGATATGTTACAATAACTTCCCTTCTTCCAGCATACTATGCTACATTATTTGGGAAGGATGCTGGCGTTATTGTTGGAAATTGTCTAGCATTAATTGGACTATCGAGTATAGTTCCAAGAATATTTACGGGAAAGATTTCAAAAAATTTTAGTGTAAAGAAGATTGCTGCAACAGGACTTTTTATGCTGGCTGTTTCGCTTGCGCTTATCGGCGTATATTCTTTCCCACCAACTGTATACATGTTCTGTTTTTCCGCAGGCTTAGGTTTAGGGTTTGTTATCCCAAGCCTTCAAATCATGGCCTTAATCGATACAGGAAATTCGAAAAAGGGTGTGGCAACAGGATTCTACATAATAGGATTTGACCTATCTAATCTCATTTCCCCAATAATCTTTGGAGGTTTAGGAAACATTTTCGGGTACAAGTTTATTGTTGAAGTAACATTCATACCAGTTCTAGCAGCCTCAATATATCTTATGTTAAAAAAATTTTAGATAATTTTTTATAACACTAAAGCAATAAGCGCTACATATGTATCACCCCTCACGGATATTAAACTATCAAAAACTTTCTTCCCATGGAAATGTTGAAGGGCGTAAAATTGTCCTAGAAATCCTTGAAGCAGGATTGAAGGCTGCTGACCCCTACTATAACGTTCTAAAGCTTGTTAGAAGAGTTGATAACAAACTTATAATCGGATGTAGGGAGTTTGAGCCGCCAGGTGATCCTAGAAGTGGAGGCCTTACAATAGAACTGGATAAGGTTGGCTCAATATATGTTGTAGGTGCAGCCAAAGGTGTACAGTCTGCTGCAAAGGCGCTTGAAGAAATTTTAGGCGATAGGCTAACGGACGGGCATGTTATAGCAAAAAAGGGTGATGAAAAGATATTGAATAGGATAAAGGTGACCTTTGGAGCGCACCCTGTTCCAGACGAAGACTGTGTTAAGGGTGCTCAAGCAATATATGAGATAGCTAAAAAGGTTAGGAAAGGTGATGTTGTCTTCACCTTAAGTGGAAACGGTGGCTCATCACTTCTAACACTACCTCCACCAGGAATATCTGTTGAAGACGTGCGTGAACTAACTTACATGATGCAGGTGGAAAGAGGTGTCCCAACAGAAGACTTGAATGTTATAAGAAACCATATAGACCTTCTAAAGGTTGGGAGAATGTCACTGCTAATGAAGGACGCTCTACAGATACACATACTTTTATGGGATGCAGGAGACCCACTACCATCAAAAACAGGAATGTCAAGTTACGATAGACTGCTTACCCAAAATCGTTGGCTACACGCCCTACCGGACTCAACTACATTCAAGGACGCCTACAATGTGCTCAAGAAATGGGATGTCTTAGACAAAATTCCACAATCCATTAGAAGGCATATTGAAGAAGCGGACCCAAAATATGAGACGCCAAAGGTGGACGACTTTAAGGATATAAACTTTAGAGTCTTCGGAGTATTGCCTCGAAGAGGCCCAATAATTGAGGCAAGTAGGAAGGCGGAATCTCTAGGCTATACACCAATAATATTAACTGAATGGTTACAGGCTGAGGCTAGAGAGGCTGGAAAGGTTATAGCATGTATTGCCAAAAACATAGAATTTTCAGAAAAACCGTTTAAGCCACCTTGTGTCCTTTTAACGACAGGAGAGCTTATCGTTACAGTAGGGAACAGTAGGGGGGTTGGTGGAAGAAACCAAGAGTTCACACTTTCAGCAGCCCTACAAATTAGGGGAAGCAGTAAGGTGGTTATCGGCGCTGTTGACACGGATGGCACTGATGGTCCTGGAACACAGTTTGTTAAAGAATATGGGCAGATACCCTGTTTAGCAGGAGGCTTAGTTGACGGGTACACGGCTGAAGAGGCTGAAAAGCGTGGCATAAACATATTTGAGGAGCTAAAAAATCACAATTCGACAATACCCTTACTAAAATTAGATGATGGTATAATAACAACTCAAGGTGTAAGCTTAGGCGACTTAGGAGCAACACTTATATTAAAATAGTATGAAAAGATTGGCTGGTGAAAGGATGAGCACACGCATAAAAAGTGTTTGTGCTAGAGAAATAATTTCAATGAGAGGACATCCTGGCATAGAGACGACAGTTGAACTTGAAGACGGTTCAAAGGGGACAGCAATCGTTACAGCAGGAATCTCTGTTGGAGAAAATGAAGTCTTCTTCATACATGATGGTGGCCAAAGGTTTAAGGGTTTAGGCTTAAAGAAGGCTGTAGAAATCGTTAACACAATACTGGGGCCTGCTGTAAAAGGAATGGATGCAATAAACCAGAATGCTGTAGACGACCTGATGATAAAGCTTGATGGAACACCAAACAAGTCCAAGTTAGGCGGAAACTCTATAGCAAGTGTTTCTGCAGCAGTATTAAAGGCTGCAGCAAACAGCCTAAAGATACCATTATACCAGCACATAGGAGGAGTCTATGCGAGAGTTTTACCAGTTCCAGGAGTAATCTCGTTCGTTGGACAGGACAGGTATGGTGGAGGTGAAAGGTCAGGTGATAAGCCAAGCTACTCGTTCCTAGCATATGGTTTCAAAAGCTTTTCAGAAGCATCCTACGCATGCTGGGAACTCAGAAACGAGTTCCTAAAAATAGTTAAGGAAAGACTAGGATTCAGAACACATCCAACACCATACTCTCATCTTGTCATAACACAGCATCCAAAAATATCACACGATGAACAACTTTGGCAAATGATGATGGATGCAGTAGAAAACCTAGGATATAGAAACAGGATAGGCTTCCAAGTTGACGTTGCAGCAACAACATACTTTGACAAGAAAAAGAACAAGTTCACAGGACTATTTTCAAGAGAAGAAAAAACAAAGGAAGACTTAATAGAATTATACAAAAAGATGGTGAAAGACTACCCATTCATAGTCATTGAAGACCCCCTAGAAGAAAATGATGTAGAAGGCCATGCACTATTAACAAAAGAATTGGGGATACAGATAGTAGGAGACGACTTTTTCACAACAAACATAGAGAGAGTAAAAAGAGGTATTGAGGCGAAAGCCTGTAACGCTGTACTGTTAAAGGTTAATCAGATTGGAACAATAACAGAGGCACTGGAAATGGTTGAATACGCGTACAGGCACGGGTATGCGATAATGCCCTGCAGTAGCAGGGGAGAAGGTGCGGACATAGCTGACTATGCAGTAGGACTAAACACGGGACAGATGAGAGAAGGAGGCGTAGACGATACAGCAAACAGGCTTCTAAAAATTGAAGAAGAGCTAGGAAATAGAGCGAAATTTCTCGGCAAAGGCGCTTATAAGCTAAAGTGAACCAGAAAGCTAGCATTTATTATCAGACATTCTTATTATATTCCATCCTATGGTGGAAAGAAGTAGATTGGTTGAAGAATGCTAAAAGAGACTTAGAGAATACTGAATATGAGATTAAAGGCGGATTTTATGGATACGCATTTTTTAGCTCGATAGCATCTGAAAAGGCTGTTAAAGCCGTATTTCCAAAGATTAGTGCTTAAGTCTTCTGCCATTCGGTTGGCAGCTTAATTAAAGGGGGGCTTCTGAACACTTTAATTTT
Organism: Nitrososphaeria archaeon; assembly: GCA_049969935.1. GTDB lineage: Archaea > Thermoproteota > Nitrososphaeria > JACIWG01 > JACIWG01 > JACIWG01. The sequence goes on from JBMFNX010000025.1 coordinate 23,469, forward strand.
GATATGGAACCTATAAGGTTAGCTAAGGGAACTGGATAAGGCCTATATTCCAATACGTTATCCAAACGCCCATCGCGAAGGCGCCATATATGAGTTATACACTAGAGAGGAGGCTGGAAGGCTAAGCTGAACATGGAAGAAAGGTTGTCGTTTTCCGTGAAAATCTATCATCCAAGATTTGATAGAAGAAAAATAGTAGAATATTTAAGGGCAAAGCTGCCAGAGTTAAAGGGAAAAATACCATTAGTTAAGCTTATCCTTTGCCAAAAATAGGAATACAGCAGCAAGTGGCATCTTTCTTCCCATAATCTACAAAGGTAACAGGTTGAAAGACGACTATCATATACTCTGGGACATGCTACAATTGCCTGAAGTTCAACTAGACATATACACATTAGACGAATTTGAAAGATTAAAGTCTCCACGTATCAGTTTTCATAAAGAAGCTAAAAAAAGTATCATGTTATATGATAATCGATGGGATTTTGAACTTATTCAAGATTCTTTCTGCCTCTTAAAGTGCATGCGCCTATCACATTTTTGTACTCTACTTTTCTTATACTATGTAGGTTGAATACTATAATGTTTAAGTCAAACATTATAAGGTACTTGTTTTGAAGTAGATTTGTAAAGCTAGTTAAGGTACGCTGAAGGCTTGTCCCGTGCATGTTTGACGTGAAGTATCGCTAAAGCTCATAATAAGATGGCTCCATTAATTTTGCAGTAAAATTTATTAACCTTAAATCGAACATATTTATTGCGAAAGGATATGAGCGTGGAACCTAAAAAGGTTGATAGAAGAAGCTTTCTATATGCTGGTCTTGGTGCTGTTGCTTTAATCGCTATAGGTGCTGCAGCATATGTTGCAATGAACCCACCAGTAGTAACACAGACAGTAACAACATCAACAACTGTGCCAACTACATCGGTAGTGACAACTACTTCCGCGGTAACAACTACAACGGCAACAACAATAACTACTACAACAGGTGTGGGAAGGCCAAAAATGCAGATACTCTACATGTCAACCTATGCTCCTGCATTAAATGATTGGCTAACTGCTAGGACACTAGAATGGGCTGCAAAAAGAGGTGTCGACGTAGAGCTTAGCAAATGAAGGGGCTTGGGGAAACAAAGAAACCCCACACTCTTTAGAGGTGGGATGAATTTGTGTCCCCAATGC
>JBMFNX010000026.1:0-21915 GCA_049969935.1 Nitrososphaeria archaeon
AGGCGAAACTGAAAACATTCAACAACAACTTTCTAGCAAACTCAACAATAAAATCAATAACCAAATACATAAGCTCATTCATAGCAATATACAACTGAGTATTAAGGAATGGGTTATCGTGACAACATCTGGAAGCTAAACAAAAACCTTATAATATATAATATAGTCAGTCTCTCATGTTGAGTGGCAGATTAGAGCTTGTCTTCAGAAATGTCGAAGAAGTTGTGACAAGAGAGGAGCTTGAAAGTATCGTATATTCTGGTTCAGGTGTAGGATACTATGGTACAGCACCTACTGGCCCATTCCATATAGGCTACCTTGTTCCACTAGGCAAAGTTTCAGACCTTGTTAAGGCTGGCGTTAAGATGAAGATACTTTTGGCTGACATCCATGCTTACATGGATGATAGGAAGACGGATTGGAGCATGTTGAAGGTTAGAACAGAATACTATTTTAGGTGCATTAACCTACTTCTAAAAGATGTTGCCATAGAATATTGTGTTGGCTCAGACTTCCAGTTTCAAAAAGAATATTTTGAAAAACTTTACAGGATAAGCGCGCTTATAACAGTCTCTAGAGCTCAACGTGCTGCCTCGATGGTTACAAGGATGAAGGAGCCTAAGGTTTCTGAACTTATCTATCCAATAATGCAGGCCATAGACTGTGACGCTCTCAAGGTTAACATTGCCCTTGGAGGAATCGACCAGAGGCACATTTACATGCTTACAAGAGAATATTTTCCACTTCTCGGCCTAAATCCTGTCACCTGCATATTTACTCCACTAATACCGTCCCTTAGGGGGCCTGATGTTAAAATGTCTGCATCGATTCCAGAATCAAATATACAAGTTTATGAGCCTGAAGAAAGTATACGTAAAAAGATTTCAAGAGCATACTGTCCTATGAAGGAAGTTAAGTCTTCTGGACTACAATACACGAACCCAATTGTAGCCATAGCCTCTCTAGCTCTTATCCCTATGCTTGGAAGCCTAAAGGTTGAAAGGGATCCTTCTAAAGGTGGTGATATCGTCTACAATGATGCAAGTGCGCTTGAAAGAGATTATGTGGAGGGTAAGGTTCATCCTCTCGATTTAAAAAATTCTGTCGCCAACGCTTTAATAGATTTCCTTAAACCTGTAAGAGACTATTTTAAGACAAAACATGATTTGATAATCGAAGCATATCCTGAGGAAGTTAAGAAGGGCCTAGTTCCACTACCATAAAGTGTTGTTAAATGATTCCAATAAATAAGCCTTGTATAGGTGAAGATGAAAAGAAAGCCGTTTTAAAGGTGTTGGATTCACTTCAGCTTACAGACTCAAGCTTTGAAGGTGGAAAGTTTGTCAGAGAATTTGAAAGACTTTTTGCAGAATATGTTGGTGTAAAACATGCTATAGCAGTAAATTCTGGAACATCTGCAATACTTGCAGCATTAATGGCGCTCGATGTTGGTGAAGGTTGTGAAACGCTTACTCCAGGATTCACTTTCGCATCAACCGCTACAACAAGTCTTTTTTTGAACGCCAAAGTCAGGTTTGTTGACATAGATCTTAAAACCTACTGTATTTCAGTAGAAGACCTTCTTAGAAAGGTGTCTGAGAAGGTTAAAGTTATTTTACCCGTACACCTTTACGGCCACCCAGCTAGAATGGATGAAATTGTCGAAGTTGCTGAAAAGTATGGTGTGAAGGTTGTTGAGGACGCTGCCCAATCTTTGGGCTCAAAATATAGGGGTAGGATGACTGGAAGTATTGGCCTAATAGGCTGCTTCAGCCTATATGCTACAAAAATTGTAACCTGTGGAGAGGGTGGCATGATTACTACAAACGATGATGGTTTGGCTGAAAGATTAAGGATGATAAGGTCTCATGGGCAGTTTAGGGGATACGATTCTAAGATTCTTGGACTTAATCTGAGAATGCCTCAGATCGAGGCTGCGATAGGTATAGAGCAGCTTAAAAAAATAGATGTGTTCATTAAAGCTAGGAGAGAGAATGCAAGATTCTATAATGAAGAATTTAGTGAGCTTGAAAATGTGCAGTTGCCTGTAGAGGAAGATTATGCTGAAACAAACTGGAGCATATACACAGTGTACGTGAAGAGGAAGAGGAATGAGGTGGTCCAGTACATGAGAGAAAATGGTGTTGGTGCAACAGTATATTATCCTATTCCATTAAACAGGCTAGAAGTTTTCTTTAAATATGCTCAACCAGAATCTCTTCCAAACTGTGAAGATGCCGCAGAACATGTCCTGTCTCTTCCAGTGTATCCAACTCTCACTGAGGAGGAGAAAAATTATGTTGTTAAAGTTTTTAAGGATGCTGTTAGAAAATTTTTATAGTAATCAGTTAGAGGATGGTTGGTATGAGTGAACAGGCTAAAGATGAAGTATACTATGAATGTGTAAGATGTGGTACGGTCGTGTCCTCCAGTGAACTTGCTAAGCTTCTAGAAATAAAGTGTATATGTGGTTACAGGATTTTAAGAAAAAAGAGGCCTCAGGTTGTAAAGGTTATTAAAGCAGTTTAAGAAACACCTATTTTATCCCTAAAGTTATAGTATGTGGCGTGATAGGTTTGGATGCCAACGTTACAGAAAAGGTCTTCGCACTAGCTAAGAGAAGAGGTTTCTATTGGCAGGCTTACGAGATATATGGTGGTGTTGGAGGCTTCTACACGCTCGGCCCTCTTGGGGTAAGGCTTAAAGATAATATTATTAGAATTTGGAGGAAGATCTTTTTAGAACCCTACGAGTTTATTGAAATCGAGTCCCCAACTATCGCACCATATGTTGTGTTTGAAGCTTCAGGTCATGTTGGCTCATTTAAGGATGCTATGGCCGAATGTTTAAGGTGCGGTAACAAGTATAGGGCTGACCATCTGCTGGAAGAAAATGGTGTTAAAGTTTCTGAGGCTACAGGACTAGAATTGCTTGAAAAGCTTTTGAACGAGAATAGAGTGTCTTGCCCAGATTGTGGTTCAGTAAACTGGAAGGTGAGCTCATTTTTAACAATGTTTCAGACTAACATTGGACCATATAAAGAAAACATTGGCTTCCTTAGGCCTGAAACTGCTCAGGGCATGTTTGTAGAATTTAGACAACTTTATGAAATAAATAGGGCTAGAATGCCTTTCGGTGTTGCACAAGTTGGTAAAGCATATAGAAACGAAATTTCTCCTAGGCAGGGGCTAATAAGGTTAAGAGAATTTTCTCAAATGGAGCTAGAACTTTTTTTTGACCCACTAAATAGCAGATGCCCATACTTGGATGAAGTTAAAGATATTATAATGAATATTCTTGACGAAGAAAAGGTGAGGAGAGGTGATAGTGTACCACATAATGTTAACGCAAGAGAAGCTGTAGAGAAGGGGCTTGTGAAGGAAGAATGGCTTGCGTTTATGATGGCCCTTTCACAGAAGTTCCTTTGTACGCTAGGAATCAGGCCAGAATTTCAGAGGTTTAAGGCAAAGTTGGAGGGTGAAAGAGCCCACTATTCAGCCCAAACCTTTGACCATGAGGTCTTGACTGGAAAATTTGGTTGGATTGAAGTTGCCGGCCACGCTTACAGACAAGATTATGATCTAAAGTCTCATTCAATTAAGAGTAAGACTAGTATGGAGGTTGTTGAAGAACTCGGTTGTCCTATAAAGGTTAGTAAAAAGTTTGCTTATGTGGACCCGATAAAGGTTAAAAGGAATTTCGGTCAACTTTCAACTCAAATATTTAAAGCCGTCTCAAGCTTTAAACCCTATGAGCTTGCTGAACTGCTTGAAAGGTATGGGAAAATAGATGTTAACGGTACCGCTGTTGGAAAAGAATATTTTGTATTCAAGGAAGTTGAGGAGACAGTTTCAACAAGAAAGTATATTCCTCATGTTATAGAGCCAAGTTTCGGTATAGAAAGGATAGTGCACACTGTTCTAGAACACGCTTATCGTGAAAAAGAGGATAGGATAATCCTCTCCTTAAATGAGGAAATTGCACCCTACAAGTATGCAGTATTCCCATTGGTTAAGAAGGATGGTTTGGATGCTAAGGCAAAGGAAATTTATTTAATGTTAAAGCTCAAGGGATACAGTGTATTGTACGATGATGATGGTTCGATAGGTAGAAGGTATGCGAGGGCTGATGAAATAGGTGTCTGTAAGGCTATAACGGTGGACTATCAGACATTAGAAGATGATACTGTAACTGTAAGAGATAGAGACAGTTGGCTTCAAAATAGGATAAAAATTTTTGAAATAGAAAAAATTGAAGGGGGCTAAGAGTATTTTAGGCTTTCCTGTAAAAGTTTGTGAAGTCAAAGAAGATGTAATCGTTTTCTAGTGGGCCATAGTAGGCTGCTCCAACCCTATAGTATAAGTTTGCTGTCCTTATCCTGCCTTCGACTAAGATTGTTCCAGATGCGCTTATTGGGTAAACTTCCAACTTTTCACCGTATGGGCTAAAGTCTATTGTTGACGGTGCCGGTGTTCCAGGCAAGGCTACCATCATACCTATAGTACCAATTCCCCCTCCCCTAATTGTCCTCATATATGCCCCGTATACTTCAACATAATATTGTCTTAAGCTGCTTTCGAATGGGAACACGTACTTTGAAGAAACCTGTGACCAAGCGTTTAATGGTAGATGCAATTTTTCTGGAAGTCTAACGTTTCCAGGGACACTTGATACGGTAAGGTTGAACTCTTCAGACATCTTTTCTCCTCCGTGAAGGACCTGGTGCACTAGTATGGTGAATGTGGCGGGAGGTTTAATCTTCGGTTTTGTTATAAACAGTGAACCGTAGACTACTGAAGTATAAACAGTTATCTTCTTTGTCGGTGCACCATCTTCTGAAGTGCAGTGCCAAATGTATATTCCAGCACTACGGTAGAAGGTTGGATTATATCCTATCCCACTGCCAATGGAATAGCTAGCGAACTCTCCATCGGGGCCTATCACGTAAAGTTCTAATGTTGAATTGGCTTGTGTCCAGCTGGCTTCTATCTTTAAAAGATAGACTTTCATACTCTGAACACTGAAGGAGTAGGCTCTCCAGTCTCCAGATTCAGCCCTCCATGTCCAGTCGATAGCCCCTCTTACTGCACTCAAATCGTATAGTTTCCTTTCATCAGATGATTTTGTTGTAAGCTGGCCAAGCTTGCCCACTACCGTGTAAGAGTATGGGATATACTTTGTTACTGTTCCATCAGATGTTTTGAAATCGAATGCTATCAGTCCCTCTATAACCCCTGAAATGGCATTCGATGGTACAACAAGTTTTCCTGAAATTTTTGCTGAAGCTCCTGGTCCAATAGAATATGCTGTAGTAGTAAATGTTATTGATGAATCTTTTGCTCTAGAATATTTTAGCACATTAAGTTCAAAAGGTATCGAGAAGCTTGGTCCATAATATCTTGTATGATATACTCTTACAACAATCTTAGAATTTGGTGAATGGAGCCTGTTTTGTATGTTTCCGACTGTAGCCTCCTCTGTTGTCCCATGAGCATATGCAGCATTCATCACAATCAACTCATCAGACTCAATATTATTGTTCCCGTTTGAATCAATCCATTCGAACACGAATAGTGAAAGCCTGTTATCACGTAGGTAATCGAAGTTGTAGTCAAAGTATTTGAAGTTAAAGTTTAATGTGAATCTTGTTAAGTCTATGTTTGAAAATTCGCTTTGGTCAAAAACGTACCATACAGGTCCCCCTCCAGCTGGTGTTGAGCCAGTAAACTTTTCTGATTCAACTAAATTATATGTTATCCCTCTAAGGTTGGATAATGTTCCAGTTTTACTGTTCAAGTTTGTGACCTTAAAACTGAATGTTTTAGATGACCCTGGACTAAGGTAGCCTAGGAACATGCTCGTTGTCTCCATTGAAGTGAAGCTTGGAACATTGTATGGTAGAATTATAGGCTCTCCTGAAAACCATGTACTAATATATTCAGGTATATTGTACGCGAACTGTCCTATCCAGGCATCATTCAACTTACTCTGCAAAACACTGCCCGTTTCCATTGAAGACACTCTTAATGTAACTGGGCCGAGAGTATTGAGATTAGATAGTCTTTTGGTTGCGACAACAGCGGCGTAGGAGTCAACTCTGCCAGCACCTTGGACAAGACCATTATATGAAATATCCTTTGCCGTGCTCATAAGCAAAGTTTTTGCCTGTGGTGGTGTGAGCATCTTATTTGATGCTTCAAGCATTAGGGCCAAGGTTCCAGCTGTCAATGGTGTTGCAAGACTTGTGCCACTAAATATATCATACCATCCGATAACCATTGGAGCAATATCCCAGCATCCTAAACCGACGTTTACAACATCAGGCTTTATTTCACCCAAGGGAGAAGGTCCTCTAGCACTCCATGATATAACATCGTCCACAGAAGCTTTCGCACTGTATCCAGCGAAACTGTAAAAGTGTGTTGCTGTAGAAGCGCCTACTGTTATCGCAAAGGATGCTGCACCAGGGGCTGTTACCGTACCATAGCCAAATCCACCATTTCCAGCAGCCTGTACAATAATTATTCCTGAAAAACTTGGGTCAAGAAAACCTGGCACTGAAAGTCCGTTTATCAGCATACTCTCCATATCGTATCCGAAGGCATAGTAGTCGTACCATTGATACGATATGCCCCAACTGTTGCTTATTATGTCAGCCCTCTTAGAGCCGGAGTAAACCATTTTTATGCCATTTTCAGAAATCTTTTCATCAAATCCTGCAGCCCAAAGCATGCTAAGCTCAGTGTTACCATACCATAACGCCTTTATTCCAACAACCTTAGCCTTAGGTGCAATACCTGGAAGTGTTTTAAACCCGTACCCTGGAATATAATATAATTCTCTTCCTCTTGAAGCTATACTACCTGCACAACTTGTGCCATGGCCGTAGAAGTCGTAAAAGATAGAAAGATAGCCTCCACTTAAATCCCACCCTCTTATAAAGTCTCCTGGATAAATAAAATACCATCCTACATCGTAAAAGAATCCTCCTAAGAGGCCGGCATAATATCCTGTATTATCCAAGTCTTCAGCAACCCTGTCCCCATCATAGTATACAGGTTTATCGTCAGTAAAGTCTGCGTTCATGTTAAAGTCTATGTATGCCACAGTATAGTTTCCTGGAGAAGTGGGGTCTACAAGTAGTACTCCAAAATTGTATACATTATCGTCAGGAAAATATAGGTCTGTGAGACAGAACCTATACACTCCACTAGCTGATGCAATTGAGCCGACGTAATAGTCTTTTTTTACCAGTATCCTGGTAAGCCAGGGCTCAACTATTGTAGCATTAGTGCCCTTTGTATTAATCCAGCCTGTAGCATTTTTTACAAATCCTTGCATGAGCATCACATGGCTTTCGTCCGCATCTAGCACTAGAGGCTCCCTAAATCCTCCAGGTAAAGTAACATATTCTATTGCATCTCTGAGGTCTGGATGAGCATACTCTACGCCAGTGTCTATTACAGCAACTCTGACCCCTTCACCCTCTAATCCGAAGGTGCTGTTTACTTGATTTACTCCAGTAAATTCTCTTACAACAAACATGTCAGGTAACGCTTCTGAAGAAAGCTCCTCTTTAGGATATGAGGCTGTCTCAAGCTCTGGTATCTTGTTTAAGGCGACAGTTTTTAACCCCTTTATATTTTTTAGTAATTCCACATAATCTTTATGTATGAGAAATTTTGCCGAATATCCACCCTTGATCTTTACAACGTTTGTGGTTGCCTTAGCAATCGATTTAACCTGGTTTACGGCATCCAGTGAACCTACTACTGTACCCATAACATATTCTTGGAACCTCAAATGCGTTGCCAGCTTTTCGTTCCCAACTATTTTTGGCCCATCAAATTTTATATACTCTCCTAAAAGCGTATTGTCCACTTGTGTATTGGCATAGACTATGGCCAAAGGTGTGATGATTACTAGAATTAGAAAGATGGCCGTAAAGTTTGCTTTTATTCTACCTAAAGCCACTCGTCCACTCATACATTTTATACCTAATCCACTCATTTAAAAAATTTTCTGAAAGCTACTGAAGAAACAATTAAATTTTTATAAAAAATTGCAATAGATATGTTATAAAATGAGTGCCCAGAAAACCTGGCGCTTCAGTTCTGGTATGGATTGGCAAAAATTTGAGTATGACGCTTTCAAATAGAAAGGATGGCCTTAAATCGGATGTTCCGAGCTCTCGTGGGCGGCTTCAAAAAGTGTAGTTCATGTGTTAAATGAACCAGCATATGTGTCTGAAGATGTGAAGCCTTTGGTGAACGCTGGAACCTCGTGGCATACGCCATGCCTTCAACAAAACGGGCTTGTGAAGGGATGAAGCCTAACCTGAGGGAAAAGCTGGAAGTTCCTGCTTAAGCCGTATAGAGGATGTTGCATGTGCTTGAATGCGTTGACCTTCTGGTTTAAAAAATTGGTTTATATAAAGCCTTTTTAATTTTTTTAGGAAAAGTTTTTATTTTTAATTTAATAAAATCCGTGTGAGCCTCTTTGTCACTCCCCAAAATAGTAAGCCTCATTAACCGTGGAGAGTATGAGACTGCAATAAATATTATGGAGAAGATTGTAAAAGATAAGACTAGACCAGTCAAGGAACGTTTGGACTACTGTGTTTGGATAGCTGAATGCTATAAAAAATTGAACGACTTAAAAAGTGGTGGTGACTGGTACCTTGAAGCTGTAAAAATTGTACTATCACAAGATATTGATGTAAAATTAAAGGCGAAGCAAGCTTTACCATACTGTGAAAAAGCTCTTGAAAACTTTAGAGAAGGTGGTGACGCATTAGACGTCATGGAAGCAGTTAAACTAAAACAGAAGTTGCAGGAGCTTTCAAAGTAACGGTAGAATGCTAAAACTGTCCAATAATCATATTATAGACCTCTTTCTCTGTTAAAACTTTTATTTTCACTTATTTTTCGAAAATCTTTATCATCACTAACAAATATTGCATCTTCCACGTAAGCGGATGCTGCAATAAGTGCACCCGCTATCGGTATACCATATTTTCCCTTAAACTCACCAGCTTCTACAGCAGCTTCTTTACTTGCCATATACTTTTTTTAACATAAATGTATATTTTAATTGCTTTGTTCTTCCTTTAGCTAAATCAAACCTTCCCTTTTTAAGACATTTGTAATATACTTCTGTTAAAGTAATGTACATATTCCTGTCACAATTTTCCCAGACTCAGCAGGTGAAATAATTTCCTTAACCTCTTTACATCTTATTCGCCAGCAAACAATTTGATTATAGGTTTTGTATCAAAAACCATTTTTATTCTTGCTTAAATCTTCTTTCAAATTCCTCATCATATTCTTTTCTAGACTCATCTATTTCCTCAAAAGGTTGTTCTTTTTCAAAAATTTTTCTGTCTATACATGCTAACTCCGAAAGTTTGGTCACGGATATATGATCCTAAGGTGTCCCCTTCTTGGACAACAATAAGATTCGTCCCCTTCACAATATTTAATGTCTTTCTTATTTTCGAGGGAATAGTAATCTGCCCCTTTGATGTTACAGTAACCTTCTCCAAAAATAATTTGCATCAAATTAAAGTTTATCGAATTTTAAATGCTTTGGTGGAGGAAAGGCTTAGGATAATAGTACCGCTAGCACACCACTCAAAAATATTCCATCAAAGGTTCCAGCACCGCCTATGCTCGCATAAGGTGTTCCCAAACTTCTAATTTTCCCAATATTCGTAATGTCCGCACCAATAAGTGCTCCAAGCACACCACTGACATACGCGATAATAGGCTGCTGGTTTGTTGGCAAAATCATTGCAATAAGTGCTGCTGCCAAAGGTGGAATAAATGCAGGTGTAACAATCCCAACCCCAGGCTTTGGTCTAGCAATTAAATGGGTGATGAATGCAACGATACAACTGCCAATCAACCCATAAAATAATATTTGATAATCTTTTGCCATAAAATATATACTCACAAGTACTGGAATTATTGCTCCCCCCAAGTTTATAGCAATAGTTGTATACGATTCAATCTCATCTATTTCTGGAACCCTTATTAAAATTCCTAAGAAGCTTACTTCTTTAACCCTCACTATAGGCACCTGAGATCGTATTTTAAAGAGGGGGATGTTGATGTAGCCTCCCAACAGTGTAGCAAGTAGCAGTAATGCTACTGTCATTGTACTAAACCCCATTTTTCTGAAAGCGTATCCTATAAATCCGTAGAAGAAGAACAGTATTGTTACAGCAAATAAGATTGCTAAAAGTGTGATATAAGTTGGAGGATGAGGTGCATAAACAACCTTTCTATACATTAGCTCACATTCTATGAACATTAAATAAAGTTTTTAAACTTATTCAAAAAAATTAAATGGTGTAATGAGTTATAATGTAGAAGTAATAACTCCAGTTGAAAAGGACTTGCTTGTAGACACATTTTCAAAGACCTTCCTTTATGAAAGGAAGGCCGAAATACATGGTGCATGCATTAAGCTGCTAACAAATGTGAAACAATTTTATGAAATGTGGGTTGAAAACTTTAAGCCTATATCGGAAGAAATTAGGCCACATGGTAGACTTTTTGTAATAAACAGTGGTAAAGAGAATTCTTTGAAAGTCAAATATGAGCCTATATCAAAAACACTCATAATACTTGACTGCGACTATTACGGTCTTGTAAAAAGTCTTGCACTATCATTAACCTCAGACTTTTTCGAAGAATATCATAGTGAGCATAGAAGATATTCTGTTCACGGTTCATTGGTGGACAGGCAAGGAAGAGGCCTCGTTATCATAGGCCCTCCGGGAAGCGGTAAAACCACTCTAACATATGGTCTACTAACTAACAGCATGTACAATTATGTTGCAGACGACTGGTTTTTTGTTAGAATAATGGGGAAAGACCTTATAGGATATGCTTCAGAAAAGAACTCGTATATTAGAGAAGATCTAGCAAGCAATTGGCCGATCTTCAAGAAAAGATTAGAAGACATTGTTATCGACAGTAAAGGGAGGGCTGTAGCAAATGTTCACCTTCTCTTCGGCGAATACAGGATAAGGGAGTCAACTCATATAAAGGCTGTCATCCTTCTACAAAGAAATAAAAATATTTCAAAAACTTTTTCAGAACTTGACCCTAGCACTGCATTAAACTATCTTGTAGAAAACCAGTTCTTTAACCCCCACCAGCTTGTAAGAGATGAGAGAAAAACTTTTCTTAGAAGACAGTTTTTTAAAGAAGTTTTTGAACTTGTGCCCGTATACCTATTAAACACTATAGAGGCGCCAGAAATTTCACTAAATCATATCCTCTCTATAGAAATTTGAGCTATAAAATTTGTCCAATCGGTATACCATCCCCTCTAAAATCGCAGGAAGCCCATTTCACCTTATCCTTTACTTTAACAGCCTGTGCTACACCTAAACCATAGTTTTTCAAATGCAAGATTCTAACCTTTTCCTCCAAGCCACTTATGTTAGAGTTATCTTCTAAAAGAATTTCCCCGTCTCCATTCCAAACAAATCTTGGCATATCCAAAGCCCCTTGTAGTCCAGTCTTATAGTCAACATAATTTGTTATTAGCTGTGCATATATCTGTGGCCTATAGTCTCCTGCACTTGCACCAACTGCTAAAATCTCATTCTCCTTTCTTAATATGGTTGCAGAAAGTGTGTGCGCAGGCCTTTTTCTTGGCTCAAGCTTATTTACACCTTCAAACTTAAACCCTCTAGCCCTGCAATTCAATGTTATACCATATTCTGGTAATGTTAGACCTGAACCGAAACCTAGATAGAGACTTTGTATGCCTGAAACTAGATTTCCCATTTTATCTGCTACCGCAAAATATGTTGTGTCTCCATCAAAAAATTTACTTCCATTCAAATTTTCTTTCTTTAAAATTTCTCTAGCATATTCTTTTGACAAAATTTTCTCTAAATCTATTTTAACAAATTTTGGGTCAGAGAGTATCTCATCCTTAACTTTATACGCTATCCTAAAAACTTTATACAGTCTTTCCACATACTCTTTTGAAAGATGTCTAACATCATCCAATCCTATATTTTCAATCATGTTTAGTATAAGTAGGGTGATTAAACCCATGCTATTTGGAGGTATCTCAAAAACCTCGTAGTTTCTGTAAAATATTTTTATTGGCTGCACCCACTCTGGCCTAAACTCTTTCAAATCCTCTTCTAAAATGACTCCACCATTTTCCTGTACATAGTTAACTAAAGAATTGCATATTTCACCCTCATAGAAGCCCTGCGGTCCATGCTCTTTGATCCTCTTCAACGCTTTTGATAGTTGAGGAAATTTTAGAACTTCCCCCTCCTCAGGTGCATTAAAGTTTTTCAAGTAAATTTTTGATGACCCTTCATCTTTAATCAACAGTTCATAATTTTTCTTTACAGCATCAGAAAATCTTTTGCTCGCTGGAAATCCTTTATCAGCTAGAAGTATAGAAGGTTCTATCAACTTACTAAACTCTAGTGTCCCAAACCTCTTATGGAATTCGAAAATTCCATAAACGTATCCGGGAACAGTTATAGACAATGCACCCCTATCAGGTACACTAGCATACCCTTTTTCTTTCAAATATTCTATCGTAAACTTCTTTGGTGCATATCCTGAAGAATTCAAACAATAGACTTTACCACTTTCATTTTCATAATATAGTGTGAAAAAGTCTCCTCCTAATCCACATAGGTTTTGGCATGTTACGGAAAGGGCTAAGCTTGTTGCAATGGCAGCATCTACAGCATTCCCTCCCTTATCTAATATTTCGGCACCAATCTTTGATGAAAGATAGTGCTCGCTTGCAACAACACCCCCGCAGGTGATAAATGGTGTCTTATACATCATGCCATAAGATTATAAATGATGCAAAATTAACGTTGCCCTAATTCAATAAAAAAAGGGGAATGAAGGGGTTTAAAGTTTTTTGCCTACAACAAACATCTTTGTTCCACAGACACTGCAAACTCCCTGTACTGCAGGCTTACCGTTCTTTAAAGTTACTTGAACCGGATTTTTTATCTCCCTCTTCGCCTTACACTTTACACAGTAGCCTTCCATATATCTCGTCAACTGGATAAAAATGGCTATTATATAAAGGAATTTGTTTATATGCTCATAAGCTTATATGCTTTTGATGCGTGTTCATTTGCAGAAGAAGGCTATAAGATGTTTTGGTGTAGCCGAAAGTTTCAGAAAGGGTGCATTGCCATATTCTATCCTATCTGGTGTTGTTATGAGGGCTGACCTCGTTTTAGACGGATTTTCTTTCGGTAAAGCTACCCTAGGCGGCGATGATGCTACCGACTCAATTCTCAGCATGTTTAGAATGTTGGAGAGAAAGGACGTTAACGTTATCATGTTGGGTGGAAGTATAATTAGCCTCTATAACATTATAGATGTTGACAAAATCTATACTTCCCTCTCGATTCCAGTAATTTCTGTAACATACAATGTTTCTGAGGGGCTTGAACCACATCTGCTACATCATTTTAAGGACAGAGATTATGAGAGAAAACTTGAAGCCTATAAGAGGCTTGGTGAGCGTAAAAAAATATTGTTGCATACTGGAAAACAGGTGTTCATAAGATGTGCTGGAATAGATGAAGATAGTGCATCCTATATTATAGGCAAGTTCACCCTGCAGGGTGCAGTACCTGAACCAATAAGAATAGCACGACTACTTTCAAGAAGCATATTAAAATTTCTTACCTCTTCCAAGTAGGTTTCTACTTGCCATGTAAATATATAGTTGTGCATAGCCTGCATGTTTTCCAAAAACCTTTCTAGCAATATCGCCCAATAGCAGATACTCTTTCCTACCAAACCTTGTTTTCATGAAACAACTTATATTACATAAATTTTTGTCAATATATCCTTTTAAAGCGTATGGGTATGCTCTAAGAATCCAGACATCTATTGGAAACGCTTCCAGCTTGTGAAATCCATACAAAAGTATACAGTCTGCAACCTTTAACCCCACCCCATACAACTTCATTTTCCCTGAAGTCAATGCATTTAACGCACTAGTATATTCCATACCCCTAATTTTATCAACGTATGTGCTATCTTCTGCAATCTTTTTTGCAGTCTTAAGAAGATATTTTGCCCTATATCCTAAGCCTGTTTCTAAAATTTCACTCAACTTGCTCTCAGCTATTTTTCGAATATTGGGTGTTCCATAAAATGTTATACCGTTCATTACCGCTTTTTCACCATATCTTTTATAAAGTTCTGTAATCGTTTTTTGTATTGCTGGAATATTCTTGTTCTGGGCGCAAACAAACTCTATTATTGTGTCAATAGCATCCTGTCTAAGAACTCTGATTCCAGAATACAATTCTATTGCCTTTTTCATAAAATCGTTAACCTCAATTTTTCTATTTATTTTGTCAACATCTTCGTCTAGGTTAAGAAAGTATATTACATCATCCTCTACTATATTCTTGCTAGATTCAACTGTCAACTTATTCTCTTCTTGTGAAATGCAGACAGGTATTTTGTTTATGAAACCGTACCATTTTTTACCAAAATTTTTCCATCCAAATATTTGTCCACTACTTATACAAAGTTTTAGATTGAATGGACTGTAATCTCTTAAATCGATTTTGATTGGTGCCAATTATTGTCTCCACTCTTCTGTGATTTTAAAATTTAATTATATTATAAATTTATGGTATGTGTGCAAAATTATGCAGGTGAAGCACAACACCTTCTTAAAAAATACGAGACTACTAGCTTACTTTTTCTTTCTCATAATCTCGCCATTTATCTTTTACAATATATTTTCTTCAATACAAATACCTCCCCTACCAAAGTTTGTGGAAAAAAATTGGCTAATATATGATGAGCCAGAATATGTTCTAAAACAGACCTTAAGTGTAGTAGTATTTTCTATGATAATTCTTGCTACATTATTGTTTTGGAGGTTTAGAGTTCCAGTCGCAATGGCTGGTGTTGCTCTTATGCTTGTAGGCGGCCTAGTTGAACTCGACATATTGGTCGAATATATGAATATGCCAGTAATAATCTTCCTACTTTGTATGATGATAATTATAAGCTATATTCGTCGACTAGGATTTTTTGACTTCATCCTAGAACGGACTATGATGTTAACCAGATTCGAGCCAAAGGTTTTGCTGGTATTTTTTGTTCTAATGTCAGCTTTTATGGCTGCAGCTGTTGACGAAGTAAGCTCAATCCTCTTTATGAGCGTTCTAATATTTGATTTAGCGAAAAGGTTTGACATTGACCCCCTACCATACCTTATGTGCTCAATTTTTGCAACAAATATTGGAAGTTCAGCAACAGTTTTAGGTAATCCAATTGGAGTATATGTTGCCTTCTATGCAAACCTTTCTTTCGACGACTTCCTAAAATGGGCTACTCCTGCGGCAATACTTTCATCAATAGTCATTGTACCAATTATGTTTAGGCGATACTCGAATTTTCTTTCAAGCTTTAGGCTTAAGCTTTCAAATTCTCTATTATCTGATAAACCTCCATCCATTTCTCGAGATGCAGAAAATGGCGGCATAATCTTTACCTTCACACTTATTATGCTAGCTTTACATCATACTCTGGAATCATTTTTTCTTCTCCCAAAAAACTCTCTTCTTGTTGCAATACCTTTAGCGATAGCATCCTATATACTAATATCTTTAAAGGATGAAGCCGTCGAATTTTTTGAAAAAAATGTTGAATGGTGGACGCTTGTCTATTTTATGTTCCTATTCTCTATATCATCCACTCTAGAATTTACTGGTGTTACTGCGAAAATATCCTTACTTTTTATAAACTTATATAATATGATTTCAGTCTTCTTACCACCTCAGATGCTTATTGCCGTCTTCTTTCTCATATGTGTAGTGATTATAGGAATGCTTAGTTCTTTCCTTGACAATATTGTTGCAGTCGCAATCTTTTTGCCCATAATTTCTGAAATTGTTTCACTAGATATTCCTTTTGCTGAAATGTTATGGTGGAGTACTTTGATTGGCGGATGCTATTTCGGTAACGCTACCCCAATAGGTTCTACAGCAAACATTGTTGTTTTAGGCTTATTTGATAAAAGGTATGGCAAATCCATACCATTTATTCAATGGTTTAAGATAGGTTTAGTAATAAGTTTGTTAACTTCTCTAGTTGCATCAATGTATGTGCTTGCTGTAGGTTTTCTGGCCGTCTAAAAGTTGTAGGCTCTTATATTTTTATATACCTTGGCTTTTTATATTTCTCGGTTGAAAAATGAACCAGCAGGGTTCAAAAACTTTTCTTGAAAGCTGGAACGATTTAGGAAATATTCTATTGAAAGTTGGTGATGCTTTAATAAGAATTGGAATATTTTTAGCCCTAATATACGGTGTATATCATGCAATATATGCTGGGTGGAAGATTTTAAATGGAGCGCCAGTACATATTGGTTCTGAACCAATTACCTCAATAATTAACTCAATTATAACGTTTGTTTGTCTTGCAATACTCTACAGGTTTGTTGAAAAGAAGATTTCCAGCAAAAGTTTTAGGATAGGTGGGCTTGCAGCCCTTATAGTTGGAGCAATACTATTGGTTGTAGCATCGATTGCAGGCTTCATAATAATATTCGGCGGCTTCTTTATAATCTTGGCTGTCGAAATACGTAGGCCATCAGCATCCTTCTAGCAAGTAAAAATTATATAAACCCCTTTTTTAAAATTGTATCATGTCCTCTTTTAGACTTTTGGAAAATCGTATTCTTTTAAGAAGGATGTTGTCTGAAAGAGGTTTTAGTGTTAGGATGCACAGTTACGAATACTATGTCATTAGAGACAAGTTTGTTTCAGTAATTTTTCTTGAACCCGAATTCAATAGGGTGCTTGTTCATAAAATAAGTTGGAATCCGAAAAACTCAAGCATGGCTGTAAAAGAAATATATTCTATAATTAAGGAAATAGATCCAAGTATTGAAGTTCTTGTAGAAGAGGATAAGGAAAGTTAATCTATTCTTTAAACTTACGTATATGGTGGAAAGGAGCCATGTCTGATGAAATTTTTAGTGAATATGATCCTCTACATGCAGCCCTGTATGTTTATGATGTTTGGAAAGCTTATGATGGTGTTCCAGCATTAAGTGGTTTATCACTTTATGTTAGAAAAGATGAAATTTTAGGTCTTATTGGACCTAATGGTTCAGGTAAGACTACGACTATAAAAATTATTCTTGGTCTAATTAAAAAGGACAGGGGTGTAGTCAATGTTCTCGGATACGATATAGATAAAAATCCTATCGAATATAAGCAGTTCATAGGATATGTTCCTGAAGCTGCAACATTACCGGAATATTTGACCGCCTACGAGTTCCTTTACTATGTTGGTCGAATAAGAGGTGTTCCAGAAAAAATTTTGAAAGATAGGATTGAATATCTACTTAAAATGTTCCATTTAGAGGACAAGAAGAGGGAACTGCTTATTTCCCTTTCTAAGGGAATGAAGCAAAAGCTGGCTTTCTCATCATCACTTATTTGTGAGCCTAAGCTGCTTTTGCTTGATGAACCCTTTATAGGAGTGGATCCTGAAGGCCAATATGAAATCAAATCTTTTCTCAAAAGACTTTCAGGAGAAGGCTGTTCTATTTTACTCTCAACACATTTGCTCGATTTTGCTGAAAGGTTCTGTGATAGGGTTGCCATAATAAGTAGGGGTAAAAATGTGGCTACAGGCGACCTAGAACATCTCAAACAACGTGTAAGCCGAGAGAAGAATACTACACTTGAACAAATATTTTTAACTCTTACAAAGGAGCGTGAAATGGAGTCAGTAAATGATGAAAGGACTGTCGGACGAAAGGGTTTCTTTAAACTTTTTAAAAGGTAGAAGTTTTTGGCCGTTAAAGAAATCTATCTTTTAAGAGTTAAGACAACTTTTGGTCCTATTAGAAAGTATAAATCGAACATTATAATAATTTTGGCCCTTCCATTTATCGGCCTAGGTCTTGTTCCAATAATCTATACAGAAGGTTCTTTTTATGAAAGATTGATTACGGGTCTCCTACTACAATATCCAATAATCTTAGTCTTTCCAATGCTTTTTCTTTCATCAGTTTTTGTAAGTAAAATGAATGTGGCTGAATACGAGTATGAGTTTATTCTTTCCTCAAACGTCCGACCATCTGATTTTCTTTTAGCAAAGACCCTATATGATTTAACTATTGTGTTATTCCTATTTTTTCTACCCCTAATTATACCATCTATAATTTCTATAGTATTGATGAAGGCACTTTTTGCTTTTCTATTTTCTTCACTTCTTGTGATACTTACAATTTCAATAATCTTAGAAAATAGTTTCAAGACTTTAATATTATTTTATAACAAAAATCTAGTTAGATTTTCGCTTATAACAATGATACTAGTTTTTTCTTTTCCATTATTTTACAATCTCTGTCCTAACTATTTTCCCTTTTGGCTTAACTATATTTCACCTGTAGGCTGTCTCCAAGCCATTTTAAAGGGAAGCACAATATTAATTCCAATTATTTCACTATCTATTTGGTTAACCATTTCCCTTATCTTATTGATTAAGGCTTCAAGTCTAAACTTTATACCCTACGTGCAGGTTGTTCCACAGCGTACAATGTTTGACATAAGCCTCTCTTCTCAAGTGAGGAGACAGAAGTATGTTCTGAGTAAGGTTGGAATATTATCTATACCATTGGAGCTTTCTCCAGCTCCAAAAAATAGGACCATATTTTTTGTGAAAGAATCTATTACAAGAATGTTTAGGTTCGGGGACCTTTACACACTTATTTTGGTCACATTCTTTCTCTATCTACCATATTTTTTTCTACAATCCCAGTATTCTGGATTCAGTAGCCTATATTATCTTAACATGTCTCCAGCATATTTCATAATAATATTTTATCCAATGATATTTTCACAACTGTGGTTCACTGAATTCAGTGAATGCATATGGTTGGTTAAAATATATTCTAGAGAATTTTTATCGTTTTCAACAGGGTTCTTTATATGGCAACTTTCTATAACCCTTCCAATCCTCCTTATTATAAACATATTAGAATATATTATTCTTAGATTATCTAATTTAATCGCCTCCTTAATGTTTTCAATACCTACTTTGGTCGTTAACTCTGCCTTTAGTGTCTTCTACTCATTTTGGCTTCTTAAGAGAAAGGCTTTTACTCCTCACATGTTCCTTTTAGGTATAATATTCTACATCCTCTTATCTACACCAATATTTTCACTCTTTATTATTAAAGAACTTTTCACATCATCTATTGACCACATTTTAATTACCATCCCAATATTATATACTTTAATTTTGTCAACAATCTTTATCTATAAGGCTTCAAAACTTTTTGAAGAAATAGAAGTTTAACAATTAATTTGACAGGCTTTAATGTAAGTTAAGGAACCTTTTCATTCTTAAAATCGCTTCTTCAATCTTTTCTCTTGATGTTGCATAAGAAATTCTAAAATATTTCTCATACCCTTTTCCAAACCCGGCTCCAGGTGTCGTGTTCACCGCAGCCTTTTCAAGCAAGTGTTCTGAAAATTTTTCTGGTTCACTATAAACATCTTCTGCGTTAGGGAAGAAGTAGAAGGCTCCATTCGCTTTTTGAACCTTAAACCCCATCTCCTTTAGTCCCCTGTAAACGATGTCTCTTCTAAACTTGAACTCTTTAACCATCTCCTCAACATACTTTTCGCACTCGTTTAACGCTGTCACGGCAGCCTTCTGTATGAATGTGGGGGGATGTGTTGCCGTCTGCTGTTGAACTTTCAAAATTTCTTTGATAATATTTTTTGGCCCATATATATAGCCAAGTCTCCATCCAGTCATCGAATATGCCTTGCTAAAGCCATTCACTGTAATAGTTCTATCCCTCATCCCACTTATTTTGGAAAAGGGAATAAATTCTCCATCATAGACCAGCCTACAGTATATTTCATCCGAAATAACCAGAAGATTTCGTCTTTCAACAACATCCGCTAACCTCTCTAAATCTCCCCTATCATATAATACACCTGTAGGATTATTTGGATAGTTCAAGAGCAAAGCCTTCGATTTCTCGGTAATCACACTATCTATATTATCAGGAAGTAGTTCAAAATTTTCTCCCGTCCTAACTTCGACAGGATTTCCTCCTGCAAATTTTGTAATATCAAAATAGCTTGGCCAAGCCGGTGTAGGAATGATCACCTCATCACCTTCATCTAATATTGCGGTTAAAGCATAAAAGACACCCATCTTCGCCCCAGGTGTGATTATGATCTCGTTTGAAAGATATTCTATCCCATAAAGTCTTCTTAAATTATCTGATATCGCCTCCCTAAGCTCAATCAATCCTTGGCTTTGAGAATATTTTGTTAACCCATCATTTAAAGCCCTATATGCTGCCTCAATTATAGGCTTCGGTGTAGGAAAGTCTGGTTCACCAACGTCAAGACTTATAACATCAACACCCTTCGCCCTCAATTCTCTAGCCTTCTCAGCTGCCTTCAAGGTTGCGGATTCACTGATCCTTGACAGCCTTTTAGGTGGTGTGTACACATTCATCATGGAATTCTGATAATAGGTAAGTGGTTTTTAAACATTTTTACATTCTCAAATTTTTATAGAGAACTTAAATATCTCTAATATTATCTTATATTAGATGCCCACTAAGGTTCTAATTATTTCTGATACACATTGCGAGTCTATGGCACAGCTTCCTCAAAAAATTGTTGATGAAATAAAAAACGTTGACGCTATTGTACATGCTGGAGACTACACTCATATCAAATTAGTCGAGGAACTTGCTGAAATTAAAACCTTTTACGGCGTCTACGGTAATATGGACAGTTATGAAATAAAAAATAGGCTTCCAGAAAAGCTTGTAATAAATTTAGATGGTTTTAAAATAGGTGTCACACATCCACCGGAAGGCGGTCCCCCATATAATATAAAAAGGAGAGTTAAAAACATTATAAAAGAAAAGACTGACGTAATAATCTTCGGCCACACACATAAGCCAGAAATATCTGAATACGAAAACATTCTGTACCTAAATCCTGGATCTGCAAAACCAAGTATCTTCCATCCACAAACCTTCATACTCTTAAACATTTCAGACAAGCTTCAGCCAAAAATTGTAAAAATTTAAATACTATTTAATTTAATCGAATGCATTCGCGGGTGGTGGTCCTCCCACTGTTCCGCGTAATAAACCCCGGTTGGGAGGTGTATAAAATATTGGAAAAGATAGAAAAAATCTAGGGTATTCGGAAAGAAAGACTTTCACATTATCAATCTTAATTGCAGCACTATATGCAGCATTAACGATAATGCTTGGCCCACTAAGTTTTTCAGCAATACTTCAAATCAGATTATCTGATTCCCTTATCCCACTAGGCTACAATAGGCGTGTAGGTAAAGCGGCAATATTTGGCACAAGCTTGGGTGCGCTTGTTTCAAACATTTTTTCCTTCTACGGCTTCTACGATTTACTTATTGGATCAGTGGCCAACTTCTTTGCAAGCCTTATTCCATATCTACTTAGATCATATGAAGGGTTTATTGCAAAAATTGTTGCAACAACTCTCTCATGTGCTACTGTTATATTTTTTGTAGGATTCATACTCTTCAATCAAATACTCGGTATCCCATTAGAATCTTCTATAGCAAGCATAGCCTTTGGATCAACTATTTCAATAGTCTTACTAGGTACACTGCTACTGTTTACGCTAGAAAGGGTGTTCTCAGATAATATGTGACAGAGACTAGGAGATCACGAAAAATTTTTGCCCCTCAGGCATTACTTCTTCACGCTTGTATCTTATTTCATACGCTTTAGCAAATGAAGGGGCTTAGGGAAACAAAGAAACCCCACACTCTTTAGAGGTGGGATGAATTTGTGTCCCCAATGCTTAAATGTATGTCAAATGCA
>JBMFNX010000027.1:0-20164 GCA_049969935.1 Nitrososphaeria archaeon
GTGAAAGATGTTATTACAGCATATGTTAAGGGAGAGCTTAGGGAACTTACTGAAGGCTGTGCTAGGGCACGCCATCACTAAAATTTTTTATTATATTTTTTATATTTTATTGTTTTTTGCTAGAGTCCTATGAAAAGTCTTATCATGTAGGCTACAAGTAGGGCTATAACGCTTGAGACAGCGCTTTTTGTCCAAGATATTCCTGTTAGAACACGGTTGGCCATTGTGCAGAGGAGTGTAGCCCAGGCTAGTACGGCAATCTGCACATAGTTGGCTATCATCGAGAAAAACAATGCCCTTTCATTTAATTCTGCTGTTGCAGCAGCCTTCTCCGAAGCTGATCCGCCCAAGTATTCTAGGGTATAGTATAGTTTGTCTAATGCTTGGGATGCTAGGACAGAGTTTATTATGTTCTGGACAAAGAATGTGATTAGGATTAGGCCAACGCACACGGCTAAAGGTTTCCAAGAAATTTTTCCCCCAAATGCATTAAGTAAGACGAAGACTATTCCAGCTATTATGAACAATTGTATTAGATACTGGAAGACTCCGAAGACAGATATTATTGAAATGTATCCTGTCGGATCCTTGCTTACCTGGTTTTCGAATAAGCCTCTAAAGTATATTCCATCCACCAAAACTTTTATGTCAACCTTTTCCGGCCAATTGAATACGAAAGCTAATCCTGTTATAGTGTGCCGGTCACCGCCATGGTTTTCCCACAGGCTGTCTGAAAGAGGTATTGTAAAGTTGTTCCAAAATCCAGTGCTTGAAGATAGAATCTTTTCTGTTAAGTTATAGTATAGGTATTTTGATGCGTCTCCAGAGTAAAGGTATATTGATGCAGCTGAAGGCAAGGTTGTAGGGTTAACAAATTTTATTTTAAAGGAGAGAGATTTG
Source organism: Nitrososphaeria archaeon (assembly GCA_049969935.1). GTDB lineage: Archaea > Thermoproteota > Nitrososphaeria > JACIWG01 > JACIWG01 > JACIWG01. Next base: position 901 of record JBMFNX010000027.1, read on the forward strand.
AATGCCTGCTCACTACAGTTCACTGGACCCACGTCAGAGAGTTTTAGGAAAAGGCTTTGGCTGCTGTTTGCACAAAATTTTATGCTCCTATCACCATAGTAGCTTCCATTAACATGGTCACTGTAGTCTAATGAGATGTTAACGTTGGGTGAAGATGACCAGAATGTAATGTTTTCTGTCCAAGCATCATACTGTCCAGCTAGAGGGTCAACTTTAGGAAATGTTTCTTCAACATAGCTTTTCGAGAGAACAATGTATCCGAAAAGTGTGCTTGATACTACAAAGAGTACGAGAACAATCATGGCTGCAATATAGCGTGGTTCTTCAGCAACCTCCCTAAAAACCTTGTAGGGGGAATAGAGTACTTTAATGAACTGGAGATAGAATGGTGTACGCTTAACCTCTTCAGCTGAAACGGTAGCATGCTCATTTTCCAAGAAAAATCACGTCCTCCAAAAGCTTTCGAATCAAATCGAACATCATCGCCAACTTTTATACCACAATATTTAAACTTATTGTATAAGATTACATGTAAGCTATTTATAGAATTCGTTTTTACAAAATTCTCTGAGAAAGGTTGTCGCATAGCATCCCTTTTCAAGCCAAAAAGAAAATTTTACTGCATCAGCACCTACATTGGAAAGGTTTAGGATTCTATAGTTGAGACTAACCTTTCGTAGAGAGCCTTTAACCTTCAAACCTAAACTTCTATCCTTGAAAATTTCAAGCCCTAGGCTCTCGCATTCTATAACATCTTTAACAATCTTTCCAACCTCACCTCCAGGAAGCTTTGACTTAAACCCTAGAATCGGGAAGGCTGGAGAACCACCTTTAACAAAGTCTCCTTCAACAAGCCTATTTAGTGGAAGACCTCTAGCAATCCTCTCTGAAACCATTAGGTTGAATAGGTAGCTCTGGTACGCGTTAACATAAAATTTTAGAAGACTTCTTCCAAGAGACTTGACAATCTTTTGAGGGGGAAAATTTTTTAGCATCATATATAGCACTCTTTTCTCGATCCAAAGTTTTCTTGGCATCATATTATATGCTTCCTCAAGAAAACCTTCTCTTGCAAGAGTTCTACATTCTTTAGCTTTAGCTGATTCATCAGGATACACTTTATAGACAAGCTCTTCAAAGAACATGTCATATTCTTTTTTAAGAAGATGTTTTCCGAGCATGTGAGTGTTAAACCTGCGTGTTCCAAACCTCTGGTATCCAAAATAGTTTGGACACCCTAAAGCATTCAATTCTCTTAAAGTTGAATTAATAAGCTGCATGCTTGGATTGCAGTCTCTTAAAGTGATTTCAAAATAGTTTCCCTTCAGCATACCCAACCTAATCTTTCTTGACACCCTATAAGCTTCTATAACCTTAACCTTTCCCATGACATCAATCTTTCTAACATCAATATCTTCTTTAAACGGTATGGAAAACTTTTGGACGGCTACAGCCCTAGAATCCTTTATTCCAGCGAAACCTATAAACTTCCTGTCCAAGCCAAAAGTTTTTGAAATATGCCTTATAACATAGTCTGTTGTAACATTTCTCTTTTCAATTACAAGGACAAGATGTTCTCCTCTAGAATCTAATGGAATCTCCGAGTCCTCTACAACCCTAAAATCTTCAACATCACCTCTTATCCTGCCACCAACACCTTCAGTTGAAGTAGCATAGTATAGTATGCCTAAACGTTTTTCAAGCTCAATATTTGTAGGAAGCATGAATCCAACATTAAACAGATAGAGGCTGCTATTAAACCATTTTAAAAAAGGATTTAGGTTAAAAATGTATTGGAAGATAGATTTTATGCTAGACTACAAGATAGTCTTCTAGCACATCCCTTTTTAGGTTAACACCAAGGCCTGGACCATGTGGTACGGTAACCTTTCCACCCTCAACATTTATAGGCCTGTCAAGAATTTTGTCACGCCATTCAACATCACCAAGCTGATATTCTAGGAGGAGAAGGTTTGGGATGCTTGCACAAACTTGTACACTTGCTATTGTAGCTATTGGGCCGACCATATTATGTGGTGCAACTGGAATATAGTAGGTTTCAGCCATAGAAGCTATCTTTTTAAGCTCAAGAATCCCTCCAGTCCTCGCAACATCTGGCATAATTATCCTGGCAGCCCTAAGCTCAAAAAGCTCACGAAATTCCCATCTCGTGTTCAAGAGTTCGCCAGTGCATATTGGAACAATAGTGCTCCTGCTCACAAAGGACATTGCCTCCAAATTGTTTTGTGGAACAGGGTCTTCCACCCACATAAGGTTATAGGGTTCAAGACCTTTTACAAGATTAAGTGCAGTGTTTACGTCAAAGGCTCCGTGACAGTCTATTGCAAGCTGAACATCTTCGCCCACAGCATTTCTTACAGCCTCAACCATTCTAACCGTATATTTTAAATCCTCTGGAGACAATGTTCTGTTAACACTTTTACCAGAAGGTATTGGTTCATCAACGTCCATCTTGAGAACCTTAAATCCTTCTCTTACAGCAGCCAAAGCCTTTTCCACATACTCTTCCTCAACATACCTTGCGCCTCTAAAGAAGCCGTCAACATAAACCTGTACCTCGCTTCTGCACTTTCCACCCAAAAGATTGTATACTGGAGTGTTAAGATGCTTTCCCAAAATGTCCATGAGAGCAATTTCTATACCGCTTACTGCTGGCATAGAGAATCCTTCTCTAAAAAGTTCCTGCCAAATCAATTCAACTTCAAGAGGGTCTCTTCCAATAATCTTTTTCCCGATAACTTCTAGACTTTCCCTAACACCAGTAGACTTGTAGGCTAAAGCTTCCCCGAAACCTTGCAGGCCATTGCTTGTTTCAATTTCAACAAAAAGCCATGGGAATCTTGGCCAATGTCTACCCTTAACAGAATATATTCTAACATCACTTATCTTCAAACCAATCACATGATATAGGATGATAGTGGACACTAATTTATCCTTTTAATTTTATATTCTGGTGAAGAATGTTTTTCTGGCATGGTTGAAGGTCCAACTGCAAAAGCTATCGCAATAAAAATTTCTCAAAAATTTGAGGGAGAAACTGTTAAGAATATTATTGTTAAATCTAAAAGAGTTTTTATAGAGCCTAAAAAGCTTTTGGACAAGAAATTTAATGGCTCAGACACGTTAGGCAAAAACATCATACTATTTTTCGAAGACAATGCAATTAGAGTACATTTGATGATGTTTGGAAGCATACACGTTTATGAGTTAGGTGAACCTTTGCTAAAACCCCTCGAACGTGCAAGACTAGTGGTTGAAGGTGTAAGGAGAAAGCTTGTAGCCTACAATGCACCAGTCGTAGAAATTGATAGAAGAGAAAAGATTCTGGACAGGTTAGTGAGCACACTTGGGCCAGATCCATTAAGTGAAGGCTGGAGTAGGGAAAAGGCTGTTGAAAACATAATTAGGTTTAGGAAAGAAAAGATTGGAACCATTTTATTGAATCAGTCGGTTATAGCTGGAATAGGAAACATTTTAAGAAACGAGATACTTTTCAGGGCTAAAGTTCATCCTGAAAGAAGTGTTGAAAGCTTAAGTGGAGGAGAGGTTAAAGAAATCGTCTTAGCATGCGAGAGATTGTGTAGAGAGTTTCTGGAATTGAAGGTTAAGGGGAAAGGTATCAAAGAAATTCTGTACGTCTACAACAGGTATAGGGGAAAATGTAGAATTTGTGGAGGAAACATAAAATTTTATATGCAGAAGACCGTGAACAGGAAGACTTTCGTATGCGAAAACTGTCAAAAATAGTGTGAATGTTTTAGAATTCTTTAAGCATTTATATGCTAGAATATTCTAATTAAAATGTTCAATGGATTACCAAAGGTTTCTGACAGGAGACTTTAAACCCTTTGATCCAATAGAGTTGGCTAAAAGGATAGAGGAGATAGTGACAAGAGTTGGAGTGGAAGGGTTGGAGAGAAAATATACGGGCTTCTATTCTGTTCCAGTCTATGGGGGAATAGCTACAGGCTATGCGGTAGGATGCTGTCTTAGATGCATATACTGTTGGTCAAACTGGTCAAGAGACTATCCTGAAAAGTTTGGAACCTTTTACAGTCCAAGAGAAGCTGTACAAAAGCTTTTTGGGGCTGCAGAGGATGGGATAAGGTATTCAGAATATTGGAGGAAGATTTTTTCCTAGAATTAGTAGGCTTCGACTATCTGGATGTGAGCCTACGATTGGAAAAGAACATCTTCTCAGCCTACTAGAATTTGTTAAAGAATCAAAATATCCTCTATTTATTCTAGAAACAAATGGTATGCTATTGGGTTCGGACCCAGAGTATGTGAAGAGGCTTAAAGAGTTTAGGGATAAACTGTATGTTAGAGTTTCTTTTAAGGCAGCTACACCCGAAGGCTTTACTCAAAGGACTGGAGCGATAGGAAAATATTATGAGCTCCCATTCAAGGCTCTAAAACTTCTACTTGATCAAGGAATTTACGCTAGAGCAGCTGCTATGACAGACCCAAAGATCATGCCAAAGGAGGAGAGGAGAATACTTATTCAGATGCTCGATGAAATAGACCCAATTGCAGATTATCCTAAAACTTTAGAGGAGGAGAAGATAGACTCATACGATACTACAGTTAAGAGGATGAAGGCTTACGTGGACAAAGGTTTTGCTGAAAAGTTAAAAAAGGAAATTGAATCAGATGAAAGCATAATATAACAGTATTTGGTTCTGGTTAAAAAAAATTAAGAAGAAAATTGGGTAAAAGGTATGGAAGTTTTTGATTAAAGAATATTATAAGGTTAGAAGGGTTAAGGAAAAGTGTGTAGGATATAGACGTTTACAAAAATTACTGGAATAGTTGACCTAAAGCTTGCGGAAAAATTTCTTGGGACAAGCTGGAATGCTATAAAATATTTGGTTGACAAGTACTCGGATAAAGTTTATACTGGTGTAGGAGTACCATACAATTCAAATTTCATGAGCTTAAACGAGTTAGAGGAGATAGGGGAAAAGATAGCTTCAATCAACGATAGAATACAAGTTTGTGTACTCGACTACTTTCCAACGTTCAAGAAAAAAGACTTGAGAAGACCATCATTTAATGAAATGGTTGAAGTGAAGAATATTCTAAACGAATGTGGGCTAAAGAATGTGATAGTTCAAACAGAATTCGGTTACATCGGCCCATAAAATTGAATAGGGTACAGTTTATTGAAAGATTTGGCCATAAAATGTTACATAGTATGCGCCTTCACAGCTTGCAACCCATCGTCTAAATGGAGCTCACCTAACATTATAATCGCAAACTAGTATACCATCCTCTACACCATGCACCCTACTATATTCTATCATCTCCTCTAACGCTTTCCCACTTGCAATAACATTTTCAACGAGAACAATTGTACCATCCCTCCAACCCCTTTCCTTAAGAAACATATTGTGAACCTTCCAATCATCAAGCCAGGGAGCCCATGCTAGCAAAAACAAAGCTATAAGCAAGGACCATATATTATATTCTTTAAAGTCTCATGCACATTATAGTAGTGAAAATATAACATATTTATTTATTTTTTATGCTCAGGATGCTCAAACTTTTCAAGCCTAACCTTATCCCTGTGCACTGTTCTCAAATGCCTGTTCAACTTTTCCTCATCTCCAAATTTTTTACCACATAATGGACAGTCTGGCATAATCATTCACAAAAAAAAGGGGAAAAGGATTCTATGTTCCATAAACTGCCTGTAGTCCAAGGATGTCTCCCAAGCCTAGTGTACGCTTATATATTTCACCAAAGTCTGCGTAACCGTACATTGTAAGCCAATAGTCTTTATCATCATATAGGTCATCGAGGCCGCACCAGTGCCCAAACTCGTGCGTCATAATATTCTGCACATCCATTTTACCAGCCTCCCCCTTCAAACTCCACTTATAATATGTGTTCAATCTTGTGTCAGTTTCAACAATTCTTCCCCCAACCTGCCAAATGTATGTTACAGCAATAACACCAGCACGATAAGGGCCCCAAGATATGACATTATAGCCATCATATCTTCCAGCAGACCTTGAAGTTGTACCCATGTACAGGAAAACTTGAAATGACGTTTGACTATCCCATGCTTCAGCCGATGCTTTTATTACATTAATAACATCCAACGCTGAGAAACCATATTTGTTTGATGGATTAACATAATATTTGGCCGTAGTATACCAATGGTATGGGAGAAGCTTATAGTCAGGGTTTGACATCGAATCATCTGTCGAGGGAATAGTGTATAGGGTTACCTTACCATTAGATAACTCGACAGACCATTCAATAACAGTTAACTGTGGTGAGAATGCTAAGGTTGAAAGAGACAATATGATTGAGGATACTAGAATTATGGTCGATAATATTAGAATTGAAACTATTTTCTTCCCCATATTCTCTAGCAGATTATGTTCTAGGCATGCTTAAAAGGCTTTCTCTTTAGCCAAGAGATGATGTCAAGTTAAATTTTTTGTCAAGAAATATTTAAGGTAAAACTTGCCTAAAATCACCTCCTAGAACACTTTGCAAATGGCATAGATTTAATCATCTAAACTCTAACTTGACATCATCTAGCCAAGAAAATCATGCTATTAAAAGTATAAATTTATGAGTTTATGGTTTGATGTTAGGATTGGTTGATATGGAAAGACCTTTTGGAGTCACAATATTGGCGGTTCTAGAAGTTATTAATGCACTCCTTTCCTTTGGCTTGGCAGTGTTAGCTGGCGCAATCCTCTCCTGGATCGGGTTTATGATGCCGGGGGCATTAAAAGGTCTAATAGCTGGTATTGCATTGATTGTTTCAGTTGTTGCAGCAGTATTCGGTTTAATTTACCTTCTCCTAGCATGGGGTTTATTGAGTGGTAAGGGTTGGGCTTGGACTATAACATTAATATTGACGGTTTTGAGTTTGATTGGAAGCCTTGTTACGGCTGCCACAGGCCTAGGTATTGTATCCTTGATTATTGATGTCCTCATATTATATTATTTGACTAGACCTCATGTTAAAGCATTCTTTGGAAAGGGCCCTCCTCCTGAAATGCCTCCTCCACCGCCACCCTAAAATTTTTTAGAATATTGACTTGCTCGCCTGCCTTTGTAGGTAGTTGTACAGTTCTTTTGTATAGTTTGCTATACTTTCAACACGCTTGCTTAACTCTTCAACCTTAACCTCTAGCCTCACAACCCTTTCCCTGAGCTCAATCAACTCCTTCTTTAACTCCTCCTCAGACATATGCTTTCACACATCATATTGTTTCTAATTAAGTATTTAAGGTCTTCACATTATAATGATATATTTTATTGGATAGAAAATATTTGAAAGCTTAAGGCAGATTAAAATTTTGGACCAATTTTATAGTAATTTAAACGATGTTTGCCCTTATATTTTCTTCTAAAGCAATCTTATACTGTCTTTCATCAGAGGTTATCAATTCTAAACCTTCTTTCATAGCTAAGGCCAGATATAGTGAATCGTAGATGGTTATTTTATGCTTTAAAGAAATTTTGATGGCTTCAGAGAGGAAAATAGTTTGTTCAACTGTCTTCACTGGAAGATTATTTGTAAATTCTAACATAATTTTTTGTGCCAGTTCAAGGTTGAATTCACCTTTAACATATCTTTTCCATATTGAGTTCAGTACTTCCTTTATAGCAAGGTCCAGCGTTATACAGCCTTCAACCAAATAATATTCTATACTCTTCCATCCTCTTTCACGATTAACAAACTTTGCTAGTGAAGAAGCGTCAATTACTTTCACGGTCTTCTCTCACCGAAAAAGTAGAAAAGCCTTCTTTAGCGGGCGAAACATCTTTTAACAAAATGTTTAACCTTTCTATTCTTCTTTTAACTTCAATTTTCCACGCTAGATTTTCTAAAAATTGTTTAACTTCCCTATTAATGTCTACACCCGATTCCTTCAAAATTTTCTTAACCTCTTCATCTATCCTAATACTAATAACAGACATATACCCCATTGTATACATTTAGTATACAAATATTTAAACATTTATGTTTACAATAGGGTTTTTACCACTACAGTTTATATACGGCTGCTTTCTTATATCGTGTACAATGGATCCAATAATTGCTGCGTCAATAGTTGCTTCAAGTGTTATAGGTTTGATGGCTTTAGGTTTCACATTACAATTTATTACATTAAAAGTGCCATAATTTGGCGCATACAACCATATGCTTTAGCTCAGCTTACATGCCCCTTTCTTTCTGGCTTTTTGGATTAAATCCATATTTAGCACTCCCTTTAGCTTTTTTAATTGGATCCCTTTTATCTTGGATCCTTTACAAATTTTTAGCCTTTCTTAGAACACGTGGAACAGGTCCGGTTGGACAAATGATGTCTTCTCTAGCTTTTGGTCTGATAATTTATGGTATAATGAACATTTACGCCGATTATTTATCTTATGTTTTAAAAGCTTGGGCACGTACTTTCACATTAGCAAATGCTGATATAAAATTGTTTGGAGAACCTGGAATCGTTTTATTGGCTCCAATTTTATTAGTTACTCTTACAACATTCTTTCATTTACTTTTAACTAGAACTAAATTTGGGGTCGCTATAAGAGCAATAGTCCAAGATTATTCTCTTGCAGCAACTCTTGGTGTTAACACAGATCGTGCACTTGGTATTGCTTGGTTTATTGTAGGTGGGATAGGAGGATTGGCTGGTTCGGTTTGGCCTTTTTGGTTTAGTGTTGATCCTTGGACTGGGCCTAGAATGTTAAGTGATATATTTGCAGCTTGTGTTGTTGGTGGACTATTTAGTGTATATGGTAGTATATTGGGGGGAATAATTGTTGGAGGAATGGAAATTTTACTGTTGTGGGGTATTGCACTCAATGTTGGAGTATGGATAACATCTTACAGACCAATAATTCCTGTAATTATTGCAGCTTTAACATTATTGATATTTCCTAAGGGTATTATGGGAAGTATAGAGGCGTTTAGAGAGAAGAGGAGGAAGTAATTATGGTTCTAGAGACTTTGTTACCTTTAGCTATAGAAACCTTAACCTTTTTTTCTATCTATCTTATTTGTAGCTCAAGTCTTAACCTACAGCAAGGTTATACCGGTATTTCTAATTTAGGACTTTTTTTCAGCATTTCTTCAGGAGCATATGTTGTTGCAGCATTACCTACTCGTTTAGCAGTTTGGCTTTACGGTATAGACATGGATTTTGTTTATCAAAATGCTTTGGTTGTATCCTTATTAAATGAAAAATTCGCGAAAGACGCTTTAACTCCAACAATTTTGCTTATAATAACATTTTTTGCTGCAATGCTTATTGGAGGGGCTCTTGGATATGCGTTCACATACATATCCTTGAGGTTGACTGAGACATACTTAGCAGTTTTTTTCTTATGTGTAGCCGAAGCTATTAAAATTTTTGGAGAAAACTTTATTCCTCTAGCTGGAGGACCGAACGGCATTCTATTACCAAACTTCTTTATTTGGTTGGGTAACTATGGCTGGATCGTCCAGTCAATATTCTTTATCGTCATACCCTTCATAATATTTGGAGTATATGAAAAGGTTGCTGGCTCCCCCTTTGGAAGACTCTTGAAGGCAATAAGAGAAAATGAGTTGGCATTACAGTGTTTGGGAAGAGACACCGTCAGTTTCAAGCTTAAAGTTATGGCATTCACTTCCGCCTTCTTGGCAGTTGCAGGAGTACTGGTTTCACTTAGGATGAGGTCTGTTGTAGCTGGAACGTTTGATAGAGTAGATTACTCTTTTTGGCCTTGGTTGATGATGATGTTGGGTGGAGCAGGTAATAATATGGGATGCCTTGTTGGAACATTCGTATGCATTATAATAAGAAGAGTTGTTTACTGGCTAAAATTCTACCTTGTCTTCTTACCTGTTGATATAATGTGGCTAGAATACATACTATTAGGATTAGCCTTCATGCTGGTAATGATTTACAAACCAGAAGGCATACTTCCTGAAAAAGTCCATCAAGTCAACTCATCAAATCAGTCTACTCAAAAAAGCTTTAGAGAATAGGTGCAATATGTTCCAAAACAATGATTACAATATCTTTAAAGATGAAAAATGTGGAAAAAATAAATCTTTAAAAAAATTAATATTTTTTAAAATAAAGTTAATAAAAACAAAATTTTTTAGAGCTATTAAAAATTGTGTTAAATAAAGCTTATTAAGATAAACGTTAAATACAAATTAGTTGGTGGATTGAATGCAAAAGGGCATAGCAATAGTTGTAGTTATTCTAGTTGCAGTAGCGGCAATAAGCGGATATTTTCTCTATCCATTTCTTAACCCAACTCCAACAATTAAACCAAGACTTGAGGGAGAAATTCCTATAGGAGTACTTTATAGCTCATCTTCTGAAGCAGGGTACTTTAAACCTTCATATGATATAGCCTTCGAAGAAGTTAATGAATGGTGTAAGCAAGCGGGACTACCTATAAAGTTCGTTCCTTTAGAAGAAAATGCTGAAGAGTCGACTACAAAACTTGTAGAAAAAGCAGAAAGTTTAATAGCCAGAGGGTGCCAAGTAATTTTGGGCACTTCATGGAGCACACATGTAGCAGCACTGAAATCGACTGTGGACGAGAAGAAGGTTGTCCTATTTTCTCCTAGCTCTGGCTCGCCAGCTGTTGAAATAGCTGGAGACTATATTTTTAGAAATGTCGCATGCATTCCACAATGGTATAGGGCACATGTTGTATTAGCAAAACGTCTAGGAATAGAGGCGATGATCGTACTTTATTCCCAAGATTCCTTCGGCCAACCGGGTAATGAGGCAATGCTAAAATTATGTAAAGAGTATGGAATAACTGTTTACAAGAACTTTGGATATGATCCCTCAGCTAAAGACTTTACAGCAGAAGCGTCTGTTCTAGAGCAAACGTATAAGGAGGCTGTAGCAAAATATGGTAAGGAGAAGGTTGGTGTTAACATAATCGGTGTTGGGGGAATGTGTACACCTTGGCTTACAACTATATCAAAGTTTCCAAGCTTATGGAACATCACCTATTTCCAAGGACCCAATGCTGCTGGAGCGGTTGATGTACTACAGTATGCTGGGGAAATCGCCTATAAGACAGGCTTCCTAAGTGCTGGGCCTATGCCTGCAATGACTCCAAAAACACAGTCATTTATTGAAAAACATCAAGCAAAGTATGGGTCTAAACCCTATACATACGGATATAATGCATACGATACTGTATGGATAACAGCACTCTCTATTCTTGCAGCTGGAGAATATAAGGGTGAAACAATAAAATCTGTTTTGCCAAAAATTGCGGAATCATATTTCGGAACATCAGGATGGTGCGTTCTAAACGAATATGGCGATAGGGTTTCAATAAACTTTGTGATCCAAAAAGTTGTTTATGAAGGTGGGACATACAAGTGGAAGGACTTCGCCTACTTTGACTCTTCAACCATGTCAGTTACATTGGTGGGAAAATAAATTTCCCACCCCCAATTTTTCTCTATCAAATAATAGTAGGGTGAATTAAATGAAAAACATACTTAAGGTTGAAAACCTCGTTAAAAGATTTGGAAACCTAAGGGCTGTTGATAATGTATCCTTAGAAGTTCCAGAGAAAAATATTGTTCTACTAATAGGCCCAAACGGGAGTGGAAAAACAACCCTCCTAAATTGTATAGCAGGAATATATAAGCCTGATGAGGGAAGAATATGGTTTAATGGAAAAGATATTACAGGAAAGAAACCATATGAGATCGTGAAACTTGGGGTTATGAAAACATTTCAGATCCCAGCTGTTTTTAGTAGCCTCTCTACAGCAGAAAATCTACTCATATTCTACAGAGGCAATCCAGGAGAGAAACTATTAAACTCCTTTTTCAAGAAAAAATGGTTAAGAGATGAGGAAATAGTGACAGAAAAACTGCTTGAGACACTTAAAATGCTTGAACTATCACCTCAATGTAATAGAAGAGCTAATGAACTTAGTGGCGGACAACTTAAACTTTTAGAATACAGTAAGATTTTGATGGCGGATGCATTGCTCTGTCTCCTTGATGAGCCCGTAGGGAGCATAAATCCTGTTCTAGCCAACAAGATCTTTACCTACATAACTGATGCCAGAAATAGTATGGGTAAAACCTTTATCATAGTAGAACATAGACTTGATATTGCAGTAAAATACGCAGATTACATTTATGTATTAGTAAATGGTAAAATACTTTGTGAAGGTGAACCGGAGGAAGTTTTAAAAAGAAAAGAATTGTATGATGTATACCTTTCGCCACTAGTGTCCTAGAATTTTTGAAAAAATTTTAAATAACCAGATACCGTTTTTAGAATGGATAATATGGAAATTCTTAGTATAAGTGACCTTAACGCTGGATACTACAAGATACCAGTACTTTCTGAGGTCAATATGACTGTTCCAGAAGGAAGCATATGCGCTATAGTTGGACCAAATGGAAGTGGGAAGTCCACACTATTAAAAACCATCTTCGGTTTAACAACAGTTTATAGTGGAAGAATTAAGTTCAATGGGAAGGATATAACACATCTAAAACCGTACGAGAAGGTTAAACTTGGCATGTCATACCTGCCTCAAACAGGTAATGTTTTCCCAAATTTAACAATAAAAGAGAACATGATTATGGCAGGATACCTTTTATCGAAAAAGGAGATAAAGGAAAGGATGGAGGGAGTACTCAAGATGTTTCCAATATTCAATATTTCCTTGGAAAAGAAAGTGTCGACTTTAAGTGGAGGGGAAAGGCAGATGCTTGCAATGGCAATGTCCCTCATGAACAGGCCCTCACTTATGATGTTCGATGAACCTACAGCCAATCTATCACCTAAACTAGCATATCAAGTCTTTGAGAAGATCAAAGAACTGAATAAGTCAGGAATAACTATAATACTAGTAGAACAGAATGTTAAAAGAGCATTAGAAATATCAGATATAGTATACTTACTAGTGAGTGGAAGAGTAAGATTTCAAGGAGATTCAAGTGAGTTGTTGAGACATCCAGAACTTGGCAGACTATATCTTGGAATTAGCTAAACATAGTATGCTTTGCAATTTCTTAACTTGATACATGGTATAAAATCATGTAAAACATGCTAATATGTTTGTATGATATTTGTTAACCTATTCTATTATAACTAGTTCTAGTGGGGAGGATAAGCGCCAAGGAAGCATCTGTCCAAGTCCTCTGGAAACATAAAGTGTACAGTCGCCGTTGGTTCTGTATAGGCCTCGTGTGAAAATTGAGTTTGAGTATTTTATTCCGAATAATGTTAGCCCACCATGTGTGTGGCCTGCGAGTATCAAAGCATTGCCTGATATTGATGTGGCAGCGTTTGGGTCATGGACTATTACAATTCCTTCTGCCTTTATCTGAGGATATTTTCTGTCTTCTTTCCAGTCTAGGCCGTAAACTTTTCCAGCCTTACTTTGGGCTGTTGAATTGTATAGAATTTGGAAACCTTGCTCTTTCAATAATAGAGCAAATTCTTCTGCTTTACCGCTCCAATATTCATGATTTCCCATGACAGCAAGCTTTTCTTTAGCTTCTATACTGGAAAGACTTTTTGATGCCGATTTAATGTCTGTAGTCCATTCGTCTACGGTGTCTCCTCCTAGCATGATTATGTCAGGTTCTTCCATGTTAACTAGCCTAACAACATCTTCTACCATATTACCTAAGACGTTTATGTGAAGGTCTGTTAAGAATGCAATCTTTCTCCCTATGCCCATATCAAGTTTCGTGACCTCTATACGCCTAGTTTCAGCATACCCTATACCGAAACCTAATCCTATAACAGAAACTGCTGAGATATAGAATAGTTGACGTCTACTAATCATTACTTTATTAGATTGAGCATAGCCGTTTTTAAAATATTATTTCTGTTACAGTTCAACATTTAATACTTTAATTGTCAGGAGAAATGAATGTAAGCTCTTCAAAAATGGAAAAGTTCACCTACTCTCACATTTTATAGAAGGTTCCATACTTGAAATCTAATGCATTGTTAATGCAAATCCTTATAAATAATAATTTGCAATAATAATACAATGGAATCCCAAAATCCTTGGTGGTATGGTGAAACAGATAGAAGGTATGAGGAGTGGAAATGTAAGGAAATTAAATGGGTTCCTCCAATAATTGAAGAGTTTGCTTTCGAGCCTTATTCTTTAAATTTTCTTGTTGGACCAAGACAGGTTGGTAAGACTACGGCTTTAAAAATATGGATTATGGAAAAACTTTTACCAAAACAGGATCCAAAAATCTGTATTCTACTTTTCCTGTGAGGAGCTTACAAGTTTCAGGGAATTGGGTGAAGTTATCGACGATTACCTTAGTTTTAGAAATGCTTATAATATTAGTTCTTCTTTCATTATTCTTGACGAGATTACTTTTGTAGAAGACTGGTATAGAGCGCTTAAATTGCGTATTGATCAAGGAATTTTTAAAAATGATGTGATTTTGGTAAGCGGTTCAGCCAGCTTAGAAATATTGAAGCAGAAGGAATATTTTCCGGGTCGTAGGGGGAAGGGTAAGGATATAGTATTTTATCCGTTAAGTTTTCCGAATTATGTTAGGTCCTTAAAAAATATTGATGTTATGAGAAAGGATATTTTTGGGGTAGAAGATTCTATGAAGGTTAATAGAGTGCATCAGAATGTTTTGGGAGAACTTTTTAGTAAATACTTGGTAACTGGAGGATTTCCTTTACCAATGGAAGAGTTTTTTAAAAAGGGGGAAAGTGTCTTTTGAAACTAGAAAGGTGTACCTAGACTGGTTAAGAAACGATTTTTTGAAACTGGGTAGGAATAAAGCGTATATGAAGGAGGTTTTAGCTTACATAGTTGGTGCTAGGCTGACTCCAATTAGTTGGTTAAGCATATCAAGAGAGACATCAATATCTTCTCCACATACTAGCCAAGCCTATGTTGAAGACCTTGAAAAACTGTTTGTGGTAAAAGTTTTGCATCTTTTAGACGCGAACTCAAAAATCATATATAGAAAGAATAAGAAGATTCATGTAACAGACCCGTTCCTCTATGACACAATATGCGAGTTTGTGAATGTGAAACCATTTGAAGAAGATAAGCTTGAGTCAGTTGTGGTTTCACATTTAGCTAGAAGATATCCAGTTTACTATTGGAGAAATGGAAGTGAAGTTGATATCATAGTTGTTGTAGATGGAAAACAGTTTGGGATAGAAGTCAAGACAAAATCGGGAAGCTGGATTAGGCCAAGACATTTGAAGAAGGCCATAGTTTTAAATAGGGTTCAGATACCACTCTTTTTAGCAAGCTTAGACTGTAATCCTATTTAAACAAAATTTTTTGCAGACATAAAAAAACTTGAAACTAGAGCATATAAAAAATTTTAAAGAATAACATAAACAGACAGTAACATAATATGCGATATAGAATTGGTTTTATTAGGATGGCTTATATATCAGCCTATAGTTAAAAAATTGGGGTTAGAGTATCTTGAAGTTGGTTGGCAGGGTTGCTGATGGTTCAACAGAATCTTCTGCAAGACTTATTTTAATGAAAGATTTTGAGAAAAAGGTTGCCGCAGAAGAGCTTGTCCTCATAGAAAATGCGATTGAAGGGAAAGTGTGTAGGATTCTTGGAGTTTTGAGAGAAGGGTTGGGTAAGAACGAGTTTCTCAGCGCATCATCTTATAGGCCTGATGTTGCTTACATGAAGCTTGGTGGAGAGCCTTCTGGAGCAAGAGAAGTGTATTCTTTTGCGATTAAACCGATTGGTGTTGTAACAGAAGAGGGTCTTGACCAGAACAGGCTCATAATACAGCCTAGAGCACCAGTCTATATTCTTGAAGACGAGGATAATCCTATGGAGTGGATTGTTAAGGGATTAGATGTACTTTGGACGAAAGCCCATATTGAGAGACATGAGAGTTGGAAGGTGCCTGTTGTAAAAAATTTTATACCATATCATGTTGGCGTTTACGGTACAACAGGAAGCGGGAAATCCTGGTTTACAAGATACATTCTAATACCATTATATATTGCTGCAGGCTACAGGATTATTGTACTAGACTGGAGTGGAACAGACTATACACCATATTACAAAAACTCTGATGATATAGAAGTTATTAAGATCACGGATATTGCAATGGACGAGGAATCAGTATTAAGCTATTTTGAGGACAAGACATTTGATTTTGCAAAAAACAATAACGTGAAAGATGCATTCGACGAATTCATTGAAGGATGGGCAGGCAAGGTAGAGAATGCGAAGGAAATGGCGAAAGGGGAAAATAGGCCTGAAACAATCTTATATGATATGATGAGAAGACATGTAGAAAATACAGTGAACACGTTGGATACAAGAAGCAGGCAGCCGGCCATAAGGGCTATCAGAAGAGTTTTTAGAAGATTGAAGGCTGAAGACCTAGCCCCATTAATGGGAACACTTCCCGTGGAAGAAGTTTATAGAAGGTTGAGTGAGAAGAAGATGATTGTTATTGACATGAGCAGTGCTTTAAGTGAGGGAAAACTTGGATTTTTCCTATCCCTCTCAAACTACCTCTACAGTCTCATGGAGGCAGGCAACAACCTTAACCTTTCACTGGTGATTGATGAAGCACCACAGTATGCGCCATGGTCTCCTAAAGGGATTCAGGAGGCTTCAACGGAGATGATAAAGGATCTTGCCGCCCTAGGGAGGAAGAGGATGTTCAATCTAACACTAATTTCGCAGGGTGTTAAGGGGGATATTGGCATAAACGCTTCAGTTAGAAGAAATTTGACGTCAAACTTTTTTGGAAGAATACATCCACTTGACGCTTCAGGAGAGGGTGGGGCGCTAGAGTGGCTGGCACCATATGGTATAACAGCTGACCAGCTCCTACAGCTTAAGCCTGGAATATTCTATTTCACGGGGCTCATGAACCCTTCACCGACACCACTGCTTATAACATATAAGGTTGAAGCACATGTTTGAAGAGTATGTTGATTGGCTAAAGTTTCCGCCAGACGTACAGCACCAGTTCTTCCAGCATGCTGAAGAGGAGGCTAAAAGGCTTGCTAAAACCATAGAAGAGTTTGTTTTAAAGATTAAGGAAGTTAAAGGTACACTAGCACCATACATTCATCCACTTCCATTAAATGATGAAACATATAATGTTGCAGCCGTAGACAGTTCGAGAAGCGCTAACTTGAGCGAACGTTTAGGTATAAGATATGGTGTATATGCTACTGGAATAATATTTTTGAAGGGAACTGAGAAGAGAGGTGAAGTATATAGGGTTGGAACATTCAAGAGGAAACAGGCTTTCTCACAGGACAAGAGCAAATACTTTTTCAGCCTACTAACAACATATTTTGAGAGAAAGCTTGCAGTTGAAGCTTTAGACAAATGTGACCTCCTAATCTTGGATGGAAGCTTCTACAGTTTCCTCATACCTGTTGAGAGAATGAGAAAGTCTGGACTGCATGGTCCAGAAGAAGATAGGATAGTTGAGGAAACATTCAACCTAACAGAAGTGTTGAGGAAGAGCGGTAAGGCTGTTGGAGTTATTAAAAGAAGCCATACGAGGGCTATTGGAGGATACCTTGCCCAAAAAGATAGAAGAACACCTTTTACTACAACAATAGACAAGCATATCCTTTCAACAATCATGCCCGAAAAAACTTACTTCAACTACCAGGAACTTTTGGGAGACAGGCCGGTTCAAGTTTACACAATATTCGCATCACTTATAACAGGTGAAGCTGACATCAAAACTGTAATGGAGGAAGCTGAGGAAAAAGCGTACAGGCCCCTAGAAATATTAGGATACAATAAGAACATATTGAATGAAATGAGAAGGTTGCAGGTTAGAGTATACGACCATGTTCCTCCAGCAGAAATAGAGTATCCTTCAACATTAAGCCTAGAAAATCTTCTAAAGTTTCTAGGACAAAAAAACTTCTTTAACGAGGCAACAAACCTACCACTATGCCTTGACCTAGTAGACAACCTGGTCAGCGTATCACAAAAGTTTACAGGAGAATTTGTTTCAGAAGTTGAGGGAAGAGTGTTGGAAAAGATAACGGGAAGCAAAGAAAACATTGAAAGTGTAAAAATATTCTTTACACTACTCAACCCACAAAAAGAATACTAACATATTATGAAATGAAAAAATTTTTCAAACTAGAATTGTAAATGATATTTTTGCGAATTTGATAGAAATTTTTACTAGTTTGGACGAATGCAAGTTAAGCGAAAGTATTATAAAATTGTTATAAATAAATTTGATAAAAAAATTCTAATCAATAGCATTAAAAAGTTGGCAAAAAATTTCTCAGCCAATCGTATACTTAAATGTTTCAAATCAATTATAGGCTGTTAAGGTTATATTTAGTATCTTTGAAACCTATATATTTAGGTAATGTTTAGGTGTAGGAATTATTTTATGAAAATAATTCTTTAGAGAATAGTACAAATTTTCTAAGATTTTATAACCGATTTGATAAATTCTATGACCTCCCTACTCCTTACTGGATTAAGGGAAATAGTCTCACCGCCTTTATGAAGTAAGATGTAATCTTCTTTAACTAATTCTTCTATACAATTCCTAACTCTTTTCCAATTTCTTCTAATTTGTTTAGCGATCCAGTTGACTAGTGTGGCAACTGGTAGATATTTTGCACCCCAACAATGTTTCCTTAAAAGTCGGTTCATAATATCAGCTTTGATTTCAACATCACTTATTTCCAGCTTTACCATAAAGTTCACTTATAATACCTTTAGAAGTTAAGTATAAATACTTGTCCTTTTGATATAGACAACTATGCCTGAGGAATTATACACAAAAAAGGAGTATCAATCGATACTGTTGAAGACATTTGGAGACTCTCCAAAGCTGAGGATAATAGACTTTTTCCTAGATAACCCACTATTTGATTTCACTAAGAAAGAGATTATTGAGGCATTGGGAATGAGTAAGCAGACATTCTACAAATACTTTGCAGATATAGAAAATTATGGGATTGTTATTGTATCGAGGAAGATAGGGAAAGCAAAACTTTACAAAATAAACCTAGGAAGCCCATTAGTTAAAATGTTAAGAGAATATGAAACACAGCTTTCCCTACAGGTAGAAAAACAGGAGGCAGAGAAGAAGGCGATAAGGGCAGTATAACTTGACAATCCCACCCATAAATATAGTAAAGCCTGGAATATAGATGAAAGGGTCAAAAATATATTTCATCTTGAAACTCTGTCCGCTCTAATTGATCTAACAATATCCTCTCTATCCTAA
>JBMFNX010000028.1:0-20158 GCA_049969935.1 Nitrososphaeria archaeon
ATCTAAACTTATGCGATATATGCCGAATATTATATGAGAATACTGGACATTAGCATACGTTTACAAAATATACGTTTGTTTAAGGAAAAAGTCTAAAATTTATTTTTTCGAGAAGAATTTTAACCTAAAATATTGAGCCTCCCGATATTAACCTCTGCAGTCAATAGTTTTCACGCTAGCACCATAATCCTTCACACTCTGCTTCAGCTGTTAGCGGGGAATTTAGTTTATTGGACAAAATTTTTTATCAACAAATTGCTTCTGAAATAGTAGTTTAAAATTGCATAAAGAAGTTATTTTTTACAGAATTTAAACTAATATAGATAAACGACTAGATATAGTATAACAAATTTGCATCTAAAATAAATTTTTTTGCGATACTATCTATTATTTGTTCGTCAAAGAAGGAACTCTCCTAAGTTTGTTTGTCGATCAAATTCTTTAAAGCTTAAATATGTTTTCTATAACATTGTTATAGATGTTGGTGGGCCATCATAACATACTTAAATTACTTAAGGCTAAAGTGGAGATTCTAGACATATGTTTGCTAAGACAACATGAGAGAGTTGATGAGAAAAGATTGGCTGAACTTTATGAGGAAATAAGAGAGGACGGCCTTATAAAAAGGGCTGTAGCTGTAGACATGAACACGTATATAATCATTGACGGCCACCACAGGTATAATGTATTGAAAAGTTTGGGTTGCAAAAGGGTTCCTGCAATTCTTGTCGACTATTTTTCGCCGATTTTAAAGGTTTATTCGTGGAACGGTGATGAAGAAATTTCTAAGACTTCAGTGATAGAGGCAGGAGTTTCTGGTAAACTGTTTCCAGCAAAGACTACAAAGCACATGATCTATTTTAGTGGAAGAAAGTTTCATATATCTCTTTTGGAACCTGAAGTTAACATTTCACTTTCTATTCTCAAAACTTGATAAAATATTTATCGTCCTAGTATGCTGGCTTATAGCGGTTCAATAGTAGGGAATTTGATACGACTGTAACTGAACTTGATGCCATTGCTACAGCTGCAAATACTGGGTTTAAGAGTATTTTGAAGAATGGATAAAGGATTCCTGCCGCTACAGGTATCAATGCTATGTTGTAGAAGAAGGCCCAGAAGAGGTTTTGCCTAATCTTTCTAACTGTCGCTCTACTCAAGTCTATGGCAACTACAACATCCCTTATATCATCTTTTATGAGTATTATTCCACCAGTTTCTTTTGCAATGTCTGTGCCACTGCCTATTGCTATACCGACGTCAGCTGCTGCTAGAGCTGGTGCATCATTTATACCGTCACCTACCATTGCAACAATATAACCTTCTCTCTTTAATTCTTTTACAACATTCACTTTATCTGCTGGAAGAACTTCAGCAAAGACCCTTGTTATACCCAGTTTTTCTGCTATAGATTCAGCAGTCCTTTTGTTGTCTCCAGTCAACATTACAACATCTATACCCATCTTCTTAAGTAACCCTACTGTTTCAACACTATACTCTTTCAGTGTATCGGATACTGCTACTATTCCAGAAATTTTTTTGTCCAATGCCAATATCATTACAGTCTTACCCTCTTCCTCCAGTCTTCTAAGAGAATCTTCAACAGGTTCCAGGTTAATTTCATATTCTAACATCAGTTTTCTGTTTCCAAGCAAAATTTCTTGCCCATTATACAATACCTTTATCCCCCTTCCCGGAATCACTTCAAACCTTTCAGGATAGGATGGGTCTACACCATATTCTCTTGCAATGTTTAGAACTGCTTCAGCTAGTGGATGTTCTGAACTCTTTTCTGCTATAGCAGCAAATTTTATTACTTCCATTTCATTTAATCCATTGAATGCTATAATGTCTGTTACTGAAGGCTTACCCTTTGTAAGGGTGCCGGTTTTGTCGAAAACGATAACATTTACTTTATACGCTTTTTCAAGATATTCTCCACTTTTGATCAATATACCATATTGTGCACCCTTGCTTGCACCTATCATTATAGCTGATGGTGTCGCTATTCCTAGAGCACAGGGACAGGCTATTACTAGAACAGAAATCATTGTAGTCAGAGAAAGACCTAATGGTAGGCCTACAACAAGATACCAGAAGAAGAAAGAGGAGACTGCAACAGCTACTACTGTTGGAACAAAATATGATGATATTATGTCAGCAAGCCTCTGTATTGGCGCCCTAGAAACTATAGCTTCCTCAACCATTTTAACAATCTGAGATAAAGTAGTGTCAGAACCCACTTTCGTAGCCCTAATTTTTAGAACACCGGTCATGTTCACTGAAGCGCTTATCACTTCATCTCCAACCTTCTTTTCTACAGGAATACTTTCGCCTGTGATAGCTGATTGGTCAACTGACGAATATCCTTCAACTATAACACCGTCAACAGGCACCCTTTCTCCTGGGCGAACAACTATTATGTCTCCAACTTTAACCTCTTCTACTGGAACTTCTCTTTCACTTCCACCTTCTAAGATTCTAGCCATTTTAGGCTGCAGCTCAAGAAGTTTTCTTATTGCCTCAGACGCTCTTCCTTTAACAGTGTGCTCCATCGTTTTACCCAAAAGTATGAAACCTATAATTAAACCACCTTCTGTAAAGTAGACTTCAGGACCCCCTCCAGCAACCTTTGGAAGAACAGTTGGAATCCATCCTAAAGTTTGGAAAGTGTAGATAGTACTGTAAACCCAAGCGGCTGTTGTCCCGATGGCTATTAAACTATCCATGTTCGCCTGCCTCGACTTTATCGCATCCATTGTACCCATATAGAATCTCCATCCAGCCACAAATTGTACAGGAGTTGCTAAGAAAAAGAGCCATAGATAGTTTGGGAAAATATAGCTTATTGGATAAACGTATTCGAAGAAGGCTACAAGGCCTCCTACGGTTAAAGAAAATAATGTCATGAACTTTAGATTTCTCAGCTCCTTTTCCGGTTTAAGAAAAGTATCTAAACATGTTTGGCTACAAAAATAGTATATAATCCCATTTCTTTCAACTTTAAATGGAGACTTACTTTCGTCAACATACATTCCACAAACAGGATCTCTTGCCATATAAAATTCAGCCTCCAACACCTAGAAAATTGAAGCCAGCTTCTTCAACTGCAGCCTTAACTTTTAAAATATCTATATCTTTCTCAAAATAGACTACTAGTAAGCCTGCAACAATATTCACTTTAGCATCTACAACACCGTCAACTGACTTCACATACTTTAAAAGCTTTCTAATACATGGTTGACAGAATGGGCCTTCAAGTAAAACTGTTTTACTTTTCAATCTCTTCACCCAAAACAATTTAACAATGTTATATTTTAATATTGTGTTTTACAAAAGGTTTTTATAACATTGTTAATTAAATTAGGTGGTGATAAGATTATGGCCAGAGACCTTGTCTGCGGCATGGAAGTTGATCCAAAAAAGACCAAATATAAGCTAGATTACGATGGAAACACATACTACTTCTGCTCTGAATCGTGTCTAAAGAGTTTCCAACAGAAACCCTCCAATTATGTTACAAAAAAACATGGACATCATGGATGCTGCTGCTAACCGAACATGTAAGCCAGTAAAATGGCAAGTTAGTGTCCAATGTACATTCAACTGAAGTAGATACGACTATTTTAGATCATTTTAGAGAACTTTATTCCATTATACTAGAGACAGAGTATACTTTTAGCCTAGTAATAACTTTAAGCAGATGATCTGAGCACTTAACCAAGTTTCATATCATGCTTTGCTGCTAAAAAACTTTATATTTAGTGGATCATTACAAACTTTGAACATCAAAACATATTCTAGCCAAACAATTTACAGTATTTGATTCCAAAACAATGGATATACTTATTTCACAGTTGAGACAGTAAATTTTTTTACTAATCCTGTTACAAGAGCATACTACTTAAACTCAATTATCTTTGCTTGGTTAACGCATTCATCTAAGCTAACAGCTATGTGTTCTTCAAACCTTTCTATCATTTTTGGATCTGAACGTGTAACAGGATGTGGTGATATCATAAAGGAGCAACAGTCTTGATATGGTAGAATTGAATATTCGTATGTTCCAATCTTTTTAGCTAAATCTACGATTTCCCTTTTGTTTAATCCTATAAGTGGCGAGAATATTGGGAGAGCTGATATCCTATAAATTGTGTTTAGATTTTCTATTGTTTGTGATGCAACCTGGCCAAGATTATCTCCCGTAACTATAGCCTTTGCATTCTCTCTTTCTGCTATATAATTTGCTATCTTTAGCATGAACCTTCTATACACAATCATCCTATATTTCGAAGGCACATTTCGAATTATTTCTAGCTGAAGCCTTTCAAAGGGAACCACATATAACTTTGACTTGCCCTGGAACTTTGTGAGAACTTCAACAATCTTTCTTATTTTAGAAAGAGCTTGTTCAGAATTGATTGTCCTATTATGAAAATGTACAAAGATAGTGTTGCACCCTCTTTTAATCATTAGAAAGGATGCTACAGGACTATCGATTCCGCCAGAAAGTAGTGAAACAACGTTTCCTGATGAGCCTGTAGGAAGGCCCCCTACACCATTAAACTTTTTAGTGTATAAGAAGGCTTCCTTTTCACAAATTTCAACATATAATGTCAAATCTGGTTTCATTGAAACCTTCTTATTTAACGTTTTTGAAATATGCGCTCCCAATTCTCTATTAATTTGAATGGAAGTTAATGGAAAGGCTTTGTTGGATCTTTTGGTTTCAACCTTGAATGTTATAAAATCAACTTCCTTTTTTAACATTTCAACAGCTTGCTTCTTTAACTCTTCAAGTTCTAGGTTAGATGGTAGAGCAAATGCGAAATATTCTATTCCAGGTACTCTTTCAAGGACATTTTTGATTTCATCCATCTTTCTTATTTTTGGCCTACAGATGATGCGACCATATCGCCTATATACCATAGTATCAAATGAATTCAGAACAATCCTGAGATTTTTTCTGTAAAGTCTTTTCGAAAAAGGTCCTATTTTTACCTTTTAAACCTAATTCTCCATAGTGTACGACAACAACATCAAACATGGTAACCACATTCCAAAGTAACATTATAATGGCAATATTTCATTTTTAAAATCCTTTGAAAGTGTCCCATATAATTCTTCTGCTTCAATAACACTTTTTGCGCCAACTATCACCATCACCCCGCTTTTAAGAACACTGACATAGAAGTCGTTTAAAGTAAATGTCAGTCCAAACTTTCCATTGGCAACAATTTTTGCACCTGAGTTCTCCAAATTAACTCTAGCATGCTGGATGTCAAGATTCTTAATAGTTGTAGGCGAAATGATATATGTGGGTAAGCCCATTCTACCACAAACTTCCTCCACGATAACATCTTTATTTAATACAATTTTTCGGGTGTGACCACTACATACTGGACAGTTACTTACTCTAGAAACATTTACATCAACTATTGTATAATCGGATAGGTCAAAGTATAGGAGTTTTCCTGCAAGCTTCGGAGAGCCTAAAACCAAGTTTACAGCTTCAGAAACCTCTATACTAGCTATTATTGAAAGAAGGGAAGGATGAACACCTACAGTAGAACATGTTGGCAATCTTCTATCATCCAGGTTCGGGAAAATGCACTCTAGACATGGCGTCTTTCCAGGTATTATTGTGGAAACGTTACCGTATGTTTCTAAGGCGGCGCCGAATATATATGGAATACCAAGCCTAACACAAGCCCTATTTACTGCATATCTTGGAGAAATTCGGTCAAAGCCATCTATTACAAGGTCAACATCCTTGAGAACCTCTCCAGCGGAGAACTCGTTCACTGAAACGGGGAAAGGTTCCAATTTAACATTAGGATTCAACTTCTTCAATTTCTCATAGGCTACTTCAACCTTTGGAAGACCTATGGAGTCAACATCATAAAGGTATTGCCTATGAAGATTCGACCTTTCAACTACATCCCTGTCAACTAGCCTAACGTGTCCAAATCCTATGGCTGTGAGCTGGAACGCTATAATAGATCCGAGACCGCCTAAACCGGCAACACATGCTTTAGAATTCTTGATCTTTAACTGGCCCTCATATCCAATATATTTTAAGATTATTTGACGTGAATATCTTTCAAACTCTTCTTCATTAAGCTCCATTGGTAACAACGGCAGAATTTCCACCAACACTTTTTCTATAACATTGTTATAAAAGTTTTTCTACAAAAAATTTAAGAAAAATTAGTAGCCTATTTTTTCTATGCTTTCCGCCAGCCCTTTCATGTATCCTAGTGCAAGTATTTTTCCTATCATATAGTATCCTGGTTTCCCCCCATAGGCTTCGTCGGCTATTGTCTTTGGTGCATGGTCTGGTCTCATTGGGCCTTCGAAGCCCACTTCATAGTATGCTTTCATTGCCTCGAACATGTCTATGTTTCCTGTTGGGTCATCGTGGAATATTTCTTGGAAGCCTCCTTTTTCGTAAACTGTTCCTTTAACGTTTCTGAAGTGGGCGAAGAATATTTTCCCATTTCTTCCAAAGTGTCTTATTGCATTTAGTACGTTTTCTCCCATTTCTGCGAAGCAGCCTTGGCAGAAGCATATTCCAAGGTTTTTGCTTGGAACTAGTTCGAATAGTTTGTCGAAGGCTTCAACGCTTCTCAATATTCTGGGGAAGCCTTGTATTGGTGATATTGGTGGATCATCTGGATGAAATGTTATTACTACGTTTGAGGCTTCTGCTGTTGGTATAACATTTTTTAGGAATGTTTCGATGTTTTTCCATATGTCTTCTTCCTTGTATGGGCCAAATTTTACTGTTGGAGGTATTTCTTTTACGAGATCGTAATCGAATGCTGTTGAGGTTGCGCCTCCTCTTGTAGGCTTGTCGACTTCTGTCCTCCATATCATGTTTGGTACTGGTGGCATATGCTGAGGCTTTATCACCTTTATTCCAGCCCTGCCAATATTTTCTAAAGATTTGCAGAAGTCTTCAAGCTGCTGCTCCCAGCCTGGAAGCTTGTACACGATTTTCTCTATTGGTGGACCATCTTCAAGGACTTCAAGCCTTAGTCCGTAACTTTCTACATGCCTTTTTATCTGAAGTAGGTCGCCATATTCCCAAACCTGTGAATCCTTTGGTGTAGGTGGGCCGTGGCCTATAACATCGGTGCAGCCCAATTGTTTAACAAGAAGTAGATTCTTTGTATCATAAATGTCGCCAAATGGGAGAATGACAGCAAACCTCATTCTAACCATCTTTCATCATATACACATACAAATTTGGAGGATATAAAATATTTTTAGTTACAAAAGAATCGGTTTTAACATAAACTAAACTATACTATTATAATAAAATTCTAGTTAGAGATTTTCTACTTATATACCATGCTGACTTGACTGTAGAATTTTTCTATTTCTTCTTGTGTGAGAAAGTTGTCTTTAAGCCACATTGTGAGTATAGCCTTTCTACGGCCTTCAATGTTTTGGCCGTTAAAGAGTTGTATTAGGAAATTAATTCTTTCTTCAGGCGTGTTAAAGTATAATTTTCTATTTTGCAATTTTTTGTTCGCGAAAATGTCTAGAAGCCAGATTCTGCATTCACTTCTTCTTCCTGTTCCAGGAATGTTGAATGTTAGACTTGGTTTGAACCTTTTTTCAAAATTCTTTTGCCAAAACTTTTCCATTCTCTTCAAATTTTCTTCCCTAACCTTCTCAGGATGCCGGGCCCTATAAAGGTATGCTTCAACAGTATTAACAGAGTATCCCATTTTTTCCGCGATCTCCTTTACTGGTAGACCACTGTTATAATATTCTACAATAGTTCTTATAGTTTGGTTTAGTCCACTACTAATTTCTATAGGAGCCCTTGTTCTCTTATGTTTTAGGTCAAGCATCATCCTTCAACCTTAACCTTCCCCTAACATAATCTAAAAAATATTCCGGTTATAATCTTTTCATTAACCTTATTAAGCATGTATGAAAGGATTTTGGTAAAGGAAAAATTTCTATTAAATTTTTAGCATATTCTTACATCTAGCGTTTTCAAGAACGCTTCTGTTTACTAAATGTTGTGGTATTTTGCCTTCAAACAACTGCACTACTTGAAGCGCAGCCTTATATCTTACCTCATGCAAGGAACTATTGCTGTACCATGCAGTATGGGGTGTCAAGATTATATTTTTGCATTCCTTTAATTCATTTAAAAGTTCTTTTGAGGGCGGCTCCTCTTCCAGCACATCAAGACCAGCATAAGATATTTTCCCAATTTTCAGCGCCTTTATCAAAGATTTTGTGTCAACAACCTTCCCTCTGCAGGTATTGACTACTATTGCACCGTCCTTCATCATCGAAATACTTTTCTCATTCAAAAGATGGAATGTTTCTTTCGTTAATGGAACATGTAATGTTATTGCATCAGATTCCTTCAAAAGCCCTTCAAAATCTTTTGGAGTAAAACCGTCTTTTACAATTTCTTCATCTTTAACATAGGGATCGTATACGAGAACTCTTACATCGAAACCCTTCAATCTTTTGGCGACAAGCTTACCGATCTTCCCATAACCTATGACGCCTACTGTTGAACCAGAAAATCTTGGCAAGCTTCCTAAAAGTTTCCAATCCCATTTGCCTTCAAAAACATGATAGTCTATATTCTTAATACGTCTCCATGAAGCTAAAAGTAATGCTATTGTATGGTCAGCTACATCAGTAATGTCGTATATCACATTACATACTAGCACGCCAGACCTTGTAGCTGCTTCAACATCAATATTATCTATCCCAACACCATATCTTACAACAATCTTTAGCCTGTCAAGAGAATGGAAAACCTTTTCGGTGATAGGCGCGTACTGGTTTAGTAGGGCGTCAGCATCCTTTGCAAACCTTATAACATCATCATCATTTTTCGAATTAAACCTTTCAACCTTAGCTCCAATCTTTTCTAGAACCTCGGCTTCCACCTTCGTGTCTGGATAATCTGAATCTGTTATAGCGACAAAGATATTATTCAAAGATTCTCACGAATAGAGATTGCTAAACTCGAGAATTAAAGTTTTGCGAATAAAAAGCTTATTTATAATTTAAATATTGGTACTGATAAGATTTTTGCATGAAAAAGAAGATTGTTTTAGAAGGTGAAAAGGTAAATGGTATTTTGTATAAAACTTTCCTTTTAGAGAAGGCTGAATCATGTAATCTAAAGGGACTTTACGTAAAAGATGGAGAGAAAAATGTTGAAGCATTTATTGATGGCGAAGTTTTGGATATTAATAAGTTTCTTTCAGAAGTTGGAGAAGCAGGTAAAAATGGTGCTAGTGCAAGGATTGCTAAAGTTGAAGACTACTATGGTAATGTGATGAAGCTTGAAAGCTTTTACAGGATACTTGTTTTACGATACTTGGAGGAAATATATGGTGTAGTAAGGGGAGTCAAGCATTAGATTATTACCCCTTTTATAGCACCTAATTATATTACTCTATAATCTTTTTAAAACTTAGAGAGGCAAGCAGGAATACTGTTGCGTCAAATATTGTGATGGCTAGAATGTCAAGCCATAAATTGCTTAAATCGCCACTTATCATTAGAGAACGTACAGCGTCCACAACATAGCTCATAGGATTAACGTTAGCAAAATATTGTAGGGCTAAAGGCATCATCTTTACCGGATAAAGTGCATTGCTTGCAAAGAATAGGGGCATAGTTATAGCCTGCCCTATTCCCATAAACCTTTCCCTCGTCTTCATAAAGGAGGCTACAAGTATGGAGATAGCCGCAAACCCTCCACTAGAAAAAAAGATTATCAGGAATGCTAGAATAAAATATAGTGGGTTTGGCAGAAATTTTACACCTATAATCAATGCCACTGGAACTATAATGAGTGCCTGGAATATGGCTCTTATACCTGAAGCCATAGATCTGCCTATAACTGTAGCATAGTGTGGGGCGGGAGTTACAAGAAGCTTCTTCAGTATACCTGACTCTCTCTCCCAAACAATTGTTAAACCGTAAAAGATTGAGATGAAGGTTGTACTTTGAATTAGTACACCTGGTGTTATGAAATCGGTGTAGGGTATGTTTCCGGTTGGAATTGCTCTAACACTTCCCATTATTGGACCGTAGACGACAAGCCAAAGTATTGGCTGTACAGCTCTGGAATATATTTCAGTCCTATCATGCTTAAGCCTTCTAAGCTCAAGCTCTATCATGGCAGAAAAGGTTCTAAAAAATTCTTTCAAACCTATCCCCTCCTAATCATTCTCCTAACATGTGTCACTTCACTTAATCTTCCCATGGCATCAAGTCTTGTTCCAGCATATTTTAGGAAAACATCATCTAATGTAGGCTTAGTTATAGACACCCTTTTAACAGTAATGTTTCTTTCATTAAAATAGGTCATTAGATTTGGTAAAATTGTTCCAGCATCATCAACCACAAATGTGACTTCAGAATTTGAGATAATAACATCTTTTACACCGTTAACCGTTTTTAGTTCATTTAAAACTTTATCGTCTAACCCATTTTCTTCCAAATTAAAATACAGTATTTCACCTCCAACAGAATGTTTAAGCTCTTCAGCGGTTCCTAGAGTAACAATCTTTCCCCTATTAATTATCGCAATCTTATCAGAATAAAGTTCAGCCTCATCCATGTAGTGTGTGTTAAAGAATATGGTTGCACCATATTCTCTTTTAAACATCTTTAACTTTTCCCACACAATCTTTCTAGCTGAAGGGTCAAGTCCTATGGTCGGCTCGTCCAAGAATAATATTTTTGGCCTGATCAGAAGCGCGCACGCTATTTCAAGCCTTCTAATCATGCCTCCCGAATATGTTTTAACAAGCCTATTAGAGACTTCATTCAAGCCCATGCTTTCTAAAACCTCGTTAATGGCATCATTTCTTTTTTCAGCTGGAATCCCATAAATTTTCGAGTAAATGAGAAGATTTTCGTATCCGCTTATGTCGGTCCATACGCTCATTTCTTGTGGGACATAGCTGACAAGCTTCCTAATCTGGGACCCGTCTCTTACAGTGTCTAGGCCGAAAACGTAGGCTGAACCCGAAGATGGGGCAATCTGTGTCGTCAAGATCCTCATGAGAGTAGTTTTACCTGCACCATTAGGGCCTAAAAGAGCAAAAATGCATCCAGATTCAACCTTCAAGTTTACACCATCAAGGGCCCTGAAGTTTCCATTAAAAATCTTAACAACATCACTTACGTCAACAGCCGTCTCCAAATATAACACCTTATACTATATGCTGGGCCCCATATAATCTGGTATAAAAGTTTTGAGAAAAAAATTTATACAAGAATAATTTTATTATAGTATGATCTGCGTTGAGAATAGGATTCTTTGTTTGGGAGTATCCACCTAGGCTTGTTGGAGGACTTGGAACATACGCTGAATATATAACTAGAGAGTTTGTTGAACTAGGCCATGACGTAACCGTTTTCACACTTAACCCCGGCAATTTGAAGACAAGAGAGATTGTAAAGGGTGTGGAAGTACATCGTCCACTTATAGCAGACGCAAGCAATGTTTTCCCATTTATTGTAACAGAAGATTTAAGGAGATGGGGAACAAATATCAGATTCTTTAATGATATATTCATATATAATATACTTAGTGCTACCAAGTTTATTAACCAACTTATAAGAAAAGATGGTATAAATTATGATGTTGTATGCGTTCACGACTGGTTAAGCTGTATTGCTGGCATGACAATAAAGAATGAGACAAAAATTCCAGTAGTCTTCCACGTCCACAGTACAGAGTGGGGTAGAAGCGGTGGCCAAGGGTCCAATGTCGTAGCATACCTTGAACATTCCATGGCGGAGGCAGCAGACCACATTATTACGGTAAGCTATGCTATGAGAGATGACCTGATAAGGCATGGTTGGAGCGCACCAAAAATTAGTGTTGTATGGAATGGTGTTGATCCTGAAAGATATGATCCTGAAAAATGTAATCCGGAAGATGTTAGAAGGTTAAGGGAAAAGTATGGTGTAAGCGAAGATGGTCACATGATTCTATTTTTAGGCCGCCTAACATGGGTTAAGGGGGTAAGGAATCTTGTTCAAGCCATGCCGCTTATATTAAGTGAATATCCTAAGGCTAAATTGATAATATTGGGCAAGGGTGAAGAGGAAAAGGACATTATAGAGACAGCTGGAAGATTGGGGGTAAAAGATAATGTGATATGTAATTTCGAGTTTGTTCCAGAAAATGAGAGGATACTACATTATGCTGCCGCAGACGTTTGCGTATTTCCTTCCGTATATGAGCCATTCGGTATAGTTAGCTTAGAGGCTATGGCGATGAAAAAGCCTGTTGTTGTAGGTGCACGTGGAGTTGTAGGCTTCAGGGAACAGGTTATCGCCTCCGGGCCAGAACAGAATGGTATACATGTTAATGGCGAGGATCCAGCTGATATCGCTTGGGGTGTGAAGGAAGTTTTAAAGGATCCTGGAAGAGCAAAGGTTTGGGGTGAAAATGGTAGAAAGAGGGTGCAACAATATTTTACATGGAGAAAGGTTGCTGAAGAAACAATTGAAATATATTCTTCACTAATTTAATATTTTGTTTTGACATGAATAAAATTGGATGTTTAAAGGCTTATATTATGGCTTTCATCTACTTCATGAGCACGTGATAGTTTGGTGAAAATGTTGAAGGAAAATGGTTTGAGAAAAGATGTTATGTCGAGTTTCTACTATTTTTTAGCAGTCATATTATTGGGATTGCTTGTAGAAATATTCCATTTAAATGCTATTGAATGTTCCCTTGTCTTAGAAGTTCAAGATATTTTAGCCCATGTTTTACCCGTACAAATTTTTGTAATATTTTCTTATTTAGGTGACCTCAGGTTTTTGCTCATCATCTCATTATCGTATTTTGTTTACTCATATTATAAAAGTAAGAGCATGGATAGGGAGATTGGATTACTAGTTTTTTTAGCAATTGTTACAATTTCTACATATTTTTTAAAGGAACTTTTTAGACGCGAAAGACCATACATGTATTCTGCGAATATAATATCATATGCGGACGAAAACGATTTCTCTTTCCCTTCAGGACATGTTTCAAGGTCATTTGGTGCATATTCTATTATTTTAGACTCAACAAATATTGGGAGAACACTGTTATTGGTTATGGTTACATTAATTTCTTTAAGTAGAATTGTTCTTGGAGCACATTATGTTACAGATGTTGTTGGCGCAATATTCCTTTCACTCTTCTCTGGAAAGCTTACAAATATAACATTATATGTCTTGAATAGTAGGTTCAAGATTGTTCCAGAGAAAATGTAATAAATGGTAACATTTATGGTTCTATTTGGCGAACATAATGTATAATGGAATAGATGTGGTTGCTGAAGAAGTCAGAAGGTGTATAAAGTGTCCACTTCACCAATTTAGGAAAAATGCTGTGCCCGGTGAAGGAAACTCTAAAGCTACAATAATGTTTGTTGGAGAAGCGCCAGGCTACTATGAAGATGTTCAGGGTAGACCGTTTGTTGGCGCTGCAGGAAAGCTTCTTACCGAATTGATAGAGAACGTGCTTGGGCTACCGAGACCCTCTGTTTTCATCACAAATGTTGTCAAATGTAGGCCTCCTGAAAACAGGGATCCTAGTCCGGATGAAATTGATGCATGCTCATCTTATCTTGATAGGCAGATTAGATTGATTAAACCAAAAATTGTTGTAACTTTAGGAAGACATTCGACAGGATATCTTTTGGGTAAAGCTGGAATGAAAATTAGGGGGATAACTGAAGTTAGGGGAAAAATATTCAGCTTATTTCTCTTTGAAAGCCTATTGAATATTATGCCCACATTACATCCTGCGGCAGCCTTATATAATCCACAGTTGAAGGCTCAGATTGAAGAAGATTTTAGGCGGATAAAAAATTTTGTTAACACAAGTTTTGGTGCAATAGGCTAAATTTCGATTCCTAACAGGCTTTTTGCCAAAGTTCCTATAATGTAGGTTAACAGTGTTGCAAGAAGTGTTATCGAGATTGTTTCCATAGCCTTCCTTTTTATACTAGTGCCTGATACTACGGCTACAAATGCTGACGCTATAGACAATATTATTATGGTAAATGTTATAGATAGTATGATCGCATGGAAGCCAGAAAGTCCTAAAAAGAATGGAACAATCGGTGCAAGAGCGCCCAGAAAATAGAAGATGGCAGCATTTTTTGCAGCAACCATAGGATCTTCTAAAGCTACTTCAGGAGAACCTATCTTTGAAAGTATGTAAAATTTTTTCGCTAAACCTTCATCATGCTTTAGAAGTTGAGTAAGCTTTTCAAGAACACTTTCATTTGATGTCGAAGATTTGATGTCTTCTATAACTTCTTCAGAAACGCTATCCCTTTCAATATTACTTCTTATCTCAATCTCCTCAAGTTTACTATTATAGATTATTTTCTCAGACTTTGATGAAACATACGCTCCTGTAGTCATTGAAAATGTTCCAGAGATTGCGGAAATTAAACCAGCTAAACCTATTATAATTGGGTTCGGTAAAAGTGACGCGATACCTATGACAGCGGCTTCAATTTCAACAAGTGCATCAAGCAACCCATAAAGCGCATCCTTTAAACCCTCTATCTCCCTCTTGTAACCAATAGTCTGCTTCAAAAATTCAATTTCATGAAACATTTCATCCTTAACAAGTGCTAAAATTTCGTTCCTATACCCTGCCAAGCTTGGATTTGAAAGCAACTGATAATATTCTTTTACAGCCTTCATTTCATTTAATTCAAACATTTTTAGGGTAAGTTTAAAGCCTATCACATGAATCAAGAATTTCATAAAACAAGCTTTAAGCCTTAAAACTATTGAGGATTTAGGTTCTGCACCATAAAAGTTTTTTAAAAGATTCGCCCAAAGGACGGCATGAGACCTTTCAATTTCTGAAAGCGAGTTAAAGAGAGAAGACTGGGCTTTAACCTTTTTGGCAACATCAGCATATATTGACGAGGAAATGACTTCATCTTCCCAGAAGCTTTGAAACCGCCCTTTTAATGCATCTTTCATAAACAAATTTTGGCATAAACCATATTTAAATATTAAAAGTTTGAGAGAATACAATAGCGTTAACATGCTTTCGTTTAAAAAAGATTATATGGGCAGGTCTAAAGAGCTTATACGATTAAAAAATTGATTCATATAACAGACATAATAGATTTTCTGTTAAACTTGGACCAAGGTTTAACCCTAATAATTCAAGAGTTTGGAGTTTGGGCGTACATGATACTTTTTGTTATAGTATTTTGTGAGACAGGCTTGGTAATGTTCCCATTTCTGCCAGGAGACTCGCTAATATTCTTGTCAGGAACCTTTGCCTCAAAAGGACTGTTTGTAGTCGAATTACTTTATTTCCTATTTGTTTCCGCAGCCATTTTAGGAGATACTGTAAACTATTGGATAGGAAACTTTGTCGGCCCAAAAGTTTTTACAAAAGAAAACAGTCGTCTTTTTAATAAAAGACATTTAGAAAGAGCTCACGCATTTTATGAGAAACATGGTGGAAAAACTATTGTTCTAGCAAGATTTATTCCAATAATTAGAACTTTCGCACCATTTGTTGCAGGCATTGGTAAAATGAGTTATAGAAAATTTATTGTATATAATGTTGTGGGAGGAATTTTTTGGGTAACCTTGTTCCTTTTCAGCGGATACTTTTTCGGCAACCTCCAGTTTGTTAAGGATAACCTAACATTAATCATCTATTTGATCATAGCTGTTTCACTATTTCCTGCATTCTTTGAAGCTTTAACGCAAAGAAGAAAGGTAAAGTGAAGTTAACTATGTTAAATAACCTTTCTTTTGAATACTACAGCAAAGCTGTCACCAATTTCTATAAAAGTAGATCCAACAACTTTAGTGTCTGGAAAATTAAACGATATAGAGATACTTTTAACAAACACTGGCGACACAGCCATCAAAAGCCTTTCAGCGACCTTCCCATTTTTATCAAGTCAGGTTACAAAAACTTGACAAGAAAGCCTAGAGCTTTAGCTCTGGGATGAATTGTCGAAGTGTTTAAGTATGCGTTTAACGATAAAGTTTTGGGCGAGTCGTCCCGAATGTGGTTTGGATGTCCAAATGCTGGAATAAGGCTCCGGACTGAATTTGACATTAGGCTCCAGCATAGAGAGATAGAACATAATCCCAAGTCCCTCATGGAGGGATAACGGGCTGGTGGCACAGCCCTTTGCAGACAGCCGCTGAACAATGAGAGGGCGAACGCTGAAACGAATGTGCTCCTAAGCGTTGAAGTGGCTGTGTGCAAGAATCTCCCTGGCTTCAGCCGAGGAGAGCGTCAATCCAGACGTTTTTCAAGTTAGAGGGGCTGGAATGCAGGGTGCGACAGCCTCCTTCTCCTACACGCCCATAATAACGTTAGATGTTTTTGGAATAGCTTTGATAACCACCGTTTCCGTAAGCGTGCTTTCAGGCCTTTATCCGGCTTGGAGGGCTTCAAAGATGGAACCAATAAAGGCATTAAGATATGAATAAAAAATTGGAGGTGGAGCTATTTTTCAAGCTTCTTATAGCAAAGCCACCAGTCGAAGCATTCAAGCTGTCCAGCCTTTGACCTTTCAATTCTTTCCTTGGCTGTCTTCACATCCTTTGGTGGGGGAACTATAACCTTGTCCCCTAAAAGCTCGTTATTTGGCCAGTTTGCAGGCATTGCTACATTATATTTATCGGACACCTGTAGAGCTTCAACAATCCTTAAAATTTCCTCCATGTTCCTGCCAAGTTCCTGTGGATAGTATAGGATAACTCTAACCTTCGCTTCAGGATCAACTACAAAAACAGCTCTAACAGTGTTCGTACCCTTTCCAGGATGTATTAGACCAAGCTTCTTTGCAACTTCACCAGTGTCAGCGATGATTGGAAATTCTATTTCGACACCAAGCTCCTCTTTTATCCATTCCTCCCATTTAATGTGTGAAAAGACTTGGTCAACGCTTAACCCGATCAGCTCACAATTCAAGGACCTGAACATGCCATACCTTTTTTGGAAGGCAACAAATTCTGTTGTACAGACTGGAGTAAAGTCGGCTGGATGGCTGAATAGGATGAACCATTTTCCCGCAAATGCCTTCGGAAGCTCAATTAAACCATGAGTCGTCTGAACCTTCATTTCTGGAAATGTGTCCCCTAAAAGCGGTATTCCGATTTCGGACAATTTTTTCACCAAACATGATATTGTGGTAAAAGTTTATAAACATTTGGTTCGAAACCCAAACCATGGACGATTTAGACAAAATAATAATAGAGGAGCTACTGAAAAACGCTAGAATATCTAAATCAAATTTAGCAAGAAAACTTAACCTAACAGAGGCGGCCATAAGAAAAAGGCTGAGAAAGCTGGAGGCTTCAGGAATAATATTAGGGTATAGGACAGTAATAGACTATCAGAAGGCTGAGTTGGTGGCGTCAATAACGGGTGTTGACGTGGAACCAGAGAAGCTTTGGAAAGCTATAGAAAAGCTAAAAGTCTTAGATGAAATTAAGACGATAATGCTAACAAGCGGGGATCATATGATTTTGGTTGAAATTGTTACAGATAAGATGGATAGATTAGAGGAAGTACATAGAAAAATTGAAGAATTGGAGGGTGTTATAAGAGTGTGTCCAGCAATATTAATTAAGGGTATCAAATAATGTTAAACTTGGCAATGTTAAATTAGAACATTTAATAGAAGATAAAATAAAAATATTTTTATCTTTTAATCAAAAAATTTGAATTATATTTAAATAAAAATTGTAACGGAATATTACTCTATGTTAGGGTGGAAGATAGTAGTGGAATGTTGACTAGTGTACTTCCAACGTTTGTGATAAGGGCTTTTGGGCTTATACCAGAATCTATAGTAAATGGAAGCGAAATTAGTTTAAAATTTATTGAAACAAACCATTTATAGCCAACATCCTCTAACTGCAATTTTGTTTAAAATTTAATTAAGATACTATTTCTTTATTTTTGCGGGGAATAATGGATTTAAGTCTCCTTGCTTCTTTAAAGCCTACAATAAAGATTTTTTATGATGAACCCTATTCAAAAGTTTGTGAATCAAACACTGTTAAGTTCATTCGTGAAGGAAACAAGGGGTACCTTGTCTTGGATAAAACGATATTTCATCCCCAAGGTGGGGGACAGCCGAGCGATGTCGGCCTTATCGTTGGAAAATTGGGTAAAATGTATGTTAGAAAGGTTATGGAAAAGGGGAATGTTATAGTTCATTGGGGGAAGGTTGAGGGAAACTTTGTTGAAAACGAGACTGTTAAGTGTGAGTTGAGTTGGCCTGAGAGATTTTATAACATGAAAGCTCATACTGCCGGCCATATACTTGATTTTGCACTATTGAAGGTATACGGTGCACCTATTACCACGGTTTCAGCGAACCATGGGCCAAACTCTTTCATAGAATATGAGGGAAATTTTTCAAAAAACCTTGATGTAAACAAAATTGTTGAAGTAGCAAATAATATAGTGAGTGAAGGGAGGAATATTAAAGTATACTATGTTCAGAAGGATATGATTAATAGGTTTATTTTTAATGCACCAAACTTGGAAAGAGTACCTGATCTAGAAGTTTACAGGATAGTGGAAATTGAAGATGTAAACGCTATGCCCTGTGGAGGAACACATGTTTCTAATACTAAAGAGGTTGGAAAAATTAAAATTGATAGAATAGAAGAAGGCATAGGCGTATTCAAAATATTCTATTCAGTTTAAAAAAAAGGATGGATACTATTCTATACCCCACTTTTTAGTAACTTTAACTATTAGAAAGATAACGAATGCGACAATAATGAAGGTTATTAGAGCAACTAGGAAGTCGCCGACACCGAAAAGTTGGCCTTTCCAGTCAGGGTCAAGAGGATTTCCCTGAGCATCTAATGCTGTAGGCGGTACTGGAATCTTAAATGTGGCAAGGTTACCTATTCCAGGTAATAAGATTCCTATCAATGGCATAAGTAAGTCCTTAACTAGTGCTTGGACGAGGCCGCCTAAATATATGCCCATAATGAAGGCTACCGCCATCCCTAGAACCTTGTATTTGGATATAAAGTCCATAAATTCGTTCCAGAGACCCTTAGGAGGGGATGGGGGAGGTGGTGGGGGTTTTGGTTCAAGTAATGCTTTTATCTCCTTCAGCACCTGTAACACTTCATCATCACTTTTTCTAGACATAGACGTTTATATTTATTCTATATTATTTAAACCTTTTGTGAGAAAACAATATTGAATTCAAGTTTTAAGAATTTCTTGCCAGAAAGATGTCAATAAAAGAATATATTAAGAACAATTTATTATTTTACTTTTACAGGTGAACCTCTGTGCGTGCCATCGGTTTAGATTTGTCAGGTTCCAGTAAAAGGGAAAGTGGATTATGCTTAATTCATGGGCTGAATGTTGAAACGTTCACCCTTTATTCTGATGAAGAAATCTTGGACAAGATTATTTCATTTGATGCAAGAGTAGTTGCAGTCGATGCACCACTTACTTTACCTAAGGGTAGGAAAAGCTTAGGGAACAAGAGTGGACCGCACTTGAGAGAATGTGATAGAGAACTTTTACGTAGGAAGATAAGATTTTTTCCTCTAACATTAGGGCCTATGAGAAAACTCACTGAACGTGGAATTAGATTAAAAGGAGTTCTTGAAGAGAAAGGTTTCGAGGTTATAGAAGTTTATCCGGGAGGAGCCCAAGATGTATGGAAGTTTCCGAGGAAAGGCAAGGATTTGGAGGAATTGAGAAAGAGCCTTAAGAATGTTGGGCTTAAAGGGGAGTTTGAGAAAATGGGCCCTGATGAACTTGATGCTGTTACAGCAGCTTTAGTTGGAATAATATACTTGATAGGAGAATATGAGGAATATGGTGATAGAAGTGAAGGTACTATAATTATGCCAAAAAGTGGGTCGCTGGAGGCGTTAAAAAGATATTTTCAAAACCATTTTCCCGATAAAGGATCCAAGTTTTTGGACCCCTTATCGGGTGAGCCAAGAACCCAAGAAGGCACATAGAGCGCAAAAAATATGTATATTTAAGTTTTACTAAATTTTTTACGGATGTTGTCACGATAATTTTTTACCTGTTGGTCTAATGTTTTTTGTTTATGGGTTTTGTCTTGTTTGATTTTTGCTTATGTCT
>JBMFNX010000029.1:0-16697 GCA_049969935.1 Nitrososphaeria archaeon
TACTTATCCATAAGAGGATAAGCAAGTTCAGCCGAGGAAGTGAGAAGCCCACGCCATTCAGACGTGGGTAGTTCACGGGTATAATTAGGAAGAAAGTTTCAATGACATAGTTGTGGCCGCCTATAGCATTAGGAATCATATTATGGTTTGAAAGTTTGAGATTCTATTTTATTTTTATTAATGGAAAAGTTTTTCTGTCTTCTTTGGATATTAATGTTATGCCAGCAATGTTGCCTATTGTTTCGACTACAAGCATCTTGTCCGGGTCTTTGAGGTCAACTTTATGCTCGACACCATCTCTTTCTCTTAAAATGCTGTAGATGTGTGATCCAATTTCTCTTTCCAAGTCCTTGCTTGATAGCACACCCTTCATACCCCTGCGTTCCACTCTAACACAGAATGTTTCGTTCACTTTAATCCTATCCAAGTATTTTGCTATCCTCTCTTTCACTATATCCAAGAAATTTTCTGGAGAAAAGTAGAACCATTCCTCTATTGGGACGACCCTACTTACTGGTAAAAACGTGGTCTGGACTCTTTTTTCAAGCTCTCTCAAAAATTTTTCTAAATTTTCTACTTCACCCTTAATTATTCCTCTGAAACCTGTTTCCTCAAAAATTCCTAGGTCACTTAGCTCATACACTCCCTTTCTTGTACTTTCTCCCTCATAAACTACTATTATACTGGCCATCTTATTATAATATTTTGCTCCACTGCCTTTTTAACATTTTCTCTCAAAAATTTACAAATGGATAAAAAGGGGTTTGTTAAGGAAATATGTTTGGGTGTTTCGAATGTATTATAGGATAATTAAGCCCTTTGACCCCTGGAAGAATGCAAGTTTATGTACATGCCCATTCAAGTATACTGTTAACCCATACACTGGATGCTCTCATTTATGCCTGTACTGTTATGCGTCATCTTATGTTAGAGACTTTTTTAATCCAAGAAAAAAGGATAGGTTGCTAGAACATATTGTGAAAGATATTAGACGTATTCCTAGAAATAGTATTATAAATATTTCGAGTAGCAGTGACCCCTATATTCCTCAAGAAAGGGAGCTAATGTTAACGAGAAAGGTTATTGAAATGTTGATTGGATCATATACTGTTGAAATAGTCACAAA
Source organism: Nitrososphaeria archaeon (assembly GCA_049969935.1). Lineage (GTDB taxonomy): Archaea > Thermoproteota > Nitrososphaeria > JACIWG01 > JACIWG01 > JACIWG01. Next base: position 1,127 of record JBMFNX010000029.1, read on the forward strand.
ATCAGATCTTGTTACAAGAGATGTGGACTTGTTGGCTGAGGGAAAGAGTGTAGTGTCCATCACCATAACAACCTTAAACGAGGACCTTGCGAAAAAGCTTGAGCCCATGGCGCCTTCCCCATTAAAGAGGATTAAGGCTGTGACAGAACTTTCTGGCAAAGGGGTTCCTGTGGTTGTTAGATTGGATCCAATAATCCCATTTCTTACAGACGATGATAGGGGTATAGGGGATGTTGTAGAGGCTGCGGCTGATGCTGGAGCAAAACATATTGTTTCATCAACCTATAAGGTTAAGTGGGATAACTTTAACCGCATGATTTCCAAGTTCCCTAACCTGTCCAAAAATTTTAGAGAACTGTATTTTAAGTTAGGTGAAAAAATTCACGGCGCATACTATGCGCCAAAAGATTATAGGGAAAGGATACTTTCTAAGGTTAGGGAGAAGGTTAAAGGTAAAGGATTAACATTTAGCACATGCAGAGAAGGATTACATCATTTAAACGATAAGAATGTTTCATGTGATGGAACATCTTTTGTGTTAGTGAAATAAAGTTTTTTGAGGCTCAGACAGGTAAGTCAAGGTCATCCTCTTTCCCCGACCCTCTTCTCTTCATAGCCAGAAAAGGTTTCTTATAATAAAAATTTAAATTTTTAAATAATCTCACATGCACAATTTTATGCCCAAAATCTTAAATACATTATTTCTATAAAATGGTATTCTAGTATGGAGAAGGTGGAGCTTAAGATTCCATATTCAGAATCTTTTAAAATATTTAAAATTTTTCAGGAAAATCTGTTAGCTTACATTCAACATCCTCTACTAAAGCATCTTGAACCAAATGAAGAAGATAATGAGATTGAGAGAGCTTTAGCGAACCCTATTGGGTGTGAGAGATTAAGTAAAATTTGTGACAGTAGTTCAAAGGCAATAATTTTGGTCGATGATTGGACAAGGCCGACACCAGCCTACAAGGTTATAAAATTTGTATTAAAAGAGATTAAAGAGGCTGGAGTCAGAGATGAAAACATATCTTTTATCGTTGCTAGAGGAACACATAGAAAGCCGACGAAAATCGAGCTTCAATATAAGCTTGGAAAAGATACATTTAAAAAATATTCTGTAAGCGTACACGACTGTGATAGAAACCTAGCTTATCTAGGTAAAACATCTAGAGGTACACCAATATGGGTTAACAGGAACCTCTTAGAAGCTGATGTGAAAATTTCTATTGGAACAGTAATCCCACATCCTCTTGCAGGATATGGTGGTGGAGCAAAAATTATCTTGCCAGGTGTATCTGGAAGAGAGACCATAAACTATAATCATAGTTTGGTTGATGATCCAAGAGTTAAGGTTGGCGCTGTTGACGGGAACCCTATAAGAGAGGACATGGAGGAAGTGGCTGGAAAGGTTGGATTAAATTTTAGCATAAACTTAATTTTGGACGAGAGAAAAAATATTGTTAAAGTATTCTGTGGAAATTTTGTTAGAGCACATAGGGAATGTGTTAGAGAGTATGAAAAAATTTATGGGGTTAAAGTTAGTGAGCAGGCGGATATACTTGTCCTAGGCTCCTGTCCTCGAGACGCAACATTCGGCCACGCAACCTTCTCACTATATTCTGCAATACCCTTAGTTAAGGAGGGTGGAACAATAGTGTTTGTTACACCATGCACCGATGGGCCTGGAACACGTTTTGAACGCCTGGCCTTCAGAGAATTAGCTTATATTGAGCCAGAGGACCTTATTAAACAGATAAGGGAGGGTGTTGTTGAAGCGTCTGCTGGCGCATTCGACTACTGCTATTCTAAGGTTTTGAAGAGAAATAGGATTATTCTTGTTTCAGACAATTATAGTAGGGAAGAGGCTGTGGAGCTTGGTCTAAATTATGCCAGTTCTATTGAAGAAGCCTTAAATGATGCATTCAACTTTCATGGAGAAGATGCTAGAGTTACTGTGGCACCATTAGGTGGTATGATGATAGTGTTAGATGATAGAGTTTAGGATATAAAGTTATTTTTTTCTTTTCAAAACGTTAGTTAACCAGCTTCCAGCCTTCAGGGAAAAGCCTGCCCTCGACTCTATAAGCTTGACGATTGGAAGTGAAGGAACAAATATTATAGCAACCTGAAGAACATTAAATATTGCAGTAAATATGAAAATAAGTGTTAGCGCATAAGCTTGGCTTGAGAAACTTGTTCCTAAAAATGCTGATAGACTTTTTGAAGCGAAATCGAAGAAGCTTGGCATAAGAACACATAAAATAATATAATTGAATAGGCTCATTACAATAATCCTGAATGTTGACCCAATTAAGAAACCTAAAGTGATAGCAAAATCTTTAGAGAAACCGAGTTTTCCAGCAACCTTTAAGCCAACCCAAATACCGCAGATTGTTGAAAGTGATGCAGTGAAGGCCATTGCAGGCCCTATAGGAACAAATGAGCCGACAACATTCAAAATTATCCAGTAAGAGAATACACTTACAGCACCAACAGTGGGACCGTAGAGGAGGAAGCCCAAAATTATTGGAATTTCAGCAAACTCGAAAGTCAGGTATGGGATAGGCGGGAAAGGAAGCTTTATCCCCAATAGTCTAACGGCAACAGCCATAGTACCAAATATTGCTCCAGCACTTATGTAGTGTGTTTTCATCACAATAGGTTAAAATGCCATCTTATAAAAAATTTTAGTTTTTACCAAAAAAATAGTAATTATCTTCTTTGAACCACATATAATATTGAGAAAGATTATCTGTCTTCTTCAACCACTTCCAGACCCAAGAGTTTTACTGCATAAGCCACTTCCTTTCTATGATCACCAAGAAAAATATATTTAATGGAATATAGTTTGAGAAGATTTAATGTTTACAATGAAACAATTTATTGACTTTTTATGCTGTGTTGAATAACTAAGCTCTCTCATATAAATAAGCAACTGGATAGGGATGTGAAATAAGCAGTTGTTCAACACAGCAACTTTTTAGGAAAATTTTAATAGAAGTGTGTTAGAAAAGTTTGTAGAGGATGAAAGAAGAGCTTATCTGACTCAAGTATGATGATACTATCCGGGTCTGAAAAAATTGACTAAAAAAAGTTTTAGAGAAATATTACAAACAAAAAATTTATTAATCCAATTTTTATAGAATTATTTATGGAGTATTATCCAAGAAAAATAGAAGAAAAATTGGATCAATGGATGGGGCGGAATGAAGCTATAATAGTTAGGGGTCCAAGGCAAAGTGGTAAAACCACATTACTTTTGCATTTAAAGGAAAAGTATGGAGGTGTTTATGTAACTTTCGAAGACGAGGATATGCTAGACACCTTCGAGAATGCGCCGAAGGAATTTGTTGAAAGATTTTTGAAAGGAGAAAGGACTACCATCTTATTGGATGAAGCACAGTATAGTGAAAGGGTTGGAAAAAATTTAAAGCTGTTATTTGACCTATTTTCTGATAAAATAAAGTTTATTGTTACAGGTTCAGGTTCTTTCGACATAAAGGTTGAAGTTGGAAAATATTTGGTTGGCAGAGCAATATATTTTGAACTACTTCCATTAACTTTTGAAGAATTCCTTTTATGGAAGGCGAGGGATTTGCACAAAATTTTTCTAGAATACAAGTTTCAGCTCGAAAATTTTATTAAAAGTGGAAAGGATATTGGTTGCCAGATTGCCTTCCAGAGGGAATTTAGTTCACTGCTTGAAGAGTACCTGATTTTTGGAGGTTTTCCAGCAATAGTCAAAGAAGCTGATGAAAATGTTAAGGTTGAACTTTTAAAAAATCTGACAAGAACATATATTGAAAAGGATGTATTTTATTTCTTAAATGTTAGGGAGATAGAGAAGTTTAGAAATCTTGTCAAATATCTAAGCTTAACTGTAGGCTCAATTGTTGAGCTATCGTCTTTAATGAGCGAGATGGGTATGGATTATAGGACAATAGAAAACTATATTTCAATACTGGTTAACACGTACATAATATCTCTTGTGCCACCATTTTATAGGAATCTTGTAACAGAGTTGAAGAAGGCTAAAAAGATTTACTTCTTGGACACTGGATTAAGAAATTCTTTAATAAACAACTTTCTCCCGTTAGAGAATAGGGTGGACAAGGGTGTCCTCCTTGAAAACTTCATATATAATGAGCTGAGAAACTTGGGATATAGCATTAGATACTGGAGGACTACAGGAAAGGCTGAAGTCGATTTCATTATAGAGGGACAGGATCAAGTAGTGCCAGTTGAAGTAAAAAGCTTGGGTAAAATAAAAAGAGGTTTCATAAACTTTATTGACACATATAAGCCAAAAAGTGCCATAGTTTTCACAGACAAAGGTTTCACGACAAAGGAAGTCGGCAACACAAAGATAGCGTACATACCACACTTTTTCATATAAAACAGTTTTCGGACGCTAACGGAAAACTTATTAAAGAATATTAGGGAAACATGCTCGTGAAAGTTTTAACATTCGACCTATATGGGACACTAGTCGATTGGAAAAACAGCATTTCTAGGGCAATAGAATTAATTTGCCCAAACAGTTCTGAAAGATTCTTTGAAAACGAGTTCACCATAGTAAGGAGTCTAAAATCTTATACTCCATATTCTAAAATATTAATGGAAGTTTTAGAGAAAACACTTGCTGAAAAAAATGTAAGCTATCTAGAAGAGTATGGACGCTTAATAGTTACAGCATTTTCTAAATCACCCTTTTTTCCAGACGCTCTACTAGGATTAATGCTATTCAAAAAGAAAGGGTATAGTATTGGAATAATATCGAATACAGAAAAAAGGCTTATTAAAATAACTTTGGCTGGAGTCGAAGACCTCTTCGACTACATTGTTACCGCAGAAGATACTGGCTACTATAAACCGAATAAAAATGCTTTCACAATAGCCTATGAAATAATGGGTGTTGGCTTAAAAAATGTGGTTCACATTTCAGCATACCCGCAATATGATTTGGAGACAGCTTCCGAACTTGGTGTAGAAACTGTTTGCTTAAACAGATACGGTTACAGATGGAAAAGGTGCGTGGAAAGGCTAGACTTGCTTGAAGAGCAATTATAAATCAAAAATTATTTGCTCATTTTCCCAATACCTTCTCCATTCAAAAAATTTTTAATCAATCCAGTAATGACTATTACAATTCGCATTCATCATCTTTTTCAGAAGATGAAATTTAATAGTTTGCAGTAGAAGTTGGATCCTGTTTACCTAAAATTTGAGGATTGTAACAGATGTCAAAGAATGGAACTACCTTTATCCAATTAACTTCTTCGAATTCCGTTCCAAGATAAACTAATACGCCTTCATTCATTTTAAACTTTTTCATCACATATTTTAAATTTTTTAAGTTCCAATCGTAAACTTTCCTTAAAGCCTTAACTTCAATAGGAAGCTTTCCTATAATAAAGTCAATTTCTTTATCACCGTCTCTCCAATAATATTTTGCATCAAGCAATGATGCTACAACACATTCATAGAACTTTCCAGTCTCAACTTCTTCCCTATTAAAGAGGCTGTAGATTAGGCTCCAATGGTATGGATAAACTTTTCTCAACTTTCTTGATACAACTAAAAGAGAACTTCTTAAATTTCTCACTACCCTGATGAGATATGAATTTTCAAGATAATTGATGTGTTCAATCAAAGTCTTCTTCGAAACCTTCAAGTTTGATGAAAGTGAATCAAGGTTTAGAATAGTTCCAGGCTCTGAATAAAATATTTCCAGTAGATTCATTAGTAAACTTGAATTCACATTTTCAAAGATTTCAGGCAAATCTTTTCTAACAACCTTTTCGACAACATTTGACCTAATATATTCCCTGACAGGCTGCTCACTCCATTCAACAATTTCAGGTAATAGTTTAATAAGATAGTCTTCAAAAACCAGTTTAACATCATTCTTCCAGACACTAGGGTTATCGACTCTTCTCCCTGTCTTCAATTCAAAGAACTCCATTAATGAAAGAGGCTCCATTTTTATCAAAAAATATCTTCCAGCCAAATTCGAAAGCGCCTCCCTTTCTATTAAAATGCTGGCTGAACCTGACAATACGATTTTCAAGTTGGGGAAATTGTCGTAGAGTAGTTTGATCTTTGAACTCCAACCTCTAAGCTTCTGGATCTCATCAAAGAACAGGTAAACCTTCTCCCTTCTCCAATCAAATTTTGTTAAAATAGAAATAGGTGTTCAATAGCTCAAACAGGTCCTCAACCATTTCATCGAAGGAGAAGTAAAATATCCTTCTAGGTTCAACATCACCTTTAATTAAATGGTCAATCAATTGAAACATTAAACACTCTTCCCAACCCTCCTCAAACCTGAGACAAGGACAATCTGTCTATACTTTTCGTCAACAAACTCCAAAGCCCTTCCAAAAACATGCCTCTTATACTCTTTAGCCTGCCTAACCCTTCCATCAACCCACAATCCATTTAATAAGGAAACTAATTTTTCCATTATAAGTTCTTTTTGGAAACGAATATTTAAATTTCAAGTTTCATAAGCTTTGAAAGAGTTCAGTTTAATAAAAAGTCTATCAACATATGGGAGCTAAACCGTTTTATGGTTTAGGAAAACGTTCCATTATCTCATCAAAGTCTATCCTCTTTTTAAGAAAATATTCTACATTTCCCAGACTTGCGTAATCTTGTCCAAATATTAGCATAGCCTTTCCATCGCCAACAGATAGAAGGGCTTGAGGGAAGTCTACAGAAAACTTTATTTCATGATTAACACTTGCAGCTTTACCAGCTACAATAAACTCTATATTTTTTGCTACAGTCTTAGCCTGTTCTAAAGCTTCACCCGCCATCTTCTGAGCCCTCCTACCATTGATTTCCACAAACGCCATATCGCCTATAGAGAAAGCATTCTCTGAACCCTCAACAATTAGCCTTTCATCAACTTTTATATAGCCTTCGAAAAGTTCAGCCCCCCTAACATATGATGATAGATTAGAACTTTTTATGCCAGCAGCCCATAAAGTTAAATCTGATTCAATACTATTATTATTTGCAAAAACAACTTTATCACGTTGCAAAAGTTTTACACTCTGTCCAAGAACAAACTTAACACCCTTTTTTGAAAAGTAGTCGAATGCGATGCCTCTTGCCATTTCATTAGGGTAAGTTGAAAGTATTGAGTTCGCTAATTCGACAACCGAAATACTAGCCCTTTTTCCATAAAATTTTAGGGCGTCCAAAAGTTCACCTACAACTTCTAAGCCAACAAATCCTGCACCAACAACAACAATATTCGAACCATCATCTAAGTCAGACACCATTTCACTGATCTTCATAAAATCTTCTAAAGAATATGCTGTAAACACATTCTCGTGTCCAATAACATTGTAGAAGTTTGGTTGAGAGCCTGAAGCTAAAACTATTATATCGTAATCAAATGTTTTGCCATCAAACTTAATAAACTTGTTAACCAAGTCTACCAATCCAACAGTCCCAACATGTAATTCAAAGTTCCAGAAGCTTGAAAGCGTTTTAAGGTCATATTTTAACTCGTCCACCTTAACCTTACCACTTATCAATTCCGGGCCTCCAATCGTATTTTCAAACCAACGCTTATTCGTGAACAGGGAAGCTTCTACACTTTTTACACCCCTTAATAGGAGCTGCCTCAAAACTTCAACTCCAGCGTAGCCTCCTCCTATTACGGCTAACCTTTTATTCATACACAAAAATCATATAACATTGTTATATAAGCTTTGTTTTAAGAAAACCAATTTTTATAAAGCATCAAATTTACAACCTATAATAATGGTAGAGTGTAGCTTAAATATAGTAAAAAATAAATAAATTTATAAATGGCAGATAAGCTAAAAATCTTATGTACAAGAAGAAGCTTGAGGAAGCGAAAGGCTTTGGTGAAATATTTAGTCTAGTCAAGAATGTGGTGGCAGAAAAGCTTGGAATCCATAGGGCAGGATTAAGTCTAGTACTTATGGACCTACCTCCAAACATACTAGCATTCCATGAAATGGGTTCAAACGCTATCGTCATGAACAGGAGAACATTGGAGGCTATAGCATTAGGCATAAATGACAAGCTTACCGGAAACGCCTACATTTTTGTAACACTTTTACATGAATACTTACACAGCTTAGGTTTTGCCGAAGAAGATAGAGTTAGAAGTCTAGTACATGATATTGTTGCAGATGTTTTTGGAAAAGATCATCCAGCATACTTGGCTGCAGTCAACCCACTAAGCCTTGTAGGAGATAAGCAGATACTTTTAAAGAGATTAAATTCAAGTGAACCACCCTCAATTGTAAAAGACTTTGATAGGGAAAGTATGCCATTCATAAGCTAATTTTTTCATAAAAAATTATTATAAAAATATAATTTCTCCACTTGAATTTCTAATAAAGCTTCCATATGCAAGCTAAAAATCCTTAGACCTTTAATTCAAATCTTCATTTGAACAGTATCACTTAAAATTATAGAAAACTTATATGGAATTTTAAATTTATTTGTCTTCTGCAAGAAAAGCTATTGGCAGATCTCTTAGCTCTTCTATTTTTTCAAGCATCTCTCTTTCCGGTTTCAAGAATAGAGCTTTTGCTTGAAGCTTTAATGCAGCAGCTATCACATAACAGTCTGTTAGTGCTATTTTGAACCTTTTCCTGAGTTCCCCTGCCTCAATTGATATTTCCCATGTTATTTCAGCATACTTGACTCTTGTGTTAAGCCATTCAACAAAGTTTAAGGCTTCCTCGTTTGGATCCTCGACTAAGGCAATTTTATAGATCCTAGATGACACGTATATAAGCTCCGAGATTGTGGATGGTGTCACATATAATTCAATAGTCTTCTTCAGCGCATCATTAAACAGTTTTTCAACCACACTCCTATATACTGCGTCTCTTATAATATATTCTGCTAGAACACTCGTGTCAACCACGTACTTCTTTAAGGATTCTCTCAAGCTTCTCCTCTTCAATTTTACTCTCCTCACTTAATAGTTCTTCAACAACATGAGGATCTATATCAACAACCTTTGGCTTGAAAGGTCTTATAACTATCTTCCCCTCTCCAGCTTCGGCAACAACTTCACCCTCAACAATATTAGCGGCTTCCCTCAAAGACTTTGGAAGTATCAGCACACCCTTCTTTCTCACCCTAAGTATAGCTTTAGTCACATGTTCACCAACAATATTATGGTTAACCAATTTATAAAGTTTAACTTTTAGTCTTTATTCAACATCAATTATCTTTAAACCAGATTGCATATGATTCAATAAGCCGGTAGATTAAATGAATAAAATTAAATTTAAAATAAGCAAAATAGTATAAGCCAATCTAAGAATATTTCTAAAGGCTTTGAAATAAAAATAGTGGATGGTAGATAGGATGAGAGTATTCAGGGTTCAGGCGATAAGCTGGAACTCTCATGATACTTCAAAAAGTGCTAGGGTTAAAGTTTTAGTTGACACAGTTTAACCTATACTGTGCTCTCGTCTAGCATTCTGAATAGGCTTTGAATAAAGCGTGTTAGAACAGTTAACCTTAGGCTAGCATATGGAAGAGTTTTAGAGAAAACATTGAGTGAAGTAGGTATAGAGGTTAGTGGCGTTTAAGGCTACCCCCTACACCAGTTGTGTTTGGAGAGGAAGACGTTTACATTTTAGGGTTCTGTTACCCTAGAACAGTTTGGACTAGCAAAAGACCCTATACAAAACGTCTAAATCCAGTAGAGGCATTACTAATGCCCTTTTCAGCCAAAAAATGGCTTTCAAACTAGTATATATAAAATATTATCTATTGTAGTGTGATCTTGTTTAAATTTTTAGAGACTTAAAATAGTCAATTTATGGCTCTCGTTGTCACCTCCAACAACTAGAAAATCATATACATCTTATATTACAAGTCCTATCCCAGACCCGAATCATGTGCACCGCTGCACCGAAAATGGCTACTCCCTTGAACTGTAGCCTTCCTCCATATCTTACGTTTTCTTACAACAGTTAAAAACCTTTTTAACCATTTCGTTCATTAAAATCATCCAATTTTTATGAGAAGCCATAATATGTAGAAGATTGTTGAACATGTAACCAGAAGCGTAAACAGGTCTATGAAAAGAAATTTAGGCTGCAAACGGGGAGTCAACAAAAGAGGATAAAAAGTTAGACCAAGAAGAAGGTAAGCGAAAAGATAGAAAAATGAGAAAGTGAGCATAAAAAACAAGAGCCTTCCACCTACCTTACCAGCATAAAAAGAATATAATAGCATAAGGAAAAAGGGTGTCAAAGCAAAAATGTTGAGAACACAATAATATGGGGGCATCGTAACCTCAACTGTACCGATTTCCCAAATGACCCTAACGAGAACATATGCTAAAAGAATAAAAAAGCCTACAAATCTTAAATCAAAACGAGCATCTTCTATCAAGATTTGATCAAAAATTCTTCTAACATCTATTATTAAGCCTTTTTTTAACCACAAAATTATTATTGCATATAAAATGCAGTATATTTGAGGACAATAATGAGCTTTCATGAGGCAGAAATTTTTCGAGAAAGGGCTGAAGGCTTTCTAGCAAACGCAGAAGAACTCTTTTCTAAAGGAAACTATGACCTAGCAGCCTTCAACATAGAACAATATTGTCAACTAATCATAAAATATTATTTACTAGTAAAATCGGGAAGATATCAAGAACACATTCGCTAATAAACTTATTAAGAGACCTATCAATCTTAGAAGAGAATGTGAAAAGTCTGTTGGATGATAAATGGATTATAATATTGACAAAAATAGAGGACGCTTTCATAGGTTCAAGATATCTTCCAAGAAGATATGAGAAAGCCGAGGTAGAGTAAATGCTCAAGTTTGTTAAAGAGGTGTTCAATCCTGCAATCAAAAAACTATGAAAAACTACTAGAGCATAGAGCGCAAGTGTACAAAAGTTTAGGCAACTACAAAAATATTGCTGAGAAAGTGAAAAAGCTGGTGCAGGAAGAGTGGAAAAACACAAAAATTTACTTGTTCGGCTCAATCTTGAAAGGCAAATATACAGGAGCAAGCGACATAGACATACTTATAGTATCAGACGAAAAAATAGCTAAAGAGGAAGAATACAGGATAAAAGCTAAAATATATAAAAACATAAACGCACCAATAGAACTCCACATCACCACACAAAAAGAATACGAAAACTGGTACAAGAAATTTGTAAAAGAAGAAATAGTTGAAGTCTAAAACAAAATTAGCCTAGAATAGAAAATTTTGAGAGCAAAATCAATAAAATATGTGTGTAACTGAAAAAGATATTACCAATCACAATAATTAACTGCTTTAATTTTCGTTCACATAACCTACAGTTAAGAGCACTCTTTTACTTCCAGTGTGATTTAATGAAAAGTTGGACAAAAAAGCTTACGTTTTAACCGTAGAGAATGTTAAATCTATTGTATGCCGCTGAGAAAGTTTAGAACATATTCTATCAGCTTCTTGTCTGCCTCCTTGAAATCATCTTCATTTTTGAAGTATATAATGTATTCTCCGTTCTCATAATGTATTTTACAGTCTCCCAACATCTCTTTCAACTTCCTGGCCTCTCCTCCCTCAGGCAACGGAGTGAAGGAGTACGTTGTACTAATCACTTCTCCAGAGCACTCGTCATAATAGACTAATTTAAAAAAATAAAATTTTTCTCCCATAATCAGATCATATCCTCAAAACAAACTTTTATTTAAGTTGGCATGTCTACAGCAAATCTTCCCATCCTATTATAGATGGATTTAAACCCACAATATGCAAGATAATATTGTTTCTAATATTTTTATCTAAAGTTGTGAACAGAGTATTCAAATTCTCAAATAGAACATGAGATTTTAAGTAGGTTTGGCGGATGCCTAATCTATAACTAGTGATGTGGAAAAAAATTTTTCACATTTTAATTTTCTGAATCAAAACTTTTTGACTGCAAAAGATAATTTTCTCCCTTCACGATCAAATACGCCTACATCCTCTTCAGACCTGTAAGGATATCTTATGATGACCATGATGATGCCATAGAAATGGTGCAGGTCATCCAATGATGGTTCAAGAAAACCAGATGGATGAGAGTGAGCAGTACCAATGATAGAGGAATCGAGAGGCAGCATATGCAATGGGAAACTAGAAAAAGCTCTACCATGAACAGACATTGGAGGAATAATCACATTTTCAACCTCAACCTTATCCTTGCCCACTTTACCCCTCAAAAGTAGAATCCCTTCATATGGATGATTATTTAGAGAGTAGGTGAGCAGACTATTCAAAACCTCAACATTAAACACTATCTCCTTCTGCATAAACCTCGCAGATGTTAACTCAACAAATGCATATTTAAACCAATCATCTAACAATAGATATGTTTAAACAGGATAAGACAATTAAATTAGAACGCAAATTATTCCTTTCCCAAACATTCTAAGCCATTTCTGCCATAAACTGTCACAAAAAGAGGGGGAAAGTTAAAGTTTTTTATAGAAAGGTTCATGCTAAAACTCTTCTTCCTCTCCTTCTTCCTCTTCTTCCCACTCTTCCTCCTCCCATTCTTCGTCGAAGTCTTCTTCCCACTCCTCTTCTTCCTCAAAGTCTTCCTCTTCTTCCATAGGCCTCGACCCAGTATAGAAAACACTATCCTATAACCTTATCCAAACCTTAGCAAATTTGTCAAAACATTATCCAAAAAATAGAGAGGGGAAATGTGAAGTGTTTATGGATTTGCTTGCCCAGACTGCTGCTGAGCCTGCTCCTTCTTCTTCTTTTTAGAAGAGCATGGAGCCAAAGGAGGTCAAACATGGTGAGAAAAAATGCTATTTTAACCTTATCCTTTTGGAAGCTCAGAGGATACTTTAAGAAAATCTCAGTGCCCTATAGGAAGGGGGAAAGATTTGTTAGATAATAATCAAAATTGCGTAGAACAAATTCTTTAACACAAGTTTTCTTGAATTCCTGTTAAAGTATGCAATGTTTTCAGCATCTTATAGATTAAACTATTTATTTAATAACATCTTTGCCCATAATAATCACCTTACCTGCTATTTCGATGACATCATCTTGGTCATGTGTAAGTGGAAGGCGGTTATGTTTAATCTCTTTTGAACAGACTTATTCCAGCCCTTATTTTGCTGTCCGCACAAATTAACTTATCCCCTTTTTATCTTGAGAGAAAAATATGGATTAAAGGTATGTCTTCCTTAACTTAAAGCACAATTTTCAGAATCCGATTTTACCAAGTTTCACGGCCACAAATCCCGCCCTTTCATAATAGCCTACCTTTGGAGGCTCGAAATGAAGCAAATCTTCTGTCGGAGCTTGAAAAATTGTAGAGCTTATACTTTCAATTTTAAGTTTGGCTTCCTCTATAATGGCTTTTAATTCTTTAAAGCTGTAAAATTTGGCAACCTTATAGAAAACGTTTCCCATTTCACCCTTTTTCTTATAGAAGCTCGCCCAAGGACTTTCTTCAAGAATCAGCCCTAGAACCATGCTTCCGTTATCCTTTAAAACCCTTCTAGCTTCTTCCAAAACTTTTAACGGGTTATCAACAAAGCAGATGGTAACTATTATGAAGACGGCGCCAAAAGAATTGTTTCTGAAGGGTAGGTTTTCACCTTTTCCACGGACAACCATTATCCCACGTTCCTTTGCAAACCTTAGCACGCCAGCAGATATGTCGATCCCGTACTCTATTTTTAGGGCTTCAGCAAATCTCCCCGTGCCAACACCTATTTCAAGAAAAGGCTGTTCTAAACCTTGGCAAACCGATTCTATACATGCTTTCTCTAAATTAAATGCTGACGTGCCAAAAGGCTTCTCATACCATCTATCATATCTTTCTGCATAGGAATCAAATACTTGCTCAACATTAAGGCTGCTGCCACTATCTACTTCCCCTCCCATAAACCCATATACATTTTCACAGAATTTAAAGGTGACTTACCATCTGCTATTCAAACCTTCTTCCAGCTATTGCACGCATCCATCTACAATTTTCCATGCTTGGAAAAAAGGTGCTCAAATATTCATTACTTGAAACTGCATGGCTGCTACATGGTTCCAGTCAACATCTAATTGCTACAACCTGCAAAGTAAAAGATTAGATAAATAGCTTAACAGATTCTGTTAAGTGACAAAATAGACGATTTGTTTTCTATTGCTTCAATAGTACTGGAAAGATTGATAAGAGGCTGCTAGAATCAAAGTTACCGACTTCACCTGCTAAAACATGTTTATAATCTCCTATCATTGTATGTTCTTAGCTAGACAATGCAATTTGAGAATCTCATAAGGAGAATTGAAAGATATTTCATTTGTTCCATATTCCGCTACATTTTTTAATTAAGATATATATAATCCATTTAGAATATATGCATTTGTTGAAACAAGTTTTAACTAAATTTTGTATCTTTATTTTGACCTCTTTTTAGCATACCATCTTATAATCATATTGTTTTCTCTTCCAAATGCTGTGTTGAATAACTAGACTCTCTCATATAATTAAGCAGCTGGATAAAGATGTGAAATAAGCAGTTGTTCAACACAGCACTTCCAAAAATAATATTTTCACGCTACGCATTTATGGAATTTTTTTTGGACTTATTGCAGCATTATCGAGACTTAAATAATCTATCAGGTTATCACTTTACCAATCTTTTACTTCGCTTACAAAAGAAGATATATGATAGTGTTCTTGTCAGGGATTTTGTTTGGAATATTATGTCTAATCCTTTTTATTTTAATAATATATATTATTGCCAGTCTAATGTATTAGAACCTATTTTTTTTATTACAGCACTTAAAACAGCAAAGACAGTAAGCATTGGTACAATTGCAGTTAAAGAGAAAACATTGTTTTAAGTCGTCTGACAATATATAGTTGCTTGAGACTAAAAATGTGTTTTATAATCTTGAATCTTATTGTCCTATATAAACGAAACTTATCTCGAACATTACAAAGGATATGTAGGCTAAAATTAGAAGTGCTTAAATTATTATGAAGTCTATCACATATTTTAAAATCCTTTGCACAAGATACAATTCTTTTAATTATTTATAAATTTTTAAAAATGTTGAGAATCTATAGAAGGGATTAAAAGATAATATGGTTAATCAAAAGTCATGCTATATACTCAGAAATTATAGTCTTTTGCAGAACCTAAAGTACCCGCACCCATAGCATTCTTTACTTCTTTTTGTTCTTGGAAGTTTTTCTTTTACTATTATTTCTTTTATTTTATTGATTGTCCAAAGTGTATGTTCTCTTATTGCGTCCGTTATTTTTATTTCAAAGATTTTATCACTTTTTGTATAATATACTATTATGTATTTTACTGGTTTTTTGAAGTGCTCTTGTGCAAGTAGTGCGTATGCTGCTGTCTGGTATAGGTATCCTGGTGTTAACCTTTTATGGCCTGTATTTTTTATGTCTATGACCTTCAGTTGCCTGTCTTCTGTTTTTACAAGAAGATCTATCACCCCCACTATTCCAAGTTTTTGTGAGTATAGTTTTAGGTTTGTCCACTTTTCTAACACCTTCTCTTTTCTTTTTGCAAGCAAT
>JBMFNX010000030.1:0-15288 GCA_049969935.1 Nitrososphaeria archaeon
GAGAGTAAAACTGTAGATTAGCACATGTATTGAAGTGTTAGCTTGACCTATCCAATAAATTATTTGCTCTGCACACCCACCCTTTGGCGAAAAATATGCACCCAAAACTTGAACTGAAAATTCTTTCTGAAATATTTTTTTCCTGTAACAGTTGCGATTACCGCTGATGTAATTGTTATGATCTTTGATTGAGTATAGGCTGTTGAATTTGTTACAGTTACTGTAACTGTCCTATTAGGGCATGCATGAGGTGCGACTATTGTAGTACTAGATATAAGTCCTATAATAAAGAATACAATCGATGCTATCACAATTCTCGACCTTGTCATAACATATTATTTTCAATTATGGTAAATTAATCTTTTCATTTAAAATTGAGCGAACAATGGTACCAAGATTGTTGCAGCCACCGATAATATTAACCCACTTACTATCGCTGGAATAGCATATTCTTCACCACCATATTTTATTATAAAGGGTAGTGTGGTATCACATGCTGTCGCCCCTCCACCTGAGATAATTGATATTGGCCCAAACTTTTTTCCAATAAATGGAGATGTTAACATGGTGATAAGTTCTCTAATCAAATTTGTGAGTAAACCTAATGTTCCAGCCTCCAAACTTATTGCCCTAGACAAAAAGGGTCCGGTAAAAGAATACCATCCAAACCCTGCCACAATAGATAGGCTCACATTAAATGGAATATTTAATAGTATACTTGATGGATATGCTATAATAAGGCTTCCTACTATAGCTGAAATTATCGATTTTAATGCAACTTTGCTGTAGCTTTTGAACCTTAAAATGTGCTCGTTTAAGACGATCATGCATCCTACTATAATCAGGAGTAAGTCGATTAGAAAATTTTCTAAGAAGCTGACGTCAAAACTGTAGCAGAATAAGCTGTATCCTAATCTTCCAACAACTATGCCTAAAACAAGTGAGAGAACAAACTTTAGCATTAAATCTCTAACCTCATGAAAACGTATCCAAAAATTATGCTGCCCAAAAAAGCTAAGACGGATAAAACTATTGAACCATACCCTAGAGCCATAAAATTATATAGGATCTTTTCATCGGAGCCAAATGTTAAACCCATAAGAAAAAGAAGGACGAGTACAATGGTTGACAGCATGTGGTCCAGTTTAGCTTTTATCGACCGCATACCAAGCTTTCTAAACGTGAACCCAATTATTGATCCAACTAGGAGCATTGCCAATGTTTCGATCATAAACTCCACTTGTAGCTTGAGAAAACTATATAATTTTTATAAGCGTTTGCTCAAATTTTATACATATTTCCAACACTATTCCACACAAATGCTTCCGGCAATTCTTGAGCAAACTTAAACGCACCCCTCCAGCCGGTACAGTGTGATGGTACAACAAGCTTCGGGTTAACCTTCTTAATTTCAGCAACAACATTGTCTATCGCATCTTCATAGTCTTTTCCTGAAAGGTGGAATCCGCCTACTATTGCGTAAACTTTCTCTGTTCCAGTCAGTTCTCGAGCATATTTGACGGTGTTAACGATTCCTGCGTGACCGCAGCCTGAAACTATTACGAGACCCCTATTTTTGACCTTCATGACAATTGCTCTATCGTCCCAGACCCATGGGTCAGGCTTCCATTCACCGTTTTCGTAAAAATATTGTTTTGGAACACCCTTCTCAAACCCTGTTTTTCTAGGTATTTCTCCTGTAACAAGTATACTGTTATCGAAGAGGATGTAAGGCCCCTTAGTTTTGACATACTTTGATGGCTTAACCCTTTCCTCTGAAGGGAAAACTGGATACCTTCTAATTGTCCCATCCCTTTCTAGAACACCTCTTACTTTAAACATGTCTTCGTGCACAATTATAGGTAAACTCTTATTCTTCATCTCTCTAACAACATTTACAAGCCCTCCAAAGTGGTCATAGTGTCCATGTGATAAGATTATTGCCTCTATTCCTGAAAGGTCTATCCCCATTGCCCTAGCATTATCTAGAACACCATTGGAGCTGATTCCAGTATCAAATAGAATAGAATGGGCTAAATCATTGTCGCAGTATACTTTTATTATTGCAGAAAAACCGTGTTCTGCAACAGGATATCTGAAATATCTTTCAAACCATTCTTTACCCTTACACTTTTTAACCCAGGTCACGACATTCTGGACATCATTTCTTCCTATAGTTGATAGAAAATCTATGGAGTTGTCAACCAAGCTAACCATCTCTATTCTATTAACTTCTTTAAGCAAATGGCATCAACACCTTTGCACGTTAGCTGGTTAAAAACGTTTGAACAAAGTTTATTTCCCAAAAACTCTGATAAAAGGAATATTGAAGGGCTCTTACGTGCTAATATTAGAAAATGGGAAGGTATGTGATATTAGGGTTGGAGGTTTAGGTGTTTTAAAATTTGATAGAGGCTTTTACGCGTACATAGGGTCGATGTTCGGCTCAGGCGGGCTTGAGGCTAGGATAAGAAGATATTTTGTTAGAGGAAGAAAACATTGGCACATCGACTACATACTTGACCACATGAAGATAGTTGAAGTCTTTGTGTTGCCAGAAAAAGATTATGAAAGTTTTCTAGCAAATGTTGCGGTTAAAAGGTTCAATTATGTTAAAGGGTTCGGATGCAGTGACAAGAAAAATGATGTTTCACACCTAATATATTTTAGGGGGGAAGGTGAGCTTAGAAAATTCATAGAGCTTATTAAGTCAATTGGGTTCGAAATATTCAACTATAAAATTTAGTAATCTACTTTATCCCATTTTGATAAGATTCTTGTCCTATAGAATTAGGAGCGTCTTGGCCTATTTTAATGGGCCTTCCCTCGCTCAGGGCCTGTGCAGTCTTCTTTCTCGCACTCTGTAGGAGCCTCCAGACGGTTCCCCTTGAAACACCCATCCTTTGGCCAGCCTCCTCTTGGGAAAGGCCTAATTGGTCTACAAGGCGAAAGGCTTCCAATTCAGCCGGTGTTATAAGAATTGGTTCAGGAGCCTGTTGAGGATAGGGTACAAAATTTTCTATAACAGGATTTTTTCCAATATTTATGGGCTTCGGTAGACGGCCTCTTCTCCCACGCCTGCATCTGAACCTGTAACCCATTTTACACCATCAGATTATGGCATGTCCGCCTTTATATTATTTTTGTGCATATGCAAAAAATATAAATATGTGCATACGCACATAATATGCGGTGAGAAAAATGGGTTGGAGAGGATTTGGAAGAGGATATGGAATGTGGCCTGGAAGAGGACCCTTCAGCTACCTACCTCCATGGCAGAGGCCTGGATGGCTTTTTGGAAGAGGAGCATGCTGGTGGCTGTTCCCAAGCATTTACATGAACCCATACTATCTTGGCACCTTCCCCTGGACAACATACTATCCACCAGCACCTTACCCCTACTATTATAGGAGGTGGTAAAAGGATGGGGTACCGTAGAAGAAACATGTACTATCTTACTGGAGTTCCAGGATGGCTTAGATTCGGCTATTCGCCTGGATGGGTTGGAAGGTCTCCTACGGGGCTATCGCCTACAGCGGAATGGATGATATCAAGTGGGCTTGTGCCACAGTATAGGTCATATTTGGCTGGAGGACCTGCAACAAGTATGCAGCCACCTTTAAGTAAAGAGGAGGAGATAAGAATGTTGGAGGAGCAGGCGAAGGCTATAGAGGAACAGCTGAACACAATAAGAGGCAGGGTTGAAATGTTGAAGAAGACGCCTTCAAGTGAGACACCATACTATCCGCCTGCACCCTACAGCATCATACCACAGCTTACACCAGAGGATGAGCTTGCTTCACTGGAAGAGTACAGGAGGAGGCTGGAGGAGGAGATAAAGGGTGTTGACGCAAGAATCGAGGAATTGAAAAAGTCCAAAAAGTAGTGGAGGTGGTTAACTGATGCCCTTTGGGTTAGGTCCATGGGGTTGGATCGTCAGCCCATACTACATGGGCTACTGGTACTGGAGATGCAGATGGTTCCCCTGGCTTCCAAGATGGTGGTGGACAGGCATATATGGGCCTCTAACACCGTTTCCCTATTGGCCATATTCTAGGGAGGAGGAGATCGCAGCATTAGAGGATGAAGCGAAGCTTTTGGAGCAGCAGCTGGAGCTTATAAGGAAGAGGCTGGAGGAGCTCAAGAAGTAGGTGTAGCGTTTGAAGGTCGCAGTGTCAGCTACAGGAGGAAGCCTTGATTCGCAAGTGGACCCGAGGTTCGGAAGATGCGCCTACTTTATAGTCGTAGACACTGACACAATGAACTTTGAGGCGATAAAGAACACAGGCGCCTTCGAGGCAAGCGGTGCAGGCATTCAGGCTGCGCAGACCATCGTTTCAAAGGGTGTTAAGGCAGTTGTAACCGGAAATGTAGGCCCGAACGCTTACCAGGTGCTATCGTCAGCCGGAGTAAGGATATTCACTGGAGCCTATGGCACAGTCAAAGAGGCTGTAGAAAGGCTCTTGAGGGGAGAGTTAAGTGAGTCTTCGAGTCCAAGGTTTGGAGGACCTGGAATGGGTCGAGGCTACGGAATAGGTTTTGGTAGAGGACGAGGCTTTACCGCAAACCCGTCAACCCACACCCATCCTCCCCCGTTTCAACCCCCATTTAATCCGTCAAAGGATGAGGAGATTCAGGCCCTTGAGGAGCAGATGAAGGTTCTGCAGCGAAAGCTGGAGGAAATAAGACAGAAGATCGAAAGGCTGAAGAGTGGGAATGTGGGTGGAGGAGAAAACGTTGGGTAAGCTGAAGGTTGCTGTTACAACAAAAGGCGACAGGGGATTAGATGATGAAGTTTCTGAAGTGTTCGGTAGGGCTGGCACGATAACAGTATTGGACCTCGTCGACGGAAAGGTGGTTAACGTTCAAGTGGTGAAGAATCCAGCGGCATCATACAGTTTCGGAGTGGGACCGATTTTGGTCAAGACCCTTGCTGACATGAAAGTGGACTACGTGATAGCTGGCGAAGTAGGGCCTGGCGCCTCACAGCTTCTCAAGGAAAATGGTATAGGGTATGCTATCGTAAACGCGGGTATAAAGGTTAGGGAGGCAATAAAATACGTTAAACGGGACCATTAATTTCCACCAAATTTTTTTACATTTGAAGGCCATGCTAGAAGGGGGACGTTTATGCTATTGTCGATAGCCAGTGGCAAGGGTGGAACAGGTAAAACTTTGGTGGCAGTGAACATGGCCCTATCGGTTGGAAAATTGCAGCTTATAGACTGTGATGTGGAAGAGCCTAACGTACACCTTTTTCTAAAGCCTAATGTTAGCGGAAGCCAGCCCGTCTACAACATGGCTCCAGTGGTAGAGGAAGGCTTATGCGACTACTGTGGCGAATGTGCAAGATTCTGTGAATATAATGCGATATTCGTCAGCTCCCGTAAGATCCTAGTTTTCCCCGAAATATGCCACGGTTGTGGTGGATGTGCGATCGTGTGCCCCAGGAAGGCGATAAGAGAGGAAAGGTTTGAGATAGGGAAAGTTTACACTGGCACAGCCTCAGACATGGAAATCGTTTGGGGCGAGCTTGAAGTGGGAAAACCTCTAGCGGTTCCAGTTATAAGGGAAGTGAAAAAGCTTTTCAGAGGAGACGTAGACGCTATCGTAGATTCTCCGCCTGGAACATCATGTCCGATGATCAACTCCGTAGACGGAAGCGACTTCTGCATACTTGTAACTGAGCCGACACCATTCGGCTTACATGACCTAAAGATAGCGGTAAAAGTCCTCGAGGAAATGAGTATACCTTTCGGGGTTATAGTAAACCGCGCCGGATTAGGGGATGAGAGAGTGTACGAGTACTGTAGGGGGAAGGGGATACCTATACTGCTAGAGATACCGTTCAATAGGAGGGTGGCTGAACTCTATTCTATGGGAAAACCGTTTATAGAAGAAATGCCTGAATGGAAAGAAAGTTTAAGGCACGTCTTCGAGGAAGCGAAGAGGGCTGCTGGAAAATGAGGCAGGTGACGGTCTTAAGTGGTAAAGGTGGAACTGGGAAGACGACCGTAGTCGCCTCCCTCACAGTTTTGGCTGAAAAATGTGTGGTCGCAGACTGTGACGTTGACGCACCAGACCTACACCTTCTCCTTAACCCGCAAGTTTTAGAGGAAGAAGATTTTAGGGGTTCAAAGCTTGCGGCAGTCGACAGCGGAAAATGTATAAGATGTGGGCTGTGCAGGAAAAGCTGCAGGTTTAACGCTATATCAGACGACTTTAAAGTTAGCCCGTTTACGTGTGAAGGCTGCGGCGTCTGCAGGATAGTTTGTCCCACAAAGGCTATAGAGTTAAAGGATAGAGTTTCTGGACAAGTTTACATTTCTAGAACCTTATACGGGTACATGGTGCATGCGCTACTCTATCCAGGTGAGTCGAATTCCGGGAAACTTGTGTCAGCGGTTAGACAGAAGGCTAGAAGCCTGTCTCTGGAGAAGGAATCGGATGTCGTTTTGATAGATGCAGCGCCTGGGATAGGGTGCCCTGTTATAGCGTCCATCACCGGAGCGGACGCTGGACTGATAGTCGCTGAACCGACAGTTTCAGGCATCCATGACCTGACGCGGGCGCTTAAGCTTTTAGCCCACTTCAACATACTTCCAATGGTCCTAGTAAACAAGTACGACCTTAATGTTGAGAAAAGCGAGGAGATAAGCGAATTCTGTCGTAAAATGGACGTGAACGTTGTAGGAAAAGTGCCTTTCGACCCTCTTGTGACGGAGGCCATGGTTAACGGTAAACCTATAATAGAATACGCTCCAGAAAGCAGTGTAGCAAGAGAGCTTCACAGAGTATGGGACAGGGTTCACTCTATCCTCACGGAAATGAGCTAAAATGTTTGAATTCAATATAGTCTTCGGGCCTGTTCCATCGAGACGGCTTGGCAGAAGCCTTGGAATAAACAATATTACTGCAAAAACATGCTCTTACTCGTGCGTTTACTGCCAAATCGGTAGGACGACAGATTTAACAATAGATAGAAAATGCTTTTATAGGCCAGAAAAAGTTTTAGAGGAAGTCATAAGAAGAATACGTACACTTTCTTCAAGAGGTGAAAAGATAGATTACATAACCTTCGTACCTGACGGTGAGCCAACCTTAGACTCTAACATTGGAAAGGAAATAGTGCTTGTGAAACGTGTGGGTGTGCCTGTAGCCGTAATAACTAACGCGTCACTTCTCTGGAGGAAAGAGGTTATAGAAGACCTTCTTGACGCAGACTATGTTTCACTAAAAATTGATGCCGTAAGCGAAGAAGTTTGGAAAAGAGTGAACAGGGCGCATCCAAGCCTAAAGCTTGATAACATCTTAAACGGAATCCGAGAATTCAGTGCAAGGTTTAGAGGAAAAATTGTTACTGAAACGATGCTGATAAATGGCGTAGATTATGGGATGGAGCTGGAAAAGGTTAGCGAGTACTTGAAAAGTTTAAGAAGAGTAGATAAGGCTTACATAAGTATACCTACAAGGCCTCCAGCAGAAAAGTGGGTTAAACAGCCCCGTGAGAAGGTAATAAATTTAGCGTTCCAAACCTTCTCTAAAAAGGTTGGCTTAGAAAAAGTTGAATTGCTAGTGGACTATGAAGGAGACAACTTCACCATTTCAGACGATATCGAAAGAGACTTTCTCAGCATAATGGCTGTGCATCCGATGAGAAGAGACGCTGTTGAAAGCCTGCTTACGAGAGAAGGCGGTGGATGGCACACTATCGAAAAGCTTTTGAATGAAAAGAAGATAGTGGAACTAGAATATGAGGGAAAAAAATATTATATGATAAATTTAGGGCATAAGACTGGAGCACGCTAACATAAAGAGTTAATAAAGGATATTGTATAAAATTTTTGCGGTGAAAATTTTTTTATCTGAAGATTTGGTTGAAGAATTTAGGAAATTCGAATATTGAAAGGCCTTCAAAGAATATTCTAGAAGGCTTCAAGGGTCTTGACGTGTCCCTAGTTTATGATACACTCTGGAACAGGTTTGGAATAGACACCCATCTTGTTGGCATAAGACCGATGTTCGAGTTCATGAAGGATAAAGTCTATGTAAGAGTTATTCATGTACAGAAGATTTGTCATATTTTAAACTAGAATTGAATGGTTTAAATCCTTTACATTCACTAATGTAGAAAATGTTTATATGCTGGAGAAAACAAGTTGCTTGGTGAGATTTTATTGGAAGACCTTATTGAAACAAAAGTGTTTGACGTAGCTATTGTGAATACTGATGCCGGAAATGTGCCTGTCGTATTCTTGATAGATCAAGAGGATAGGATTTTACCAATCTTTATAGATGAACAGCAGGCTTTCTCTATAAAGGCTGGGATAGAGGGAAACATGCAAGTGCCATTGACACATGATCTTATGATGGACGTTTTCAGAGAACTTGATGTAAAGGTTTTGGGTGCAAAAATATATGATTTAATAGAGAACAGATATTGTGCAAAAGTTTCATTGAGTGTTAAAGGTGAGGTTAAAGATTTTGAGTGCAGGTCAAGTGATGCTATAGCTTTAGCCGTGAGGACGCGAAGCCCAATATATGCGGCAAACAAGATAATGAATGAAATGTCTATCATGAAGAAGGATTTACTTGAAGGTAAGAGTGAATAAATGTTCACTCTCCTCTCCAAAATTTTTTAAAAAACTAAAAATAGACCTAATCACTTTAATGATGCGATAGCATGGTAGAAGAATTTTCTCGTGCAATAGAAGACTATCTTGTAACAATTTTACAGATTTCAAGAGAAAAAGGTAATGTTAGGAACAAGGATGTTGCCCGTTCACTAAAAATTGCTGCACCAAGTGTAAGTGAAATGCTTGAGAGAATCAAAAATTTGGGGTTGATAGAGCATGAGAGGTATGGGCAAATTAAGCTTACAGAAAGGGGTCTCCACGTTGCAAAAAATGTTGAAGAAAGAAGAACAATTTTTATGAACTTTCTTAACCTACTCAACGTTCCCTCGAGAATAGCGGAAAAGGACGCTCATGTTCTCGAGCATAGTCTTCATGAGATTACAGTCAAAAATTTGGTTGAATTCCTAAACTTTCTTAGAGAAAATGTTGAAGGCAACATGCTAATAGAGAAATGGTTTAAGCGCCAGTCCAAATAAAATTTTATTACAATATTATTGAGAAAATTTAGGGTAACCTATAAATATGGTTAAGAACTTTCAAGTGTGTGATGAAAATGGACAATAAACTAGTGATTTCCAGTGATTCCATTGAAGAAATAGGCTTTAGGGTACTCGAGTTTATAAAATCTTTAGGCTATATCGATAGGAAGAGTTTAATGGAAAAGTTCAATTTAGACGAGGAAACACTTCAAAGGGTCTTTGACATACTTGAGGAAAAAGGTTTACTTAAACCTGTAACAGGAGAATGTGATTTGACATCATGTAAGGGCTGCCCATATATTGGATTATGTAGTAAGGGTAAAACAAAATTTTACATTTTAGGGTGAATGAAAATGGTGGAAGAAGATGTTATACCACTCTCTATTATGCCTGTAGGTTCAAAGGCTGTTATAGAGCAGCTTTCAGGAGGGGTTGGCTTAACACGTAGGCTTATGGAAATGGGGATGACTCCTGGAACACAAGTTGAGGTTATACGTAATGATATGGGTCCAATAGTTGTCAGGGCTAGGGGGATAACTATTGCAATAGGAAGGGGGATGGCGAACCATATTCTCGTTAGAAAAATAATGTGACAGGATCATTATGAATCAAGAAGGCAGACGCGATCATAGTAGAATGGGAAAGGAGAATGTTAAAGAATATGATTTTCTAGTAGCTTTGGCTGCACAGCCTAACGCTGGAAAAACAACGTTATTCAATACTTTAACTGGCAAAACAGGGTATGTGGGAAACTGGCCTGGGAAAACTGTTGAAAGGATGGAGGGTGATTTTGTTCACCATGGAAAACGTTTTCACGTAATAGACCTTCCTGGAATCTATAGTCTTTCAGCCTTAACTTTTGAAGAGTTTGTTAGCAGAGAGTTTATTGTTGACGAAAGGCCTAGTGCCATAATAGTTTTACTTGACGCTGAAGCTTTAGAAAGATCCCTCTACTTTCTCTTGCAGGTTCTTGAGTTAACTGGTAAAGTTGTTGTTGCAATAAACAAGCATGACGTAGCTCAAGCTCGTGGCCTCCATATTAATAGGGAACAGCTTGAAAACGAGCTTAGAGTACCAATAGTACAGATAAGTGCATTAAAGAGAACGGGGTTAGGGGAACTTCTAGATAGGCTAGTGGACGTTGCAGAAGGTAGGCTTGGAAGAGAAGAGGAGTTTATGGTAGACTATGGTCCTATAGAACATTATATTAGAGAAATAGAAGATATTCTTGAAAAATGTAGGCTTTTTGAAAAGTATCCTAGGAGATGGGTTTCATTAAGAATCCTTGAAGGCGACATTTACTTTATTAAAGAAGTTGAGGAAAAATGTGGTGAAGCAGTCAAGCGAATAGAGGATGTTGTGAAAGAGATAAAGAATGTTTACAAGAGGGATCCTGTTGAGCTAATCATATTATATAGGTACAATTTTGTAAATAGGCTCGTAAGTAGGACAACGGAAACTGTTAAGGTTTCTGAAAGAAAGTTTGTTAAAAAGCTTGATGACATACTCTTAAACCCATTAACAGGACCTATAATATCTTCAATAATGCTCATTTCCATGATACTTTTAGCCTTCACAATAAACACTGGATTTCCTCTAAACTATATTCTCAGAAGCCTGGGATACGAGTCTATAGCATCAGCTATAGAAGAAATATCGCTTTCAGGCATAATTTCAAAAGTGTTTACAGTATTGTCTGAAATTGTACAAGAGACTGCTGCAAACTATAATGTTCAAGGCTGGCTCATTGACCTAATTACTGGAGGCATCATATCAGGTGTAGGAAGCGTACTAACGTTCCTTCCACTAATTTTCATAGTTAACCTGATGATGGCTCTTCTAGAAGACAGTGGCCTAATGGCTAGGATTGCTGTATCATTTGACAGGCTTTTAAAGAAGGTTGGATTGACTGGGAAAACAATATTTCCAATAACCTTGAGCCTAGGATGTAATGTTCCAGCAGTATTGGGTACAAGAATATTGGAGACTGACGAGGAAAGGCTTTCAACAATAGTATTGATGCCAATAATTATATGTCAAGCAAGACTATTCATACTACTTATAATGGCTTCAGCACTTTTTAAAGGAGCGATTTTGCAAACATTTGTAATCGCATCCGTTTACATAACATCCGTAACAGTCTTTCTAATACTCAATAAGATTGTTTCCAAAAAAGTTTTCGGGCAAAAGAGTACGCCAGAATTGATTATAGAACTACCATCCTATCACGTTCCAAGCTTTAGGGTTATAAGATGGATTTCTTGGGAAAGAAGCAAATCCTATATTGTTAAAGCTGGAACAATAATCTTCCTTTTTAGCATAATATTGTGGGCACTATCATATTTTGGACCATCCTCTATAGGAAATGTTGAGGAAAGCTATGGCGCGCTTGTTGCAAAAGCAATAGCACCAGTGCTATCGATCATTGGCATAAGCAACTGGATTATACCCCTTGCACTAATGTTTGGCTGGATAGCGAAAGAAATATTCATAGAAACAATCGTTATCGCTACAGGAAAAATAGACCCTGTAGAGGCGGTCACATCACTTTCTCTTACACCACTACAATCCTATTCTTTGCTAATGCTGGTAATGTTCTATTCACCATGTCTGGCAACCTTCATCACAATCTTTAATGAAACAAGAAGCTTCAAGTACACACTCTTGTCAGCGATAATCTCGTTATCTTTAGGTTTATCGATTTCAGCAACAATATATTGGATAGGGAATATGATAGGTTTTGTTTAGAAAACAGTGTTTTTCAAAAGCTTTTTATAACAGTGTGATAACCATATTGTTAATAATGTGGAAAATTGTCTGAGGTGAAAAAAATTTTGGTTGAAAGCGTAAGAGAGCTTATAAAGGCTCACGAGGGTGTTGAAAGAGAAGTTTATTTGGATATAGAAAATTCTGCACCAGTTCCAGAGGAAGTGGTAAGGGCAATGTTACCATATTTTAACGTTAAAGCATACGGTAACCCCACATTAACACATAAGCCCGGTTGGGAAGCATATGAGACCATAATTTCATCCGCTAAAAAGATAGCACAATATGTTGGTGCAAAAAATCCTGAGGAAATAAATTTTTTGCCAGGTGAAACTGAAGCAAACAATCTTGCAATAATTGGAACAGCATATAAAAGGAAAGGTGATGGAAACAAGATTATAGTTTCTGAAATTGAGCCATTAAATATTATACACGTTTGCAAAATGCTTGAAAAATATGGTTTCAAGGTTGAAAAGATTCCTGT
The DNA here is from genome assembly GCA_049969935.1 of Nitrososphaeria archaeon. GTDB lineage: Archaea > Thermoproteota > Nitrososphaeria > JACIWG01 > JACIWG01 > JACIWG01. Next base: position 12,366 of record JBMFNX010000030.1, read on the forward strand.
TGACGGTGAAGGTTTCATAAACCTTGAATGGTTAAAGGAGAAGGTTGATAATAATACTATAATGGTGAGTGTATCATTTGTAAATAATGAAATTGGAACGGTACAACCAATTAGGGATGCAGTGGATATTGTTAAAGCGAAGAAGGGTGAAATAATATTTCACACTGACCTCTCTGACGCCTATGGAAGGATAAGGTTTGATTTAAACAGGATTCCAGTTGACCTTGCAACAATAAGCAGTTACAAGATTCTAGGTCCAAGGGGGATTGGAGCACTTTATGTAAGAGATGGTGTGAAGATTGAGAGGATATTGGAGGGGCAGATTGGAACACAAAAGCTTTGGCCTGGCGTAGAAAACACACCTTTAATCGTTGGATTCGCAAAAGCTTCGGAGCTTGAATTCGAAAACTTTGAGCAAAATATAAATCATATGAGAAGGTTAAGGGATAAGCTGATTGATGATATATTGAATAGAATAAATGGAACATTGCTTAATGGACCATCTGATGATAAAAGGAGCCCAGATAATGTGAACATAAGCTTTCTAAAATGTGAAGGGGAATCGCTTACTATAGAATTAAGTCTTAAAGGAGTTTATGTTTCAAGTGGAAGCGCTTGCACGCGGAGAGTTCTACAGCCAAGTCACGTGCTCACAGCTATTGGGAGAAGGTTTGAAGAAGCTCATGGAAGCATTTTAATGAAGGTTACAAGATATCATACTGAAGAGGATATAGACTATGTTTTAAAAGTTATGCCAGCAGCTGTTGAAAGGTTAAGAAAAATTTATGGTTCAATGGGCGAGTAAATATGTCGAGGTCCCCATTACCCTATAATCCAAAAATTCTGGAACTTTTTAGGAACCCGAAGAATCTTGGCAGAATGGATGATGCTACAGTCTCCGCTGTGGCAGGAAACCCTTCATGCGGGGACATGATAACATTCTATCTAAAAGTTGATGAAAGAGAGGTTATTGTGAAGGCTTCATTCGAAAGCTACGGATGTGCTGCAAATATTGCGACATCAAGTATTCTAACGGAAATGGTTAAAGGCAAAAAACTTGAAGAGGCATGGCAGACTTCATGGAAGACTGTCGCAAACGAAGTAGGAGGACTTCCTGCAGTAAAATTCCATTGCGGCATATTGGCTGTTGGAGCTTTAAGGAGGGCGATAAGAAAATACTATAAAATGAAAAGCAGTATACCAGAATGGCTTCCAAGCGAGCTAACTTTTGAAGAAAGGCAGGCGCTAGAGGAAGAGGAGCTGGCGAAAATGCTTGCAAAGAAAATTGGCGAGTTTCAGGGTGAAATATAATGTTTAATGTAGCTGAAGTTAGAAAAGATTTTCCAATCATCCAGAGGAAAATTAACGGCTATGATATAATATATTTTGATAGTGCGGCAACCTCACAGAAGCCAGTTCAAGTTATAGAGGCTGTAAAAGACTTTTACAGCAAATACAATGCAAACGTTCACAGAGGTGTCCACACACTTTCACAAGAAACTTCAAAAGCTTATGAGGAAGCGCATGAGGAGACTGCAAAACTTATCAATGCAAAAGGAATAGAGGAAATAGTTTTCGTAAAAAACACTACTGAGGCAATAAACTTGATAGCATACTCTTGGACCCTATATAATCTTAGTGAAGGAGATGAAGTGATAACAACGATTATGGAACATCATAGCAATATAGTGCCATGGGAAATATTGTCGAAAATAAGGGGGTTTAAAGTAAAGTATGCTGACATAAAAGATGATGGAACACTAGACTACAAGCGTCTAGAGAAACTTGTTACAAAAAGAACAAAAGTTATAACTGTAGCACATGCATCAAACGTGACCGGTACAGTAAACGATATAGCAAAAATTTCGAAACTCGCACACGAAAATAACGCTATTGTGGTTGTCGATGGAGCACAGTCAGTACCACACATGCCAGTTGATGTAAGAAAACTTGACATAGACTTTCTAGCCTTCTCAGGACATAAGATGCTTGCACCAACAGGTATAGGAGTATTGTATGGAAAAAAGGAGCTGCTGGAGAAAATGAATCCATTTATTGGAGGAGGTGACATGATAAGGTCAGTAAAATATAGTAAAATTGAAGACACATGCACTATAGAATGGAATAATTTACCATGGAAGTTTGAAGCTGGAACACCAAACGTTGGAGGAGCGATCGGATTATCTGAAGCGATAAAATATCTTAAAAGACTTGGAATGGAGAACGTTCAAGAACACGAGCGTCAACTAACAAAATATGCTCTAAAACTATTACAAGAAGATGAGGACATAGTTTTATATGGTCCAAGAGACCCTTTAACAAAATGTGGAATAATATCATTTAACGTGAAGGGGATGAACCATCATGATGTCGCACTACTTTTAGACAGCTTCGGTATAATGGTTAGAAGCGGATACCATTGCGCGGAACCATTACATCAAAGGCTAGGAGCGGGCGGTTCAGTTAGGGCAAGCTTCTACATATATAACACGAGAGAAGAAATAGAAAAGTTTGCAGAAATTCTGGAGAAGATAGAAAATGTCAGATGAATTCTCTAAAAAATATATTTCACACATTGAAGAAACATGTGGGGAAGAAAAAGATATTATTGTAATATTAAAGTATGAGTCAAAAGATGAAGCTATAAATAAAATTTTGGAAAAGGGAAACGTTACCAAATCAATATCAAATGTAGTTTATGAAATATCGTTTGGAGACAAGAGCTTAAGATTATATAGAACAGGAAAAATATTGATGAAAAATATTAAAAGTAAAAAAGAGGCAGAAGATTTTCTAAATCAAATATTAACTTTAAAGTAAACTAAACATCATCTAATTGTGTTACTATATTAAAAAAATTTTCAAACCTAAGGAACAGGGGAGAGGGTGCCCTGATAGCCTACTTGACAGCAGGATATCCCAC
>JBMFNX010000031.1:0-15201 GCA_049969935.1 Nitrososphaeria archaeon
CTACTTATCCATAAGAGGATAAGCAAGTTCAGCCAAGGAAGTGAGAAGCCCACGCCATTCAGACGTGGGTAGTTCACGTAAATCAAGCCTTCTACAGTCTATGATCGCCACACTATTTGGTTCCATAGTTTATGTAGTCACATTAGCCATTACACATCTAATTTTTCATTCATTTACAATATCTTTTCTTATCGCATACTTTCTATACATTTGGGTTTTCAAGTCAATATTTGGTGTAGGGTGGCTTAAGGCTATAGGAATCTCTATTCTCGCAATAATTTTCACAGTCATAATACAAACAATATTAACAGACTTGTGGTCACTCACTTTCCTACCATCCCCAAAATGGTCTATATAGTAACCAAACTTTTTATATTTCAAAAGATTATAATTTGAAGGTGTTTAAAATGAGCATACAGTTTAGAAAGGAAATAAGATATGCTAAACTTCTTTCACCGTTAAAAGATTATCAATACGATGAGCAGATTGTTGAACATAGAATGGACCCGCTCCTACAACGTGAAACCGTTATAACTCCTGGACGTTTCCAGTACGTTAAAAGGCTGTTCGAATCCGATGAAAAGGATGTTTATAATGTTGTAGAAAATACTAGAGCAAACTGCCCCTTCTGTCCAGAAAAGGTTCAAGCATCTACACCCAAGTTTCCAAAGGAAATTGTGGAAGAAGGGCGAATTCTTGTTGGAGAAACTGTATTATTTCCAAGCCTATTTGCACACATGGACTATAATGCTGTTGGCATCATATCTAGAAAACATTATCTAAAACTCGATGAAATTTCAGAAAAATTGTCTGATGGCATTAAAGCTGGACTGATTTGGATAAAAAGTTTACACAAATATGATGAAAAAATAAAATATGCATGCTTTATAGAAAACTATTTCCCACCATCTGGTTCAACAATAGTGCATCCACATATACAAGTTTTAGCAAGCGAACTTCCATTTAACATGTTAAGAGAATTGTTGGATAAAAGTAGAATGTACTATGAAAGGTATGGAACAAACTACTGGACTGACTTAATAGATATTGAAAGAAATGGTGAACGCTTCTTAAGCGAATCAGATAATGTTGTTTGGCTAACCCCTTTCGCACCAATGCATACTTACGAGGTTTCAGCCATAAGTAAAGGTCTTTCAAACTTTCTAGAATTAGACGATAATATTATTAAAGAGTTTGTTAAAGGTGTTAAATGTGTTCTAAAATTTTTCCAAGAAGAAGGACTTTCATCCTTCAACATGGCCTTCTACTCAGGACCATTGGGTGAAAGTTCAAAAGAATATTTTAGGATAGGAATGAAAATTATAGGCCGTTCCGGATACCGCTTTCCTTTCGTAAGCGATTTATGGGGTCTTCAAACGCTAATGATGGAGGGAGAAGCCTACGAAACCCCTGAAGCCATGGCGAAAAAGCTGAAACAGTACTTTTGAATCTTTTTTGGAAGTTAGACAAAACTTGCAGAAGAGCTAAAAAATAATTTATTACAAGAATCGTTAAACGTTCCCCTTGATATCCTAAGTTTTGCCAACTTACCTTTAGAACAGAAAATCTCACCTAAGCAAGACAATATTAGGGCATGAAAATTAGTTACATTTCAGGCTATTTCTTCAGTAAAAGGTTTGCTGTAAAAAGATTTTGTTTTTATGGAGGCTAAAAGGTAGCGTTAGGAAGTATTCATAAGCATACTAGCATAATTGTACTCCAAAAATTTTTATTATATAATTGTCAAAATAATAGTAAAGAGGTGAATCATATTTAACATGCCAAACAAGCATCTTACAATATTTTTTAAGTTTAGCCATCATTGATAGAAAAGTATTCTCTACTTAAGGGACGTAAGTGCTTACGGGGTTATGGTTGAGTAAGCCTAGAGCCTCTTCTGTGAACCAATTATATAGTTATGCGCAGAAACCACATGATTTCAGCATTTCAAATTGCAAGAACTATCACATGCTATGCCAGCGTATACGCCGACAAAAGGTTTTCTTCTGCTCTCACATTTTCTTGGACAATACATGCAGGCAACATACTCTTCTCCGGTAACCGCAAAAATTCCCGAAGAAGACTTTCTTGGCACCATAAGAAGGCTGCTCGTTAAACTAACACCGATATACTTTCCAGGCTCCAGCATTCTAAATATAATCTCTTGCTGTCTAATGTCAAAGAGGTCACCCTTTCCAGTACCTGGTGCAAAACTTGAAACTCTACCACCCAACCGTTTTCCAACTAACCCCATCACATGTTCTCTTGCTTTTAAAAGAAGATAGTCTCCAACAGCTTCAAGAACATATGCCTTTACAATACTCTCCTTAGCCAGCTCTGAAGCTTTTCTTTCAAGGTCTTCACCTAAGGTTATAACATAAACAACTATAGGTTGTCCAGCGTGCAACCTATCCGAAAGAATTTTTCCCTCAAAAACATGCCCTCCCTCAACCTGCACACATATTCCATCAATTTTCTCAATCCTCGTGAGTGCCAATAGAGCTTTTGGTTTCGCAAGAGTTAAGCCCAATTCTAAAATTCCTTTAACTTCGCTTTCGCTAACTCCTCTAATCTTTTTTAAATCCATAAATTCTTTCAAATTCACGTTCAAGGAAATGTTTTGGATAACCTCTAACTCCATACCTTGGCTCAAGAAAAAATAATATATAAACAAAATTAAGTTTAAACCTTGTTCAAACAGTAGGAACACTCCTTAAGTTCAAATGGCTTTAAATACTGTCTATGAACTTGGCAAAGTAGTCCTTTCCCCCTAACAATCTTACATATCTCGCAAACCCTGGAAATATATTCTTCTTGGGTTAAGCTTCTATCAAAAATTCTCTTACTCAACAACTCTATTTTATCATAAATGTCTTTATTTTTCCCTAAATCTATTGCAGTGCCACGGTTCCCTGTGAGGTACATGCTTACAGCTGACTGGCTAATTCCTAGAACTTGGGCTATCTCCACCTGCTTCATCCTATATTTTTCAGAAAGCTCTTTAGCTACTAAAGCTCTAATGTTAGGAAGCACTGTTTTTAAAACAACCTCACATGGCAAATACATTTCCTACCAATGTAGTTTAGCAAAAATGTATAAATATACTTTATTACAATAGTAATATGGTGATATAGAAGAAGGTGAAGGGTATATGGAAAAAGAATTTGAAAAAAGAAAGGAACTTCTAAAAAAAATTATAAGGGAACTTCATGCTGGCGCTCCAGCTGAAGAGGTTAAGATAAAGTTTGCTTCAGCACTTGAAGGCCTTAAGCCTGAAGAAGTTGCTGAGGTAGAGGAAGAGCTTGTGAAAGATGGTTTGCCGAGGGAAGAAATTAGAAGATTATGTGACATACACCTTCAAGTCTTTAAGGAGGGTTTAGAGCGTAGAGAATATGATCTTTCAGAAGATCATCCAATAAGAATTTTGATGGAAGAGCATAAGATAATGATAGAACTTGCTGAAAATCTAGTAGCCCTATCTCAAAGACTTTCGACTGAAACTGAGTTAAGTGCCTTAAAAGAAATGCTTCATAGAATAGAGCATATCACACAAGATTTTGTAGATTCTGAAAAACATTATCTTAGAGAAGAAAATGTTCTATTTCCTCTTCTCGAAAAACATGGTATCACAGAACCTCCTGCAATAATGTGGATGGAGCACAATCAGATCAGAGAAAAGAAGAAGGAATTAAATAATATTGTAGGTAAGCATACTTTGCCACCAACAAAAGAATTTGTATCCTCTTTAAAAAATGTATCTTTGGAAATTCAAAGCTTTTTAAAAAGCCACTTCTATAAAGAAAACAATATACTCTTCCCAACCTCACTAAACATATTGTCAGAAGCAGAGTGGAATACTGCAAAAAGAGATTTTGATGAAATCGGATACTGCTGCTTCAAACCACCTATATCTCACGCCTTTGAAGAGGTTAAGGTTGCCCCTCCAGTAGAAAAGGGGCATGAAGGTGGCATAAAATTTGAAACAGGTTCTCTAGCCAAGGAGGAAATAGAGGCAATATTGGATACTCTACCAGTTGACATAACATTTGTAGACGCAAACGATTCAGTTAAATATTTTAATAAAGCTGAAAAAAGAGTATTTGTGAGAACAAAGTCGGTTTTAGGTAGAAAGGTTCAAATGTGTCATCCGCAAAAGAGCATACATATAGTAAACAAAATACTTGACTCTTTTAGGAAAGGTGAAAAGGATGTCGCAGAATTCTGGATAACAATGAATGGTAGATTCATACATATAAGATATTTTCCAGTAAGAGACAAAAATGGAAAATATCTTGGAACAATCGAAGTCACACAAGATGTCACAGAAATAAGGAAGTTGGAAGGAGAAAAAAGATTACTTGATTGGAAAGAATAAAACATAATCAGATGTTCTATACCATTAGTATGCTAAGGCATTAATGTTCAAAAGTTTTCTTTAAAATTAATCTTACCGCCTCATATTCTTCAACAAACTTATCTTCATTCACAATCTTGTCACATAATATAGTATTACCATATTGGCAAGCCAAAGGTAAGTTTAGTATAGACACCTTCTAAACAGTTAGATACCCTTTTTTATCATTCCCAAATCTAATTTACGGACTTAGAGCATAGGAAAATTCGATAAAGAAAGAAGATTTTTTGAAGTAATATTTTTTTGCTATGCGATCATATAGTTTTTTTATCTAAACTGTCGTACACCTCGTTTGCCTCAAAGTTTTTGATTCCTCTATTACTTTTTTAATATCAACCAATTTCTTTCAATTAAACATCACTATCAATTATCACGGTTTCCAAACATTGTAGCATTAAATTTCATGTTCTTAGATATTTCTTGTATAAGATTATATCTGTAGCTCAATCAAGAATTGTATTCTCGATAAGAAAGTCTCGAGTTATATAGTAGTAGCTGTCATAAAGTTACGTCTGTCTTATCCATCCAAGCCTTACTATAGTATGCGGTCCGCTACTTAAAAAGTCTTTAAAATTGATGCAATTCAAGAAATTGTAAAAATTATCTGATCTCCTGTCGTGTAAAGATTATATAAGATGCAATAAAAAATAGAATGGTCACTATGGTAAGAACTAGTATGTTGGGTAAGCATAGACCAAACTTGAAATTAGGGAAGTGGAGGCGGTTGTACCTGCACCTGGTCCTCCTGTAGCATAGAAACCGAGAACATATTCTGCAATCCTACTAAAATGGTAATTCGGAGTTATACTACTAATTGTCGTCATTATTTGAACTCTTGTCATCATCTCACTTTCATACTGATGTATTTCTGGAGGCGTGAACGTTAGTGTACCAGTAGCATTCGGTACCTGAGTTATTGTTACTACATCCCCTCCAGAAGTTATAGTTACACTCGCGGTGCTCTAATTGATATTATTGTGAAGGCTATTAAAGCCGCTATAATGGTGATAACAAACGTGAATACAGCTCATAACACTATACTCAATATCATGCTTTGAGAAGACCTTTTACAGTAAAATCGACAAGAAATCCCTAGAGTTTCAGCTCTGGAATGGATTGTCGAAAAATTTTAAATTCAGTAAAAAGTTTTATAGATTTGTGGAAGCGTGTCAAACATTCGAGTGGCAGGTCTTTCTAATCCAGTACCATCTAGTCTGGTGTCTGAAATGGAGAGGGCTAGCACGTTCACAGTTGAAGACCATCCAGCCCTATTAGATATAAGTTAATCTTTAGCCTGACCCAAAATTAATTTGCCTCTTTCTCCAGCTTTCACTTTCTCTTTTTTGCACCATTTCAGCAAAACTATTAAGCATTTCACTACATTTTCTTAGAGCCTCTTCAACCGATTTATCTTCTGTTTTCTCTATTCCTCTAGAGATTACTTTCTCATACCATCTGTTTAAGCCTTCTAGACTTTCCTCTAACTCTTCAACTTCTTCAGAAGTCATGTTATCGTTTTCAATATTGTATTGGATTTCTTTAACGAATTCCTCGCATTCTTCTAAAATTTCATTCAACTCTCTTTTTCTTTCCTCCCTAAACATTTTTGTGATATTAATTTCGTCGACTTCCTCTTTCCCCTTTGCCTTAAAAATGGCTACAAACCCATGCCTTTCTATCTCTTTCCTTAATATATTCAACTGTTTTCTTATCAAATTGTTATCAGGTAATATGCAAATTGAATATGGTGGGTATATTGCTCCCATTTTTTTAAAGTCTCTCCATAGCTTGACTCTAATTTTTGATGGACTATTTGGTACATCGTAGACTACAAAAATCCATTCACTCCTTTCTCCCATATCATATGATAGTACACAATCATATTAAATAGATTTTATTTTTCATGAAACATTTTATTTTATGTAACCATGGTTACATTTAAAAGGGTTTGTTTTGTAGGATATGGTATGCCATCACAGTACCTGCAGAAGCTATATAGTAGGATACTGGATTTTGTAATGGAACGATATTCTAGTGAAGGTGGTTTCATGATGTCTCCTGTAGATTATCCTAATCCGGCGGCAACATACTATTCGCTATCGATTTTAGAAAATATTGGTGTTGACTTTAATGGGAAAGAAAAGTGTGTTGACTGGCTTTCTAATTTTAAAATTGACAGCATTTACTCACTATATTATGCAATTAAAAGCTTACTTCTTCTTAGCAAAAATGATATTGCAATGAAAAGGCTTTCGAAAAACTTTGAATTTGTTAAAAAGAACATGTTCCTCCTCTCCTCTGTCCATAAGATTTATGAAATAGAGCAAGAGTTTAAGAAAATTTATTTTTTATCAGAACTCTCTAAACTTATGGAGCATGGTTTTGAGAAAAGATTATTAGAAAAAATCTTTGAGCACATGAATGAAGATGGCGGTTTTGGTCTGCCAGGACATAGTACATTAACTTCAACATACTATGTCGTTAGCATGTTAAATGTAATCGATAAATTATCATTAGTGGATAGGAGAAAGGTTGTTGAATATATTAGGGCTTGCGAAAGGCCTGAAGGAGGATTTGTTACTAGGCCAGAGAACATTCTACCATACATAGAATATACATTTTACGGTGTTGATGCGCTAAAAGTTTTTGGAGAAAAACCAAATTTTCCAGTTGAACATCTAAAGTTTGTTCTAAACTGTGTTAATAGGGATGGCGGTTTTAGGAGGACGATAGTCTTAGGCATATCCAACCTAGAAAACGTATACTATGCAACGCTATTACTGAAAATGTTGGATGCTGAAAAATTGATAGCATGGTGACTTGTTTGGTTAAAAAGGATATTACCACATTAGATATATTATACGCCTTCGAAAAAGCGGAAACCTGTCCACTATGTTATCTTTGGCTAAAAAGCGAGGAAAGACTAATGCCACACCTTCTAACAAATGAAGTGAATATGGACCCAGACTTTAGATCTAAAGTGGTTAACGCAAGAGGATTCTGTAACAGGCACATGCACCTACTATATAGAACAGCATATACTCCAGGAAACCAAGATGGTTTAGGATATGCTCTATATATGCAAGATGTAATAAATTTTATGGTAAACCAGTTCAAAGAAGCAAGGTCTAAAATTGAAGGCGTCATGTCGGACTCTTCTGGACTCCTAGGTAAGAGAAAAGCTGCAAAGCTTGTTAAGCAAACTGTCAATGAATTTGAAAATAATTTTATAGGCACAAATTCTTGTCCCGCATGCGAATATTTGAAGCAACTTGATTCATTACGAACTGGGACAGTAATTAGGCTACTGGATGAAGACAAAGAGTTTAGAAAAATTTTTTTAAGTTCAAAAGGCTTCTGTATACCACACTTTATTTCTATCATAAAAATGGTGTCGGAGACGAAAGTAAAAAATCAGAAGATAATCATGGACACACTTTTTGAAGTTGAATCAAAGAGTATAGAAAGAATACAACTTCTATTAACGAAGTTTATTAAAAGATTTGATTGGGCCTGCAAGCAAAAATCTTATGGAGAAGAGGTTGAAGCAAACAGCATGGTTAAGAACTTCTTGAAGGGAGTGGAAGGTCTTAGGATATAAAATTTTTAGATTATCCTTACTATACTGTCTTGATTTACTTTATAATTTTTATCAAATAAGACGGATGTTATGTAAATTCTGCAATCTTTATAATTAAGATTTAGCTATTAAACTTAAAACATCAAATTTAAGTCATTCAACACAGCATCTTACAAAAACTTGACAAGAAAGCCTGCGGTTTTAACCCTGGGACATATTGTTGAAAGGTTTAAATTCTTCTGATATAAGATGTTTTCGAGCATGTCGCTCGAATGTGGTCCGGATGTCCAAAGGCTGGAATAAGGCTCCGGACTGAATTTGACATTAGGCTCCAGCATAGAGAGATGGAACATAATCCCAAGTCCCTATTGGAGGGATAAATGGGTGGTGGCACAGCCCTTTGCAGGCAGCCGCTGAACAATGAGAGAGCGAATGCTGAAACGGATGTGCTCCTAAGCGTTGAAGTGGCTGTGTGCAAGGATCTCCCTGGCTTCAGCCGTAGAGAGTGTCAATAGATTATAATTTATCATGTTTACCCTCTACTTTTATCAATGGATTCTAATGGTGCATGAACTAGAGTCAATGCTTATGATAAAGTTTGAGAGTTTTTTCCTCTTTATATAATTATTTTGATGTAAAATGGTAGCCCGGACCAGATTCGAACTGGTGTCTGCGGCTCCAGAGGCCGCTGTGCTTGGCCGCTGCACCACCGGGCTATCACAATAAGGTAACAATCTTCTAACCTAAAAATTTATCCCTCAACATAATCAAGTATCTCATACAGTGACCCTATCTTATGTATTTTTGCATCCATTATCTCACATCTGTCTCCAAGATATAGTCCAAGTCCAGCTTTCCTAAGCATCTCTAAATCGTAAACCGTGTCTCCTACAGCAACAGTTTCATCCAGCAAAACATTCTCTTCCCTAGCCACAATTTCAAGTATCCTATCCTTTCTTCTTGGGTCAACATTTTCTACACCATCACCTAAAAGGTAGCCTTCAAAATCAGTCTTCAACTTGTTCGCAAAGACTTTATCAGCGTAAACTTCTCTACCAACCTTTTCTGCAAGAATGTCTATTCCTGCAGTAACAATTATAATCTTCAAACCCATATCCTTTAACTTTCCAGCAACCTCCTTAGCTCCATCGGCAAGCTCGAACTCCGACAATATTTCTTCTATTTTCCTAGCATGAATTTTACCCCTTTTACTAATCCACAAACCTATATCTCTTCTCATGAACTCCTTATACGATATTTTTCCCTCACTATACTCTCTTAAAGTTCTCTTTGCACCCTCAACTGTACCAAATCTTTCGTGAACAAGCTCCCAACTGCTCTTACATTTTATAAGTGTTCCATCCATGTCAAAGAAAACTATCTTATATTTCACATCATTTCCTAAAAATTTTTGGTTAAAAACACTTTCCCTACAATCCTAGATTTTATGAAATTTTGTTTAACAACATTAAAGTCCATTTCTAGTGTAAACCCTAATAATCCTAAACGTGTTAATATTCCAGGAATGTCTGAGCGGGCACAGAATCTCTTGAAAAAAGGTTGAAGAAGATGATGAAGGATGTAGCAAAATCAGGTGACATGATAGCCTAAAATAGGCTCAAATGGCGAAGCAGATGCTTGAAAACGTTATCCAAATGGCCTTCGAAGGCAGAACATTAGATGAGGTTACAGAGTTCGTGAAACAGCATTTTCCGAAAATGGTTCGCGGAGAATATGATAGAAAGCTTATACTCTACAGAAGCCTTTCAAGACCCGATAAAGCGTACAAGAACATTCCACACCTAAGAGTGCTGAACAAATTAAAGGCGCTTGGGGAAAAGGTTAAAGTTAACGCTTGCAGGGTGCTTGACACATATGCTTAAAATAGATTCAAGAGAAGCCAAAGGCGCGAAAAAGGTTCTTGAAGAACTTGAGAAAATGAACATAAAATATTCTATAGAAAAACTTGAGGTAGGAGACTATTTTATCCCATCATCCCAAGAAGACAGCCCAATACTAATAGAAAGAAAAGACATATTCGACTTCGCACACAGCATAAGAGACCAGAGAATATGGGCGCAGGCTAAAAAAATGAGCGAACTCCACTTCAAGTCAGCAATAGTAATCGAAGGATCTCCAACAATACTTGAAAAAACTGGAAGAGGATGGAACATAAGCAGCATATACGGTGCAATAAACACAATATGGCTAAAATACAATATTCCAATACTCTACACACCAACAAAACATTACACAGCCATACTCATAGCAAACCTATGCAAAAGAACATCCGAACACAATATACACACAAGCATACCAAAAATAGTGAAAACAGAAGACTATAAAAAAGTGGCCATAGCAATGCTCTCCCAAATACCCCTAGTGAACACAGTTAAAGCACAAAAGATACTACAAAAGTTTGGCACAATCAAAAACGTTGCAGAAAACCTTGACAGGCTCAAAGAAGTTGAAGGCGTGGGAGAAAAGGTTTCGGACACAATAAGAAAAGCGTTCACAACAAAAATTCCATAAAACTAAAACCACCACAGCACAAGAACATATCCCCAAGAACATTTTAGCCTTTCTCAAGCCTATCAAGCAGTGGTTTAAGTTCGAGAAGAGCATTACAAACACACCACACCTATTACACAACCCGAAGTCTAACTCCTGAGCTCACAAAAACACACCCCAATAATTGTAGGATGCGTGAGAACAAATCCAGCAGGCCCCGCTCCAAATTAAGTGCAAGTGATGATGTCGAAATAAAGTTTTACCTGTTTGTCTATGATGTTTGAACTATTCTTTTTGTGCTCTTGTCTGGTTTTGATGTGCTTGTTGAGGTGGTTTGGGGATGTTTAGGCGGAATAAGGTTTCTTTGGAGGTTAAGGTTCTTGCAGCGCTACTCTACTTTTCTTGATTATCCTGTAGGAACTCTTAGCCATATAGCTTGTCTAACATTCACAATTTCATTAGAAACATGGTTATGTCTTGATTTTAGTATATATCTATATAGTAAAAGTTTTCTCTTAAAACGGTTTCTCCTGTCTGATATTCAACCTTTTTCTTAAAGATTGGCCCATCGTATACGAATGTATGGTATTCTCCTCTTTCTCCACATGGATCAACATTCGGTGGGAGGCTATTTAGAAAGTTTTTGTCATACTGTCTGCCTACAAACTTTTTCCCTAATAATTTAGAGCTTACGCATACTATTATTGCCTTAAATCCTAATTCTATAAACTGTCTTGCTACAATATTCGGGTCTTTTCCCCATAGCGGAAATATTGTTTTGATATCAGCTTTAGCTAGGTTTTCCTCCCTATATCTTCTCACATCTTCTAGGTATATATCTCCGAATGCTATTGCCTTCACCCCCTCTTTTTTCAGCTTGTTTGCCGCTTTACCCATTATCTCACTATATTCGTGCATTGTACTATGTGCTGGTATATAGATTCCATATAATGGTATTTCTAATGCTTTAGCCTGCCTTATTATAAGGCTTCTTCTTACACCATGCATTGTGACCCTATCATATTCTCTGGTGAAGCTTGTAAGCAGACATGATATATTATATATTTTCTGCGATAATATTGTATATAAGGTTAGTGCTGAATCCTTACCACCACTCCATGCAACAGCAACCTTCATATTAGATCACTTTTCAGAATGTTATTTTTGGATAAATGCATAATGTTTTACCTACAGCATCACTTTTATTGTGTAGATAGTGGACGTTCTTTAAATACTTTTTTGCTACCTCAGCTGCCTCAATAACTTCATCAACTGTAGGCTTCCTCCAAGGAGTGTAGGGTGTTGGTATGAAACCGTCAACCCTATAATGTATTCTATCGTCAACTGATGAAATAAATTTTGCTATCTTTTCAATCTCATCTCTTTCAACAAGCTCCGGTATAAGAATGCTTTCAGCAGCCAGCTCCAAACCATCTTCATACACATGCCTAAAATTTTCTAGGACAATTTTATTAGATTCTCCAGTATAAAACCTGTGAATCTCTTCACTACGTGCTTTGATGCTTACATAAACTCTTTTAAGACCTGAACTCTTAAGCTTTCTAATAAGATTTCTATTAAGCGCGTGAGCGTTGGTTAAAAGAACTGTTTCCACACCATAGGAAGAGAGTATTCTTACTATGTCCGGTAAGTGTCTGTCAACTGTAGGCTCGCCACCACCCAAAACAGCCCTCCTGGCTTCAGAGGATTCAACAATATTCTCAAACCCTCTTAAACTAAGAGGATCATGACCTTTTAAAGGCTTAAGCCCCTCCTGAACCTCTTGAGGTAAATGGATATCCCAACGAGACAATTTCAAAATGCAACCCCTACACTTAAAATTGCAGCCTCTGAAAAAAATATACAATGAGGAATCATATGTATAGAATGTTATATGGTAAATGTTTGTTAAATTCAAGCCTCCACACCCTTCAACTTCAAAACCCTTTCAACAAAGGGGTGAAGGGCAACAATAAACATTACAGAAACAAATTCGGTAACAAGGCCCATGGGATAAAATGTTGGAGGAGAAGGAAGAAACAAGCCGACAAAAGAAAAGACAAGTGCACCAGAAAAACTATAGCCCAAAATAGTATAAAATATTATGGAGCTTAAAATATCATAAAAGAATATAAGAAGGTAAGAGTACGCTCCAAGAAAAAAGGAATCACCTTTAACAAGAGAACTTAAAGCGCCAACAAAACCCATACACAAGGAAGTATAAAGGGTCCAATAGCCAAGACAGCCAATAAAAGCGTCAGAAACAGCAAAAGATAATATGCCAACAGAAAAGCCAGCCCTCCAACCCAACAAGACACCAGCCAAAACAGCAAAAACAGCAGGGAAATTAACAAACTGAACAGAACCAACAACCATATGCTTGAATAGACGGAGAGTGGCAGCGCAAGAGGAAAAACAAATGACTAAAGCAGTAAATCTCACTCTATCCATCATTGGATGGATAAACCATCCAACTATATAAATTTACAAGAAAAAGAACACTAACTAAACCCTTCTTAGGGAGGGGTTTAGAGAACATTAAACAAACTTCCGACATCACTTCCATACATTCAGTCAAGCTTATACGAGAAGGCTGGTGTGAGCAAAAGCGGCTACGCGCAGGCCATACTATTACTGGAAAAGTACGTTTTCATAGGAAGGGAAAAAGTCCTGTACAAGAGCAGGTGGACGTACACGATCAAAAAATTAATATTATGCCCTCTCACATTGTCACGCTTGAAAGCATTATTGTGCCCCTTCCCCGTTCTAGAGTATAGAATGAACACAACTAGTTATCCAACACAGCATGTAGCCAATTGTCGGCTTATCGGTAAATTCTTTTTCTAACGTCTATTTTGACAACGACTACTATCTTTTCTTGTTCGTAAACCTTGAACAGCGCTCTATAGTTTCCCACACGCAACCTGAAGGTGTTTGCTTCACCGGCAATCTTAACAATGTCAAGTCTAACTGTCGGAAAATTCTCAAGCTGTTTAAGCTTATCAGCTATCCGTCCCTTGTCTTCGAGCTTAAGACCTTTTAAGAATTCGTCTGCCCTTTTATGGAGGAGAACCCTAAACTTCATCGAGGGATTTCAACTCATTAAAGCGTTTGTTCTTAACGATTTCATCAGTCTCTTTCAATAGCATGCACTCCTCAGTAGTTAAGAAAACATCTTCAAGAAAATCCCTTAACTCATCAATCTTCCTCCCGATTTCTTCAACCTTCTCCAAAACTGTCTCGCCCAAAAAACCACCCGACAACTATGAATAGAAAACATCCATATAAAAACTTACTTTTTACAAATCGTTAACGCTATAACGCAATTTTTCATCATCTGCTTATCTGAATTGTTCCGTTAACAGCGACCAACAGAAACCTTTACAATATATTTTTTAAGGAGAGTGGACTTGTGCGCGCAACTGTCTCGTAGTCTATGAATGTAGAAATAATAGGGTTTAATGAGATAATTATGTTTGTGAAGGTTCATAATTGGCCGCAGATAGGCTTCTAACCAAATTTGATTTGAAAGAAGCCGAACTTTTTGAGGCTCTTGGGCATTCAACCTGTATTGGAATTTTGCTAATGGGGGCACGCTCGACTACCCTAGGTTTAGCGAAGATGGAAAGCTACGACAATTTGATATAGTCATTGCTAATGTTCCCTGGAATCAAGATGGGTACGGAGAAGAAAGGCTTAAAAAGGCTGATTTTAGAGAAAGGTTTTCCTTCGGTTATTCTCCTCAAAATTCCGCCGACTGGGCTTGGATTCAACATATGTTAGCTTCTGCTAAGGAAAACGGAAGGGTTGGGCTCGTAGTAGATAATGGATGTTTGTTTAGAGGCGGTAAAGAAAAAAAATTATTAGAAGTAAGATAATCGACAAGGATTGGGTTGAATGCGTTATTCTGACGCCAGAAAAGCTATTCTACAATACTGGCGCACCAGGAGCTATTATAATCTTCAACAAAAACAAACCACCCGAAAGAAGAGATAAAATACTCTTCATCAACGCTTCAAATGAATTCATACCCCATCCTTCTGTTAGAAGGTTGAATTCACTATCAAAAGAGAACATAGAAAAAATTGTAACAGCTTACCGGAAATTTGTAGATATTCCTGGATTCTGCAGGGTTGTAGATAAAAAAGAGATTGTTGATAATGATTGCAACTTGAACGTTACCCTTTATGTTATGCCAGTTGAAGAAGTTGAAAGAATAGATATTTCTAGGAATTTCTAAAGTTGAAAGGGTTAGAAAAGGAAAGACAAGAGGTTTTGACGAGGCTTGAACAGCACATATCGGGATGGGTCTCTAAAGCATACCTTTAGAGCCTAAGGCAGGGATGGTGCCATCATACAAAACACCCACTATATAATTCAAATATTTTATATGAGAAATGTTAGCGTGGGATGAGTTGGGCTGAAAGACATCCTATGAAGGCTAGGATGCTCATGAAATTCTATAAAAATAAAGAACGGATACGATGTTTTAAGGTGTCCGAGATATGATATGATTATAAAGGAGGCTGGTGTACCCGTTAAGGGACAACATTTTGCAGCCCTAACAATGCATATGGGTTCAACGTTGTATAGGGTCATGGAGAAGGGTAGGCCCTTATGCAAGTGTGGATGCGGTACTCCAGTAAACTGGGACTTTACAAGGCGGAGGTGGAGGGAGTACGTGGACCATCATAGA
>JBMFNX010000032.1:0-14923 GCA_049969935.1 Nitrososphaeria archaeon
AAAGTTTTGAGGTCGTCTGGCTTGATAATGATGTTATTCAATTGTACTGTAAAATTTATCAGGAGCTCAAAAAGAAGGGTGAACTATTACCTGAGGCTGGCTTATAGCTGCAACAGCAATTTCAAAAGGTCTCGATCTAGTTTCAAATTATATTCATTTTGAAAAACTTAAACCGTTTGGGTTAAATTTGGTAAAATAGAAATTATGTTTAAGCTTCTACTTTATTATAGTCAAACTCTTAACCACTTTAATTGACTGTAATTCGCTGATAACCTCTGGTGGCACGTCTCCTTCAATTATTAGCGTCAATTTTGGTTCTTCAAAAAGTTCCGGGTCTTCTGCAAAAACTTCTCTTATTACAAGCTTATGTTTTGCTATAATGGATGTCACCTCAGAAATTATTCCAGGCTTTTCCGGGAAAGACGTTACTACTATTACAGTAAATCCTAGGTAGTGTGCAACATCCTTAAAGAAGGCTACAGGCTTCAGGCGTGTGAAAATACATTCAAGGTTAGGTTCAGTTAGTATATAGTTGGCTGTCTGTCTTACAACCCTCCTATCTATTCCCAAACTTTCTGCCAACGCTGTATCGCTAACCTCAATGTTGTCAAAGTAAAATCTTCCATTTCTGTCAACTCTCAAGCCTGTTTCAAGCATCTTTTTCAATAAAATCTTTTGAGCCTTCTTTCTCCTAGATGCTTCTTCAATTATTGTTCCTAAACCCTTTATTGTGGACATTTTGTTCAAATATGTTCATGCAGCATTATACTTATACCTTTCTATAAATGTACTTTTTTGTGCAAAAATGATTTTATATAATCATTTTAAATACTTTGCTCATGGAAGAATTCCAAAATAAGATAATCCTGCCGTCAGATGAAATGCCCAAATACTGGTATAATATACTTCCAGACTTGCCGGAACCTTTACCACCTCCAGTTGACCCATCAACAGGGAAACCTGTTAACCCTAGCGTTTTAGAAAGAATATTTGCAAAAGAATGTATAAGACAAGAAGTATCTACACAAAACTATATACCAATCCCTGATGAAGTTCGAGAAATATATTATGTTCTTGGGCGGCCGACGCCAATTTTTAGGGCGAGAAGGCTTGAAAAATATTTGGACACTCCTGCAGAAATATATTTTAAAAGAGAAGATTTTAGTCCAACTGGAAGCCATAAGACGAATACAGCTGTAGCCCAAGCCTATTACCTTCATAAAGAGGGTGTGAATAAGGTTACAACAGAAACTGGTGCAGGCCAATGGGGTTCAGCCCTTTCTCTAGCATCCGCATTCTTTTCACTTGAAACAATAGTTTTTATGACGAGAAGCTCATATCTTCAAAAACCTTACAGACGTGTTATAATGGAACTTTTTGGTGCAAAAGTTTACCCCTCTCCAAGCGACCAAACAAATGTTGGAAGAAGTTATCTTTCATCTGACCCATCTCATCCTGGAAGTCTAGGAATTGCGATAAGTGAGGCGCTTGAGGTAGCGCTTGGCCAAAATAATGCAAAATATTCTCTCGGAAGTGTACTAAATCATGTTCTATTACATCAGACAATTATTGGGTTAGAGGCTAAAAGGCAGATGGAATTAATAGATAGGATCCCAGATTATGTGGTCGGATGTATTGGAGGTGGAAGCAATTTTTCTGGAATAGCATACCCATTTTTGAGGGATAGGATAAAGGGTTCGAGTCAAACAAGATTTATTGCTGTTGAACCCAAAGCTGTACCATCAACTACACGAGGAAAATATACATACGATTTTGGCGATTCTGGCGGGTTAACGCCTATGCTGAAAATGTATACCGTTGGCAGCAGGTTCCCAATTTCTCCAATTCATGCAGCTGGCTTAAGATATCATGGTAAAGCACCATCACTATGCTTATTAATAAAAAATGGTTTTGTAGAAAATAGGGCATATCATCAGACTGAAGTGATGCAGGCTGGTGCACTTTTTGCAAGACTTGAAGGTGTTATTCCAGCACCTGAAACAGCTCATGCGATAAAGGCTGTAATAGATATTGCACTAGATGCGAAAAGAGAGAATGAGAAGAAGATAATATTGTTTAACTTCAGCGGCCACGGCCTTCTTGACCTAAAAGCATACGAGGACCTTCTCTACAACAATCTAAAAGACTATGAGCCATCAGAAGAACTTATATCAAAATACATTTCTCTTATCCCGAAGGTGAAATAAATATTGTGTCCAGAAAAAAAGAAGGCGCTGAATCAGACTCCTCTAACTCAATTTTATCAATTAAACCTACATTGGTTTCAATAGAATTATTAAAGGCTCACGAGGAAGTTGATAAAGTATATCATGAAAAACTTAAGAAGACTATCGAATCAGATAAGGTTCTAAAAAAGCCGATTGTTGCAGACATAAATACTTACATAATCTTAGATGGCCATCATCGAGTAAGCGTGCTCAGAAGCCTCGGTTGCAGGCTTGTTCCAGCTGTGCTTGTAGACTATAATAGTCCAAGCATCATTGTTGAATCATGGAGGGATATGAGAATAGATAAGGAGACTGTAATATCATGTGCATTAAATGGTAAAATGTTTCCTCCTAAGACCACAAAGCATATGATTCAAATAAATGGTAAACTAAAGCACATTTCCTTTATACAGAAGACCGTTAATGTACCATTGGATTTGCTAAAGTAACATTTTTAATAAACTGTACATTCTCCTAGCATTTTCAAGCATGTTCGTATCATTATTAAATAGAATGTAGGTCTTCAAAGGATTGATTTCAAAAATCTTTTTAGCAATCTCCTCAAGTTCTCCATCCTCATAATAGTGGGAGTACCAAAACTCTCTCCCATGCATTCTCACGTAAACTAAGCCATTTGAAGAATATATTTCTCTCGGATGCTCAGGTGAGTCAACATTAACCCAAGTGATACCAAGCTGCTTCGCCCAATCAACCCACTCTTTAGTAAACCATTTCATGTTCCTGGCCTCAAGAGCGAATCTTGCACCCAACCCACTTCTTATAATAAAATCCTCTATCTTTTTAGAAAAATTCGGTGAAAGTGTCGGAGGCAGTTGGAAAAGATAGAAATCAATAATTTCATCCAATGGTTTAAATAGGTTCTGAAACTTTTCCCATAAATTGAATGCCCTATCATTAAATTTAAATTTGTGAGTTATAAGTTGATTTACTTTAATAATCCACCTTAAATTTTTTCCCTTTAAAAGCCAAGATTTTATTTGGCTAGGAAATGGGAATCTATAGAAGCTTGCATTCAATTCTATACAGTTGAGGCCAGAATATTCAACATACCACGAAAGACTTCCACCTACATTCCAATCATATGTCCAACCGGATGTTCCAACAAAAATTTCCATATACAATCACATAAATCTATCTATGTTATAAAAGTAATTTGATTATCTAATCCTCATTTTAAGCTTATGTTAACTGTACCATTTGGATCTTCCTTTTCCAGCTTAAATGAAACGATTTTATCAAATCCTTTTAGGTTTAAAATATTCTTTCCCTCCTTAACCTCATACACAATATTTTCGCTCCCGTTAACAGGCAATCTCAAGTCATACTTGTAAACATATAGTTTATTGTATGAACTTAAATCTAATGTTAAAATTGCTTCATTATAACCGTACAATGGTATTCCACCCCAATTCAATGTTGAAAGAAGTTTTGTTGGAATAGAGAAATTTGCTGGAGGCTGTCTCCCAAAAACTATACTATTATCTACTGCCACTATTTCCCTATATCCTGCATCAATTGGCATCGCATCAAATCTAGCAAGATTGGCTGTAGTAGATGTTCCCAAAAGAATCTTGTCAGCTACAGTCTCTATCGAAGTTATCCTTGCACCGAAGGCTCCAACAATACGGGCTATAGGCGGTGTAATATATACCAATAGTGATGGCCCTATTATTGTATTTTGTTCCACCATAACATTTCTTTCTAACTCGTTCTGTGGAAAGACTAGGCCGTGAGTGAACGAGTTAAAGGCCGTCAATATGCCTCCACCGTATGCTACTGACATTGTTCTGCTCGGCGAATATCCTGAATAGCCGAAATCAAAAAGTCTAACAAATTTGAGAGAATCTTTCTCATATATTGCTGGCTCGGAAACAAGTATTCCTCCTTTAACAAAAACAAAAAGTCTAGCGTAAGCTGAAATCATGCTTCCAATAAAAGGTTTGACAACATTTCCGCCATCAACTGAAATTTTAGAAAAGTCTTCAACGTAAACCTTCGACCATCTTTTATCAAAAAGGTCCATAAACTGCAGCCCCTTCAAATAGCCTAAATAGGAAATGTCAAAGAACACACTATCTAAAAACAATGTACCCTTAAGAGCTGGTTCGCTTGTTAGTTGAATTATGCTCCCATCTTTTCTATTAAGTGAATAGACTCCTAAATTTTTGTGCCCATCAGCTCTTGCCAGAAGAAGCTTATCATCAACTGGATTATAGACTATTTCAGAAACTTCACCAGCCCATTCTGTAGGATGACTTATTCCCTCCTTCCAAACTAGCCTAACCTTCTTTTCCCTAATATTGTACTCGTGAACGTGACTAAATTTATTGATAAAAGAAATGCTTCTCCTACCACCATCTCTAGAATATAATGCTGGTGCATGAATCCAGCCGCCAAAATATATGCAATCATCAACTACATCAACAGCATTATATGTGTCCCCTCCAGAAACAGGCTTTGGTCCAACAAGTTCATAACAGTACAAGTACTCTTTTTCCTCGTCTAAAAAATGCGCCTCTCCTTCGAACGCAAGGTTAAAGAATAGGGTTCCCCTATAATATTTTAACCCAAATACTCCACCAGAACCCCATTCAGGCCCAAACCTTGGAGGAAACCTATAAAGTCTCTTGAGTATATCAGCCATCACCATCATTGACGTTAAAATAAACCTGAATATAAAACATTTTTTAAGCGATATAATGCTTAAATATTCATTTTATGAACAAAGGACGTGAATGGATAATGAGTACAACTCCACTGTTCCCAATATTTTATAGGACAACTGAACTCTATATGCCTGGAAAAATGGTTTTCGGCTTAAACTCGCTAGAAAGGCTTCCAAAGGAAGTCCGTTTCCTTGGAGGAAATTCGAGGGCTCTAATTTTAACAGACAAGCCTGTTAGGTCCACGGGAGCGCCTGAAAGGGCATTAGAACTGCTTAGAAAAGAGGGTTTCGAGGTCACAGTATACGATGACCTTGAACCAGAACCTAGAATCGAGCTTGTAGAAAAGGCGGCATCATTTGCAAAAGGCTTCGACCCAGAAGTTGTTGTCGGAATAGGTGGAGGAAGTGTAATGGATTCAACAAAACTTGTAGCAGCATCATTCACTAACCCCGGTAACCTAAAAGATTATGTGGGCTCAAATCTTTTGAAAAGAAGAGGTAAGCCAACAATATGTATACCTACAACAGCTGGAACAGGAAGTGAAGTCACACAATATGCTGTATTCACAATTGATGGGAAAAAGAAGACTTGTGCAAGCCCATACATTATACCAGATGTTGCTCTAGTCGACCCCATGCTTACACTATCACTACCTCCTCCAGTTACAGCTGGATGCGGCCTTGACGCATTAAGTCATGCGATAGAATCATTAATTTCAACAGAAGCTACGCCAATAACTGACGAGTTAGCCTACCTTGCAACAAGACTAATATTCAATTACCTAGAAAGAGCATATTATAAGCCAAACGATGTTGAAGCAAGATACTATATGTCTATGGCCGCTACAATCGCCGGGATACCCTTATGTAATGCGAGAATGGTTGTCGGACACTCTATTTCGCAAACGATAGGGCCAATGTACAAAATTTCGCACGGTATCTCATGTGCCATAACCCTTCCCTATATAATGAAATTTTATGCACCAGTAGTAAGTGAAAAGTTAGCTCAAATAGCAGTAGTAATAGGCGAAGACGTGTCCCAGGTATCGCTGAAGGATGCAGCCCTAGTTTCAGCGGTTTCAGTAAAGAAGTTGCTTGAGGAAGTAGGAATCTCTCCTTCATTAAAAAGTTATGGCATACCAAAAGAAATGTTGCCAAAACTTGCTGAAGACTCTATAATAAACTTTCCTAGACCAAATAGTCCAATAGAATTGAATAAAGAAAACGTACTAAAAATACTTGAATGGATGTATGAAGGAGAAATCTAAATTTTTTACTCCTATTTTTTATAATATTCCATAAATAGTTTTAAAAGAAACTATGTTTAAGTTAAACTAATCTAAAACTTATGTAAGAATAATAACTTTATATTTAATTTGGTTTAACATAAACCTATTTATTAGCTACTACTAGCTTACAACATATCCTCCACAAAAGCGTGAAACATATTCTTTAACCTTATCTACAGCATTATAAAGTATATCGTCTCCTACTCCTGGTACACCGCATATCAAAAATATCACATTCCTTGTTTTCTCAGAAATTTTAGTAACTTCAGCATCCCTATAAGGATATATTGCTACAAGCTTTTCGCTATCGGATATAACTATTTCTGTGCCATTTAATGTAATCGGTTTTTCCATACCAATTCCTAAAAATTCTTCTCCACCAAAAGCTTTCCTCATAAACAGTTCTCCTGAAATCTTTTCTTTATCGAATGCGGCTATAGGTACTCCACTAACTATTGATGCGAGATTATATGCGTCAACAAGAGTGTTAATGCGGGGAACTGGTTTTTCAAGCAGTATTCTGCGTATTAGCGCCTCAGAAGCTGGTCTAGTTTTTGTCGGATCTATTCCTATCTTCCAGAAAAAGTCTCTATATGCTCTAAAAATTTGCTCATTTTTTATTCTATCCAATGTATACTTGGACTTCACATATTCTATTACTTCCTTCAAAAGGGTATTAAAGTCGTTGACGGTTTTAGCATCATTTCTATTTACATCAACATTACTTATTTCAAGAACATAGGCTCTTAAGCCGGGAAATTTTTCCTCTAACCCTTTATCCACTCTAATCCACAAAATTATCACGCATCCTATACTGGCAGGTCAGGCAAATTCTCTAAAGTAGTAACCTTTGCATCGTATGGGTCAGCTATACCCTGACAGAATACGTTAAGTGGCTGGTCTTGCAAAAGGTTATAGCATCTGTGAGCCATTCCCGGTGGAATGTATATTGCGTCACCTTCACAGACTTCAGTTTCTTCGCCAGCAACCTTCACCCTCCCCTTCCCTGAGACAATAAAATATATTGCTTCAGAGTTGTGTGAATGGTATCCTAGAACTTTTGGCACACACATCATGCTTGCGAAAAGAAAATATTTCATCTGTTCTCTTGTAAAGATGCTGTAGGAGTAGCATGTTCCATCATGTCCAGGCTTCGGCTTCTTGGAAGACCATTGTTCTACAAGAATCCTGTTCCCAGTATACTCTGGTGTTGATTCCATAGCCTTTATTTCTGTTGAATCAGGAGGTACTCTTACGCAATATTCCATAAATATAGTTGGCTGCTCTTCCACTTTAGAATATACTGTATATTTTGTTCCCGGAGGAATGTAAACTGTATCTTGAGCTTTAAACTCAAGTATAGTTTGGTTAGACTGAATTATACCCCACCCCTGTAATACGAACAATATTTTTTCTATATTCAATCCCTCATAGAATGGCCTCTTATCCCATGGTATAGTAACATGTTTAACCCACTCCCAATATTTCGCAACCTTTATCCCGCCTTCAAGCTCCAAATGATCTTTTCTTCTAAAATAGTATCTTGCAAAAGAATTTCCATCATTTTCAATAATTGGTTCGATTTCCCTCCAATTTCTCTTATACATGCTTACTCAGCAAGAGTAGAGGATGAACAGATTATAAAATTTTTACAAACAAAATGTTCAATAAGCATAAAACTATGAAAAATAGTCTTATGAAACTAATATCTAATCTAATGTTTCAATTTTATCACCAAGTATTTGGAACATTTTATGCTAATCTAATATAGACAAAAATTGCTACAAAAAGCTTATATTAATTTAACAAAAAATTGTTTTGATATCAATAATGGTTAAGGATATGAAAGTTCTTGTAACAGGAGCTAGCGGTAGAATAGGCCGAGCCTTTATTAGGGAATATAGAAACTACTACTTTTTTCGATTTATGTTGCACAAGAAACCTTTAGAAGTGTTTGAAGGTGAAGTCTTTTATGGTGATGTATCAGATTTTGATAGTGTGTTAAAGGCTGTTGAAGGTGTAGACGCTATAGTCCATCTTGCTGCAGATGCTAGAGTTGAAGCCGACTGGAATTCCATCTTGCACACGAACATTATTGGAACATATAATGTTTTTGAAGCCGCACGTTTACATAATGTCAAAAAGGTTGTTTATGCAAGTTCAAATCATGCCTGTGGCACACTTGTGAACGAAAGGAATATTGTGGGACCTGATGCTCCAATTGCTCCAGATAGCTTATATGGTGTTAGCAAAGTTTTCGGTGAAGCGCTCGCACACTATTATTTTAAAAAGCATGGACTATCCATAATATGCTTGAGAATCGGCATATGCAGAGATTTAGAGGATCCCTCACAATTCTTTAAAGAGTATTTAAGTGGAGCAAAAGTTCATCCAACCTATTCTCCTGAAAAGATTCTTGGTCTGTGGATTAGTGCAAGTGACATGGCTCAACTTATTCATAAAAGTCTAGAGTCTGACATTAAGTTTGGAATATTTTATGGAATCTCAAATAACAGAAATCCAGCTTTTGACATAAGTGAAACTAAAGCCAAGCTCGGATACGATCCAAAGGACTGTGCTGAAAGCCATTTGAAATTTTAGCTCCAAATGGAAAGCAGGTATGGTTTAAATTTCATAAAAGTTAATGCGTCACCATTTATCTTTTCTTCCGCAATATCATCTGGCACGTCCATTGTTTCTCTAACATATGTTGCAACTCGTCCCAGCCAACATATTTTGTATGCTTCTAAAATGTCATTTCTTACAGTTGGGTCACTGCATTTGTAGGATTTTAGGAAATGGAATGATATTTTGGCCCAGTCTTCAACTTGTATCCTATTTTCTTTAACACAAAAACTTAATCGTGCAAAAATTTTTTCAGGAAGTATATTTTCAAAAATTTTTCTCTTTCCATAAAATCCGTTTATGAAATTTTCTTCTATAACATTTAGGTTAACATTAAAGGGTTGAGGTTTTGTTTCCTCAATTTTTTCCTTAAAAATTTTGGGTTCAACAACATGCATTATATTTTTCCATACGTTTTCATAGAGGCATGTGTTATCGAAAAGTGCTCCAACAACTTGTTTAAACATTGGGCCAAGATGTGCTGCTGGATCCTTTACATCATGAACCTTTACTCCCAAAAATGCTTCTCCAACATCCATATTGTTACCTAAAGCTGTAAACGTTATAGTTATGTCTATTCCAAATCTTGGCATGAACTCTGTAGCCCATAGGGGTGAATTAATTAGAAGCTTTATTAGATCTTTTGAGAGTCCAAAGTCTCCTCCAATAGGTTGTCTTAGCTTGTACCCAAATAGCGTTAGAGTGAATGGATATGCTACTTGATTGGTTATCGTCCCATCATACTTGTACCTAGAATATCTTGGTGCGATAAACTGTACGCCTTCAAATACTGGTTGTATGAGGAGTTTTATCCATTCTGGTGTAATACTTTTTAAATCTGCGTCAATGAGCGCTAAAGCTTTACAGTTTAATTTTTCAGCCATTTGCAGTATTAACCTTATTGCTGAACCCTTTCCAGAAATTCCAGTATATGTTGTCACTATTCTATCAACATTCTTGGGCAGAGTAACACTTTCTGCAACTTCTATAGTGTTATCGGTAGAATTTCCGTCAGAAACAACGATGACGCTTCTCATTTTCGGAAAATGCTCCTCTAATCCGATTGCAGCCTGCTTGATCACATGCTCTATTGTTTGAGCGTTATTGAATGAAGGTATTCCAACTAAAATATCTGCTTCACAATTTTTAGTGAAATTCTCAAACATCTTATCCAACTTATTTTTACCCTCCATTTATTTCTTTCCAAATTTATAAAAATATTAAAAAGTAAGTCTACTAACTTGTTCACGTTATGTTTTTGAAGGTTGCAATGGTAAGGTCTACATTAAATAGGGGTTCGGGACAGGTTGTTCATATTAGGGAAATATCAAAGAGGCTAATTAAAAGGGGTTATCATGTTGAATTGTTTTGTAGAGAATCTTTTGTTGACTTGAAAGATATTAAAGTAAATTTTGTTCATGATCCATTAAAAAATTTTCCCTTCCTACGTCACTTCACATTCGCTTCATCGACTGCAATTTGCACCAAGGACTTTGATTTAATACATACTCATTATCATCCTGGAATATTTGGAGGAAATTTTTCACATATGTTTAATGGATTGCCTCATGTGTTCACTTTCCACGGTTTTGCTCCCATATTTCATTGGACAAATGTTAGGCAAATGGTAAAGATGCTTGATCATAGGATAGGAACTTTCTTTGCTATAAGATCTGGAGTAGACCATATAATCACTGTAAGCGAGTACTTGAAGAGGGTGCTAATAGAAAGATATTTTATTCCGCCTGATAAGATTACAGTATGCTATAATGGTGTAGACTTTAAAAGATTTAATATAAAAGTTGACGGTTCAAATTTCAGGGAAAGGTATAAACTGAAGGATAAGAAAATTGTACTATTCTTTGGTAGACTCGTTCCATATAAGGGTGCACAGTATATTATTAAAGCTGCACCCTTGATAGTTAAAGAGGTTCCGGACTGCTATTTTATTGTAGCTGGCACATCAAGGCATGATAGGTTGCAGATAGATAAGATGTTAAATGTCCCAAAGTTAAGGGAACGCTTTATTTTCACAGGATATGTTTCCGATGAAGAGGTCCCAGAATTGTATGCATCTTGTGATGTTTTCTCTTTTCCCAGTCTTTGGGAAGGCTTTGGAATACCTTTAGCTGAAGCCCAGGCTGTCGGAAAGCCTGTTGTAGCATTTAATACTTGCGCGATTCCAGAAGTGGTAGAAAACGGACGTTCGGGTATACTTGTTCCTCCAAAAGACTGGAGAGCATTAGCATACGCAATAATTTATCTTTTAAAGAATCCGGGTATAGCATCGAAAATGGGTGAATATGGTTATGATAGGGTGAGAAAAAAGTTTACTTGGGATATTGTTACAGAAAAGGTTGAGGAAGCATATAAAAAGGCCATGATATACCATAGTGTGAGATGTTGAATGCAATCTTTGTGTTTGACATGGATGGTACACTTTTATCTAGAAGGACTGTGGACGTACTTTGTAATGTTTTCAATTTAAATGGGAGATTAAAGTTAATTGATAGTGTAAGTCCAACATTACCTGCCTATCGTGTTGAAGAAATGGTTGCGGAATTGTTTAAGGGAAAAAGTTTGAATGAAATGCTGTCTGTATTTGATTCTATACCATTAAATGAAGGTGTTGAAGAATTTGTTAATAAAGTAAGGTTTCATGGTTGTGGAACTGCCATTGCAACAGATTCTTACACATTTTTAGCAAAAAAATTAGCCATTAAATTAAATATTGACTTTGTATATGGACTAGATGTCAATATTCAAGATAATATTTTTACTGGAAAGATAGTATCCGATTACAGGTGTCTAGAAATACCTTCATGTAGAAGATATTACATTTGTAAATTGTGGTTTATAAGAGAATTAAAGAAAAAGTATGGGTGTCCAATTGTATCTGTTGGTGATGGTGAAAGTGACTATTGTATGAGCACCGAAGCAGATTATTCTATTGCCGTTGACCCTAAAAGTGAAAAGTTGAAGAAAGTTTGTAAACTTAATGTTAAAAGTTTTAAAGACCTTCTAAAACTTGATATAAACACATTTATACCAAGAAAATAGAACATATTTAGAATGAATGTAGAAAGAATTGCTTTTCCTTCTATAAAAAATGTTAATTTAGAAAGGAGTATTGATATAAAGCTAAATTCTATGGTGGTAGATGAAATAGGTTTAAGTAGGCCTGTTTTAATTTCTGTTGTTATTCTAACAAAAATTGATGCTGGTAAAAAGACTAGGAGAAAAGAGCTTAAAACTTTAGGCAAAATATTGGAGGAATGTAGTAGACTAGCCGACTTAGGTTATATTGATGAAATTATTGTTATTGATGCATCAGTCTATGGGGACGGTAAACCCGACTATAGTGTGTTGACTAAGGTTATTAAAACAGCATATCTTCACTTAAGACTATTTAGAAGAGAAGTTGACCTAGTTGCTTCATCAAAGGCTGAAAGCTTGCATGCAAGTAAAGGCTTTTTCAACTTTTTTGTAAAAGTTGTTCACCAATTTGATCCAATTATCACAAAACTTTTAGAGAATAAAAGCATACTCAAAAAATTAAATGTCGAAAAGGTGCCGACGGGAAAGGGTGCAGCATTATGGCTTTCGATTCCCATATGTAGTGGAGATATTGTATGTTTTATCGATTCTGATATAATGAACTTTAAAAAGGAAATGGTAGTTTCCCTCTGCAATCCTTTGATAAAGTCAATTAATAACGCTTATCATAAAACTGTTTTTTCTAAAGCATACTATAAAAGATTAACACTAAGATACGAGTCTGTAGCGAGAGAATATGTTTTCGGTGGTAGAGTTACAAGACTTTTTATTAAACCTATGCTTAAAATTTTGTCCAAAAGATATCCTGACCTGTTTAGAGGTTTTGATAAAATAAACTATCCACTTTCAGGAGAAAACGCTACATTCAAGGACATCCTTGAACATCTTCATTTTCCCTGCGATTATAATATTGAATTGTCTACACTCTATCAGATTATTAGAAAATATGATGTTGATTCAATAGCGCAGGTTGATCTTGACCTATTTCACCATATAGGCCAATCTGTCAAAGGATTACATAATATGGTATCACAGCTTTCAATTTATCTTGTCAAATTATTAGAAGAGAAGGGGATCACTCTATCCGAAGACACTATAAATACCTTAGTCAGCGAATACTTAAATGAAAGTGAAAAGTGGATTGAAAAGTATAAGAGAATATATTATAAAGATATTCAACCTTTAAGCAAAAGAATTAAAGCGCCAATCCATTATAGTGAATCTACAGAAAGAGAAAGAGTTGAACTTTTTTCATCAATATTCCTTGAGGCAGTAAAAAATAGAAGTTATGAGAGTAAAATTTTGCCCGCTTGGAAAGAATTCATGAGCCAAAATGACTACATCCTCTTGAGTTCATTACTGAAGTGTAGGGCCAACCAGTTCACCTATGATCGTCTCATTAAAGCTGATTTAGTGAGAAAATTCTGATAAAATTATAGTACACTATAGCAGTGGTAGAAGTCTTCTACTGAGAATATTTTCCCAACTGAATCTTTTCATAACATTGTTGAAATTGGAGTCTACAACATCCGCTATAACTTCCTTATATATTCTATACGCTATATTATATGGACTCTCATGCAAGTCAAACATAAAACCATCTATGCCTTCACGAATTAGCTCCTGAAATGGTGGTATTCTTGAACAGAACACCATTTTCCTAGCTGCACCTGCCTCAATCACTGGCAGACCAAATCCTTCCTCGATACTTGGAATAAATACAATATCTGATATAGCGTAAGCGTCTCCAATACTCCATTTTATAACCTTTTCACCCTTCTTAACCCTTTCATGTGAAATAATGTCGTGGCAGAAAATCACATTATCTTCTAAACCCCTCCTTTTGATTATATTCTCAAGATACTCCATGTACTTAATTCCCATTGTTACTGCTTGATGGTCTGGTGGACCAGTTATAAGCACCTTTACAACTCTGTCCCCCATTAACCTTTTTAATTCATCTGCAACATACAGTGCAAGTTCAATATTTTTTCTAGGTGTTACCCTAACAGGAATTAGGATAACCAAGTCTGTAAAAGATATACCTAACTTTCTCATTAAATCTAATGTAATTTTATCCATCTTTAAATAGTCTTCAACGTGAACACCATTTGGGATTACATGAATTTTTCCAAAAAGATGTGAATCAGGTAACTGTTCCAGCTGGCTAGCTCTAAAATGGCTTACAGTAACATATGTTATGTTCCTGTTCCTGTAAAGGAGGCATGTTAATGGAAAATGGCCTATCCTGTCCTTCCATTCTTCCCTTAGTATCGCAATATCATGTATCCAGTATATGAATTTTGTATCCAATTCTTCGGTTAACTCATTTATGGCTGCTGTTGCAGCAAAGTTGAATGGCATTGAAGGAATATTATGTACTATGCAGGTATCTAAATTCTCTAAGATTGGTTTAAGTTGTGTTTTAATCTCTTTTTTTACATCCAAAAACTCTTCAGCTTCACTCTCATTTTTTAGTACATCTTTCTGGACTTCAACGATTCTTGGATTTTTTGGAGAAAGTAAGGGTATACTGTGCTCAATGATATCATCTTTATTGAATCCTCCACCAGTGCCAAAAATCAAATGCACATGATAGCCTCTACTTGATAGGAACTCTGTCTGTGCAGCAATTGCTATTTCGACACCTCCTGCCTCGGAAGGTGGTGCAGTATAATGGATTATACCTACACGTTTGCTTTTCTTAAGATTATTTTTGTTTGAAGTCCTTAATTCCATGATATTATCATTCTCTACCTTATGTTATCTTTTTAAGTTTTAATAGAAGTTTAAATTATAAAACCATATAAAACATTTTATTTTAAGTAATTTGGATGAGGATGGTTAAAAACAAGAACAGTGTTGTTAAGGAAAAAATACAGAGTTTTAGGCGCAGTAGTATAATAATCGTTTTCTATTTAATTGTTCTTATAATAATATTGATGATATTAAACTATTTTTTCAGATGGTCCACACCCGAGGAAATGCCTGAAGAATTGAAGCAATATAGTAGTATAATACTTGCAATTAATCCATAC
>JBMFNX010000033.1:0-14460 GCA_049969935.1 Nitrososphaeria archaeon
TCGTCCCGAATGTAGTCTGGATGTCCAAATGCTGGGATAAGGCTCTGGACTGAATTGGGTGTGGGAGGCTCCAGCAGAATATAGGGCTTGCTCAAGGCCTAAGTCCTGCGGAAGCCGTTAACTGGGTGGTGGCACACCCCTTTGCAGGCAGCCGCTGAACAATGAGGGAGCGAACGCTGAAACGGATGTGCTCCTAAGCGTTGAAGTGGCTGTGTGCAAGAATCTTCCTGGCTTCAGCCGTGGAGAGTGTCAAAAAGTATCTCTACCTATCGTCTAATAAATAGGGAAACAAATATAAAAAGTTTCCCTGTTAATAGGGCAAATGATGGGCTAAAAATTTTTAGCCTACTAGAGGAATAATTCAATATCCTTTAATGTTGGAAAACCTTCTGGACCCTTGAACCTTATCTTTAGTCCAGCCGCGATGTTAGCGAACCTTACAGCCCTCTTTATCTCATTGCTTTTCAAGTATTCTGTCAGGAATGCTGCTCCGAAGACGTCTCCTGCGCCTGTTGGGTCTTCTACGTTAACGTCTATTGTGTCTATTTCGAACAAACCTTTTTCACATGAGACTATTACTGGATCCTTTCCTCTTGTCACTATACCTATTTTTGCTCCAGAATCTCTTATCATTTTTAATATTTCTTTTTCATTTAAGCCTACTGCTTTTGCTTCATCTTTCCCAAATTTTACGATGTCAACTTTTTCAAAAAACCTTGTTAAACGTTCTTTTTCGAAAACTATTTTTACACTACCATCTTCTCCAACTTTCCTCATAATACCTTGGGGGTCGAGCATTAGAACTTTTCCCTCAAACCTTATCTTATCCAAAAATTTTAATGTGATCTCGTTCATTAGAGGAGATATATAGTATGCATTACATTCTAGATATTCTTCGGGAATGTCTTTGGGAGAAAGTTTTCTGGGAACATTATAGCATCTTTGAAACCTATCACCTTTTTCATCATAATTGTTTTGGAAGTATAAGGTTTTTGTTCCACACACTCTTAAACCTTTATAGTCTATGCCCATGTTCTTGCAGAAGCCTATTGCACGCTCGTACTGGTCTTCACCTATGCAAGAGCATATTCCAGCCTTTACACCTAGCTTAGAGAGGGTTGAGCCAGAATATATTGGAGCACCACCCAAGACATTTGAGACCCTAGCTTTGGGACCAATGTTTTCGTCTAAGGAAAAGTGGCCTACAACAGTCACCCTAACATCTTTATCTTGCTCCATTGGCTTTCACACCATAGAAGCCTAAACCAATTTATAAAATAAATTTTAATCTATTTTTCTTTAAAAATTTTTCAAAATTTTAACCGTTAAATTTAATTGCCTTCACAACTATGGGTTTTTGAACAAGGATGCCCATTTCCAAGGACGATGTTGAAGAGGTTGTTAGAAGATATGATTCAAGAAACATTACTGTAGGCGTGATTGGATCACATTCGGCTGAAGAAGTTGGTTCAGCTGCGAAAGCGTTCGGGTTTAAGACGGTTGTAGTATGCCAGAAGGGTAGAGAAGACTTGTACGCCCACTATAATAGACACTTGTTTGATGAGGTAATAGTTTTAGAAAGGTTTTCAGACATCGTCGACGAAAGTGTACAGGAGAAGCTTAGGAATCTTAACACAATCTTTTTGCCAAACCGTTCTCTAACAGTTTATGTTGGCTACAAAAATCTTGAAGAAAAGTTTCTTGTCCCAATGTATGGGAACAGGTTTATGTTGAAGACTGAGGAAAGGAGGCTTGAGAGAAACCAGTACTGGCTTCTTGAAAGGGCTGGAGTTAGGACGCCTAAAAGGTTTTCTTCGCCTGAAGAAATTGATAGGCTTGTTATCGTAAAGGTTGCCCAGAAGGCTAAGCCTCTTGAACGAGCCTTTTTTACGGCAAAAAATGCTGTAGAATATTGGAGCAAGGCTGACGATCTTGCTAGAAAGGGTGTTATAAGCTTAGAAGATTTGAAGAATGCTGTTATAGAAGAGTTTGTTCTTGGACCAAGATATAATGCGAACTTTCAAGCTTGGGCGTTAAAGGATGTGTTTGGAGGATTCGATTTCTTAGGCTTTGATGACAGAAGG
Source organism: Nitrososphaeria archaeon (assembly GCA_049969935.1). Taxonomy (GTDB): domain Archaea; phylum Thermoproteota; class Nitrososphaeria; order JACIWG01; family JACIWG01; genus JACIWG01. The sequence goes on from JBMFNX010000033.1 coordinate 2,085, forward strand.
CAGGTTAACCTTTCAGGAATACTGAATTTGACTGCAAGAGAGCAGCTTGAACTTGATGTGCCAATAAGGAATGAGGAGGTAGGCCACTACGGTTTAACAATGAGAGAGTCTCAGAAGCCTCTAGTTTATAGGGCTGCCGAAAACTTTTTGAAAGTTTGCTGTGAAGAGTATCCTCCTGGACTTGTTGGCCCCTTTGCACTCCAAGGTGCAGTAGCATATGATCCAGAAGACCCTGAAGGTAGGAGGTTAGAGTTTTTTGTCTTCGATGTCAGTCCAAGAATACCTGGTTCACCATGTGTTGGCCCAACATCTCCGGAAATGAGAAGACTTTACCTAAAATATCATGGCATGTTAGGGAAACTTGGGATAGGATTACATGCCTTCGAGTCCGTGCTAGACTTTTCTATGCTAGAAATATATTATGCTATGTCAAGGGGTAGGCTTGCTGACATAGTAACATAAGATTATCACAATTTTTTAGATTTTTATCCTATCTATTCTGTCAACGAATATTGGTAGGCTGTCTAGAAAAACTATTTCCTCTACATTATACCATGGACCCTCACGCCAGACAGCAGCCTTACAGACAATATTTCCACCAGCCTTTTCAACAAGCTTCACGAGAGCCTCTATTGTCCCCCCAGTTGAGACAACATCGTCTATAACACAGACCCTCTTACCTCTAACGCTTTCAACATCATCTTCAGTCAATATGAGAGACTGCTTCTCTTTCGTGGTTATAGATTTAACGGACTCGATAATATATTTTCCCATTTGACACTCTCCTCGACTGAAGTCGGGAGATTCCTGCTTCTAGGGTGTTCATTGGTTGGTTGTTCATTGCCCTTTTAGGCTCCCACTTCATCCCGTTCCACCTTAGAAGCAAGGGCTGTGCCATCAGCCCGTTATCCCTACCCCAGGAGGGGCTTGGGATTATGGTTCCATCATTTCTTGCAATGTTCAGCGCTCCCACAGCATCTGCATTCATTGCCATGTTACATTTTCTACAATAGAACAGGCCTCTATGTCTCCTCGTCCCTTTAGAGTGGCAAAATGGGCATTTGCTTGATGTCCTGTGTTCGCTTTTTTCCTCTACTTTTAGGCCGTATTCTTCAGCTTTCTCCTTAAACCTTCTATTGATGTAGTTGAAGTTCCAGAAGTTGTTTATCATGGTATTTGCTTTGCTGTTGTGGTTGTTGTTTCTTATGCCCTTCAATTTTCCAAGCACTATAGTTGAAATGCCGAGCTGATAGGAGTCTTCAATGACTGATTTAATCATGGCGTTTACCGCGTGTTTGAACCTTCTTTGACGTTTTCTGTATAGTTTCTTAAGCTTATTTGATGTTTTAGTTTTGTTGGTTTTGGCTAGTCTGCTCTGCTCTTTTGCTATCCGTTTTGTCCAGTGCCACCAGTCTGATAGGATTGTTCTGCCGGAGAAGCTATAGGTTGTTTTAACTTTTCAGTCCATATTGTTGCAAGGTTTATTATGCCTAGGTCTATGTAGAGGAGCCTATTGCCTCCACGTTTAGGAGGCTTCTCAACTTTCACACTCATAAAGCCCCTCCACACTCCATCAACTTCATCGTAAGCTATTTCAAGCCTTCCCTGTTTTCCAGCCCATTTCATCTTCCCCTTATGTTTTAGTTTAAGACCTTTTGGAAGGTGTAGGTGTTCGCCATCAAACTTATAGCAGTCGTTTCTTATGATGATCCTAAGCTCTCTTTTGCCGTCTTTTCCAGTACCTTGGCATTGAAACTCTTGTTATGTGTTCTGGAAGCTTTCCTTCAGCTTCAAGCTCTTTTAGGGCTAGGAAGCTTTTCCAGGCTTCGTTGTTCTTTTTTATTATCTGCTGGGCTGTTGCTGAGCCTATAAGCGGAGCATATTTCTTGTATAGGTGCTTAGGATACCATTTGAACTTTTTATAGCTTATATAGGCTTGCCTACGCTCAAAGTTCACTTCATTGTATAGCTTGGCGCAGTTGTCTGCAAGCTCCCATAGGGTAGGATGGTCTTCAACTGTGAACGTGTTAGCTCTCTCCATTTCAGACACTAGACTAGATGGTACTGGATTAGAGAGACCATGCCACTCGAATGTTTGATATACTTCCACAAATCTATAAAACTTTTTACTGAATTTAAAATTTTCGATAATCCATCCCAGAGTTAAAGCTCTAGGCTTTCTTGTCGAGTTTCATGTAAAGTTGGAGATTAGCAAATATGTCCTTAAGCCTAATATATGAGTCTCTGTAGAGATTATAAAGTTCATCATAAACTTTTTCAAGCTCTCTGTCAGAAGATTCTTTTCCAACAGACTTGACTATAACTTCTTTCGCCTGATTAAAGTCTTTAAAGTATCCAAGAGTTTTAAGTAAAAGCATCGAATTACCTAAGGCTGCACAGTCTAACGGATTCTCTAGAAGTAGGCCTTCAAATTTAAGATTTGATGCAATCACCTTTCTTAAAAGTGTGTTCTGGGCTCCTCCACCACAGAAGGCAAGATATCTAATGTCCAAACCCATTTCCTTAACATACACTTCATAATTTTCTCTTAGGGCGAAACTTATTCCCTCCAACATAGCCCTATACATGTGCTCTATACCATGGTTCCTATCTAAACCTATAAACGCAGCCCTAGCCAAGGGATCAAGCAGTGGACATCTTTCTCCAATAATATATGGGAGATAAAGTAGTCCACCAGAGCCTGGCGGAATTTTAGCACATCTTCTGTTCAAGATTTCTATAACGTTTGAAGCATGTCCTAAACTGCTGTCTTTAACAAATCTTTCGAGGAACCAGCCTATAGAGTATCCGGATAATGTTGTCGCTGAAGAATACCACTGACTTTTTAGCATATGACACCTTACTGGAACCCTAAATTTTTTGTCAAGCTTCAATTCTTCCAAGGTTAAATCAACTTCTGGCGCAGTACCAAGGTAAATGTCGCCTGTAGAATCTGATATTGCTCCAGCCCCATATAGGGTTGCAGCACAGTCTCCTGCGCCAACAGTTACTGGCACACACTTAATTTCAAGCACTTCTGCAATATCCTTTTTTAGCATACCAGCAATTTCCGTTGACTCCCTAACCTCAACCATCTTATCTGATTCGATACCCGTTTCTTCCAGAACTTCCCAAATCCATTCCTTCTTTCTAATATCATATGCCATGGTCGCAGAGGCGTCACTGTAGTCTGTGAATGGCTCACTTGCTTCCACAAGATTTTCGACAACAAAGTCCTTGTGAAAAACAAACTTTTTTGTCCTTTCATAGACTTTAGGCATATTCTTTTTAAACCACATCATCTTCAACAATGTTGGAACAGGAGTTAATGGGTTACCTGTCCTCTTATAAAGGTAGGCTTCACCAAACCTTTCTCCAACAAATTTAGCTTCATCTAACGCCCTCATGTCAGAGTACATTGGAACCCTTTCAACAGATGGAGTACCCCATCCTTCGACTGGAACAAGAGTTCCAACTGTAGCGTCAACACATAAGCCTACAATATCCCTTCTAAAATTTCTATTCTTACAAAGGATTTTAAGACATTTTATGGAAGCATTAACCCAGTCAAATGGATTCTGTTCGACAATATTACCTGGTCCAAAATAAGTTTCATAGTCAACTTTTACAGTCGAAATTATCTTACCCTCTGAACTTATCATGTAACCCTTGCATCCGCTTGTTCCCAGGTCAAGAGATAAGACTATCAATGAGTATAGTGTTCTAGAAGAAGTATTATATATTTTTGCTCAAAAATAATAAATTTTAAAAAATTTATATAATGTGAAAAATATGAAAAATAAGATGGTAATGAACAGAACATTGTACATACCTGGACCAAGTGAAGTTGAACATGAGACATTGCTTGAGCTTTCGAAACCTGTTATAGCACACTATGGCCCAGAATGGCACAAACTATATAATGAGACATGTGAGCTTGCAAAAAAGATATTTAATACAAAAGAATATGTTACACTGCTGCCTCTTCCAGGAAGTGTATGTATTGAAATGTCAGCGTTCAACCTTATAGAGAAGGAGGGGGAAAAACTTGTTGCATTAACAAATGGATTCTTTGGAGACAGCTTGATAGAAATCCTGTCAGCTCATGGAGCAAACGTTTTAAAAGTTGAAAGTGAATGGGGGAAGCAAGTTGATATTGCAGGTTTAGAAAAGGTTCTTGACGAAAATCCTGAAGCAAAGGCAGTATATTTGGTGCATAATGAGACATCAACAGGCGTCTTAAATAATTTGAAGGAGGTGGCTAAGGCTGTTAAGGAAAGAGATAGGATACTAGTTGTTGATGCAATATCATCCTTCGGCGGTATAGAATTGGATTTCGACAGGCTTGGCATAGACTTTGCAGTAGGATATGCTAGCAAATGCTTGAGTGGAATAAATGGAGTCTGTCCTATCGCAATAAGCGGAAGGTTTATTGAGGAGGTTAGAGGGCGAAGGGTTCCAGTTAAAAGCCACTACTTTAACCTACTAAAGTATATGAGACTTTCAGAAGAGTGGGCGAAAATTGGACACCCTCATCCAACATCAATGCCAACATCTGTTGTGAGAGCATTCAATTATGTAGCTAAAAAGGCTGTTGAAGAGGGGCTTGAGAAAAGGTATAGGAGACATTCTGAAATTGCTAGAGCATATCGTCAGGCTTTAAGAGCTCTTGGACTATCAATACTGCCAAATGAGGAGGATGCTTCACCTACTGTGACAACATTTATTGTTCCAAGCCCAGTAAACAAGAAGATTGCTTCAGCATTATATAATGAGTTCGGTTACATGATTAGCGGAGGCTTAGGAAGGCTAGAGGAAACAACCTTAAGAATAGGACATATGGGTAACACTGCAAGACCACATTTTATGCTAAAGCTTGTGAGTGCACTTGAAAATGTTCTAAAAAAGTTTAATGTGATAGAAAGGAGCTTGAATATTACTGAGGAATTGAACAGAATATATGAGGGTGTCAAAAGTTATGCTGACCAGCCATGACAGAAGATTCTGTAAAGGGTAAGGTTTTTATTTACATTTTTTGAAGGTAGGACTCGTCCTGATGTGTGAATGTCCATCCAACCTAAAAAACCATTAAATGTGCTTCAAAAAATGCTTGACAAAGAAGTTTTCGTTAGACTCAAGAGCAATGTAGAATATCATGGTAAAATGGTGAACGTGGACGTTTACATGAACATGATTTTAGATGATACAAAGGAATTCTATAATGGCCAGCAGACTGCAAGCTACGGTACAGTAATAATACGGGGAAACAATGTACTCTTTGTTGGATTAAAGAATAGTGCAAACATCTAAGGATGATGATTATGGGAGCAAAACCATTCATTCACACTGAAGTCCTTTCAGGAAAACCTGTGGCAAAACAGGAGGTTGAAATTGTAGAAAGAAAGGGTTTAGGCCACCCGGACACACTCATAGACGGAGTATGTGAGTCAGTTTCACTTGCACTATGCGACTACTACGAGAAAAGGTTTGGAAAAATATTACATCATAACGTGGACAAGGGGCTTCTGGTGGGGGGAGAGTCTAGACCAAAATTTGGTGGAGGCAGGGTTATAAAACCTATACAGATTATAGTTGCTGGAAGAGCTGTATCAAGATACAATTTTGAGGGAACAAAATATGAGATACCAGTTGAAGTTATAGCTAAAAGGGCTGCTAAAGAATACATAAAAAAGACAATAAGAAACCTTGACGTAGAAGAGCATGTAAGGTTAAGTTTCAAGATCAGAAACCCTTCAAGTGACTTAACATACCTTTCAGAAAAGGGTATAGCAAACGATACATCAATTGGAGTAGGTTTTGCACCATTAACTGAGACAGAAAAGATTGCCTTGGGTATAGAAAATTTCTTGAACGCTCCAGAAACAAAGAAAGCTTATCCTGAAATTGGTGAAGATATCAAGGTTATGGCTATGAGGAGAAGAAATGATCTTGACGTTACAGTGGCGATGGCCATGGTCGACAAGTACATTCCTGACAAAGACCACTACATTAATGTAGTTCAAGAAGTTAAAGAAAAACTATTAAGCAGATTCTCGTCAGCCAACCTAAACCTTTCAATAAAGATAAATAGTGCAGACGACTATGAAAACAACAGCTTCTACTTGACCGTAACTGGAACATCCGCTGAATCAGGTGATGATGGAAACACGGGAAGAGGAAACCGTGTAACAGGACTGATTACGCCCATGAGAATGTATTCGATGGAGGCTACAGCTGGAAAGAATCCTACAATACATACGGGGAAAATATATAATGCCCTTGCCCAGCTTACAGCCCAAAAGATTTTTGAAAAAGTTGGAGGCATTGATGAAGTGTATGTGAGGATCTTGAGTAGAATCGGAAGCCCTCTCACGGAGCCTACAATAGCAAGTGTAGCATTAAGACTTCAAGAGAACACTTCATACAATAATGTTAAAGGGGAGATTGAAAATATAGTTTTAGAGGAGCTTTCTAATGTACGAAACATAACTGCAGTAATTAGGGAGAGAAGGATTCCATTATTCTAAAATCTAGTGTAGGGTAAAGTAATATACTTTAACGCTTTCTCGAAAGGATATTGGACTTTAAACCTTTTACCAAAAAATTTCAGAATATTGTTAATGTCTCTTGTGATAAGATATTGGCTGTTTGGGGAGCCTACTTCAACAGCCTGCGGCCAGTCTATAACATAGTATGATTTTCCATCATAAATTATATTATATTCGCTCAAATCACCATTCACAATACCAGCCTTTACATAGGCTTTCTTTAAAGTTCTAAATATTTCTTTCAAACCATTTAATGGGTCTTCGAGAAAACGAACCCTATTCAACATTGTGCCCTCAATCTTCTCCATTAAAATAGCATGCCTTTCTCTTGCAAAAAATTTTGGAACAAAACCTCCAACAGAATATACTTTAGATAGAGCCCAAGCCTCCCTCTTTGCAGCATTAATGCAGGCCTTAAGCCAGACAGTACTTTCTTCAGCAGACATAATCTTCCTTTTCCTACGAACATTTCTAAAACTTGTACGCCCTATTCTGTAAAATTTTAGGACATACATTTTACCCCTATCATCTAGGACATCGAATACGTCAGCCTCTTTACCTATACCGACATTACCTCCAAAAGAAGATATGTATCCTGCTTGAACAAGGGCATTTAATGCAATAGCGTCAAGCCCACTTGAAACAAGATAGTATCCTGACTCACCTTTAGCGATCAAACCCATGCCCCTAAGCCTACCAAGCCTGTAGGCAACTTCATCCTCATGCAATCCAGTAACCTTTTCAATATAGTCTGCCTTAACCTGTTCAAAATAGTCTAGAGCACGCTCTAGAGCATGGAGAACCCTATAGTCTCTCGGTTCAAGTACTCGGACAAGATTTGCTGCAACCTCTGCCGTAGACATTCTCAATAAAACTTGTATAGTTTATGTAAAAAGGTTTCGGATAAATTTAAATCTGAAACTGGAGAAAACTTTTCAGATGAAGGCTAAAAGTGTCGCATTCCTAAGCGTTATGATATCCCTAGTTTCTGTTATGACAGTAGTGGTGAGAATACCTATACCTGCAACACAAGGATACTTTAACTTTGGAGACGCGATGGTAATTCTCACTGGCATGATATTCGGCCCATATTTAGGGTTCTTGGCTGGTGGAACAGGTTCAGCTTTGGCAGATATAATTTCAGGATACCCACATTATATGCTGATAACTTTTTTGGCTAAAGGTGGAGAAGGTTTTATCGTTGGTATACTATTCAAAAAGTTTTACCAGCATTCTAGGACATTAGGATATCTTTCTGCACCAGTTGGAGGAACCTTCATGATAATCTCATACTTTCTTTTTGAACTCTACTTTTTTGGAATGACAGCAGCCCTTATAGAGTTACCATGGAACATACTACAATGTGTTCTAGGCTCACTTGTAGCTTACACGGTTCACTTGATACTTCAGCCTACGCTCTCGAAGACACTTCAATAGACCTTCTCCTTCTCATCATGCTTGCTTCAATGAATCCTTTAAATATTGGGTCAGGCTTTCCAGGCCTACTAACAAACTCGGGATGAAACTGTGAAGCCATATAGAATGGGTGGTCAGGCAACTCTATAATCTCAACCCTCCTCATGTCTTCACTGAATCCTGAGAAAACCATTCCAGCAGCCTGTAATTCAGCCCAATATTTTGGATTAACTTCATACCTGTGCCTATGCCTTTCTCTTATAACATTTCTTCCATACAGCTTGTACGCTAATGTACCCTCCTTTAAAATAATATTATGTCCTCCAAGCCTCATTGTACCACCAAGCTTGTCAATATTCTTCTGTTCCGGGAGAAGGTCTATAACAGGATAAGGTGTGTTGGGGTCAATTTCTGTAGAATGAGCGCCTTCATAACCTAAAACATATCTTGCAAAAGATACTACGGCAAGCTGTAGACCGAAACATAGTCCAAGATATGGTAAACCCTTTATTCTAGCATAGTTTGCAGCCAAAATCTTTCCCTCAACACCCCTGCTGCCGAAGCCTCCTGGAACAATCACACCATCAAACTTTTCAAGCTCAGAAAGTTTTCCAGAGTCTCTTTCAAGCTCTTCAGACTCGATCCAGAAGATCTTCACTTGACACTTCAGTGAGCCACCGGCATGATATAGTGCATGGTTCACGCTAACGTAGCTGTCCGCAAGCTCAGCATATTTTCCAACCATCGCAATATGAACCTCTTCCTTCGATTCAACTATGTCCCTAACAATATTGTTCCATTCGGTTAAGTCCACATTTTTAACTGGCATTTTTAGCTGTTCAAATATTATCCTTGAGACACCCTGCTCTTCTAGAACCTGTGGCACAAGATAAGGTGACTTAAGGTCAGGGCTTGAGAGAACATTTTCCTTTGGAACGTTTGTGAAAAGAGAAATCTTTTCCCTGTTAGCTTCTGTCAAACGCTTCTTAGATCTTACGATGATTATGTCAGGCTGTATACCTATTCTTCTAAGCTCTTGAACACTATGCTGTGTTGGCTTAGTCTTTAGCTCACCAACCTCCTCTATTATTGGAGCCAGGGTAACGTGTACGAAAAGAGTGTTATCCTTACCCTCCTCAAACCTCATCTGCCTCAAGGCTTCAAGGAAAGGTAGGGCTTCAATGTCACCGACAGTTCCACCTGATTCAACAATCATAACTTCAGCAGAATCCTTTTTTGCAGCATACCTTATTAGGCGCTTAATTTCGTCAGTAATATGTGGTATTATCTGAACACATTTGCCCAAATACTTTCCCTCCCTCTCCCTCTGTAGAACGTTAAGGTAGACTTGGCCAGTTGTAATATTATTTGCCCTTGAAAGGTTCACGTCCAAGAAACGTTCATATGTTCCAATATCCATATCTGTTTCAGCACCATCATCACATACGAAGACTTCTCCGTGAACGAGAGGATTCATTGTTCCAGCGTCAACATTAAGGTAAGGGTCCATCTTCATCAACGAAACTTTTATCCCAGAAGACTGTAGAATCTTTCCAATAGAGCCTGCAATGACACCCTTACCTATCCCACTTATCACGCCACCGGTTACAAAAATGTATTTGGGCATAAAAAGTAATCCAAACAAGGATATAAATAATTATCGCAGGACTAAAGTTCAATCAATTCTTTAGTAAAGGCTGTTAAACATATTGCACTATCACCAACGTAAACAGTATCTTCGATGCGTACACCAAATTTGCCTGGAAAATATAATCCAGGCTCAACAGTTACAACATTACCTCTTTCAAGCAGATCACATTGGTTCACGGAAATGGTTGGAGGTTCATGAACTTCAAGGCCTACACCGTGGCCTGTGCCGTGGACAAAATATTCTTGGAAACCCTTTCCAGCAATAACCTTCCTGCATGCTGAGTCCACATCACATGCTCTAGCCCCAGCTTTTACAGCCTTTAACCCCTCCTCCTGAGCGCATAAAACCGTCTCATAGACTTCCCTAAAATCGTTTGAAGCGGAACCTAGAACAAACGTCCTAGTTTCATCAGAAACGTAACCCTTGTATCTGAAGAAGAAGTCAAGTTTAACCACATCACCACGTCTAAGCCTCCTATCACAAACTTGAGCATGTGGAAACGAAGAGTTTGGGCCTGATGCAACTATTATTGGTGTAAAATCCGTGTTAACATATGGAGTGTCAAGACCCAAATATACTGCTTCACCAATAACCTTTGAAGCTATTTCCCTCTCACTAACACCTTCTCTTATAACCTTTGTCGAAAACTCGTAGAGCCTGTCAATAAGTTTTGAAGCCTCCTTCAGCAGGCCAACTTCATTTTCATCCTTAACCCTTCTAATGCTATAGAATATTTTTGGGTCAACCTTCAAAGTAACTTCCAAACTCTTTTCTAAACCCTCCTTTAAAGTGAAAGGGATTTCGTCAGCAAGTAGACATCCCTTAACATATTCTTTAAGCTTATAGAAAACAGGCACCCCTAAAGCTGGTGCGATAACTTCAGTTTCAAAAGAATTTTCTTGGGCTCTAAACCTTTCAAGTAGGCCAGTAAAAAGTTTTGCACCATCTCGGCTTAATAGTAGATAGCCTCCACCCCAGAAGCCTGTAAAATAGTATATGTTTTCTACGTTTGAGACAAGAACCTGGTTTAACCCAAGCTCTTCAGCCTTCGAAAGAACCCTTTCCCTTCTTTTAAGAAGAAATGAGCTCATATGCTTCAAGGTTCAATTTTAGACTGATTTAACCTTATCCTATGAAAATCATCTTCTAACATATTTGCCTTTAATTGGAATTCTTGTACCACATTTTGGGCAAACATTTTCTTCTATAAGACGATAATCTAAAATATTATACCCAGACCTGACAATAACCTTTTCACCACAGTTATGACAGTATGTGTGATTAAACTTATGTCCTAGAACATTACCAACATAAGGATACCATATGCCAACCCTTTTAGCAAACATATAGGCCATTTCGAGAACCTCAACTTTTGTTGGAGGACTAGTAAACTTGTAAGCTGGAAAGTATCTGGTAAAATGTAATGGAGTATCTGGACCAGCTTCCTTCACATGCCTTTCAACAATCCACCTAATACAGTCTTCACTATCATTAACACCAGTAACTATCAGGTTAACTACCTCGACATGGATGCCAAGCCTTTTAGCTTCACGAATGTTTCTCCACACTATTTCAACATCAAGGCCTCCAAGATATTTTCTGTATGTGTCAACATCACCTTTAACATCAACCTTAAGCCCATCCAAACCACAATTTTTCAAAAAATGCAGTGCCTCAAGTGTAAGATAGCCATTGCTTACATAGCAGCAGTACAGTCCAAGCTGGGACGCTCTACTAAAAACATCTCCAGCCCACTCGGTCAAAAGAGTTGGCTCTTGAAAACTTGCACATACGCCACAGTCACCATATTTTAGGGCAACTTCAACAACTTTTCCAGCATCAAGATAATATGCCTTTTCAGGCGAGGGCAATGTTCTTGAAAGGTGAAAATTTTGACACCATGGACATATAAAGTTACATGACCAAGTTGAAAATGTTAGAGCTGTTGAATTAGGCCAATAGTGATAGAATGGTTTAATTTCTATAGGCCTACTCTCTAATGCACTAATGTCACCATATACTAGTGTGTAAAGTTTTCCACCAACATTTACCCTTGTACCACAAAAGCCTCTACACCCTTCATCAATAACACATCTTCTTTCACACAACGAACATTTAACCCTACCGCCACCTAATTTTTCATAAAAGACAGATTCTCTTACAGAAGGACAGTTTAGAAGACTTGAAGCCATCGTTAAACCTACTTTATATTAGGAAAAGATAAATAAAATTTATACAATCCAGTTATTCAGCATCTGATATTGGTAGTTCTATAGTGAATGTTGTTCCAACACCTTCTACGTTATAAAAAGTTATTTTTCCACCCAAGAATTCTATAAGCCTCTTGCATACAGCAAGACCTAAACCCGTACCTTTAGCCTTTGTTGTAAAAAGAGGTTCAAAGATTTTGTCTTGAAGCTCTTTAGGAATCCCTTTACCAGTGTCCGTGACCGTTAAAACAATCTTTTCACCCTCTTTCTTGCAGCCAATAGTTAGTCTTCCACCCTCCGGCATAGCCTGTACAGCATTAACTACAACATTTGAGACAACTCTTCTCAAGATTATTGGGTCAGAATTTATCTTTAAACCTTCATCATAGAATATTTCAGTCCTTATATACGATGGGACAGGTGTATAGGAGACTATGTCTCTTATAAATTGTTTTAAGTCTATTTCTGCTTTAATTACCTTAAGTGTAGTGCCATAATAGTATAGGTCTGACACAATCTTATCCAAGTATTTTATCTGAAGTTTTACAGAG
>JBMFNX010000034.1:0-14009 GCA_049969935.1 Nitrososphaeria archaeon
GTAATGTTTTATCTATTATGATCTAAACAAAAATGGATCCTAATGCAATTCTCAAAGTCGCTAAACTAAGGCTTCTAGAGAATTAACAGAACACAGTATCTGTTTTCCAAACAACTTTATTTTTATTTTGTTCCTGATTGAAGATTTTCGGAAAAAATCTTGGTCTTGTTCCATAAACTGCTTATATTTTTCACCATAGTATTCTAGAATTTCCTTTTCTTCCACTTCAGCTAATTTTTACTAACTATTCAAGTACTCTCTTTATGGGAAGGTAATCTAAAATTCTCGCAATATTTATTTTTGAAAGTTAGATGTTTATATACTAGTTATTTTTTGCCCAAAGTCGAGGAAACAATGTCCAAAAAAGATAGGTTCTTCCTAGAATTTGAGGAGATAAGAAAGGATGATGTTCCACTTGTTGGTGGCAAAAATGCTAGCTTAGGTGAAATGATAAACGCAGGCATACCGGTGCCTCCAGGTTTTGCCTTAACAGCCGCAGGATACGATTACTTCATAAACGCTTCAGGTATAGCTCAAAAGATTGTTGACCTTCTCTCAGGATTAGACATAAATGATTTAGAGAAGCTTACTGAAACATCTAAGAAGGTTCGAGCGCTTATCGAATCCTGTGAATTTCCAAAGGCTCTCGAAGAGGAGATGATGAAGTACTATAAGCGTCTCGGTGAAAAGGTTGGAAAGGAAAACCCTGAGGTTGCTGTTAGAAGTAGTGCTACAGCAGAAGACCTTCCAACAGCCTCCTTCGCTGGACAGCAGGAAACATACCTTTTCGTTTCAGGAAGAGAAGCTCTTATAGAAAGTACTAAAAAGTGTATAAGTTCACTCTTTACTCCAAGAGCCATAGCCTACAGAGTTGAAAAGGGATTCGACCATTTCAAGGTTAAGCTTTCAGTTGGAGTGCAGAAGATGGTTAACAGTAAAGCAGCTGGTGTAATGTTCACACTGAACCCTGTAACAGGAGACAGAAACGTTGTTGTTATCGAAGGTGCATGGGGTGTTGGAGAGTCAGTTGTACAAGGGCATGTTGACCCAGACAGGTTTGTTGTAGAAAAGGGTTCACTAAAGATACTTGAAAAGAACATTTCCCAGAAGAAGGTTATGACTATAAAGGGTAAGAGTGAAGAAGGCTTCAGCAAAGAAGTTGATGTTCCACCTGAACTACAAAACGTTCCCTGCCTATCTGACGAACAGGTTGTCGAACTAGCAAAATATGCTGAGCTTATAGAAAAGCACTATGGCCGTGCAATGGATATTGAATGGGCCCTAGACTCTGACACAAACAAACTATATATTGTACAGGCAAGGCCTGAAACAGTATGGTCTGCAAAAGCTGAAACTGAAGCAAAAGTTGAAAAGGTTAGGCCAGCTGAAGCAAAGATTCTCGTAAGAGGATTAGGTGCTTCACCCGGTAGAGCCTCTGGAAAAGTTCGAGTTATAATGGATGTAAAGGACATTTCACAGTTCCAAGAAGGCGAAATTCTTGTAACAGAAATGACTGCACCAGACTGGGTTCCAGCAATGAGAAAGGCTGCTGCAATCGTAACAAACGGTGGAGGTATGACCGCTCACGCTGCAATCGTCTCTAGAGAGCTTGGCGTACCATGTGTTGTTGGAACAAAGATTGCGACAGAAGTGTTAAAGACTGGACAGCTGGTGACAGTTGACGGCTCACTTGGAGTAATATATGAGGGTGTCGTTGAGGAAGCTAAACCTGAGGCTAAGGCAGAGGTTCCAGCTGCCGCTGTAATAGCAAGTACTGTGCCTATCACTGGCACCAAAGTTTACATGAACCTTGGTGAACCTGACAAGATTGACGAATACAAGGATCTACCCTTCGACGGCATCGGTTTGATGCGGATCGAGTTCATAATCGCTGACTGGGTTGGAGAGCATCCAATGGCTCTAATTGAACAAGGTAAGCCCCAAGTATTTGTCGACAAGCTTGCTGAGGGTATAGCTAAGGTTGCCAGTGCAATATATCCAAGACCTGTAGTGGTCAGACTAAGTGACTTTAAGACAAACGAGTACGCTGCTCTAAAAGGCGGTGAAAAGTATGAGCCAAAAGAAAACAATCCAATGATAGGCTGGAGAGGTGTTTCACGATACATTAGTCCAGAATATGAGCCAGGCTTTAGACTAGAATGCAAGGCTATAAAGAAGGTAAGAGATGAAATGGGTCTAAAGAACGTTTGGGTCATGCTACCATTCGTTAGAACAACATGGGAAGTTGAAAAGGCCATAAAGATAATGAAGGAGGAGGGTCTAGAACGTGGTAAAGACTTCAAACTATGGTTCATGGCTGAAGTGCCATCAATAATAATACTTGCTGACGAATTCAGTAAACTCTGTGATGGCTTCAGCATTGGCTCAAACGATCTAACACAACTACTGCTTGGCGCGGACAGGGACAGTGGCATACTAGGCAATCTAGGCTACTTTGACGAAAGAGACCCTGCTGTACTAAGGTCTATAGCGCACCTTATAAAAGTCGCTCACGAAAACGGTGTAACAGTAAGCATCTGCGGCCAAGCTCCATCAGTCTATCCTGAAATAACAGAATTTCTTGTAGAAAATGGAATAGACAGCATTTCAGTAAACCCGGATGTTGTAGTGGCAACAAAGAAGCTTGTAGCAAGTGTCGAGCAAAAACTAATACTAAAACGCCTTTCTGAACTCAAAAACACTTTATCCGGTCAAAAGGGAAGTCTTCTAAAATAAGTTTTACAACCTTCTTTTTTATTTTGAACAACAGTTATATTTAATATTATACCGTTATACCATGATGCTGTAACATGTTGTTGGACATTAGAAACCTGACAGTAGAAGTTGAAGGAAAGACTATATTAAAAAATCTTTCACTTTCAATAGGTTTTGGAGAAACTGTTCTACTTATGGGGCCTAATGGGTCAGGAAAATCTTCCCTAATATACACTCTAATGGGCCATCCAAGATATATTGTTAAAGAAGGTTCAATAGTTTTTAAAGGAAAAGATGTTACCAGTATGCCAACTGAAGAAAGGGTTAAACTTGGTTTGGGCGCTGCGCTACAGTTTCCCCCGAAAGTTTATGGCTTAACTTTAAGGTCTCTTGCTAAAAAGATTGCAAAAGACGACGCTGAAATTGAAACGTTAGCTTCTTCACTAAACTTAACAAATTTTTTGGACAGGGAAATTAATGTAGGATTCAGTGGAGGCGAAATGAAGCGTGCAGAAATATTTTTGCTCCTCCTCCAGAAACCTTCTCTCGCATTATTAGATGAACCTGACTCTGGCGTTGATGTTGAAAACATGGTTTTGGTTGGCAACGCAATAGGAAAGCTTTTGTCGGATAGTGGCAGAATTGCGGTGGAAAAGCCTTCAGGCCTTATTGTAACACACTTGGGATACATTTCAAGATATATTTTAACTCATCGAACATATATTATGCAAAATGGTAGGATAATATGTTATGGTCCTACAGAAAATCTTGTTAACGATGTGTTGAAGCATGGTTTCGACTGGTGTACAAAATGTTATGGTGACCGTTTTCCCTGCACGTATATTGGTGATAAGGTTTGAGTACAGGTAAGAAGATAGAGCTTTTGAATAATAGAGCCAAACTTTCTCTCCAGACAATTCCATCATATGGTCCAGACATCGATTTAACAAATTACATAAAAACTTCTAATAAAATAAAGGAAGTTGAAGACCTAAATTCTCTTCCTGAAGATGTTGTTGAAAGAGTAAAAAATATTGGTATAGACTTAGGTGAAAGCGTGAGTTCTGGAACCTATATGCAAGTAGACCACAACCTAATATATAAGAAAAAATTGTATCCATATGTTGAAATATTGAGTCTAGAAGATGCTTTAAAGGATGAAGATTTTGTTGAAAAATATTTTTGGAACCTAATTGATGTAGGCCAAGACAAGTTTACTGCAGCTGCACACTTATATGGGAGGGGAGGTTACGTGATTGTTTCTAAAGAAAACTCTATCACAGAATTTCCTATACAAGCATGCCTTTTCATAAAATCTAATGAAACATTTCAGGCTCCACATAACATTATTGTAGCTGAGCCAGGGTCAACTTTGCATGTAGTAACAGGCTGTGCTATAATGCCTGAATCTGTAGGCTTGCATGCTGGCATTACAGAATTCTATGTTAAAAAGAATGCTACAGTAACATTCACGATGATACATGACTGGAATCGTGCAACACATGTTCGCCCACGTACCGCTGCTGTTGTAGAAGATGGTGGAACATTCATTAACCATTATATTAACTTGAATATTTCAGGTCTCGATAGTCTACAATCATATCCGTTTGTTCATTTGAAGGGTGAAAAGTCTAGAGCTTTTATGTCCTCGATAATAGTTGGCAGGTCCAGTTCCTACATTGACCTGGGTTCGGCTGTAAAGGTTTCTGGAAAAGGTTCTAGTGCTGAAATAGTGTCTAGAACTGTTTCAACCGATAACTCCAGGATTGTTGCTAGAGCCAGAATATATTCTGAAGCTCCAGCTGTAAAGGGTCACATTGAATGTCGTGGCCTGATCTTAAATGATGGTTCTAGAATATGGACTATACCTGAACTTGATTCCACGGTCAAGGATGTTGAATTAACTCATGAAGCTGCCATAGGAAAACTTTCTGAAGACATAATCTTCTATCTTCTAACAAAGGGTATTGGAAGAGATGAAGCCATTTCAATGCTTGTTAGAGGTTTTCTTGAAGTTAAAGTCCCCAGTCTACCTTCTCTACTGGAGAAGCAGATAAGGGTTTTGATGGAGTCTGCCACAAAATTTTTATAAAAATGTTTTCATAAAATTTTATGAAATGGTTGGGTGCCGCCTTTGATTATAAAGATTAGGGAAATGTGTATAGACGACCTCCCAGAAGTTTTCCATATTGGTGAATCACTTTTTTCCAGCGAAAGTTTTCCAATAATGTACAGGACCTGGGACGAGTACACGGTTACATCACTTTTCAACAATAATAAGGACCTCTGTCTTGTTGCAGAATGTAATGGTAAAGTTATAGGCTTCATCATGGGAACCTTTATAGAGAAACCTCAGTCTCCTTGGAAATATGGTTACGTGGTCTGGCTTGGTGTAAGAAAAAGGTATCAGAAGAGTGGTGTTGCAAGCAGACTATATGATTCTTTAGAGGAAAAGTTTAAGGAGATTGGTGCAAGAATAGTTTTAGCAGATATTGAAGCCACAAATGAGAAGGCTCTAAAATTTTTTGAAAAGAAAAAGTTTGAGCGTGTCTCCATCTATATTTGGGTTAAAAAGAGCCTTTAAAGGTTCCTTGAAAGCTCCTCGAATCCGTTTTCTAGCCTAACTATTGGAAAGTAGACCCATTTTGGCTCTAGAAGGTTGTCTGTTATCCTCCACTCTTCAATACTTGAAACCCTGTAGCCCACAAACTTTCCGCCAACATCACTTTCAGCAATGTATGTAAAATATATTCTCCTGCTCTTGTCAAAGATCCTCTGAACAAGCTTTATCGTGTACACGTGTTTGCCCAAATACTCCCAATTGTATAGTACAAAGGCTCTTTTTATAATCGGCCAACCTAATGTTGAGCGTAGTAGGTCTTCAAAGGTTTTAGTCTTTATGACAAGAGGTGTGTCATATGGAAATCTTCTATAATCGCTTCTTTCGTCAAGATATATTAGTGGAATATAAATGTCCGTGCCCTCGATACCTTTAGATGAGGTAATCAGTTTCTTTCCCCCTGAAGTAGAAAATTTTAGAAACTTTTCCTTTACATCCTCATCTTCTGCAAAATATATGTTCATGAAGTCGCTTGAATCGTCTGGGTCTCCGAATGTAAAGTACTCTTTCAAAACCCCTTCTCCAGCAACAAATATTCCACCGTAGTATTGCATTAGCTCAGTAGTCTTAGATGCTACAATCATCTTTGCAAGTTCTTCCAGAGATTTTAATTTAAAGAGCATTAACTTATCCATACAACCTTCAACTTATTAATTTTTTCATGAAAGATGAAAAATTTTATATACACATTCTATGTCCATGGTTTGATGCACTATGATAAGAGTTGGAATTAATGGCTTCGGTAGAATCGGTAGACTCTTTTTAAGAGCAGCGCTCGAAGACAAGACTTTTCAAGCAAACTTTGAAGTTGTCGCAGTAAACGATATTACAGATGCTCCAACATTAGCTCATCTTCTAAAATATGACTCAAATTTCGGTAAACTTAATCGTGAAGTTAAGGCTGAAGGTGACTCCATTTTCGTGGACGGAAAGCAATTTAAGGTGTTAAATGCTAAAGACCCTTCACAGCTTCCATGGAAAAGCTTGGGTGTTGAGTATGTTATCGAGTCTACTGGCCTCTTTACCGATAGAGAAAATGCTTTAAAGCATATTACTGCAGGCGCTAAAAAGGTTATAATTTCTGCACCCGCAAAAAACCCTGACTTAACTGTGGTAATGGGTGTGAACAACAGCCTATATGATCCAGGCAAGCATGTTATCGTTTCTAATGCATCGTGTACTACAAACTGTCTTGCGCCAGTTGTAAAGGTTTTGGATGACAACTTTGGTATTGAAAAAGGTTTTATGACAACATGTCATGCGTACACTAACGACCAAAGGGTTCTTGATCTACCTCATAAGGACCTTAGAAGGGCTAGGGCTGCTGCAATGAACATAATTCCAACAACTACTGGCGCGGCAAGGGCTATTGGAGAAGTTCTACCACATTTGAAGGGTAAGCTTGATGGTATTGCATTAAGGGTTCCAGTACCAGACTGTTCAGTAAACGACTTCGTCTGTATCGTCAAGAAGACTGTTACAAGAGACATGGTTAACGCTGCACTAAAGGAGGCTTCAGAAACATATTTGAAGGGGATACTAGAGTTTACGATGGAGCCTATCGTTTCCTCTGATGTCAGGGGCAATCCTCATTCTGCAATTGTAGACGGCCAGAGCACCATGGTCATGGAAGGTAATCTGGTAAAAACCTTGGCATGGTATGATAACGAATGGGGCTACTCATGCAGGCTTGTTGACCTTCTAAAGTATATGGCTAAAAAGGACGGAGCCTACTAGAATTTCGAAGGTAAAAGTAGAGGTGTAATGGGTTGAAGTATAAAACTTTAGACGATGTTAACGTTAAAGGTAAAACTGTAATAGTAAGAGTTGACTTCAACTCTACAGTGGACCCGGAAACAAAAAAACTTTTAGACGATGAAAGGATAAAACTTCATTCTGTAACAGTAAAAGAGTTAGCTGATAAGGGTGCTAAAGTTATAGTTTTAGCCCACCAGGGTAGACCAGGCGACCCTGACTTCATAAGCTTAGAACAGCATGCTAGACGTTTAGAGGAAATTTTGAATAAGAAGGTTAAGTTTGTAGCCGATGTAATTGGAGAAAGAGCTTTAGAAGCAGTTAAATCGTTAGAAGCCGGTGAAATACTATTATTGGACAATGTAAGAAGCTTGCCTGATGAGATGGCTAAAAGGTCTATTGAAGAACATTCTAGATCAGCCATTGTTAAGGCACTGGCCCCATTAGCTGACCTTTTTGTCATAGACGCTTTTGCAGCAGCACATCGTGCGCACGCATCCATTGTAGGCTTTATTCCAGTGCTTCCTACAGTTTTTGGAAGAGTTATGGAGAAGGAGGTTTCAGCTATAGAGAAGATTAGGTCTGTAGAAAATAGGCCTATAGTCTACGTTTTAGGAGGATCCAAGGTTAAAGAGGGTGTTGAAATTTCAGAATACATTCTCTTGAATGATAGAGTCGACCACATACTTACTGGCGGTCTTGTCGCACAACTTTTCCTATACGCTAGAGGAATTAGCTTGGGTGAAGCAAATGTTAGGGTGTTGAATGAAAGGGGCTTGCTTGACATGGTTCCGAAGGCTAAATCTCTTCTAGAACGTTTTCCAGAAAAAATTTTTGTACCCGAAGATTTGGCTGTAAAATTTAATGGCAGTAGACGTGAGCTTAATGTTAAAGAATTGCCTACAGAGTACGAGATATCTGACATAGGTTCAAGGACGATGGAAAATTATTCTAAAATCCTTTCTAAGGCTAAAGCTGTATTCTTGCATGGTCCAATGGGCGTTTACGAGGAAAGCAAGTTTATTGAAGGCACGAGGACAGTTTTTGGGGCTGCTGTTGAATCTGGTGCTTTCACTGTAGCTGGAGGCGGTCACACTATAGCTGCATTAAGTAGGCTAGGATTATATGATAAGGTATCATATGTCAGCTCTGGCGGAGGCGCTCTACTGGAAGCCATAATGGGAAGAAAATTGCCTGTAATTGAGGCGATGGAAAAATATCAAAATTAAAACCCTTCTACTTTACATTATTTTCCTTTAACTTTCTTTTTTTGGAATATGTTAGCCAAAACATTATTGCTGTAGCAACTGTAATTGGTAAAGCTACCATTATAATATTTGATATCTTCCATTCGAGCTTCCATTGTGCCCTAATATTATATGGTTTAACCATTTTTAATGTCACCATTGGCTCTGTACTTTCAATGTCCCCACGCCATCCTTCGAATGAATAGTATGTGAAAAAGTCTCTATCTACTGTAAGATCCAAAATATAGAATGTTACTTCAACACCCTCATTATACCATTTTGAAGGATTCTGCTGCATAGTCTTAGAAAGTACTTGAGAATGTTCTGATGAAACGTTGAGAAAATATTGTGTTATAAAGACTGCATGCACGTTTGCTGGACCGTTTAAGACGATCTGTCCCACTGGAGATGTTGATGAAATGTTACCTCTCCATTCCACAAAAACTTTCCTTATCCCCTCAGAAACGTTTATGGTAGAATTTATTATCCTAAACACGGCCTTTTGAGAAGAATTATACCATCCCGTCCCTTCAGTATCGCCAAAGTCGGAGGTAACTTTCAAATAATATTGCACATAATATGTTATGTTTACTGTCCTAGGCTCATCTAGCTTTAAAGCAACATTCCTTAAAGAAGTAAGGATACCATCATATTTGCATTGAGAGAAAACATATCTAACATTTTCTCCAACATATACTTGTTCTGGCGCCTCTATTTCAACATCCGCTCCCTCATCGTACCAGTAGTCTCCCGAAAAAGGTTGTATCCTAACATTATTCAAGTTTAGGGTGCTTGGTGTCATCAAAATGTTAAGCTTATACTGTTTCTTCCACAAAATTTTCTCATAAACTGGTCCAAAAACGTTTATAGTAGCTTTTCTAGATAAACCACTATAGGCTCCAGGTCCAGTTCCCTCCCATCCCATAAAAACTATTCTTGTACCTGTTGTATTATATGATTCTATTGGTAATATTGTGGCCTCCACCTTTGTACCATTCTCGTACCACTGGTCTGGGATTGAAGGTGAAAGGTCATAGAGGAAATATTTTGGCGCCTCTACTGTCAGCCTATATTCTATAGTATATTTTGCGGTAAGTGTTGTGTTTGAATCCACTTTAATTGTCAACTGGCTTTTTTCCACTCCTAAATTTTCCCAAACCTTAAACCTGTATCTCGTGTCTGAAGTTATGTTTGAAACGTTTTCTACGACAATATTAACTGTTCCAGCATATGCTTCTATCCTAGCTGTACCATCTGTGTTCGTATAATATCTAGTCCCATTTACTGTAATCTTTAGGTTTTGTATCGGTTTCCCATTTATGCTGGCTGCCCTAAATTCTATAACTATAGGCTCCCTCACATCTATCACATTTGTAGTCCAAGTTTCTTTGAATTCGTCGTTTCCCTCCCATAATGCTTTTACTGTGAACAGGCCTGCCTCAGTTGGCTTATAAACGAACTTGAAAGCTCCAAATTTATCAGTTAAAGTCCATCCTATTTCCTTCCACATGCCTTCGTCTTGAATGTAAAATTTTATTGTCTGGTTTGAAAGTTTCGGGTCAATTGTTCCTTCAAATGTTACATTGTTTCCTAATCCTATAACCTTTGGATTAACTTCTAATGTGATCTTTGCAAAAGGTTTTCTAGTGAATGTGATAACCCTAGTTTTTGTGCATGCTATAAGATAGTTCGGGCTTTCGTCATTAAAGGCTATGGAAACGTCCGTAGTTGTTGATACTGTGTAGCTCCAAAGAGTTTCTCCCATAAACTTTGTTACCCCAACTTTTCCCCCTGAAGTCCAAGCTATGTAATCTAAGTTCTTGTCACCAACAATCTTTACAACATTGGATGATACAACAATTTTACTATCTTCATTTGTAAGAGGCTTATAATAAAATATGGTACCATTACTTAAGCCTACAGCAATCCTTCCACCATCATATGAGATTGCTGATGAAATACATTGGGTGTTTGAAAAGACTATTTTTTCTAAAACATACAATGTGTCAGTTCTAAGAATATAGAGTTCATTTTTTGTTGTTACAGTAGCAAAGAATCCGAAGCTTGAAACCTTTAATGATGTTATAGAATCATCTAATTTTATACTATTAATAATTATCCCCTCTCCAGGGTCTACTAATGCTACTGTTCCATCATATAATCCGGCAAGTATTCTATAGAAGGGTTCATCACAGTCTATTGCAATTATTTTTGAAGTCATCCTAGTATTCCATTTCACTACCACATTTCCAGGTACATTGGCGTCCACACGTGTTATATTTCCATCTGAAGTAGTGTAGACTATCGTATACTCTCTATCCACCTTTTTTGGCAAAATAATGTTTTCAACCGTAGAATTTGCTTTAAAAACTGTAATTTTATAGTTCGTCCTATTATAGACGCTTATAAATGTGCCATTAATAATGGAAACTATGTAGCTTCCACTACCATGCACTACCACTCCATCTATCATGTCACCGTATCTTGCTGGAAGATATTCTAGTCTCTTATCTCCATCAATTGTACTTAATCCTATAACAAAAGACCTGTTTATAGCGTAAACTAAACTCTGGTCACCTGTTAATGAAATCCTATACTTTTCAATTGCAAAATTTTCTATATTTTTTGCCCAAGTTGGAGAATTATCGTATGCCAGTACAGTATAAATTATATTTGGAATTAAAAGTAAAGTTAGTACGATGGCTAAAACTAGTTTTGTTTTCATTCCACAATTTATCTATATTAACTGTTTTTATGGCTTTCTATTTTTACCTAAAACTGTCTTTGCAATTTCGACTGCAGCAAATATTCCTAGTGCAGAAAGTATTCCAAGAGTCCAATCCTCTATTGTGGGATAGGTTACACCAAATGCTTCATGTAATGAGGGAACATATAATATTAGAAGCTGTAATGCTAGTGAGCTTGCGACAGCCAGCCAAAGATATTTGTTCGAAAATGGCTGCGACCTTATAATTGGGCGGCTCAATGAATGGCAGGCTATTGCGATCGCGAGTTCGCATACGATCATGACCGTCAAAAGCTCTGTCCTAGGCTCAATAAGCTCCCTTTCATCAAATGTCATGAAATATGTTGTTTCAGTAGATATTGTTAGGAGAAAGTTTGTAAGCAGTATTGCTGTAAGCAGTGCTGGAACCATTATAAAGAATGTTGCAAACTCTCTCCTACTTATTAGACTGGATTTCGGATCCCTAGGCTTTCTCCTCATCACATCCTCTTCAGGTGGGTCTATTCCTAACGCGAGTGCTGGTAATCCGTCTGTTGTTAGGTTCACCCAAAGTATCTGTACAGCTGTTAATGGTAAGGGTAGTCCAGCTAATGTTGCAACAAGCATTATTGCAATTTCAGCAATATTGCACTGTAGAAGGTATGTTAAATATTTCTTAATGTTGTCAAATATTCTTCTACCCTCCTTAACCGCATTAACTATTGTTGAAAAGTTGTCGTCCGCGAGAATCATGTCAGAAGTCTCTTTCGTCACCTCCGTTCCAGTTATGCCCATGGCTACACCAATATCCGCCATCTTTAGTGCTGCAGCATCATTTATTCCATCACCAGTCATAGCGACAACATAACCCTTACTCTTTAGCGCTTTCACTATCTTCGTCTTATGTTCTGGCGAAACTCTAGCATAAACTTTAACCTTCTCAACAATTTCATTAAATCTTTCTTCAGAAATATTTTCTAATTCTGCTCCAGTAAGTACAAGGTTATCTTCTTCACTGAGAAGGCCCAACTCTTTTGCTACTGCAACAGCCGTAAGCTTATGGTCTCCTGTAATCATAACAACCTTTATTCCAGCCTCCCTACAGAGTCTTATCGCATCCTTAACCTCCTCTCTCGGTGGGTCAATCATTCCCTCGATACCCAAAAATATGAAATCTTTTTCAAACTCTTTTTCATCTAACTTCTCAGGAACACTCTTAACCTCCTTATATGCTATAGCAAGATTCCTTAAAGCTTCCGAAGCCATCTTCTCGTTAGCCTCAAGAATCTTTCTTCTCTCCTCCTCAGTCAACTTAACACGCTTTCCATTTTTCATAACCCACTTACACCTTTCTAAGACAACTTCAGGCGCACCCTTCATTACAGCAAGCATTTTATCCGAATCAGGCATTTTATGTATCGTGGTCATCCTCTTCCTCTCTGAAGTAAATGGTATTTCATTAACTCTTGAATATCTGCTAAGCTCCTCTTCACCTATTCCAGCCTTTCTTGCTGCAACCACCAACGCCCCTTCTGTAGTATCTCCACTTATACACCATCTATTGCTTTCAAAAAAGAGTTTTGCATCATTACATAATGCTCCAGCCTTTAAAAGAAAATATAGTGTTTCAATCTTTAAAGGCTCTATCTTTTTACCTTCAAGATAAAATTCGCCCTTAGGCTCGTATCCTACACCACTAACTTCAACAATCTTATCTTCAACAAAAATCTTTTTAACAGTCATTTCACCCTTTGTCATTGTACCAGTTTTATCAGCACATATTATCGAAGTACTACCTAACGTTTCAACAGCCGGCAGTCTTCTCACGATAGCCTTTCTTTTAGCCATCTCGTACATTCCAATTGCAAGTGAGCCTGTTACTACAGCGGGCAATGCTTCAGGTACAGCTGCTACAGCCAAGCTTATACCCCAAAGTATCATGTCAATCAGCTTGTACCCTCTTAATATTCCTAGGAAGGCGACAAGTGCACAAACACTAAGAGCAAATATTGTTAACCACTTACCTATAGCATTCATTCTTTTTTCCAGAGGCGTTTCAATCTTCTCTTCCTCTTGAACAGTCTTAGCTATCTTACCAAATTCGGTGTTCATTCCAGTTGCAACAGCAACCCCTAACCCTCTTCCATAGGTCACAACAGTTCCACTGAAGGCCATGTTAACTCTATCAGAAACTATAGTGTCTTCAGGTAAAGGTTCAACATCCTTTTCAACTGGAACAGATTCACCGGTCAAAGGTGCTTCATCAACTTTTAAATTATAGACTTCAATAAGCCTAACATCAGCTGGAATCCTGTCTCCAGCCCTTAACACAACAATATCTCCTGGAACAATTTCCTTTGAAGAAAGCACCTTCTCTCTTCCCTCTCTTATCACTGTTGCCGACGGTGCAGCAAGCTTTTTCAAAAGTTGTACAGCCTTTTCAGAACGATACTCTTGCACAAAACCTAAGACTGCTGAAGCTATAACTATAGCAAATATTACAATTGCATCAAGAACTTCTCCAATAAGAAGTGAAAAGCCTGTTGCAGCAATCAAAAGCAGGATCAGGATGTTCTCAAATTGTTCGACAAAAATTTTCCATGCAGGTGTAGCCTTCTCTCTTTTAATTTCATTAAAACCGTATATTGCAAGCCTCTTTTTCGCCTCATCTTCACTTAAACCTTCCAATGATGTGCCAAGCTTGTCTAATACATCATTTATTTTGAGTGAATGCCATTTTATATCAGATTGAAGTGCCATTATATTCTCCACCTTAATATTTATAAAAAAATTTTTATAAACTTTAGTTATAACAAAAAGTTTATACTACTTTCAATACAAAAAATTTTAAGTATAATGTTGAAAAAGTTTTAGCAAATGAAGGGGCTTGGGGAAACAAAGAAACCCCACACTCTTTAGAGGTGGGATGAATTTGTGTCCCCAATGC
>JBMFNX010000035.1:0-12706 GCA_049969935.1 Nitrososphaeria archaeon
CATGTGTAATACAAAAGATTTATACAAGAAATATTGGTTTTGTTTAACTAAATTATTACTTATCTCCTCTTCCCCCTCTTTTAAGCACGTGAACCCTCTGCACGGCTTAAGCAGGAGCTTAAAGCTTTTCCCTCAGGTTAGGCTTCATTCCTTCACAAGCCCGTTCCGCTGGAAGCATATTTTAACCTAAGACGTCACATATTCAGACACATATGCTGGTTCAGTTAACATATGAGCTATATTTTTTGAGACCACTTACAGGGGGGCTGTTTCATACTTAAATTTTTTAGCATTTATTCCAGAACAGAGCTCTGGTTTTCTGGACACCCATTCCATGAACCCATAGAGGGCTTTAGAAAGCAGCATTACTATAATTTCCCTTCAAAGGTAAGTTTTCATCTTTAAATAAAATAGAAGTAGACCAAAAAATATCAAGGCTATATTCAAAACAGGATTATCGTATTTGATCTTTAAAAGAGTAAACCTTTTGTATGTTAGAGGATAAAATAGTGAAACACCGCCTGTTAACAGGTCAAGAAGTATATGTGATAAAAAACCTATTCCATAGGAGATGGAGACGATAACAGGATTCAATATATCGAATATTGTTTTTAGGATAAAAGTTAGCAGCATGAAAGTGGAGATGAAGATGAAAATGTTGTGCAGTAGAGCTCTATGCCTATATCTTGTATCCCAGTCCGGCAATACTGTGCCTAAGAATGAAGAAAATTCTATAAGTATAAGGTTTAACCATGAGCTTGTGTTTCCAAATATGTAGTATGTGAGAGTTAATGCAAAAACTATGTGCGTACTTTTCTTGACCATCATATAAGATATTGGAATAAAAATTAAAAGCCTATATCAAAATTATTGCATAAGTTGTAGGTAAACTTAAAATAAAATCTTTGGAAAGTTTGTGGTATGAAGATATTAATTGCAGCAGATAATGGTGTGAGAAAAGAGCATTTTGAGATAGCCTTCAAAGAAATAGGAAGGGAGCATGATGTGAAAATTATTGAGGTTGACAGGAGCATACCTTTTACTCCGACATCAAATTCTGAGAAAATAATTAGAGAGTATGTGGGTAGCCCGAGGCAGCTTATGCAAGAGATAGATGGTGCAGACATACTTGTCGTAAACTATGCTCCAGTAACAGAGGAGGTTATGGATTCGAGCAAGAATCTCAAACTTATTGGTGTCACGAGAGGGGGGCCTGTTAATGTGGATCTTCAGGCTGCAACCAAAAGGGGGATTCTTGTAGTCAATGCTCCTGAAAGGACTGTTGATGCTGTTGCAGACTTTACTATAGGGTTGATGATTGCTGAAGCAAGGAATTTGGCTAGAGCATACCATATGCTTAAGACTGGAAAGGTTTTAAAGGTAAACCCTAGACTTTTTGGTGACGCTGTTATACAGGGTATTGAGCTTCCTGGAAAGACTTTAGGGATTATAGGTTTTGGTAGGATAGGTAGGGCTGTTGCTGTTAGGGCTAAAGCCTTTGGAATGCGCATACTAGCATACGACCCATATGTTAGAGAGGATGAAATGAAAAGCTGTGGTGTTGAGGCAGCTGATTTGGGGAGACTGTTGATGGAATCGGATTTTGTATCACTTCATGTTAGGCTTACGAAGGAAACCGAGCATATGATTGGTGAAAAGGAGCTTAAAATGATGAAGAGGACAGCCTACTTAATAAATACTTCGAGGGGAAAAGTTGTTGACGAGAAAGCTTTGTACAGGGCTTTAAAGGAGAAGTGGATTGCTGGAGCAGCATTGGATGTTGTTGAAGAAGAGCCTATAAGCCCAACTAATCCACTACTAGAGCTAGATAATGTTACCATAACACCACATATTGCAGGCCTAACCCAGGAAGTACCCCTTAAATCTGCTCTAATAATAGCTGAAGAGATAATGAAATATGTTCGAGGGGAAAGATTGAGTAGGCTAGTGAACAAGGAACTTCAAAAGTCTTGAAATATAAAATATTTAAAGATAAATTATCCTGCTTTGATAGCTGCTGCTATTTTCTTTATTTAATAGTGGATTTTTTAAAGTTAAATCATAAGCTTCTGTTCCTATAGGATTTTTGATTTATTTGTTTTGGAAATTATTTTATTGAGAAAAAGTCCAGCCTATTAATGGGTCCGTAGGCCTATATTCGCTGTCACTCTTTTCTATAAATGATATTTCGCAAAGTTTGCTTAGATAATTTGAGATTATTGAATCACTGACTCTAATGCCTTCCATCGATTCAATCACCCTCTTCACATCATTCCATTTTCCCCCTCTACTTAATGCCCTCATAACAGTATAGTATCTTTTTTTCGCAATCTCCTTATCTTTCAGAAAATTCTCAAATTCTTCTAAAATTAGCTTACGAGCAATGTCTAAAGTTTCAGCAAGACTTTTGTCAAAATCCCTATATTCTGAATATCTGAAACCGAAATAGGTTAACCATCCTGGTATCCCACCAAGCTTTTCATAAACTTCCTCAAACCTGTTAAATGAAATTTTAAGTTCCTCAAAACCAGCCTTTAAAAATGATACCGCTTCATCCCTAGTCAAAGGCTTAAGTTCTATTTTATTGAATGCTCGCCCATAAAGTGGGGTCTTTACATCATAAACTTTTAGAAACCTATAAAGTAGACCCATTTTTGAACCACTCAAAATTATCTTAACCCTCCTCAGATTGTCAAAGGCGTAGGCGAAAGATGGAAGCAAATTGTAGCCTCTAAGCTTTATCAGCTCCTGAACCTCATCCAAGACAACTATAACTCTATCATCAGCCCAATCATTCAACACTTCAAGAAGGTCTGAAAACTTTAGAACATTTTTTCCACTCCAAAAAAATGTTACTTCGTTTCCAAAAACTTTGACACCTCTAACCTTCCTTATTAGGTTAAGAAGTTCAGGAAAACGTCTAACAAGCCCATTCACCTTCTCTTCAAAATCTAAAATGAAATCCCTATATGTTATGTAGCCCTTGGCCTCAAACTTTCTCAAATCAATGTATATTGAGGGCAAATTTAATTCGTTTAAGCAAATTTTTATAAGGGAAGATTTACCTGTCCTTCTTAATCCTAAAACCAAGTTGATTGGCGACGAAAGCTTCTTTAATCGCTCCAATTCCTCCTCTTTATCGAAAAAGTCTTTTCTACTACTTTTTGGTTCGGGACTGAAGAGCACTTCTACCCCCAGAAGTAACTTCTACCCCTAGAAGTATAAAAGCTTTAACTACTTCAACACCTAAAGTATTCCATTGACACTCTCCACGACTAAATTCGAGAGATTCTCAGTTCTTTAGCCTCTACGGCTTCATCATACTGAGTTCTGGGCTGTGTCAAAGATGCCCCTAGACTAGGCGTATAGCCTAGCCCCTGCTTGAATATGTTCATGGCCCCATTATAGTCTGCGTTGAATGTGTATCCGCAGTTTAGGCATTTGAAGAGGCTTCCGACTCGAAGCCCCTCTCGCCCGCATTTATGGCATTTTTTCGACGTGTTCCTCTCGCTTACTTTAATGACTTTTGTTCCAAGCCATCTTGCCTTGTATTCTATGAATTGGCTTAGTTTATAGTATGGGAAGCCGTTGTTGAGTCTTCTGTTGAACCTTTTGCCTTTGCCAGTTCTTCTTATTCCTTTAAGCTTTCCAAGAACTATTATGGAATCGTTTTCTAGCGCTTCGTTGACTATGGCTCTGCTTATCTTATGTAGAATATCATCTGTCACTCGCCTTTCTTTATGCCCAATCTTCTTTATTGCCTTGTAGGCTCTTTTGAGAGCTAAAGACCTTCTGAGGTAGAAGTAGTGTCCCTTAAATCTTTTAAGCTCTTTCTCATAGAACTTGGGCTTTGGACTATTAGAATTAACTGTTGTAGCCATCCATCTTATGCCTAAGTCAACTGCCAGAACTGATTTAGGGTTTCTTTCTTCAACTTCTTTTTCTACGGTGATATAGATAAACCATTCATCGCCTTTTCTAATTATTTTTGCTTCTCTGCAAACCATCTCATTGGTTATAGGTTCATGGGTTTTGATGGAACATTTATTCCTCCTCTGAGGCCATAGACAGATATTTTAAGCCAATAAGATGTTAACTTTGTTTCTGCTCTATAAACGTCTCTTCTAAGAATCAGCGGATACTCCTTGTTTGGGTTAAACCTGTCTCCAAGCCTCCTCAGAAGCCTATCCGCCTGCTGTCTAGTTGCTGAATATAGTTGAGCTGTTCTATCTCCACGAAGATACCGTTGCCAGTTCTTCTTATTCACGCTTTAAAAGTTCCTCTTTGCCTTTCCGAAGCTCAATAATCTTAGCCTTAATGACCTTCTTGGTCTTCATGAGCGACTCGCTCAAAGATTAGCATGGTTTATTATTATTTAAACACTTCGACAATTCATCCCAGAGCTAAAGCTCTAGGCTTTCTTGTCGAGCTTCCATGTAAAGGCAACCCTCAGTAACGCTAATTGTAGCTGAACGATGTGTTGAATAAAGTCTATTTCATATTATTTGTCAGACACCTTGTTTAGATGAAAGCATCCATTTTTCAACACAGCACAACATAATGTAGGCTCTACATGGCAAACGATAGTGTCAAGGTAACAGTATGGGTTTACTGTGAAACAAAACCTACCCTTTAGCTTATCTTGACATCATCTGGCAAACGTTGAAAATGTATAAATAGGAGACTAGAATGATCACCTCTGTAGGATATGAAAAAGAGGGTTGTAATTGAAGGAGACAGGGTTCAGGATGTTGGCTACAGGCTTTACCTCCTTAACGTCGCCGAAGACTTCGGTCTAAAAGGTTTTCAAGCCAAAAACATTGGAAAGAATGTAGAAGTCCTCGTTGAAGGTGCAGAAGAGACTGTTAAAGCTTTCATAGAAGAAGTAAGTTTAAAGTATCCTGAGCATGCTGAAGTAAAGGCTGTAAAAGTATACGAATACGAAGGTAACGTTATAGATATTGAAGCCTTCTATAGGAGGTTGAACATTGAACAGTTGATAAAGATTGTGAACATTGGGATAGGAATGCTAGAGAAACAGGATGGGATGCTAGAGAAACAGGATAAGATGCTGGAAAAACAGGACAAGATGATAGAAAAACAGGACAAGATGCTGGAGAAGCAGGACAAGATGTTAGAGAAACAGGATAAAATGTTAGAAAAGCAGGATATGATGCTTAAGAAACAGGACATTATGATAGAAAAACAGGATAGAATGTTGGAGAAACAGGATAGAATGCTTGAAATGCAGAGTATTATGTTGAAAAAACAGGATATGATGTTAGAGAAACAGGATGTCCTGATAGGCGAGGTTAGAATGCTTAGAGGCGACCTAAAAAGCTTCATTGATGAAAGACTTTCGAAGATAGAGAGGGAAATAACGGTTATAAAAGAAAAGATAGGGCTTAAATAGTGTAGCCTATATTTTTGCCTTCTATCATGTTGATTCTAACAGTTTAAGGTTTCTGATGTTCAAGTTTTATAGCCTTCTTATGGCTTTATCAATATCTTGGCATCTATTCTTTTGCTTAAACGTTCTATTGCCTCATTAAATTTGTTTAAAGGATATCTTCCTGTAACGATCTTTCGCATATCAATTTTACCTGAAGCCATTAATCTTATTACATTTTGGAATGTTCCATATCCCGAGTGGCCTTGGGCACCGTAAAGTTGTGCTGCA
The DNA here is from genome assembly GCA_049969935.1 of Nitrososphaeria archaeon. Lineage (GTDB taxonomy): Archaea > Thermoproteota > Nitrososphaeria > JACIWG01 > JACIWG01 > JACIWG01. The sequence continues at coordinate 5,681 of JBMFNX010000035.1, forward strand.
TGTGTTTGAAATAGTTCTACATAGATTGGTGCCTCTTTGTCTGCTCTTCCAATCCACGCGATTTTTGCGCCAATCGCTAAACATTTTTCCATCTGGGGAAGAGTGTGTTCTGGCGCTCCAGCTGCTTCCACAAGCATGTCCGCACCATAGCCGCCAGTAACATCTAATACTTTTTCATAAGGTTTAATATTGTTCTTCTCCAATTCTATTGGATTAAATGCATGGTCCGCTCCAACACTTTTTGCAAGTTCACGTCTTTCCCTTCCTACTTCAAAGACTATGATCTTTGATGCACCCGCTGCTTTTGCCAGTGCTGTTGCAGCAAGGCCTATAGGTCCGCCACCCCATATTACAACATATGCTCCTGGCTTAAAGCCTCCAGCTCTAACAAACATCGCATTATATGCTACGCATGTAGGTTCTGTTAAGGCTCCAGCTTCATAAACATCATCTTCTGCTTTATAGATGTTTTGTAGATCATTTATTTTCCAACAATATTTGTGGTTTACTGCAATATATTCTGCATGCGCACCATCCCTTGTGAAACCCATTTCCTCTAACTGCATGCACTGGTTTAGATTGTCTGTTCTGCATGCATCACATTCTCCGCACCACCACATTTCCTCAGCAGTAACCATGTCACCGGACTTTAACGATTTAACGTCACTTCCAACTTCAACAACCTGCCCAGAAAACTCGTGTCCTATTATGACTGGAAGTCTTGTAAGGCCAGGATAGAGCATATAACCATCCTTGTCCGTTTCAATCATGTGAAGGTCTGAGCCACATATACCGCACGCTTTAACCTTCACGAGAACCTCTTTTGAACCAATTTTTGGTACAGGATAGTCTTCTACAATTTTAACTTTAGGCCTATACCAGACTCTACCGCCAAAATATGTTCTGTGCGTCCTTTCTTCAACATCGCTTGCCCTGTACCCGGGTCTAGGCTTCCATTCAGCTTCAAGCAATGCTGCCATCATTTTAGTAGGTGTTTCTACCATTTTTTCTCACCTATGGAGGGTAGGCTACGGTGTAAATGTGTTTTCCACCCTTAAGCGGCCCCCTAACAAGCGCATCAATTTCTTCTCTGCTCCTCTGTGTCAACTGTTCCCATGGTGGAAGTGTGCCAGGCGGATACTTTTTCAAAATCTCGTTAACTAGTTCTGTTAAAAAGTTTAGGACACCTTCAACAGATTTTGTTGCCTTAGAGGCTGAAGCTAGTGTCGCTTTTCCCACACACCCTGGTGGGTAGGCGTAGACTTCCATGGGACCTAAGCCGACATGCTCATACCATTTAATTGGCTTTTGGTAAATATTTGCAGCCTTATCCAAGTATTTTGATGTAATTGACGGTAGGAGAGTTTGGGGTGTAGTGTCAACCGCGTACTCCATTTTAATTAATTCTGGAAAGAGAGCTAAACTGACGCTGGTTTCGACTTCATCGGCATGGATGAATGGTGTCTCAAATGGTCCACCATGCTCTTTATCCTTTAACTCATTTGGTGTAACATGCCACCAGTTAACGTTAACAAATATTCCTGGCACCTGATACCTTTTAACAAACTGATGTATTGCTGAAGGAATAACATATTCTTGACCGTGACCGTTTAGAAGAATCTGCTTTCGGAAACCTGCATTCCATAACCCGGCCATCACACTTCTCAAATATGCTTTGAATACGTCATCGTCAACAATTACTGTACCAGGCATACCCATATGATGATATGGATGGGAGCCATACCAGATAGGTTCAGCAACAGTACAACCAGTCACTTCAGCGACAGCTTCAGCGAAACGTGTAACAATAAACGTGTCTTCACCGGGTGGAGCGTTGGGGCCGTGGGCTTCAGTTGAGCCAACGGGAATGATGATAACATCGTTCACCTTCAAACGTTCCTCAATCTCCTTTCCCGTCATAGTCTGAAAGTATATACCGGTCGGTTTATCCATATGACCCCCAAGAGGGGGAAGCTTCCATTTAATCATAGACCTCATTAGGAGAAGAGTTTATTATGTATAAAAAGGCTTTTATATGTTTTGTAGTTATCTCATACATATGCATAGTTGGGGTGGTCCTGTTAAATTTGGAGTTATTGGCGCTGGAAAGATTGGAGCTCTTCATGCAAAAAATGCTGTTCTCTATGCCAATGTAAAGGTGGTTGCCATTGCTGACGTAAATTTAGCGGCTGCAGACAATTTAGCGAAGGAGGTTGGAGCTAAAAAAGTTTACTCTTCATATGAAGTACTACTTAAGGATCCTGAAGTGGACGCGGTTATCGTATCTTTACCAAACAATTTACACTATGATGTGATTGTAAAATCTATTGAGTCTGGCAAGCATGTTTTTTGCGAGAAACCATTATGTATAAGTGGTAGAGAATGTGAGGATGTTTTAAGAAGAGTTAAAGTGTCTGGTTTAAGGTTGCAGGTTGGATTTAATAGAAGATTTGATCCATCTTATGAGAGGGCGAAAAAGCTTATTGATGAAGGTTTTATTGGAAGGATAGTTGATGTTCACTCTAACACTTTTGATCCCGAACCTCATGCCGGTTGGGAGGCGAAAGAAGAGCTTAGTGGTGGAATATTTTTTACTTCAGGAACACATGACTTCGATATACTTAGGTGGCTTGTCGGTAGTGAAGTGAAAAAGGTTTACGCTGAAACTAGGGGGGTGTTTGGACGGGACCAGAGTGTTGTTTGTGTTCTAAAGTTTGTTAATGATGTTCTTGGTACTGTTAAAGCTTTTGAATTTTGTCCTTATGGGCATGATGTTAGGACTGAAATTGTTGGCGACAAAGCTGCTATCAGGATAGAGCAGCCGACTGTAACCTTTGCCAAATTTTTTGAAAAATCAAAGATATACAATGATTATCCTTACTGGTTTATAGAACGTTTTAGAGAATCGTACGTAAGAGAGATTCAGGATTTTATTAAATGTGTTGTAGAAAATGTGGAGCCTAAAGTTACGGCTTTTGATGGACTTATGTCTGTTAAAATAGCTGAAGCTGCAAAAGTTTCTTTGAAGGAAGGAAAGGCGGTTGAAATTTAGTTTGAGTAAGTTTAGTATTGTTATCTCAGAAACTTTTGGATACCATTTTGATAGCATCTTTTCTGGAATAAAGGATATGAAAAAATTTGAGGAGTCAATTTCCTTTCTTAGTAAACTAGGATACGATGGTGTTAAATTACCTCTTATGATAAGATACGATGATCTCATTTATGTATGTAAAAACATTATACCGAACTATAATATGGGTGTTTCAGCTATCGCTACGGGACACTATAATTCACTCATGAAATATTCTTTAAATAGTCTTGAAGAACCTTCAAGGGAAAAGGCTATTGAAGTCGCGCTTTCAGGTCTAAAATTGTGTAGTATAATACAGGCACATTTAATAATCGGCTTACTGAGAGGAAAAGAATTTGTAGACAATGGGGCCTTTGAATTGGTTGAGGATGCGCTTAAAATCTTAGATAGGAAAGCATTAGATTTAAATGCAACAGTGGTTTTAGAGCCACTAAATAGATATGAATCATCGTATATTAATACGCTTTCAGAAGCTTATAAGATAATAGAGAAGCTTGGTTTAGAAAGAACAGGGATACTTGCTGACACATTTCACATGAATATTGAAGAAAAGGACTTATGTGCTTCTTTAAAAAAGGTTAAGAATAAAATTTGGCGCATACATATTGCAGACTCAAATCGTTGGCCTCCCGGATATGGGCACATAGATTTCAAGCTAATCGCTAAAACTTTGAAGGAGGTTGGATATGATAAATGGTTAGCTGTAGAATGTTTACAGAAGCCTTCATCAGAAAAGGCTGCTGTTGATTCGATAAGATATTTAAAAAGAATATTTTGATAAGCCACTTTCAAAACCAATTGTGCTAAAGGTATCAAATTCATTAATATCATTGGCCTTTTTCTAAATCGCTACCAAATTCCAAAATCATATCACATTTGGGTCTATTTTATTTCAATTAGCTCATCAGGTTTAATGAACCTTTTGTACCAGTTCTCAAACTTTTCAGGTGTTACAATATGCAGTTCCACTGGAGCTTCTATATTCTTATAGACTTTAACAGCCATATTGTTCTTCTCTTCAATCTTTTCTGTTACTACGAGCATGTCTATGTCACTTGATGCAGTATAATTTCCTCTTACAGTTGACCCGAAAACAAATACTTTAGCATTCGAGTCTATTTCCTTTATAATCTTTTTAACCTCGTATGCGATTTCCATGGACCTTTTTAAATAATCCATTATTTTATCTTCATATGCTTTCGACAATTGGCTTAAACACCTCCACAACAAACTTGTAAATATCCAGCACTTCTTTTTCTTCAAAAGTGTATGGTAAATATCTTGCCACAATATAGGATTCTTCGATCCTAGCAATATAGTGGAGATTCCTTTCATCTTCGACAAGTTCTAGAAGTTTAGGATTATCTCGTCCTAGGACACGTAATAATGTTCTAAGTGAATGCGTCTTTAAGTAACCTCCACTTTTTACTAAAAGCTTATACTTGAGAATAAGTTGGCAGAACTGTTCTAGGTTAAAGATTGCAAGATCCCATTCCCTATTATCTAAGAGGAATTTAGCGTTACGTAAAAATGCTTCAGCCCTTACCTTAAGTATTTCAGCCTCCTCAAATGACAAATATTCTCATAAAAAACTTCTTTCCAGCATATTTAAACATTATCTTGTAAGCACTAAGGAACTGAATAATGTTTTCTAAAAAAGGAGGTAAAGGAATAAACTTGAATATTTTTGCTAGATGTCAAGTGCTAGTTCCTCTAATTTTTTCTTGCTAACCTGTCCTGTTTTAGGATCTATTTCTCTAGCCTTATAGAATTCTGGGAAGTATGTTTCAACTGGGAACGTTAGGCCTTTTGCTGCACCGTCAGGAACTGATTCTTGCACAATCCTATATGGTAGGCTGTCGTCTTCTGGCTTTAGACCCAATTTTAGGTTCAGGAGACGTTCTAGGTACCAGATTCTTTCACCAACCTTGAGAAGAGAATCTTTTGTTTCATTTTTTCCTGTTATTGAATTGAATGCTTCAGCGAAGTGGCTGAAGTCCATGATCCCGTATATGCCGAACTTGCATAGTCCAAGCGAGTCTGCGACGTTACAAATGTTTTGTCCTATGATTACTGTTTTAATCTTTGAGGAAACATCTTTTGGGACTTCAGTTATACCGAACTCCGGTAGGAGGGCGCCCCTTTCTACAAGCATCGCTAAACCTTGAAGATGTGATGCACCAATGTTAGAGAAGGCGTAGACCAAGCCCATTGTCTGGAACAGTCTTGGATTGTGCATTGGAAGTTCTAGGCCCTTGGAATGTACTGCAAATTTTTCACTACCCTTACCTATTTTCGATGAAGCCTCCTTTACACCTTCGGACAAAAGTGCTCCAAAGCCTTTTTTATACGCTATCATTGGAATAATTTTTGTAAGTGCTTCACCGTCACCCCATTTTAGTGGAAAGCCTATCTCAGTTTCAGATATAATGCCTTTTTCATATGCTTCCATAGCCCAAGCTATAACACTTCCTGTTGAGATCGTGTCTAAGCCAAGATCGTCACATAGGTCATTCGCTTTTATGATGGCTTCAATTTCACTTACTAATGTCATTGAACCTAATGCTGCAAGGGTTTCATATTCAGGTCCTTTTCCAGTTGATGAGCCATATTTTGTGTTCTCCATCTTTATCCTTCGTTCACATTGTAGTGAACAGAATATTTCTTCACCGCATGCCTTCATCCCTTCTCCAAGCTTGTACTTTTCCATCATCTTCTGGGAAGAAATCTTTTCCGCTTCAGCCCATACGCCTTGAGTCCAATTTTTTATTGGAAGATTGCCCATTTGATTGAATGTTACAACACCACCGCCTGTACCATAGGCTCTTAAGCCACCTCCCCTTGGAGTCTGAGGTGCTGCAGCAAGATACTTTTTATTTAATTCCAAAAGCCTTTTTTCATCAAATAACTCTGTTTTCTTGTTCCCTCTTACGGCTACAGCCTTAACATTCTTTGAGCCCATTACTGCACCTAATCCAGTCCTACCGAAAACTCTCCTTTCATCAGTTATTATAGAGGATATTTTAACTAGGTTTTCTCCAGCCGGACCTATTGCTGCAACCCTAACCTTTTCATCACCTAACTCCTTCTTTATTTCATTAAATGTTTCAAATGTTCCCTTCCCCCACAATTTTGAAGCATTATTCAGTTTTGGAACACCATTAACTATTGAGAGATATGTTGGAAAATTGGCTTTCCCTCTTAACACTATTCCATCATAGCCAGCCTTCTTTAACGCAATACCAAAGGAACCACCGCCTACAGTTTTGCCCAAGAATCCTGTTAGGGGAGACCTGCCTACGATAGCAGTCTTAGGTGATGTAGCAACTATACCAGTGAAAGGGCCTGTCATTATTATTAGAGGATTTTCTGGAGAAAGCGGGTCTATATCTTTGTCTATAAGGTCGTATAAGAGTCTTGTCGCATACCCTGCACCACCAATATAAAGGTTAACCCATTTCTTGTCCAATGGAACATTTTTGAATTCTGAAGTGGAAAGGTTTACGTCCAAAATTTGGCCAACATAACCGAAAAACCTGCTTTCACCCATTATTAAATCACGTAAAAGGTTGTGTAAGTTTAACGATATATATTTTTCTAAAATTTTAAAATTGCAGACATCTGAGTTTAAAATAAAATCAAAAACAAGCATTCATTTAAATCAATTTTATTCATTAAATAAAATTTTTATTTATGACAGAAGAGTAGAGTATTTGATTGTAGATAGATAAGTGGGATGGGTTTTAGAAAGCAGCTTACCTTAGACAAACGGATGAAGTTCCTGTTGCATCAATTATTGACAGTCCATCACTCTAGATTTCATTGGTACAAACACGCTTAAATATTATTTGCTCCAAGAAGAGTGGATTCGACGTGGCAACTTAAGGTTTATTATGGCTTTTTGTTTATGTTATTTTTATGTTCTGTGTTAGGGG
>JBMFNX010000036.1:0-12640 GCA_049969935.1 Nitrososphaeria archaeon
TGTAACATTTAGTCCTCGAATATTCAAGGCTCTTACACCATCTACCGCCATTTTAAGCATACCCTTTTCAACCCTGAATGCCACATATATGTAGTCTATGCCAAGTTTTTGGAAAGCAATATTGTGTATTAGTGGTGAAATTGTATGCTCTATAGGGTCACCGATAAGACAACATACTTTACTCTTATACTGCATTATATCACCAACTCTCTAAAGTTTCCTGGAAAATTTTATAGAATTCTCTAAGATTCTCTATACACACTTGTCCAGCCGCTGACTCTAAACCTTCATCAATTGACGTGTAAGTAAATTTGCTTCCAAAAAAGGGTGAAAGGATTCTGCTAACAATACCCATTTCACCCATACAAAATGATACCAATGGTGCCATATTGGATTCTTGTCGAATAAACTTTAGTATGGTAATGTTGTCTTCGAACTTTTTAGCAAATGAGACTATCTTGCAAATGTCTGCTCCAGCCTCAATTTCCCTTTCAAAAATTTTCTTTAACTCACTATAACTTGGTGTGCCACTAAAATCATGGTATGATACTATAACCTTTTTCCCCTCCGTCTTAACTTCTTCAACAACCTTCTTTATTTGAGGCGATAATAGTTCGATGTCAACATATTCTGCACCCAACTGCAGGGCTTTTAAAAGTTCCTCAACACGCCTTTCCTCATCACCATACCACTTTCCCCCCTCCTCTTTTCTCCTATTGCAGGCGATCCAAGGTCTTTTAAGCCTGCCAGCTATGCTCGTCCAAGACTCTCCAATAATATCTATTCTAACCTCAATAATATCTGAAATGTTAGCCTTATCAAGACATTTTTCATCCAACGATGTTATTACCGTACAAAGTCTTGGACTATGCAGACGCCATCACTTCCCCCAAAATTTTAGCTAACTGTTCCTTCTCAACTTCGATAACTGTAACCCTGCCTATTTCTTCAGGAACAATTAGAACAGTTTTACCATACCATGCCTTCTTATCCTTGACCATCTCCTCAACTATTTTGTTCAATTTAATCCTCGTGCTTGTGGGTAAACCGAGCCTTTTTAATAGGCCTAGAACTCTAGACTTTTCAGAAAAGCCTGTAAGTTTTTCAGCAACCATGCATGCGATGCCCATTCCAATGGATACTGCGAACCCATGCTTTATCCTATAATGTGAAAGCTTTTCTATAGCATGAGCGAACGTGTGCCCAAAGTTTAATATCCTCCTTAAACCCTCTTCCCTTTCATCCTCTAACACAATATTTACCTTCATTTTAACACATTCTTCCACAACCTTGTTTAGCACACTCTCCTCCCTATTCTTTATGGCTTCAACATTTTCTTCAATGTACTTGAAGAATCTTCTATCACATATTATCCCATATTTGATGACTTCAGCCATGCCATTTAAAAATTCCTCGTATGATAATGTTCTAATGAATTTTGTGTCAATTAGCGTGAAAGATGGTTGATAGAATGTTCCTATCATGTTCTTTCCATGAAAGTTTATTCCATTCTTTCCCCCTATACTCGAATCAACTTGAGAAAGCAGTGTTGTGGGAACCTGAGCAAAATATATTCCCCTCATAAAAGTTGAGGCAGCGAATCCTGTAACGTCACCAACCACCCCCCCTCCCAAGGCTATTGCCAGAGACTTTCTAGTGTAACCTCCATCAATAAACTTTCTCCATAGCAAGCTTAACGTTTTAATACTTTTACCGCCTTCTCCAGCTTCAACCTCAACCTTTTCAACAGTCCTACTTTTAATGTATTCAACTACCTTATTGAACCATATTCTTCCCACAACATTATCTGTTACAATACATACTTTAGAAGGTTTTATCCTGTCAATCTCTTCTTCAAGCAAGTTTAATGCGTCTCTTTCCACGATTATACGTCCCAGCTTACATTCAATTATCATCTTAAATATTCAGCTCCCTAACAAGCTGTCTGAACATTTCAAAATTAAGTTGCTGCCTGTTGTCGCTTAAAGCCTTTTCAGGCTCAGGATGCACTTCAACCATTATGCCATCACAGCCTACAGCCTTTGACGCCTTAGCTAACGGTATCACAAGCTTTCTTGTTCCAGCTGCATGAGATGGGTCCACTATTATTGGTAAGCTTGTAAGCTCCTTCACTATCGGCACTGACGCTAAATCTAAAGTAAACCTTGTTTCGTTTACAAACGTTCTTATCCCCCTCTCACATAATATTACATTCTTGTTGCCTTCGCTCATGATATATTCTGCCGCTGAAAGCCATTCTTCTATGGTTGAACTAAATCCTCTTTTTAAAATTGTAGGCTTACAGGTTCTTCCCACCGCTTTAAGTAATGTAAAATTCTGCATGTTTCTTGCACCAACCTGAAGGATATCTGCGACCTCACATACCCTTTCTAGCTGAGTAGTATCCATTACTTCTGTTACCACAGGTATTCCCACCTCCTCTTTAACCTCTTTAACAACCTTTAACCCTTCAGCACCCAGTCCCTGGAAAGAGTAAGGTGATGTTCTTGGCTTGAAAACCATGGCCCTTAAAATGTGTGCACCATTTTCTTTGAGAAAATATGCTGTCTTTAGAAGCTGCTCCTTAGATTCTACAGCACAGGGTCCAGCAACTATCGTAAACTTTTTCCCAAAAACTACATCTCCAACCTTTATACTCCTATCTCTTTTATCTAGCACTAGTTTAAGATCCAATAGAATCACCTTCAACAAAAGACTTAACCTTTTTAGCCAAACTTTTTGCGTCAAGCTCAAACTTTTGTAGAAGCCCAATATAGTCTCTTGAAGATTCACCGAACATGTCCATTATACCAAACCTTTTTATTTTGAAACCCTTTTCAGAAAGTAGTTCGCATACAGCTGACCCCATTCCCCCTATAACATTATGTTCTTCAAAGGTAACAACTTTATCTGTCCTTTCACAGTATCTCAAAAGGCTTTCATTTAATGGCTTAATCGTATGTAAGTCCACCACCTGTGCCCTAATATTATCCTCTAACAGTATCCTCCTAGCTTCTAGTGTGAAGTGGACCATTATACCGCAGGCTACTATTGTAACATCCTCTCCCTCTCCTAAAATGTTCGGTTTCCCAAAAACCACATCATCTTCGGTATCATACACTTTAGGTGAATAATCTCTTCCAATTCTCATATAGCATGGTCCCCTTAACCCTATAATCTGTTCTAATAAGCTTCTTACAGAAACAGGGTCAGAGGGTACTACAACGTTCATTTTAGGTAAAATCCTCATTAACGCTATATCCTCTAGACACTGGTGTGATGAACCGTCTGCATAGTCGCTTAAGCCCGCGTGTGTTGCAACAATCTTCACATTTAAATTATCTCGTGAAATTGTGTTTCTAATCTGCTCCCAAGCTCTTAGTAAAAACATTGAAAATCCTGTTGCTACTGGAATAAATCCTTCTATTGCAAGTCCAGCGGCTATGCCAATCATATCCTGCTCGCTTATTCCAACATTCAAAAACCTTTTAGGAAATCTTTCCCTAAAATATGAGCTTCTTGTAGAAGCGCTTACATCAGCATCTAAGACAATAACCTTATCATTTTCTTCACCAATTTTCACCAATTTTTCTCCAAAAGCTTCTCTCAAACTCACGTTTACACTATCCAATCTGCTTCCCCCATATCCTCACATACTCTTCATGTGTTGGAATATAGTAGAATGCTTTCCTGTCAATATGCTCGATTCCACCATTTCTTTCGGTGAAGGCTATTATAGCAGTCGGTTTCCTCTGATGTTTTTCTATTTCCTTTAATATGTAAACTAGCTCACCAATTTTACGCCCATCAACTTCTATCACATCCCATCCGAAAGACTTCCATTTGCTGCTTAAAGGTTCTAGCATCTTAACTTCTTCTGTCGCACCATTCATTTGATAGAAATTTCTGTCAATTACTGCAATTAGATTGTCAAGATTATTTGCTGAAGCACTCATGGCCGCCTCCCAAATCTGTCCCTCTTCAAGTTCGCCGTCACCCAAAAGGACAACAACTTTTCCTCCAACATTTTTTAGTTTTTTTCCAATAGCTATACCCACACCTACAGACAAACCCTGACCCAGAGAACCTGTTGAAACTATAACTTCAGGTAAAAACCTTTTATCCGGATGCCCTTGAAGTCTTGAACCAATTGAACATAAGAATGCAAGCTCGTAATCGTCCAATATGCCTTGCTGTGCCATTACAGCATACAATGCTGGTGCAGCATGACCTTTGCTCAAAATAAAATAATTTTTAGACCCTATCACATTGGGTTTGAATACTTGAAATATGGCCGCTATAATATTTGCTGATGAAAGCGATGAAGGAAGATGGCCCATTTTAGCCTGATATATTTCAAAAACTATCTTCGACCTAATTTTTGATGGTAACTCCCTACAATCTTCCTCCAAGATACTCTTTTCGCAGTCACCGTCACACTTTACATTCCTCTGACAATCCAAAAGTTCTAAAACAATTTTACCCACTTCAGTAAGCTTTATTGGACGCGGTTCACCGACTCTCCCATATTCCACCAACCCCTCTTCTTTCAAAATTTTCAGATTAAGTTTTAGTGTTGAGAGAGGTACACCTGAATCTTTAGAAAGTTTTCTCAAAAACGCTGAAGCAGTACAGTTTAAGTTTCTGGAGACTGATGAGAGGATAAGTTTCTGGTTACAATTTAATGCCTTCTCCAATAGTCTTGCAATAACTGCTCTATCATCCCCTTTAAGGGAAGATAGAGGTTCTATGGATATTGGAATTGGTCGCCCATACTCACCGGCAAAAGTTGTGTAAAGGGTGTTTAAAAATATAGTGGACAGGTGAACATAACCTTCACAAAAATTCTATTATAACCTTGCATGAATTAATGTTGGTTATAAAATGTTGACCAATAGGTTTATAAACCTCATATTGCGACCCAACTGTTCAACACATGGGCACATTCGAAATAGTGGTTAATGGACCCGAATATACTATATGCCTACTTAATGTAGGCATTTTATCAATAATCCTTATCCTTTAGGAGGTGGTTGTGATAGCTAAACTTTCAGGCGCTCAGTCCCTCATCGACTCCCTCCAAAAAGAGGGTGTTGAAGTAATTTTTGGACTACCTGGAGGTGCAATATTACCTGTCTATGACATCCTCTATGAATCAAATATTAGACATATTCTGGTGAAACATGAGCAGTCTGCAGCACATATGGCTGATGGCTACGCGAGGGCAAGTGGAAGGCCAGGTGTTTGTATGGCGACTTCTGGGCCAGGTGCAACAAATCTTATTACTGGAATAGCCAACGCATACATGGATTCTTCTCCAGTAGTTGCTATAACTGGACAGGTTCCTAGAACGATGATAGGCAAGGACGCCTTCCAGGAAGCTGATATTATAGGAATAACTACCTCAATAACAAAATACAATTTTCAACCGAGAACTGTTGCTGAAGTTCCTAAGGTTGTGAAAATGGCTTTTAAGCTTGCCACGTCAGGTCGACCCGGTCCAGTACTAATTGATATTCCAAAAGACGTTCAAGTAGAAATTGATGAAGTTAATGAAGTTGAAGACAATCATGTTAAAGTTAGATCGAATGTTTCTCCACACCCTCTTCAGGTTAAAAAGGCAGTTGATCTACTGGTTAATGCTGAAAGGCCAATAATATTGGCTGGAGGAGGTACAATTTTATCTAACGCGTCAGAAGCATTACTAGCCTTAGCTGAACTTTTGCTCGCTCCAGTCGCTACAACATTGATGGGTAAGGGCTGTTTTCCAGAAAATCATCCGTTATCGCTTGGCGTTGTTGGAATGCATGGTTCTCCTGAAGCAAACAAGGCTATACTTGAAGCTGATGTACTTTTGGCAGTAGGCTGCAGGTTCTCTGATAGGACAACCTGTAATATTTCAGACTTCTGCCCTGATGCAAAGATAATACATGTGGACATTGATGCTTCTGAAATTGGAAAAAATAGGGTTGTTGATGTACCAATTGTTGGAGATGCGAATATCACGTTATCTAAAATTTATGAAATGTTGACTAAATGTTTAGTTAAGCGTGAGGATAGTCTGTGGTTCAAAAGAGTCCAGGAAATAAGGGAAGAATTCAGTAGTATAGAAGTTTACTCTCGAGATGATGGTTTATCTCCTCCAAAAATTTTAAAGGAGGTTAGGGAAATTGTTTCACCAGACACTATCGTTACAACAGAAGTTGGTCAGAATCAGATGTGGGCTTCACTATACTTTAAGGCCTATAAGCCGAGGACATTTATTACCTCAGGCGGCCTAGGTACAATGGGCTTCGGCTTTCCAGCAGCACTTGGCGCTAAAGTGGCTAGGCCAGATGTTCCAGTCCTAGATATTGCAGGAGATGGAAGCTTTATAATGACTTCCAATATGCTTATCACTTCAGTTAACGAGAACATTCCCGTAATAGTCTTGATATTAAATAATTCTATGCTAGGCATGGTTGCACAGTGGCAAAGGCTATTCTATAATAGAAGATATTCTGCTGTAAAATTGATTAACCCAGACTTTGTCAAGCTCGTCGAAGCCTGTGGCGCTAATGGTGTACGCGTAAATTCTATTGATGAATTAAAGAATGCACTATTGCAGGCTCTTAAAAGCGAGGTTACCACTGTAATTGATGTGCCAGTTTCTCCTGAAGAAGATGTCTTCCCAATGGTCCCACCCGGTAAAGGTTTGAAGAGTATGATATTTAATGCGCTTAAGACATCATCCATTTTAACCAAAAGGTCTAGTAAAGTTGCTAGGGAGGATTGAAATTTATGAACATAGATGATGTTTTTGAAACTCATATTGTTTCCGTGCTTGTTGAAAATAAGCCTGGTGTACTCTTTAGGGTCGCTAACCTTTTTAGAAGGAGAAACTTTAACATTGAAAGTATTTCTGTTGGGCCTACGGAACGTAAGGAGTTTTCTAGAATGACGATAACCTTAAATGGGGACAATGCTACGGTAGAACAGTTGGTTAAACAGCTTTCAAAGATAGTGGATGTAGTAAAAATATCTTTGCTTAATCCTAGAAACACTATTTTAAGAGAGCTTGCGCTGATTAAACTGCATGTTAAGGATTCTAAGGTAAGATCTGACATATTAAGTTATGCACAGATCTTTAAAGGTAAGGTTGTTGATGCAGCAGAGGATACCATGACCGTTGAAGTGATAGGTGCACCTGAAAAGATAAACGCTTTCCTAAAAATAGCTTCCTCTATAGGGATTAAGGAGATGGCTAGAACTGGCTTAACGGCAATAGAAAGAGGTGGATAGATTGGCTAAAGTATACTATGATAATGATGCAGACTTAAAATTTTTGGATGGTAAGGTTGTATCAATAATTGGCTATGGTAGCCAAGGTCGCGCTCAAGCCCTAAACTTAAGAGATTCTGGAGTAAAGGTGATCCTTGGTTTGAGGGAAAATGGGCTGTCTTGGAGAAGGGCTGAAGCTGACGGATTTAAACCCTACACTATAGATAAGGCTGCTGAAGAAGGAGATATAGTGCACATTCTAATTCCAGACCTTGAGCAGCCTCGAGTATATGAACAGCATATTGCTGAAGCAATGGATGCTGGGAAAACGCTTGCATTCTCACATGGTTTCAACGTACACTATAGGCTTATAGTTCCCCCACCAGACGTTGATGTAATAATGGTTGCTCCAAAGAGTCCTGGAGCAAATTTGAGGGAAATGTATTTAAAGGGATTCGGTGTCCCAGCACTATTTGCTGTAGAACAGGATTATAGTGGGCAAGGTAAGAATGTTGCCCTAGCTTTATGCAAGGCTTTAGGCTGCACAAGAGCCGGTGTTCTCGAGACAACGTTTAAGGAGGAGACTGAAACAGACTTGTTCGGAGAACAGGCTGTACTGGTAGGAGGTTTAATGAGCTTAATAAACACAGGCTTTAAAGTCCTTGTCGAGAAAGGATATCAGCCTGAACTCGCATACTTTGAAGTATGCAATGAAATGAAGCTGATTATGGACCTAGTTTACCAAAGCGGCTTCACAGGAATGTTGAACGCGATATCTGATACAGCAAAATATGGTGGTATTACTGTGGGGCCAAAGGTTATAGACGAGCATGTTAAAGAGAACATGGAAAAGGTTTTGGAAAAAATTCAGAATGGCGAGTTCGCTAGAGAATGGGTTGGTGAACCGGAATTAAGCCGCCGACGGCTTAACCAGCTAATGAAGGAAGTTTCAGAATATGATATAGAAAAGGTGGGTAAGATTATTAGGAAGATGGCCGGGATCGAAAAATGATTGCAGACGATTTCGTTGAAATCTTTGACACAACTTTAAGGGACGGTGAACAGACTCCAGGTGTCTCATTAACTCCTCAGGAAAAGCTTGAAATTGCAAGGCAGTTGGATAGGCTCGGCGTTGACGCTATAGAAGCTGGTTTTCCAGTAGCATCACAGGGAGAGCTTGAGGCAGTTAAACTTATTGCAAGGGAAGGCTTAAAGTCTGAAGTTTACGGTCTAGCAAGAGTGAACAAAAACGATATTGACGCAGTAATTTCTTCTGGAGCAAGCAACATACACCTCTTTATAGCGACCTCAGACATTCACCTGACATACAAGTTAAAGCTTTCACGAGAACAGGCTCTAGAAAAGGCTATAGATGGCATAGAATATGCTAAAGCACACGGCCTTAAAGTCGAATTTTCTGCTGAAGATGCAACCAGATCAGATATAGAATATCTTAAAAAAGTTTACAAAAGTGTAGTTGATGCTGGCGCTGACAGGATTAATGTACCTGACACTGTAGGAGTGATGACTCCAACAAAAATATCACAAATTATAAATGAGGTAAAAAGTGTTGTCAATGTTCCAATAAGTGTACACTGTCACAACGACTTCGGCTTAGCTGTAGCAAATTCTCTTGCCGCAGTAGAAGCTGGTGCAAGAAGAGTCCATGTCACCGTAAACGGTATAGGCGAGCGTGCTGGAAATGCAGCTTTAGAGGAAGTTGTAATGGCCCTACATTCCCTCTACAATAGAAAGACGAAGATAAACACTCGCCTAATATATGAAACTTCAAAGCTTGTTTCACAGTCCACTGGTGTCATAATTCAGCCCAACAAGGCTATCGTTGGAGAAAATGCTTTCGCACACGAGTCTGGAATACATACGCATGGTGTACTCTCTATGCCCCTAACATATGAGCCCATAGACCCTGAAATTGTTGGAAGAAAGAGGCTTATCCAGGCTGGAAAACATGCGGGCACACACGGTATAATGGCGAAGCTTCAGGACATGGGCTTACATCCTACAGAAGAACAGTTGAAGGAGATAACTGCGAAGGTTAAGGAGCTTGGTGATAAAGGAAAAACTGTTACTGACACAGACTTGGCTGCAATAGCAAGGTCAATAATAAGGAGAGGTGGAGAGGAAAAGGTTATAGAATTAGTTGACCTAGCAGTCATGACCGGATTCAAAGTTGTTCCAACAGCCTCTGTAAAACTTCTTTTGGAGGGAAAAGAGTATGTTGCAGCAGAAACGGGTGTAGGCCCAGTTGACGCTGCAGTAAAAGCTATACAGAAGGTTACAGATTCACTGGCAAACATTAGACTGAAAGAATATAGGCTTGAGGCTATAACAGGCGGTTCAGACGCTTTAGCCGAAGTTATAGTTAAGGTTGAAGATAGAAGTGGAAACGTTATGTCAGCAAGGTCAGCGGGAGAAGATATTGTTATAGCAAGTGTCGAGGCAATGATAAACGGTATAAACGAAATTTTGAGAAAAAGAAAGGGTGTTCAAAGTCTGTAAAATCAAAATGTATAAGCTTTTATTATGGTGTCTAAAATGAATTTGATAGAAAAGATTCTTGCTAAAGCCTCAGATAGAAAAGAGGTTGTTGCAGGAGAAATAGTTGAAGCAAGAATAGACTATGCAATGGTTAACGAGATAACAGGCCACCTTACGATAAAATATTTTAATGAAGTTGGTGCAAAAAAGGTTTGGGACAGAAATAGGATTGTGATAGTTATAGACCACACTATTCCAGCTGCAACAGTTGAAGCTGCAGAATTACATAAGATAGTAAGAGAATTTGCTAGAAGACATGAAATAAAAGCATTCTATGATGTTGGAAGAGGAGGTATAGCACACCAGATTATGGTTGAAAGAGGACATGTTCTTCCAGGAAACGTGATAGTTGGAGCAGACTCTCACACATGCACATATGGTGCTCTTGGAGCGTTTGCAACAGGAATAGGTTCAACTGAAATGGCATCAGTTTTTATTAATGGAAGGTTATGGTTTAGGGTTCCAAAGACTATTAAAGTAAATGTGTCTGGCAAATTCAGAGAATATGTTACAGCAAAAGACCTTTTTCTAAATATTGCACAAACTTTAGGTGAAGATGGTGCAAACTATATGGGTATAGAATTTTGTGGCCCCGCAATCGAAAATATGAGCGTAGACGGTAGGCTAACATTATGTAACATGGTTGTTGAAGTCGGAGCAAAGGCAGGCATTGTTGCAGCTGACGAGAAAACACTATCATACTTAAAGGGTAGAATAGAAGGCAATCCCACCATATACGAAAGTGACAAAGAATCTGTCTATGAAAGAACGCTAGAAGTGGATGCAAGCAGCCTAACCCCACTCGTAGCCTGCCCAAACTCAGTTTCGAATGTGAAACCAGTTCAAGAAGTTGAAGGTGTGGAAGTCGACCAAGTTTTCATAGGCTCATGCACCAACGGTAGACTAGAAGACCTTCGCATTGTAGCAAAAATTTTAAAGGGTAAAAAGGTGAATGAAAGGACAAGGCTTGTTATTGTTCCAGCATCACAGGAAGTCTACTTGTCAGCCTTAAAGGAAGGCCTTATCGAAACATTCATAATGTCCGGTGCTGTTGTAGCAAACCCAACATGCGGCGCATGCTACGGCGGCCACATAGGTGTTCTAGCATCAGGAGAAGTTTGCCTCAGCACAACAAACAGAAACTTTGTTGGAAGAATGGGCAGCCCAAAGTCGAAGGTCTATCTTGCCTCTCCAGCGACGGCTGCGGCTTCAGCCATAGAAGGCAAGATTGTTGACCCAACAATATTCTCTGGAGGCTGAAAACTTGAAGGTAACTGGACATGCTATAAAATATGGTGATGACATAAACACTGACCTCATACTTCCGGGAAAATTTTTGACACTCACTGAACCGAAAGAAATGGCTAAACATGCAATGGAGGGACTGGATCCCAACTTTAGAAAAAAGTGTGAAGATGGTATAATTGTTGCTGGAAAAAACTTTGGCTGCGGCTCAAGCCGAGAACAGGCTCCTCTAGCACTAAAGTATGCTGGCATAAAATGTGTTATAGCAAAATCGTTTGCAAGAATATTTTACAGGAATGCTGTGAACATAGGCTTACCCGTACTCGAATGCGAGCAAGCTTTCCATAAAATTGAAGAAAATGATTTACTAGAAGTGTATCTTGAATCTGGAACAATAAGGAACGTTAGCAGGGGAACTATTGTTAGGGCACAACCTCTTCCAAAGTTTATTATCGAAATACTAGAAGAAGGCGGTCTCCTAAACCTTCTAAAAAAGCGTATTAAAAATGAGTAAGGTAAAAAATTTTATCAGAGCAAATAGGGTACGTGTTTCCTTTCAAGGTGAAAGAGGGGCATACAGTGAGGAAGCTGTTCTAAACTTCTTTGGAAATGAAGTAGAGGTAAGGCCTTTAATGGACCTAGATGAAGTGTTCGAAAGCGTGGAAAGTGGTGAAACAGAATATGGCGTCGTACCAGTAGAAAATTCTCTTGAGGGAAGCGTGAACCAAACATACGACCTACTGCTTTCAAGCAACCTAAAAGTATGTGGTGAAATAATATTGAAGGTAGTTCATTGTCTAATAGTTCACCCTCAAGCCGAAATAGCGTCGATAAAGAAAGTGTACTCTCATCCACAGGCTCTAGCACAATGTAGGAATTTTATAAGAAAGTCAGGCTATATCCCAGCCCATACTTTGATACAGCGGGAAGCGTTAAAATGATAAAGGAAGAGAATGTAAGGGATGCAGCGGCTATAGCAAGTAAAAGGGCTGCAGAAATATATCAGATGAAGGTTATTGCAGAAGGCATTGAAGATATGAAAAACAACTATACGAGATTCTTTGTCCTATCAAAGCATGATTCTCCACCAACAGGAGAAGATAAGACCTCAATAATATTTTCTGTAAAACATGCTCCGGGAACATTATATCATGCACTCGAAGAGTTTGCATTAAGAGGCATAAACTTGACAAAAATAGAGTCTAGGCCTACAAAGCTTAAGCCTTGGGAATACAACTTTTACCTAGACTTTGAAGGCCACGTGAGTGAAGAAAGATGTAGGAAGGCGATAGAAAAGTTAATGGAAAAATCGACTTTCCTAAAAATTTTAGGCTCATATCCAAAGGCAAAAACTTAACATATAATAGGTAAGTGGTAGTATAAGGACAAGGAAATAGACCTTATCGCTGTAAACGAAAAAGATAGGCATGCAGCCTTCATTGAAGTTAAATGGTCGAATTTAAGTGAAGGAGAAGCTCTGAGAGCAATAGATAGGCTTAGAGAACTATTTGACACTCTCCACGGCTGAAGCCAGGGAGATTCTTGCACACAGCCACTTCAACGCTTAGGAGCACAT
>JBMFNX010000037.1:0-11075 GCA_049969935.1 Nitrososphaeria archaeon
ACAACTTTCAATTCTCTTTATGAGATTCGTTAGGTTTAATCCGGATAGGGGTGAGCTTGAAAAAATCTTTCAATTCTCTTTATGAGATTCTAAGTTCTGAGCAGACTTGATTTAGGGTGGTAAAAGATGAACTTTCAATTCTCTTTATGAGATTCCGACCCTATATTTTTGTCTTTTTTGTTAAATAAACTTTTTTCCAGCCTTTTGTATGGCAATGTTTCCGCTACCCCCTGACCTGCATAAGGGTATATAAAGGGTAGAAAATATGTTTTTTGTTTAGAATTTAATCTTTAAATCTTTCTCTTTTTATTCTGTATGTGGGTTGTCTTTTACAAGTATAGTTTTGGATTTTTATTCTCATAAGGAGATTTGTTTGCAGAGTTTTTCAGGCTATGCTGTTAGGGGCTTATTTTATAATATTGTTGGAAGTGTTGACCGTGAATATGCTTCTCTTCTTCATGATTCTAGAATGCTTGCACCCTTTAGTGTTTCTCCAGTTTGCAGGGTTTCTGGTGAAAGTGGGTTTCATCCTTGTTTTGATAAACTTTCTAGGGGTCTTCTGAGGGTTAATTTCACGTTGCTTGATGGTAGGCTTACTGATATTTTGATGAAGTTTATTCAGGAAGGTTTGGGTGGTGGCGAATTTAATATTGGTAAGGATAAGGTTACTTTACATGCTTTATCTTTTCAGCAGATATCTTATGAAAGGCTTTTTAAGGATTCTAGTGATGTTAGGTCCTTTAAGGTCAATTTTTTGACTCCAACATATTTTCGTCAAACGCCAAGGGATATGTTGAGGAGGTATGGGAAAAGGTTTGATAAGAGTTTTACAGTTTCGCCATACCGTTTTATACCATTACCTGACCCGGTTCTTTTGTTTAAGAGTGTTGCAAGGCTTTGGAGAAAATTTTCTAACATAAACCTTGACCTGCAAGATTTTATGAGGTGGCTTGAGACTGGAGGTGTTGCCGTATCAGGTTTTCCAGATGGTATAAGAACTTATATTGTTCACGAGCATCCTACGACAAAAAAGTGGAGTGTAGGCTTTACTGGAACAGTTTACTTTAGCATTGTTAAGGACATTTATAGTCCAGAAAAGGCTAAGATTGTTGACACGCTTCTAAAGTTTGCAGAATACACGAATGTTGGAGGGGGGCGGACTGCAGGACTAGGACTGATAAAATATTCTGTCAAAAATGAAGATGTTTCTAGTTTCAAATAAGTAAATTTTTAAGAGGCATATTATATAATATTTAGTGCTATTAGTCCTAGCGTGGTGAGCTCATAAACTTTACCCTTAAATTCCAAAAAACCGCTGCTTTCTAAACCCTTAACCTTTCTCCAAACTGTAGCCTTACTCAAACCAGTACACTTAACAAGACCAGAAACATTACCCACACCCTTTTTGACTTCAATTAAAATTTTCTTCTCAACGTCATCCAAAATTATAGGCTTATTCCATTTAAGGGGGAAAGAGATGATTGAAGAAGAATCCTCAAATTCAACCTCCACATCACCGTTAATACCAAGCATAGTAGCAGCCACCAGAACCTCTAGGATAAGGGCCCTGAAACCGCCACTTAAACTGAAGACAAACCTTCCGCCACTTCTTTCACTAAAAATCTTTGTTAACTCAACAAGAGTATCCGATAAATTTCTAGAATCAACCTCATACCTGCAAATTTTAAGATCCTGAAACATTCTAGACAAAATTTCACTAAAATGCTGATAAGCTCTATCAGCCCTCTCATCAACAGGCCTAGGCAAAATGGCCAAAACCTCATCACCAGTTCTTAAACCTCTTCTGGCAATAGTCCTTAAAGCAAACTTTTCATCGAAACCAAATGTTATAACAAAGATCATGTCGTACTGTAATCTTTGGACCACCATATTTAAATGTTTCTAAAAAAAGAAACAGTTACAAAAATTTAAACCCTTTTCAATCTATAGAAACATTTATATAGATTATATTATTATCTTACAGATATGCTAGAAGTAGATGAGTTAGCACGTGTTCTAGCCATACTTATAGCTGAGCAGAATAATTACACTTATGTTGACAAACTTGGTAATGCACCATCAAAAGAGCTTGCAATCTTTCATATTCGAGAAGCATTAAGGGATTTTAATTCACTACTTGCGAAAGAAAATTTTTCAAATAAAAAGGCTAAGGAAGAGGTGTCCAAAGTTTATTTCAAAGGCTTAGATGAGCAAATAAACGAGTTATCTAAAATAAGTGACAGAAGAAAGTTGAAGGAAATGGTTTCCTTAATTGGAGCAAAAGCATTAACTATGGCTGCAAGACTAAAAGTTGCAGAAAAAGGTGAAGAGGTGAGATCATGAGGGACATATTTGTTTCAATAAGGGGAAGAATGCTTTTAAATGTTGAAGCATTAAATATGACAGAATCTGTAGGAAATTACGTCAAACATAGGAAGGTGCCGGTCTTAGTTCCTGAAGAAAATGGTTTTGCCACCTACTTTGTTCCAGCAATATCGGGTGAAAGTATAGCGCATGGCTTTCAAAAAACGTTAGCGGAAGAGGCGCAAAAGAAGATGCTTCCAGTATGTAATCTATGTAGTAAAGGTGTGTTCTTGAAAAGTACGAACAGTAAGGTTGTGAACGAAGCATTCGGAAGTATTCAAAAAACAAACTTGGAAGAATTTATTGTAAAAAACTGTCTAGTTGAAGATGTCGGCGGTTTCATGTACGCTGAGGCAGAAAATGTTAAGAGAACATCAAACTTTTTTGTAGGATACATGATTCCTGCAAAAGAGGCAATAGAACATGTTATAGTAGACCCTCAACTACATTCAAGATATGCCTTGGGCACATCTTTTGTCACCGACCAAGGGCAGATGATATATTATGTGGAACTTTCATCAGCACTCTATACTTTCAGCATGGACCTTGACACAAAATATATAGGTAGGCTAACCTTTGAATACAAGGATTCAGGAAAAGATGTTTTCGGAGAAAATGAAAGATTAAATAGAATTGATACAGTTCTAGAGGCACTAAAAATATTTTTGCTAGAACAACCCTTTGGCGCTAAAAAAACAAGGTTTTTACCGATAGGAGAATGGGACTCAATTGTAATCGGTCTTTCTGATAAAACTTGGACAGTAAACAGCCCATTTACAAGCAAATATGTAGAAAGTACTTTAAAGAAGAAGGAGAAAATAGATTATAATACTGAAATATTTGTCGGTAAAAGAGAAGAAAATAATATAGAAGAAGCCATAATAAATGCTGTCGAGAAAGCTAAAGAAAGGATAAAGGCATAGCGAACAAACATGCCAATAGGATATATTTTTGATATAGAATTTGTATGGGGCTTCCAGTCTAGAATAGTGGGGTTATCTAAAACTTCACCATCTTTTTATTATCCGCCACCGACAACAATATTGGGTGCAATAGCGGAGGCTATAGCAAAAGAACATAATATTAGCGAATCAAATGGGAAAAAGATTATACCATTACTCTCGAATAATTTGCTAGCTATAGGATTAAAACCAATAAACTGTCTCCCAATAAAATATGAGGACCTTAACAGAATAATTTCAGTAAAGATTACAAGTGGAGAACTTTATCCTGACCCAAAGGATCTTAGAAAATCATTCGATTCTCCTGCGTCAGGTAAAACCATATTTTCTACATTCGATAATAATTCAGCGACCCTCAGATGTTTTATCGTTTTTAAAAAGGATAAGGTTCTTTTTGATGATAAAAATATTGCTATTGATGAAAACATATTTTGGCATATTCACAGAGTAGGTTCAAAAGAAAGTATAGTATCCATTTCTGACGTTAAGAAGATGCCCAATCTAGTTATAAATAAAGGTTCAGTGACTACAAATTATAGTTTTACAAAAACTAAGGGTGTTAACCTTAAGAATGAAATTGTTAAAAGATGGGGTGCAGAGAACTATATCGATCCCTTCAATATTAAAACATATGTTCCTATAAAAGACTATATCTTTAGAGAAAATTTGGTCGAATATCTTATTCCTATTAAAGTGAGTCATTTAAGTGAACCAACATATTATGTCGAACTAGATAACAATTTTGTCTGTTATCAATATGATAATGAAAAAGTGATCGGAAAATGGTTAGAATAAAATTACTTTTTCCCATTGATTCCACATTTTTGAGTGAGGTCATTTATGAAGGACTACTTTACACCATCTCCATGAGCGGTAATATTTTTAATGCTAAAGAGGCTCAAGTTGAAGATAAATTCTTACAAACATTGTTTGAAGAGCTGGAGCCTGAAAGCTATGAGGTTATGAAAATAATTTTAACAGGAAATGATACAGTTAATACTGAAATCTTTAAAAAATACGGTCTTTCTAATATTAAAAGTAAAAAAACCTTATCTGACCTTTTTAGAGTGTTAAAGGAAAATAGTACCTATCTAATCTCAAAAGATGAAATAAATTTGAAGCAATCTATAAAAGGAACCGACGTCTTATTTGATGTAGATAGTAGGAAAGAAGGCATTTCGTTACAGCTTCTTAAACTTGATAGATATACTGGTTTAACAACGACTGAACTAAATTATACAAGTAAACAGTTAACTTCATATTTTTCAAAAGAGCTTATCCTGATTTCCCTAATTGGTTTATATTCATCATATGTTGCAACTATCACAAGCATTACTTCAAAAGGACCAATGCAAACTCACTATTTCCTCTTTTTTTCGCCAGATGAGATTTTAAACTTATTATCTAAGGGTGATAAAGTTTTTCTAAAAAAACTGTTGGTGAACATAAAAGGAGAAGCTAAAAATGTGATTAAAGAAACATTATCCTATTCCCAGTCTAACGAGATAATATTACTAGAGTTAATGTTAAACATGAAAATTCATGAACTAATGAGAAATGAGAACCTTGAAAAAATTTCTACAGTACTATTTAAGATATGCCCTGAAGGCCAAACCTATAAGGTATACGAAGTTATTCCATTAACGATGTTTAGAGATACAATATTTAACTATAAAGTTAAAGAATACTTTGGTGACAGGTATGAAGACTTTATTGAAGCTGTTCAAACTTTTCTAAAGGATAAGTATGTGCGCAAAGCACTACTTTCATTAAATTCGAAAAGAAAAAGTGATGAATCGGATAACATACTTTATGCTGTACAACACCTTTATAAATTTGTAACATTAGGAGATATTCAAGGATTATACAATTTTCTCAGAGAAATCTGGAATGCTCATGAAAAAACTAAGGACAAATATGCTAGTAATCCCTACTTGACTATCCTAAAATATTTCCCCTACTAGAAAAGATTATGTTAATTCAATACTATAATCAATTACTAGAGAAAAATGGTTGGGTTTCCAGAAAATTTATTGAAAAAACAATTTCCCTAATAGAAAAGGAATGGAATAGAAAGGATGTTTTTGTGGTTGAAGCACCTACAGGATATGGCAAAAGCAGTATTTCACAAACAATATCATTATATTCTCTTAATGAGGGATTTAAGTCTATAATCGCATACCCTCTTAGAACACTCTTGGAAGATCAATATAGTAAATTTAGCAAAATAGTGTCAAACAAAGAAGTTTTAGGAAAAAGGTATATGCATAATATGGATTCCCTATATCTAGTTAAGCCAATAACTTTGACAACAATCGACACTCTCTCTTTAACTCTTTTCGGTATTCCTCCCGAAGACTTTGAAAAGGTTGCAAGAGACTGGAGTGGTACATCTTTTGGATCATTAGGTCATTATCTCTTTTCTCAAGTTTCAATAATATTATCAAATATTGTTCTCGATGAAGTTCATTTGCTTTCTGATTCTACAAAATCATTAAATTTTCTATTTTTACTTATAGAATATGCTGTAGAAAATGGTCAAAAACTTGTGCTTATGTCTGCAACGTTACCAGCTGCCTTGATAGAAATTTTTGAAAATTATAGATTGTTCGATGGTACACAATTAAAGAATAGATTGGAGATAATAAGATTTAGTGACAAAGAATTTTGTGATAACGAATTCCTTGATGAAAGAAAAAATAAATGTTATGATATAATATTAGAAGGTGTTAAGGAAAGTGAGAAATTCGATAAAATAATAGGTTGGATTAAGAAAGGACAAAGTGAAGGGTTTTCAAAAATCATTATTGTTTTTAATACAGTTGAAGATGCCATCACATTCTATAATAGGCTTAATTGTGAAGCCCTAGTAGACAATAAAATACTTTTACATTCAAGATTTAATGAAAGAGACCGTGTCGAAAAGCATAATAAACTTAAAATTTTAAGGGAAAGAGACAATTATATAATAGTCTCAACTCAGACGATAGAGGCTGGAATAGATATTTCGTCAAACCTATTTATCACCGAATTAGCGCCAGCCAATTCGCTAGTTCAAAGACTAGGCCGATTTCTAAGATATGAAAACGAAAATAGGGGGCAAGTTTATATTTGGTATGAACTTGATGAAAATGGACAACTTAAAAACCATAAAAACAAATATAAGGTATACGATTTTGATCTAACAACTAGAACATTGGAAGAATTAAAGGGCTACGGTAGAAGAGAATCATCCAATAATTTTAGATGCATTCTAACAAGTTCAAACATGAACTTTCATATACCTGAATTTTATCAAAACCTCTTAAATAATGTCTATCGTAACTCTGACTTTCAAGTTAATAAAAGAAGTATACAGGAATATCTGAAAATTTTCCTAGATGTAGAAAGTCTATCGAGAAAATCTTTTGAAAAATATTTGGAAGTTGAAGGAAGTTTTGTACGAGATGAAATGTTGGTTCCTACAATTTTGAAAAGCATTATAGATTCTTTATTTGAGAATAAACGATTGGCAAAAGAAGATATAGACTTTTTAATGGAAAATATTGTTACAGTTTCAGTTGATCAATTAAGGAATTTAAAAATTTGTACTGCGATAAAATTGGAAAAAGATTCTGAAAGCGCGTACGAAAAAATAGAATGTATTGCCATAAGTGAATCGTTAACTAATAATCCTCAAAACTTAATTAAATTTATGCTAAAAAATAGAATAATTGCAATATCAATTGAAGGAAAATATAATAGCGAGTTCGGTTTAATTTTAAGGTGAAATAAGTTTGGAGAAAATATATTCTTACTATTCTATAAATGATGGCAATGTTGTTGAAGAAACACTCTCTGAGCATATAAAAAATGCACTAGATGTCATAAACTCTATAGAGAGTTCCAAAATTGGAAAAGTTGTACATGACATTTTCCCTTATATAAAAGGCTTATATGAAATATCAAAAATGCTCATTGTATTCCATGATTTGGGTAAGGTCTTTTATCAAATGGAAACGAATAAAATAGCACGTTATTTATCATTTAAAGGCCACGAATTTCTTTCAACATATATTTTCGAAAATTTCTACTTATCTCACGAAAAAATGTGGGCTTCGAGAGATATATTTGGGATTGACATAATTGAACCTTTAAAATTTGCTATTCTTTTTCATCATCATGCAATGGATATACGCAAAAGGGAAGAATTACTTAAAAATTTGGGGATGGATAATTTAATGAATGGAATAAGCTTATTCAATCAACTTTACGAAGACGTAGAAGTTTTCTTGAATCCTGAAGATAGAAAAACATTCAAGAATGCACTGGATAAAATTAGTGAGAAAATTAAAAGCACTGATTCCTTTATAAATCAATTAAGGCTGGAAATTCGTAGGGAAGTAAATGACGTCTGGAGAAATGTTTGGATCAATGGTGGTAACAAAAAAATTTCACTATTACTACTTAGTGTGCTGATTGTAGCAGATAATATGAGTGCGCAAATGAAAAGAGGTTCTTCGAAAACCGTTTTCCATTGGGCAGTAGAAGAATTCTATAGATTCTATTTCGTTAGTGTTCAAAGGTTTTAGGTTTTCTTAAAAAAGGTCTTCTAGGAATATTATTTTGACGTCAAATGGTTTCTTTGCCATTTCCTCTATAAGTTCTTCCTCCTTTTTAGCGAAAATTGCTGGCGCACCGATTTTCTTTGCAAGGGCTAGCGTGAAACAGTCCGCTATTGAAATTCTTCTTTCACACTTGTAGGCTGCTGCGTAATCGACAAGTTTTGTATCCTCGTGCAAGATTATATAGCCTGATGCTATGAGGTTTTTCACTCGATCCCTTGCACTATCTTCTCCAATCTTTCTGCAAAGCACGTACTTTAATTCTGTGAATGTTAGCTCACTAATGTTACAGTATATCTTTTCAGATTTTATGGCGTCTTTTAATTTTACACCCTTTTCTGTACCGTAGACTAGTTCTAGGAGGGTGCTTGTGTCAAAGGCTAAACTTCCTGAAAGCTCTTTCCTCATCTTTTCTCCTCTCCTCTTTTAGTTCCTTGTAGGCTTCTTCGAACCCTTCTATTGGCTTGCAGGCTTTCTCTAGTAGTTCTGGCCTTTTAACGCTTCTACTGATCAGGTATCTTATTGCCTCGTTTAAGTCAACTCTTCTCCCCCACCTTATTTGTAGCTCTGAAGCTATTTTAAGAAGAGCTTCTTTAACGTCTTCTGTAACTGATATGGTGCTCATATTTGCTATAACCTTTATAAAGGTTATATAAGGTTTTCTATTAAAACTTGCACGACACTTTTGCGGGTTCTCGAAGAATTTATTTCTAAGATGTTGTGAACTTATGTTATGCTAATGTTGGACAAGTCTGAAGTTGACAAGAGGCTTAAGCTGCTAAGGGATGAGCTCGCCCAAAAGCCTACAAGTGAAGAGTTGAGGGGATGGAATTATGACAGGCCTCCCGTTCAACCTCTTTCCCAGTCTATTAGGTTCGGTGTCGGCGAACTTGCTGGAAGATATTGTGAAACTTTAAGGGACATCTATTTGAAGAAGATTTTAAACGTGAAGCCACCGCCTAACGTTAAAATGGTTAGAGGTATAGCATTACATGAGATTATAAAGAATGTTATATTTGAGGTGAAAAAATTTATTTTCAATAATCCTGATTCCGTCGGCCTAGAATTGTTGAATGGACTGTTGGAGAAAGGGCCTGACCTTGCCTCATCAGCTTTAACGAAAGCTGAAGCCTCCATAGGCGCACTTAAGGAAGAAGAACGTAAACTTCTTTTAAATGAATGTTTGAACACATACAATTTTCTCCTTATACAGGCTGCTGCAAAATATGATCAGACACTATCAAAGTACAGGTATGCTGAAGCAGACTCTATTGTTAATATTGCTGTTCCACCTGTTGCTGAAAGAAAGGTTGACGGTTCATTTGTAGGTCTATCGAGTGAATTGAGTGTCGACATCTATACCCCATACAATGCTATAGTCGATATTAAAACTGGTGAGGCTAGAAGGTTCCATCCACTTACCGCTGCAGGATATGCTCTTGCTGTAGAATGTGATGAAAATATTCCAATAGACTTTGGCTTCATACTTTATCTGAAATTTGAACGTAAGATTCCATCTTTTCAAGTAAGATATTTTGTTGTAGGAGACGAGTTGAGGAGAGAGTTTCTCGAAATAAGGGATGAGGCTTTAGAAATAGTGGAGTCTGGTAGGGATCCTGGTATGCCAAGTAGGTGTCCAGAATTTTGTCCATATTATCCTATTTGTAAAAAATAGTACTGTATGCTTCAATATTAAAAGCTTATTATCTAGTATAGGCCATAGACTTGTAAATGAGGTTAATTGTTAATGAGCCTGGAACATTTGTTGGAACAAGAAGTGGAATGATAACAGTTTATAGGACGAGGAAAAAGGTTTTAGAGGTTCCTGTTTCAAAAATAAATTTTATAATAGTTTTAACTAGAGGAGCATCCTTTTCTTCAGCATTAACTAGACTTGTTGCAAAACACAATATTCCCATAATATTCTATTCACCTTACGGTACACCCTATTCTATGTGCAAAGGGTTTACAGGCGGAGCAATATCGTTGAGGAAGAGACAGTATAAGGTTCAAGAAACATTTGATGGATTAAAGCTTGCGAAATCATTTGCTTCTGGAAAAACGTTAAACCAGTACAGTTTACTCTATTCTATGGCCAAAAATAGGTCTAAAAGTGATCCGCAGCTTGCAAAAGAACTATACTCTTTTGCAAGAGAAGTTAGAAGCGTTAGCGAAAAAATTCAAAGTTTAGAAGGAGACGATTTTGAAGGTTTAAGAAAAGAAATTATTAACTTAGAGGCTGAATGCGCTCAACTGTATTGGGAAGGTGTAGCGAAAGCTTTAGCTAAGGTAATAGAATTTCCTGGAAGAAGGAAAAGGTTCGAGAAGCCAACTGACCCAGTAAACATTTCATTAAACTATCTTTACACAATATTGGCTGGAGAATGCTGCCTATATCTTGAAATATGTGGTTTAGACCCTTACGCCGGATACCTTCATGCTGATAGTCCAAGGAGGCCTGCGCTTGCAATGGACTTGATGGAAGAATTTAGGCAGCCAGTAGTTGATAGAGTAGTTTTTAAGGCTGCATTTGAAAAGAAACTTGACAATATTATAGAAGGGTTTAGGCTAAAAAGGGATGCGAGAATAATGCTATATAAAGCGTATGTTGAGAGAATGAACACAAAGGTAACATTTTCTAACAGATGTCTGCCTATACAAGATCATATCTTTCTACAGGCAAGAAGGGTTACAGAACATGTTATGGGAAGAGAAGAGTACAAGCCTTTTGTGCTGTGATGTTAAATGTTTACGCTAGTCATATATGATATAACTGAAGACGATTTAAGAAGTGATGTGGCGAATGCATGCAAAAGATATGGTTTAACAAGAGTGCAGAAAAGTGCATTCTTGGGAAACATTTCAAGTTCATTAAGAAAGGAGCTGGTAGCAACATTAAATGAGATAATAAAGGGAACAGAAAATAATATACAAATTTTCATAATATGCAGGGCAGACCTTTCAATGAAAATAGAATTAGGAAAACCTTTCAAGGGAGAAGATAGTGAAATGTTAGCGTAAGGGAGAACATATGGCAGAGGAAGAGCCAGAATACATTCCAGCAAAATGGATCGAAATATACCACTACTGTCCAAGAATAATATATTACATGGCAGTATCAGGTGCAAGGGAAAGAGAAACAGCT
>JBMFNX010000038.1:0-10702 GCA_049969935.1 Nitrososphaeria archaeon
CATTGGGGACACAAATTCATCCCACCTCTAAAGAGTGTGGGGTTTCTTTGTTTCCCCAAGCCCCTTCATTTGCTAAATTATATTTGCAATGTTTGTTGTAAAGAAATCTATAATGGTTCAGGGTGGATCGTGATGATGTAGTCGCCTATCGTAGTTTTAAGTACATCTTCAATAAAATTTATTTCCTTGTGGACGTCCTCAATTTTTAAATCTTTTGGAAAAGAGCATACAATGTCTATGTAATGGTTTTTATCACTTTTGTAAACCCTTATAGACGAAATCTTTTTTACCATTTTGCTTGAATTGAGCACTTTTAGTATCTGATTGATTAAGTTTTCATCCCGTATAATTTCTCCTTCTTCAGTTTTCGGATACCCTTCTATATGCACTATGGTTTTCTGTAGCATTGGAAAGGATGTTTTAATATCTTCTTCAATTTTTTCTGAAATAGAGTGGGCTTTTGAAAGTTTCATTTTTGGGTCAACTTCAATATGTAATGTTAGCATGTAGCCTTCTCCTGTTTTTGTCGCCGTAATTTGGTGGACACCTTTTACCTCAGGATTTTTTAGCACTAATTTTTCAATTTTTTCTGTTAATGTTAGCTCTTCTTCTATCGGCTCATAATGTATTGTTGTAGTCACATTTTTTATTGAATCATTAATTTTCGTTTCAATTTCAGACGCTATTTCATGAGCTTTTTCAATGCCAATTTTTGCCGGAAGCAATATTGTCATTTCAACAAAATATTGATCACTAACTTTTCTCATTCTAAGAGACTTAATTCCTTTGACATCCTTCACCTCCTCTAAAATTGATTTAATTTTTTGATACTCCTTCTTTGGAGCAATATCACTAAGTTCAAGGGCACTACTATATGTTAATCTTAAACTTAAGAGGCCTAAAAAGACGGATAGGAATATGGATGCAAGAGAATCAGCATAGTAGAAGCCTATATAGCTTGCAAGAATTCCTAGGAAAGCAATTATCGTTGAAGAGAAATCGGCGACCGCATGCAGCCGGTCTGCTTTAACTATAGTAGAACTACTTTTTGAAAGCACTGAAATCCTGAAAACATCCACACATGCTGTGTAGAAAACTGAAAACAGTGCTATAGGTGCAAATTCTAACAATATTTTTGCACCCGATAAAAGTCTTAATATTGCTTCATAGAAAATAAGTACACTTATACCTAAAAGGGATAGTCCTCCAAACATGCTGCCTAATGGTTCAATTTTCGAATGACCGTATGTGTGTTCTTCATCAGGGGGGTTAAGTGAAATTTTTGTAGCATACATTAACCAGAAGGTTGTTAATGCATCGAAAAGCGCGTGCGCAGCATCACTTAATACGGCCATGCTATTTGCTATTAAACCACTGATAAACTCCACTAATATAACCGAAAGTATTGCATAAAATGACAGTTTTAGAGCCCTTACTTTAGGACTTTCCATCAAACAACTCTATAATAGAGCGCGATTTAGATGTTAAGGCTTTAGTTAATTGCAGAGCGTTAATGCTGCAGCAAAACATCCTAAATAGGCCTTCTGCTGTTCTTCAGCGAAACATATTATTAGCACATCCCCATCGACAGGTTTACCTAAGGACCTTATTTTACTCCAAAACATACTTGGATATAATTCTTCAACAGACTCTTTAGTGTTTGGGAAAATGAATTTACCATTTTCATATAATAGGGTTATTGCACCCTTAGCACCATATTTTATTGCCTGATCCCTCTGCTCTATTCCTTGAAAAATCTTTTCTCTCACATTTTTTGCTAAAATGGTTACATTAAATTTAGCTGGCGCTAAAGGGTAAATAGTGTCTTCCACCAATAATGGGAAAAACTTTTTAAATTTTTTAAAAAGGTCAAAACCTTTTTCACTTAAAAAAACACCCTCTTTTGTTATATTAATCATCAAGTTTTCCTTAAGCCTTTTCAAAATTGTTCTTATTGAGCCTTCACCTAAACCTAAAAATTTTGAAAGCTCAAGCCTGCTTTTTGGAGCATTTTCTCCGAGAAAGTATATCATAAGAGCTACATGGACATGGTCAAAATATTCTGGTGGACCAGGATATCTCCTAATCGCAATATTCCTTAATTCGTTAATGAAACTCATGCAATAAATTTCATTAACTTTCCCTTTATAAATGTTTATATATCTAAAATGGATGGGATTATTGGACATATATGGAAATTGTTGAAAATTTTGATGAAGCTGGAAAATTTACTGGAAAACTTTTTTCAAAGGTTGGGAACCTAATAATTTTAATAATTTTAAGTATTATTCCAATCGTGAACTTTATAGTAGTAGGATACTTAGGAAGAATAATTAAAGAGGGGAAAAAGATTAGTGAACCACCAATTATTTCTGACTATGGCAAACTATTTTTTGAGGGATTAAAAATTGTTATTGCAACAATAGTTTACGCACTGGTTCCAATTATCTTGCTTGCTATAATCGTTTTAGCTTCAATACCTGTTACTCAATGGTATCCTGGCCAAATGATGGCACCTGGAACTTTCATAGGATTAATGACTGGTTATGGGGTTATTGCACTCTTGGTTTTATTTGTTTTCCTAATTTTTGGCGCTATAGCTATAGGAAATATGATAAGAACAAATAATTTTATGAAAATTTTTGCATTTAGTGAAAACTGGAAGATTATAACAAGGATTGGGGTAACAAAGTACATTATTTGGTTGGTGCTAGTGTTTGTTATTGGATTAGTATGTGCTGCAGTTAGCGAGGCTTTATGGTTTATTGGAGCTATTGTTGACCTAATTGCTGGAGTATTTGTTGCAAGAACCTTCGGAAATCTATTAGATGAAGTTTTAGTCTCCCCCGAAACAGTTGAGCAGCAATCTGTACTCCCGCCGCCACCGCCATTCTAGAAACTAGGAATCATCTTTCACAATTTTTTTATTCATCTAATATGTAGTCTTCTAGGGATGTTGTTGAATAGGATAGTATTTTTAATGCCTCTGTAGCAAGTATTTTATGTCTTTTCTTAGGGTGCACATGGATTACATCATCTTTTGAAATCTTCATCTTTTCATCTTCAATGTATAGATATCCTTCTCCAGAAAGAACGTGTAATGTTTCATCTTTTTTCATGTGGTGATGCATTGGAATACTTGAGTCTTTCATTATATAGTATTGGATTGTAGTATAGTTTTCTGTTTCAGCTATTATTTTTTCGTAACCCCATGGCCGGTCTATTCTGTTAGCGAACTCTTTTCTAACGAGTTCCAAGTCTTTTTGCGAATCTATCGATTGCCAGAACACGTCTTCTTCCATGTAATAGTTTAGGAGACCTCTTTTGGCCAGATAGGGAAATACTGTTTTTTCAACATCCCCTTCCTCGTAGGTGAAAAAGTGTTCTTTTAATTTTGAGTCAATAAAGTATATGCCGGCATTTATGTAGTATGGTAAGGTCGGCTTTTCTTTAAAGCCTATAATTTTTCCATTAGCAAGTTCAACAATACCATAGGGTGAAACAAGTTTTGTAACCGCTATTGTCACGGCATTTTCAGTAGATTGGGTTATAAGGAGCTTAAGATTCATGTCAGTAACAATGTCACCATTCATTACAATATAGTATTTTGAGTCGGATATTTTGAGGAGGCTATTGATGGCAAATAGGGTGCCTCTCGGCTTGTCTTCAACATAATAATCTATATCCAAACCATTCCAGCTAGTTCCATACCTTTCTCTTATTTTCTCATAAAGGTAGCCTGCAAGAAGATAGACTTTATTTATACCAGCATATTTCATTTGAAAAAGTTGGCGGTCTAAGATTGTGTATCCTTCCTTTATCTCTATTAAAGATTTTGGTATGGAGTCTGTTATCGGCCTAAGCCTTTTTCCCATGCCACCACAAAGTATTCCGCCAACAACTCCCTTTAGCAAACGGAACACCCTTTTAGCTACTATTTGAGTAACGCATTAACAGCATTGTTTATCCTCTTAACACCCTCCTCTATAGCTTGAAAACTTGATGCAAAAGATAAACGTATATAATTTGAGCCAGCTTTATCGGGAAAAACACCTCCAGGCAATGTTATAACTTGATAATTGTTTATCAAGTACTCTACAAACGCCTCTGTTGACAGTCTAGCCTGCTCTAAAAATTTTGAAATGTTGGGGAACATGTAGAAAGCGCCTTTGCTTGGCCAAACTTCGAAGCCTGGAATTTTTGAAAGAAGGCTGGCCATTAGGTCTCTTCGTTTTTGGAAAAGGCTTATCATTTCTTTAACAGGCGCCCAAGAGCCTTTTATTGCTTCAATTGCAGCTTTTTGAGCGAAACTTGTTGGACAAGAATATATGTTTACAGCAAATCTTGTAAGCTTTTGGGCAAGATCCTCTTTAACAACAAGGTATCCGAGACGCCATCCGGTCATAGAAAATGTTTTACTAAAACCATTAACATACAGGATATAGTCTCTCCAGTCACTTTGTGTGAGAAGCCCTTTAAAGTTAAGGCCATCGTATATGAAGTTATCATATATTTCGTCTGCAAGAACGATTAGCTTATTTTCTTTGGCAAGCTCATATATTTTTGAGACCTCATGCTCGGGAAATAGTGCGCCCGTAGGATTGTGAGGATTATTTAGGATAATCATTTTTGTTCTTTTTGTGATAGCCGACTCTATTTCATCAACATTTAAGGAAAAACCTTTTTCAGTGCCCCTCCATTTTAGTGGGACGAAGACTGGTTTACCTCCTAAGAACTTTGTAACCTCCGGATAGGCTGGAAATGAAGGTTCTGGGACTATAACTTCATCCCCTTGGCTAATGTAGGATGCTATAGCCAAAAATATTGCACCCTTAGCGCCTGGTGTTACGATAACTTCTGAAGGTTTAACATTGGCAGAGTATCTTGAGTTCAGATATTCTGAAATTGCTTCTCTGAGTTCATATATTCCAGCGGTTTCAGTATAGCCTGTGAAACGAGCTTCTAAAGCCTTTTTTCCGGCTTCAATAATGTGGGGAAATGTTGGTATATCCGGTTGCCCTACACCGAAGGAAATAACATTGTAACCTTTCTTAGCTAACTCATTTGCTTTAGCAACATAAACGAATGCTGCTTCACCTAACAGTTCTGGAATTATTGGCTTAAGATTGTCTATTGGCGAACTCAAATTTTTTACACCACCTTCTGCAATAAACTTTGAAATTAATAAATTTTTTAAAATTACATTTATTTTAGAACATACATTTTTGCCAAATCTAGAACAAGGTTTATAGTTTCCTCTATAGTGTTTCCAAAAACATATGTTATTGGTTCAAGTCCGAAACCTCCCTCATCAAAGACTACTTTTGGAACATTTCCAATCTTTTCAATAGCCTTTCTTATACTATTTATTACATCATCCTCATCATATATTATATCATGTTCTGTTTTTATAAAGGAAATATTTGAAGTTGACACGATGTGAGCAAGCTTTTTATCATATTTAATATTAATAACAACATTTATTGATGGATCAATCTTTTTGACTTCTAAGAGAAGTTTTGTGAGATGACTTATTATCCCGAATTCTGGGGGCATGAGAGCCTTAGCCCTGTTTTTTACTCTTACAATCCTACCAGGTATTGTTGCAATATCTTCAAATGAGTGACAGTTTTCTAAGGAGGCAGCAATGTTAACATATACTTCTGGTATTATTGATACGAAATATGGTGATTCTTCAATATCTTTTATAGCCTTCTCCAATTTCTTTAAAAGAAATTCTTTCTCCCCACTTAATGTTGGTTGAAAAAATACTTCAACGCAAATGTTACAGCCTTTAAGTGAAGGGATCTTTTGCTTGTGAATGTTACAAATTTTACCGTTTTTTAGGAAATCCTTTAACATTAAGTTGAAAGTTTTTATTGCAGCTTTAGGTTCAGAAACAATATCCCTTGATAGGGTGTCTACATAACTTTCTATTACTTCCAGTTCAAGGCCGAATGACTTAAGCTTACTTACCCAATACTCTCTACTATTGCTTAGGTAGTGGCTTATTAGAGGCTGAGTCTTTCCAAGAAAATTTGAAATCTGTGTTTGAGAATACCCTTTTTCCCTAAGCCTATGGGCTACTAAAGCTCTTATTGGTGGTAAAAGATCCTCTGCAATTGTTTCACAGAAGGTATACATCCTTATTTTTTAGGAAAACAACATGTTAAAAAAGTTTAATAAGGATTCAATCTTTAAAGAAAGATAGAAGAGGATGACTTTTATTGGAAAGAGTTGCAAGAGTTAGTGTTACAATTCCTAGAAACGTTTTAGATAGGCTTGAAAAGGTGATGAAGGATACGGGGATAAGGAAAAGGTCTCATGCCATTTCTAAGGCAATCGAGTTGTTCATAGATGAAAACATGATGCTGTCAAAAAGTGGGGAAGAAGAAGGTGTTGGCACAATAAACTACATTTACGAACATGGAAAGGAGCTTGTTGATAAGCTACTGGATGTACAGCATGAACATTCTGATGTAATAGTTTCAACATTGCATGTACATTTGGATCCTGAACGTTGCTTTGAAACATTAGTTGTAAGAGGGAAAATGGAAAAAATCAGAAAACTTATTAATAGTCTTGTAGACATGAAATTAAAGGATGTTAACTACAAGATTCTTTAAACAGTCCAATTCCCCCAAAGATTAAAATAAACTCAAGTTTGATAGCATAAAGAGCACTTCCCTCTAACTAAGGTCAGGGAATCCTTGCGTGGTTTGATAGATAATGCTCTACATAGTATATACAACTGGACAGTGTAATTTGAAATGCAAATATTGTGGAGGAAGTTTAAGAAGAGATAGAATGCCGTGGGAAATAAAATATAAATTTGATGACTTAAAAAATTTGATAAGAAAGGATGGGGAAAGTTATATCTGCTTTTATGGTGGAGAACCTCTTTTAAACCTAAGCTTTATAAAAAGGGTTCTAAAGGAAGTGCCTGCAAAGAAATTTATTCTCCAAACAAATGGACTTTTGATTAAAAAGGTTGATGTTGAACTTTTAAACAATTTTGATGCAATCCTATTGTCTATAGACGGTGTTAAAGAAGTTACAGACAAGTATAGGGGAAAAGGGGTCTATGATCAAGTTTTAGAAAACGCGAGATGGTTAAAGAAGATTGGGTTCAAAGGAGACTTGGTTGCACGTATGACGTTAACAGAGGAAGGTGACGTTTATAGAGATGTTCTGCATCTACTTTCTTTAAAAATTTTTGATCATGTGCACTGGCAACTGAATGTTATATGGAGTGAGAGATGGAAGGATTTTAAAGGTTGGGTGGAAAACAATTATCTTCCAAACCTTAGTAGGCTCCTGAATTTTTGGTTAGAAAACATAGAAAATAAAAGGGTTTATGGAATAGCCCCGTTGCAAGGAATATTAAAAAGGAGTATTTATGGAGGGAGTGTGCCTCCATGTGGTTCAGGTACAGAGTCCGTGACCATAACAACTGATGGAAGAATATTAGCCTGTCCAATAGCTGTTGATGAAAAGTGGGCATTATTAGCTGAAGACCTAAGAAACTTTAGAGGACTTAATAATGTGTTTATTGGAGAACCTTGTACATCTTGTAACGTTTTAAAAGAATGTGGTGGGAGATGCTTGTACACTTACATGGAAAAACTTTGGGGTGAAGAAGGCTTTCATGAAATATGTGAGATAACTATGTGGTTGGTAAAGGAAATTAGGAAGATTAGGCCAAGATTGTTTGAAATGGTTGAAAGTGGTCTAATAGATTTAAATGATTTGATATATCCGGCATACAATAATTCTGTTGAGATAGTGCCCTGACATGATTATGGCGCCGGGAGGGGGATTTGAACCCCCAAGACTCTTTCGAGTCAATGGCTTTCAGTCTAATAGACTCCAGGCCATCGCCCTACCAGGCTAGGCGATCCCGGCTTTCACAATTCCTTTTTGTTATAATTTTGCTTTAAAAATTTGTCTTTATAAATTTTTTATTAAGTTGTGAAGAAAATGTCCTACTTCATTTGTTTTTTTGTCACCGCCTATATCAGGTGTTTTGTATCCCATACTAAGAGCCTTTATCACTGCTGACTCTAGTGTGGAGGCTGCTTCCTTAAGCCTCTTATCATATTTTTTATCACTTAACCAGTCTAATAGCATTTTGAAGGAGAGGATCATAGCGTATGGATTTGCTATGTTTTTACCCGCTATATCTGGGGCTGCACCATGTATTGGTTCGAAAAGGGCTTTAGATTCTCCAATGTTTCCTGAAGGCCCTATTCCTAGACTACCAGCTATCTGTGCTGCTTCATCGCTTAAGATGTCTCCGAACATGTTTGTTGTCAAAATAACATCAAATCTTTCAGGATTTTTTATCAAAATTGCTGAAGCAGCGTCAACATACATTTCATTCACCTTTACTGGATAGTTGGAAAGCTCTTCTTTCGCAACTTTTGAGAACAGCCCACAAGTTTTCCTTAAAACATTAGACTTGTGGACTACTGTAACAACACCCGCTCTTTTGGCTGCAATTTCACCTGCAACTCTAGCAATCCTTCTAGTCGCATGCTCTGAAATTATTCTCAGGGCAATTGCTAAATTTCCAAGTTCAAATTCCAGTCCCTTGTATAGGTCTTCAGAATTTTCTCGAACAATAACAACATCTATATTTTTGACACATTCAATATTAGGATAGTTTTTAACAGGCCTAATGTTCGCGTATAAGTCAAAATGTTGCCTCAATTTTACTGTCACATCCATGGAAGTTTCCCCAACAGGACCCTTTATTGCCACATCAGAATTCTTGAAACCTTCAATAGTTTCAGAGGGAAGAGCTAGGCCAGTTTTGCTTAAACAGGCGTCACCAGCCTCATAGAAAACTATATTGAAATTTAAATTATATTTTAGCTCAAGAGCTTCAATAACATACAATGTGGCATCAGAAATTTCAGGTCCTATGCCATCACCTTTTATCCAAGCAATTTTAAAGCCCATTTTCTAGTGAGGCTCTTAATTTGGACTATATAAACAATTAAAAAAAAGGAGAAAGAGAGGTTTACCAACCCCACTTCTTGTAAAGTGGGAATAGTGCATTCAAGTATTCTTTCGCAGCATCAACTGGAGTTAGTACACCAATCATTGCTTTCTGTTCTGAAATTTGTACCAGAGCTCTGTTGTAGCTGTCTGCAAATGTCATGCTCTTGAATCTTGACCAAAGGTAGACCTTGGCTCCAGGCTTAAACGACTCTGCGACACCTTTCCACACTGGGTCTGATAGATATTGGCCTCTGTTCAGCAGACTCTTGTATATTGGCACATCTGTGTATTCAAAACCACCTTGTTCACCATACCAGGCAGCATAATTCGTCTTATTTAATATGAACTTAATCCATAATTTTGCAGCCTGCTTGTATTCAGCCGGCCTGTTTGCTGGTATAAAGATTGTTCTTGGCATCAGAATTGTGAAAACACTTGGATGCTTGTCTGATGCTGGCAGTGGGACTACTGCAAAATGCCAGTCTGGGTGAGCCCTTCTTGCTGCACCAATCATCGTTCCAACGTTATTGAATGTCATCGCAGTTATACCGTTCTGGAAGTTTACGTTATTGACCATGTCACTTTCTGTTAGTGCACCCTTTGGTAGAATGCCGTCCTCATACCATTTCTTGAAAACTTCAAACACTTTAACGAAGGCGTTAAAGTTTTCTTCTGTAGCGTTTATCGTGATCTTACCGTTCTCAATCACTTCATGACCACTAAATACGGTGTAGAAGAGGTCAACGTCTTCGTGAGCGTCACCAAGACTGCTTGGTGAAAGCTGAATATCCAATGGTATCACGTTCATTCCCTTAGACTTATAGTAATCCTTAAGCTTGTATAGTGAACGGTTTAAGCTGTCAAAGGTTTTTAAGTCATCTAATGTGACACCTGAACCTTCAAGGAAGTCCGTGTGAATGTTAAGATACCATCCTGATGCACCCCATGGTAGCAGGTAAATATGCTTCTGGCCATCTGGGCCTGTCCACATTAGGTTTTCAAACAATTCTGTGTTTAGGTCGTCACCCCAGTTGTCCTTTAGCCATTTATAGATATCATCTAATGGTTCTGCACTCCCCCTGCTCAGATAGGTTTGTGTAGCAAGCTCTCCAATCATGTTGCTTACATCTGGAAGAAGATCAGGGCTGCCTGCTTCATATGCTACAACCATTTTATTGTTTCCGTCTGAAGGCTCCCATGTTGTAGCCTTTATCGTTATACCATACTTTGCTTCAAAATCCTTGTAAAGCTTCTCCCAAACCTGTTGAGAATATTGGTCTGCGTAAACCTGTTTCCATAGTGTTATCTGTTTAGGTAAGCCTCCAGTGGTAGTGGAGGTTGTAGAAGTAGTGGAGGTAGTTGTTGAGGTGGTGGAAGTGGTAGTAGTGAGTTTAGGAGGAATTGCGAAATATGCGATGAGGGCAGCGACAACAACAATTACAACAACGACGCCAATA
The DNA here is from genome assembly GCA_049969935.1 of Nitrososphaeria archaeon. Lineage (GTDB taxonomy): Archaea > Thermoproteota > Nitrososphaeria > JACIWG01 > JACIWG01 > JACIWG01. The sequence continues at coordinate 10,464 of JBMFNX010000038.1, forward strand.
ACTAAATTTTTAGAGATTGCTTTTAAGGCTCTTTTCGACATAATTACCTCAGTGGCAGTTAAAAAAAATTGATATATAAATATTATTTCAGTTTAAGAGGGCGTGGCAACTTAACCTCACACCTTATGTGGTTGTAGTATAAGATGGATAGTTTTATGATTCCAGCATGCTAGTTTTCTGAGTCTCTTGCTCCTGTTCTTTGGGTTTGATGTTATGTTGTTGAAGAATATTTTACTATG
>JBMFNX010000039.1:0-10513 GCA_049969935.1 Nitrososphaeria archaeon
CCCGTGGCTAGGAAGCCGTCATATATTTGAGGCATTACCTGGAAACAGTATTTTACATATTTTAGATAGTTTATGCTTCTAGCCTTTGCAATATAGCCCCTTGAGTGCTTGAAGACTTCAGGTTTAAGGTGGCTACACTGTATACTACTGTCTGCCAAAATCTTAAGCTTCGCTCTTTTAACTCTCAAAAAGAATTCTGTGTCTTCTGAGTACGTCATCCTCTCATTAAAGCCGCCAACCTTATCAAATACACCCTTTCTTATCAAGGTAAAGCCCAAGCCGAGACCAGAAACTTCTGTAACACCCTTCTCCAATCTCATCATATACATCTTTTCATCAAGCTTTTTCTCCCCTTCAAGATAATAGGGTATGCCAAGTGCTGCAACATCACCTTCTTTCAACATAAATTTCACCATTCTTTCAACCACACCATTGTCAGGAGCCAAGACATCACTATCCCAAAATAAAATAAAATCTCCAACCATACTTTTCAAGCAAATATTTCTAGCTTGCGGTATATTCGATCTTATTCTATAAAGTTCAGCTCCCAAATACTCTTTTCCTACTTTCTCAACAAAATTCTGTAGTACTTCAAATGTGCCGTCAGTTGAATAGTTATCTACAAAAACCAGCTTAATATTCTTTTTTGGATACGATTGTGAATAAATGGACTGCAACACCTTTTCTATACAGTACCTTCTATTGTAAGTTGGTACACCTATTGTGAGAATAGGATATAAGTCATTCAAGCTTACACTTTTTCCCCCTAAAAGCTTGTTAATAAATATTTAATCTTCTAATCACGCTAAAAGTCCACTTGAAGGGATATGGGAGCTGAATGATTCAGTATTAAAGGCTACAGGGTTAGCGAGAGAGTATGCTGAGGAAAGGGATGCTATTAGGAGGGCGAGTGTGAAGGTTGACTGGAGAAAACCCTTCTTTAAGAGAAAAATTTTAAGATAATAAATCAATCCTATCACTTAAACAGTGGGAGGATGTGCAAAAAAATCTTTTCCCTACAACATCACCTCAAACATTCATCACCTTGTTTACGAGAGCATTGAGCCTCCTTTCATTCAAGCAAATATTCTATATTATTTTTGGTGAAGGAAATCCTTTTCTTCATCGACCACTTTAAAATAGAGTTTATTGATAAAGAAGAGAGGATAGTGTGCGAAGCTTCACCAAACCATCCTTACACGTGAAAATAAAGTTATATTTTTTAAACCTTAGTATATACTTCTATACCGAATTTTAGTGCAGCCTCAAACGCCTTTTCTTCCGCATAAGGTGTAACAATAATTTTTCTAGCCACACCCTTCTTAGTCTTCTCTTCATAAAATTCTACCTTCCTCTTGAACTCAAACACGTCAGATGCGTCAACATGAGATTTAACTTTAATTAATATTATCTTTTCATCGTGGACGGCTACATCTATTTCTATAAGGCTGGGATAGCCAAAAACTTTTCCTTCATCATCGTATCCCCTCCACCTTTCAACCCTAAAATTGAATTCCCTTTCAATGACAGCCTTCAACCCTTCTCTAAACGCCTCCTCAGACATTATACCCCATCTTGCACCCAATGCTGAAATATGTCTTTCAACCAAGGCAAAGCCTCTGTTCATATCCTCCCTAAGCTTAGCAATCTGTTCATCATGCCTCTTGAACCCAGCAACCATATCCTCCCTAAGCTTCACAATCTCTTCATCATACCTTTTGAAGCCTTCAATCATGTCCTCCCTAAGTTTCACAGCCTCTTCCCTAAGCTCAACAAGCCTCTGCTCATGCATATCCAGCCTCTTTAGGATCTCGCCTAAACCCAAGAATCCGGCTACAGCATACCTAAACTCTCTGTCACGTTCTAGAAGCTCTAGAAACTCTTCCTTTAAACCACTCATACAATAAAATATTTTAAACAAAGTATTTAAGAATAACTGTTGCCTTTAGAAATTCAGGTGTCTAGTTCCAGCTCACCTAACAGGATGGTTTCTGTGATGACAGCTCCCTTTTCACCCTCTGCCTGATCACGTCAAGCTTTTCAGCCGCCTCCCTTGCAAGCTCCTACCTAACCTTAGCCCTTATCGCCTCCCGAAGATATTCATTTTAATACAACCTTTCCAGTTCCGCCACCATTATTTATTTAACTATTATCTATTTACAGGCCTTAAATATTTTAGAGGCTTCCTGAATGTACAAAATTTTTTATTAATCAATATCGACTTATGAGAATATATTATGCTTAATAAAGGCTATAAGTTAAACTTTATAAATTGGTTAAACATAATATTTTTGGTGAACATATGACTAAAGCTATACTTAGGGTGAGAAAGAAGGGTGTGCTGATACTTCCAAAGTCTTTGAGGGAAACAGCTAACATAGTTGAGGGCGAAGTTGTTGCCGAGGCTGGGGAGGGGAAGATAGTTATAAGACCTTTCAAGCCGAAGTTGGTCGATATAAGCCCTAATGCTGTTGAAGAACTACTTAGTGAGGAGAGTAAAATTGAAGAGGAGAAGCTTAAGAGAATCCTTAAAGAAGTATGTGGTTGACACAAGTGTTCTAGTAGAATATATTATAAGGGACACGGTATATAGAAGTGTGGTTGAAAAACTGTTTAACGATACGCTGAAGAAGACTATTGAATTATATGTGACACCATCCACAATCTCAGAGCTCACATATGTGGCATCTAGTATCTATAAAATTGCCTCAGTCGAGAAGCCAAACGAGGAAGCCTTAAACTTCGTCGAATGGCTTAACACAAGAGTTAAGCACGTTGAAATAACATGGGAAATGGCGGTTGAAGCTGGAGAACTCAGGAAAAGGTTTAGGATAGCCCTAACAGACTGCTACGTTATAGCTGCCGCAGTAAAGCTTCAAGCAAAAGCCCTCTTTTTGAAGCCGGAAAAGGAGATGCTTGAAAAAATAGAAGAGTTAAAAAAGTTGCCGATAGCATTTCTTGCAGAAAACAAAATAAAACATTCATAATTTTATTAACTAAAAGCTTTATTATAGCAAAAAGACAAGTTTGCTTTCATGGAAAAAGAGGGGGCCTGGTTTCTTGGAGCGGCGGAAAAGATAGTTCTCTAGCATTCTACGAGATTCAAAAGAATGGAGGTTATGAGGTAGCTTCCCTCTTTACTCCATGCTCAACAAGTTTCCTGAAGACCACCATATATCCTTCAGCATCGGTCTTGAAATGTTCTCTAAGAATATATAGGCCTAGCGAAGCTATAGCCTCAACCATTTCTACAAGAGCAACCTTAAAGTATACTTATTTCTGATATCATTCAAGAACATGTCAAGACTTAGGAAAATTTCGCGTGTTTTATGTGCGCACGTATATGTTGGTGATATTCTTCCATAACGTTTCTAGGAATAGGGTTTTCAACTTCCATATCTTTGACCTTCTTTGACAGTTCTTCGTCTGCTGTGTATATCTTGTTGATTCCGAGCTCTTTGGCTAACTCTATTAGGTAGCCGTCCCATGAAGATACGCTTAGCTCTGATGCTGAGGCTATGGCTTTTTCGGCGACGGATTTCGGAAGGATCTCATAGAAGGCTGGTGATTCGACGGATATGGTTTTCAATAGAGCCTTTGCCACATGGCTACTTCTGAGTTTTAGGTATCTTGTCATGATAATGTAGGCGCCCAGATAGGTGCTCACTGGAATTAGGATGCGCTTTTTAAGCGTGAGAGCGTCCAGCAACAGTTGGGCTGCATGTTTGCGGGCGGGATTTCTGAAGTGGGCGAGAACTATGATGCCGACGTCAACCAATGCCTCAAACCCCAATTTTGTGGAACGCATATTCCCTGTCAACGTATTTATCTTCACCCTCAACCTTCACCGTATCCAATTCCAGACTTGGAGCCATTTCCTCAAGCTCGGCGAAGGCTTTACGGATCGAGTCAATAGAGAACTTTTCCAGTATAATCCTATTTCCAACAACCCTGCATACCATTTCCGCCTCCCCCTCTATCCCAGGGCCTTTCTCACATCCTTAGGGAGAACCGTGCGACCCTGCTTGTCCACATATACAGTTGCTTTCATGCTAACCACAATTTATTCCATAAAAAATGCCAGATATAAATGTTCACGCGCATGCGTACACACACTGGTGAGCAACCCTTTCCGATCGTAGATTGCTACAACATCCGTTTTTAATCACATGCCACACGCTATGATGTTGCTAAATTTTTGGTTTTGATACTTTCTTGTTTATCGATGATGTTTGGAGGATGTTGTCTGGAAGCCTTATCGCCATAAGGGTGCTGGTAGGCCTCCTAGGAATCTATTGGGAATTTTGAAGGCTTTGATCGTTAAGCATGTTAGGAATATTCCAAGCGACCGGGAGCTTTACAGATGTTTAAGATTATAAATGAAATCTTTTTGAAAAAGAGGAAGTAGGTTGGATGTGTGAGAGACCGTGTTTAAGCCTGTTACATTAGTTTGGATCAACTATAATTCTATAAATTTTATAGATTTGGTTCTAAAGTCTTTAAAGTCATTGTATGATTTAGATTACCCTAAACTTTCTATTTTAGTACTAGACAATTGTTCGAATGATGGAAGTGATAGGATTTTGAGAGAAAATATGGAGAAGGTTGATAAGAGGGGGGTTATGAGATTTTATAGGAGTTCGAGAAATTATGGGTATGCTGGTGGAAACCTTTTAGGATACCTTCTTAATGGAGAAAGCGAATACTTTACTGTAGTTAACGATGATGTTATAGTTGAAAATGAAAGTCTACTGAAAATGGTAGAGTTTCTTGAAAAAGATATGGGTGCTGGTGCTGTTCAAGGCCTTTTAAGATCCCCTAATGGGACTATAAATTGTGCAGGCCACCTTCTAGACGAGTTTCTAGTATCCTACGCTATAGGGTTAGGGAAGAGAAACCATTCTTACGTGAACCGTTCACATAATGTGACATACACGTGTGGAGCATATTCTGTTTACAGGGTTAAGGCCTTAAAGAAACTTGGTGAAGTCTATTTTCCAGAAGCATTCGGGTACCTGGATGACGACCTAATAGGCTTAAGATTGTGGAGCCTAGGCTATAAGTCAAAATATGTTCCAGTTGAGACAGGAACACATTATGGTGGAACCACGTTCACAAAATATAATATGTTGGCTGACGAATGTAATGTTAGAAACAGGCTCATTTTCAGACTTATAGCAGAATGTAGGTTCAAAAAACTTGCTGTACCAGCATCAATTTTTAGACTTATCCCAGCAATGGTAGGCAAGAAATCCATAGAAAGTGTGTCGAGGGCGATAGTGTATGGAATAAACTATGCACGAGAGAGGATGAGGAGGGGTTGTAGGATAAAAGTTGATAATGCACCATTGATAAGGCTAACACCATTAGAGATTATGGCGCACACGATTTTACCGAATAGGTTAAGCAAAAGGCTTGTGATAAAAAGGTTAGAGGACAGGATTCCCTTAGGATAAAAAAGGTTTAAGAGAAGCTCATTTCATGCCTTAACCTTTTGAGAGAAGTTTGTATGTCAAGAGGCTTGCTTTTTAATATTCTTAATGCCTTACCAATGTTCAGTGACGAGTCCTTTGGCCTCTGTGCTGTCCAAGAGATTTTGTCTGATGTTGTCGGCATTATTAGATTTTTTTCTAGGTTAAATGTTTCTGCAACAAGTTTTGCGAAATCATATCTGCTTATTTTTGTCGCTCCAGCCAAATGGTATGTTCCAGTTATCCTTTTTTCTATTATTTCTGACAGCATTTCTGCAAGGTTTGTGTTATGTGTTGGAGAATTGTATTGGTCTAATACAACGTTTACTGGCTCACCTTTCCTCAGCTTCTCTATTATCCATAGGACAAAGTTTGCTTTTCCTGAAGCTGGAACGGAACCGTAGATGACGCTTGTTCTCGCAATACAATATTCTTTAAGCATGCCTTCCACTTCCTCTTCACCTTTAAGTTTTGTGTAACCGTAGTAGTTTATCGGTTCAGGCACATCATCTTCACAGTACATGCCCCTATCTCCTTTAAACACGTAGTCTGTTGAAATGTATACGAGGAACGCATTATACTTTTTTGATAGTTTCACAATGTTTTTTGTTCCAATAACATTTGTTTTCCATGCGAGCTCTCTTTTAAGTTCGCATGCGTCAACGTTTGTTAATGCTGCAGCATGGACAACAGCTTCTGGTTTAGAGGCTTCAAAAACATTTTCCACATCGTTTTCGTTTGATACGTCTAATTTTATTGGAATCCCATGTTCTGGCCTATTGCCAAAATAGGTGGAGTAAACTTTATAGCCTTTGCTCACAAGAATTTTTGTAAGCTTTGAGCCGAGTAGGCCGCTTGCTCCAGTAACTAGGATGTTCATGGCCGCTACCATTTAAGCTTCCATGGTGTTGGATGTAGAATTCGTTCATCAGCTAATGGCTTCCACCACCACTCGTTTTCCACATACCATTCTATTGTACTTTTTAGAGCGTCCTCGAACCTATGCCTTGGCTTCCAGCCTAGTTCTCTAAATATTTTGTTCGAGTTCAGGCTGTATCTTATATCATGTCCAGGTCTGTCTTCAACAAACTCTATAAGGTTTCTAGGCTTATTTAGTAGGTCTAGGATTTTTTCGACAACATGTATGTTTGTAAGCTCGTTTCCGCTTGAAACATTGTATATTTCACCAGCCCTGCCATTGAATAGAACCCTGTCTATGGCTTCACAGTGGTCTAGCACATATATCCAGTCCCTAACATTTTTTCCAGTACCATATACTGGAACCTTTAAGTTCAACATTGCCCTTATAACTGTTTTTGGGATAAGCTTTTCAGGAAACTGGTATGGGCCAAAGTTGTTTGTGCACCTTGTTATACTAATGTTAATGCCATATGTTCTATAGTATGCTAGACATAGTAGGTCAGCGCATGCTTTTGAGGCAGCGTATGGGCTTGAAGGTTTAATCCTATCATCTTCTCTAAAGGAACCCTTTAAAATATCGCCGTAAACTTCATCTGATGAAATTTGGATGAACCTTATATTTTTTCCAGAGCTTCTTATGGCCTCAAGAACCGCTAGCACACCCTCCACATTACTTTTGAAGAAAGATTGTGGGTCCACGATGCTTCTGTCAACATGTGATTCTGCTGCAAAGTTGACTATCGCATCAACCTCTTTCACCATACTATTCATCAGTTTTATGTCGTTTATGCTTCCTTTCACAAACCCGTATCTTCTATCATCTTCTATTTCCTTCAAGTTGCTTATGTTTGAACCATATGATAGGTTGTCGACGTTAATTATTCTAATATCATTGTATTTGTTGAGCATGTATTTTATGAAATTGCTTCCTATGAAACCATAGCCTCCAGTTACCAAGATACGCAAACTTTTTCACCTATGGACTGGATAAAACCAGTTCCAAGCCTTATTACATCTTGGATCATCACTTTTACCATTAATCTTCTTTGGAACAATGTTGGGGTCATCCCAGGGCCTTCTAACTTCATCAGGTTTCTGGTAATCGTATAGTCTGTTCACAAAATATATTAGGTATGCTGGCTCAGGGCCTACAACCTTGAAGCCGTGCCAGTAGTGTCCTGGAATCCTTAGAATCTGCATCCTATCCTCTGACAATATTACTTCAACCATTTGAGACTCATTTTCATCGTATGCGCAAACTTTTATAGAACCCTTTATAGCAAGAAAATAGTCTACCTGGCCTCTTTCATGCCTATGCCATGCTCTAACAATGTTAGGGTATGTTATCGAAAAGTTGGCCTGCACAATAGAATCTTCGCCCAAAAGGTTTTTCCAGTCCATGCGAAAGATTTCTGTGAAGATACCGCGTTCGTCAGGAAATCTTGTAAGCTCAAAAAGCCTTACACCTGGCATAGAAAGTTCCTTTACAGGATTCAACATAATCGAATGTTTTTGAGGCAAGCTAATAAGTTTATCGTCAGTTATTCAACACACCAGATTACTATAGTATTTTAGATAGTATTTCTTTTGTCTTCTGAAAGATTTTCCTGCATACTTCTAATGCTCTAACAGCTTCTTCTCTGCTAACAAACATGGCAGCATAGTCCGCTCTAGCCCTTAAAGAGATGATTCCGTTTATTTCTTTTGCAACATTCCTTGGAAATGTCCCTTTATGCACAAGCTCTTTTGAGAAAATCTGTAAGAGACCGCCACGTGCTTTCGATATTATACTGCAACCGTATGCTAGAAGAAGTGACCTCATACATATTTGAATGCAACAATATTAGTCTCCAACAGTGGAATCATAGTCTTCCTCCTCAAACTCCCTTTTAGTATGCTTGAGCTTCCTTTCCGCCTCAACAAATAATATGTTAGCTTCTACAGATGACAAAAGATTAGTTTCCTGTATCAGCTAACTTTAGAAAAAGAAGACTATTTTTCAGAAAACATTTTAGATTGTATTTCATTTTAGATATTTATGTATTTTTGAGCTTATATATGCGGTTATCACAACTATATTATCATTTTCTGGCCTATAAAATACTAGGAGAAGTTTACTATCCATTTCTTAAGCTCTAGTGATTTCGTTAAGTTTTTCAACCCTATCAGGTTTTACTATACATGAGATAATCTCATTTCTGCTGATATTTCTAGCCTTTATACGTTCAAGAGCATGTAATGTGAATATTATTTTCAAATCTTTACCAGCATCCTCGGGCCTTTGACTACAAGTTCATTGAGATCTATCTTCTTTTTAGAAAATTCAAGCACTTCAATTCCAACAACGTTGCCTTCTATATCATAATCCACTATTATTTTATCTCCAACTTCATCACTTTCCACCACCTTACCCTCACGAATCCTAATATAGAGTGCGTCTGCGCTAGGATCATACTTTACAATGTATTCGCTCAAGACCATCTTCAGATAAGATGAGGGCAAGAACCTAAATAAATGTTTACTTTTAAACAAGAGAACATTCCAAATGAGAGTTTAAGCATGCAAGAATCCCCTTTTACTATGTTAAGAAATTCATTTACAGGATTCAACATAATCGAATGTTTTTTGAGGTAAGCTAATAAGTTTATCACTTGAGAGATTCGAAGATTACATATAAGTTTGAATAGTTCCTATAGTTCCTACACTTGTGTTCCAGTTTTGAAAGAAAGCCTATTAGATCTGAAGTTGGGAAGACTTCAACTCTATTCTGGTTCTTGAATTCCTTTTCATTAGAATGTTTGACACGCTTCCACAAATCTATACAACTTATCACTGCATTTAAAATTTTCGACAATTCATCCCAGAGTTAAAACTCTAGGCTTTCTTGTCGAGTTTCCATGTAAGAGCTAAAGTCAAAACATGGAATGTCCTCCTCATGTGAGGACAGCTTTTTAGCCTCTCCAGCATCACCTTAAAGTTCTATTTCAGAATAGTCTCCTACATGAAGTTTCACAGAATTTCTTACCCTGTTCTTGAATATTTTAGCGTTCTTTCCAACAAGACTCTCTTCAAGCCTTTCAACATCTCTTACTATAGCATTGTCTAATATGATAGAATATTCTATTGAACTGTTCAATATGCTTACGTTGTCTCCTATGCTAGTGTATGGGCCGATAAATGAATCTTCTATAACACAGTTTCTGCCTATTACTGCTGGACCACGCACGACACTGTTTACAAGCTTGCTTCCTTCACCAAGAGAAACACGGCCTTCAACCTTAGATTCTACAACAGTGCCAAAGATTTCCCTTATTATATGCTCGTCTAATATTAGTGAGTTAGCGTATAGGATGTCATCCTTTTTGCCAGTGTCAAGCCACCAGCCTTCAACAAAACTGTAGCCAACATTATAGCCGCTCTCAAGCATAAGCTGAAGTGCGTCGGTAATTTCAAGTTCACCCCTCCAGCTTGGCCTCAAATCTTTTATCACATCAAATACTATTGGCTTGAAAAAGTATACTCCGACAAGGGCATATTTGCTTGGAGGAACCTTAGGCTTCTCCACTAGAGCGACAAGCTTTTTTCCATCAAATTTTGCTACACCAAACTTTGTTGGATCATCAACCTCCTTCAAAAGAATGTATGCATCATAGTCTCCTTCAAAAAAATTTTCAAGATATCCTCTAATACCATGCTGCAAAAGATTATCACCCAAATATAGTACAAAAGACTCTTCTCCAACAAAATCCCTGCACAAGCTTACAGCGTGAGCAATACCAAGAGGCTTACCCTGAAAAACATATTTGACCCTAACATTAAATCTGCTACCGTCACCATAATATTGTTGAACAAGCTCGGGAAAAGTTTCACCCAAAACAATCGCAACATCTTTAATACCAGCGTTCTTCAAATCTTCTAAAACATATTGGCTTATAGGCTTGTTAGCTACAGGAATAAGCTGCTTTGGGCCACTGAAAGTTAGGGGCCTAAGCCTAGTGCCAGCACCACCATGTAATATGATACCCTTCATAATAGAATCTTTTACCTTTTAACCTTAAAAAGTTTTAGCTAACATCTTGATGTTGTCACGATAGCCCATTCTTTAATATCCAGTTGTATAT
>JBMFNX010000040.1:0-10490 GCA_049969935.1 Nitrososphaeria archaeon
AGAAATTCTCCCCAAGACAATGTAAATGAGATCACGAAGACTGTAATTATTCTAGGTAGACTAATGGGTAGAATAACTCTTAAAAATGTCTGAAACAGACCACACCCATCTATGTATGCTGCTTCATCAAGCTCTTGAGGTATTTCATTAAAGAATGACACCAGCACCCATACACTAAACGACGATGCAAATACTGTATAGACAAGTATTCAAAATCTTTAATTGATAGAAAAGTACGTAAATGGGTACACCAACTGCAATTGGTGGAAGCATCCTCATAGAGAAGATCCAGTTTAGAAGGTTCATACCGCCTGTTTTGAATCTGGAGATGGAGTAAGCCGTCAAAGTCGCTAGGATTATAGTCAGGATCGAGGTTATCAAGCTTACCTCGACACTATTAATCAGATAGGGAAGGACTTCTCTTAATGAAGCGGTTTTATAAACGTCACCACCTATGAAACTATCAAAGGGAGAAGGAGATTTTGTTTAAAATGACTTTGAATACTCTTAAATATGTAACATTAAATTATATATTATTTGAAATATGATTTTGACTTTTAATTTATGGATATAAAATTACTCTTATTGCCTTATTTTTTAGCATTAGGTTGAAGGCTTCTTCTGCTTCTTCAAAGCTCATTTTATGAGTTATAAGTTGGTCTAACTTTTCTTTGACCTTGGAACTTAAGGATACAGCCTCTTTAAACTCTTCACTAGTATACATTTGTGAACCCGAGATACTAATTTCTCTTAACATAATGGTCAGTGGGTCTACTTCAACTTTGTCCTTAAATAGGGCTGTGACAACTACCTTTCCATCTTTTTTCACAGCTTCTATAGCGTTTAAAAAACTATTTTTTACACCAGCACAGTCTATAGCTGCGTCAACACCTTTGGGAGATATTTCGGATAGAATTTTTTTAGTCTCTTGTGTAAGTGGGTTAGCTGTCATGTCAGCTCCAAGTTTTTTTGCAATATTAGCCTTAAACTCAATGGGCTCAAATACTAATGTTTTTGCACCAAAATACTTTGCTGCGATAAGGGTTGATAGTCCTATTGCGCCTGCTCCAAAAATTGCTATCGTCTGACCCTGCTTGATATTAGCTCTTTTAAATGTATGTAAACCAACAGCTAGGGGTTCTATTAATGCACCCTCATCAAATGTGATGTCATCAGGGATCTTGTAAACAACAGTTTGCGGTGCCTTTACATATTCTCCAAACGGGCCAAGCCACTTTGATGTACCAAGAACTATTCTATTCTCACACAAGTTATTCTTACCTGAAATGCAGTATTCGCAGGAGCCACAAGCTATTATTGGGAAAGCCGTAACTCTATCACCTTCAACAAATCCGTGCACATTATCGCCGACTTTGACAACTTCCCCAGAGAACTCGTGACCAGATATTATTGGCGGAATCCTGAAGGGATGAGTGCCTTGGAAAGCATGCACTTCCGAGGCACATATTCCAACAGCCTTAACCTTTATAAGAAGCTCACCGGGACCGATTTCTGGGACACCCACATCTTCTATAGAAATTTCGTAAGGTTTTTTAATTACTATAGCTTTCAAAAATCATCGACAACAATAGTTCTGGTTTATTTTATAAACTTTGCACGCTCCCCTTTTAAAACTAGCATAAAAAAATAAGGGGGATAAGGTTTTACACCTTTTTAGACTTTGAATAGTTCTAGACCCCATAAAACGAATCCTATGGCTAACACTATTTGGAAGACTATAAGCAAAATAGCTGTACATATACTTGGACGTATTTCTTTGGGAAGAAATTTAATATTTAAGTAGAGCATTGGAACTGTACATATTATCTGTATAACGAATGCAATCCAGTTCACGACAAGCCATATTATATATGGTGTGCCTAATGGTACAACGGCCAAACATACAATAGAACCTATTGTTAGGAAGACAAAATACCAGAATCTATAACTTCTTTTTCCAGCAATCTTTCTAAAATTTACCCATACAGTGTCTGCAAAGGTTCTAGCTATAGCATCATAGAAGCCAAACTGTGTATCAAATAAACCTATAAAAATAACAAAGAGCAATAGAGTATATACTATTGGCCCATACATCTTACCAAGTAAATCGGCGATCACTACAGCAACTTTCCAACCCGAGGGTGCAGCTATACCCTTTTCAATTGAAACCACACCTAAGAGGGAGACAAAGAATGTTACCATAATGCTGGCAAGGGCCATAAAGAAGATTAAGGTTATAGTATTCACTCTCATCCAACCTTTCCACTTTCTAATTTCATTTGGATCACTTGCATCAAAAGTGCAGCCCACCGGCGTAATCTCCTCAGGCTTGGCTGTAAGACCAGTAACCTTTCCTATATAAGCACCCATCCCCATACCACGTTCTCTAACCCAATAAGTGTGAAAATAGTTTACAGGACCACCGCCAGGCTGAAGAAAGAATGGACCTAAAATAGACCATGTTATACCAGCAGGTATCATTGGAATTAGCCACCCTTCCAATGTTTCTAAGAAGGATGTAGGGGTGGCGACCAAAAGCGAAAACATGATAATGCCAATAACGCCAACAAAAAAGATTACTTCAATAATTTTTTCGATCGCAGAGTATACTTTGGGACTAAAATAGAGCACGAGGAGCGTAGCGACCAATACAATTATACTCCATATCACCCAATCTAAGAGACCTGTTAAAGCTGCTACCGCGGCAGCCGCACCCGTTATCCAAGCAGGCCAAAGGTAAAAGGAAACCCAGAATGTTGTAAATATTGGCCAAAAGAATTTTGGCTTCAACCTTGATACACCTTGCGTGAGAGTTTCGCCTGTAGCCATGGTCCAGCGGCCCACTTCCCTATTTATTAGAACTTGAAAGAATGTTGAGAGAAGATATAACCAAAATATTCCGATAAATCCCTTGTTTGCAACATAAGCAGCATGATATGCTTCAAAACCTCCAATACCAAGAGAGCCTAAAATAAGAGCTGGGCCGCACCATTTTAGGTACCCTTTTATCGTGAGAGCAGGGGGATCGGGCAATTTTCTTATAGGCAGAGGCAGCCCTATTCCCATTTCCACTACCTTCTCTTCCAATTTTCGCTCACTCATTATATTATTTTACTTTTATATTAAGTTTACTTTTCTAAAATGTTTCTGTTATTTATTTACAAATTTTAGCTAAATTTTTTTATAAAAAATAAAATTATGTTAAAATTTTCTGATTATGGTATAATTAGTGGTTTCATTGATTCTCTTTCTGCGAAGGCTTTGAAAGCGTCTTTCCATCTGTTTATAGTATATTCTTTATCTATTATAAAGTCTAGATGAATTTTTTTTGTTGAAAACATTTCGAATGTTTTGTCCCAAGATATTGCTGTTGCACCAAATGTACCATACACTTTGATTGAGTTTGTAACTAGCACTCTCCATGGGAAAAGTGTTTCTGCTGTTGGTGGTGGGATTCCTATTGCAACTATTGCCCCATTACGTTTAACCAGTTTTGCCGCTTGAGCTATGGCTTCAGGTGCACCTGAGGCTTCAAGGACGAGGTCTACACCGTCCTGTCCAAATATGTCTAGTACAATTTTGTTAAGGTCTTCCTTATCAACTTCTACTGTTACATCTGCACCAAGCTTTTCTGCAATCGAAAGTCTTGTTTGATCCAATGATAAGCCCGCCACGAGAACCTTTTTTGCACCATTTATTTTCAGCATCTGTAATCCTATTAGGCCTATTGCACCAGGACCTAGTATTACAGCTTTCGTATTCGGTTCAATCTTACATCTCTGGAAGAGAGCATTATATACTACGCTGGCATCTTCAACTACAACAGCCTCTTTAAAAGAAATATTGTCTGGAATTCTGTGCAAGCTTCTACTTGGAGCTTTAAAATATTCTGCCATTGCACCATCAACACTTCTTCCAAACCATTTGATTTCCCTACACATTATATAATATCCTGTTCTACAGTATTCGCATACACCGCACGTTTGTATGTATCCATCGCATACGACTCTATCACCTGATGACCATTTTTTAACCTTCTTACCAACAGCTTCTACGACACCAGAATTCTCTAACCCTAAAACGACTGGCAATTTCGCCATATCAAGAATATAGGGGTCATCTTTGTAAAGCTTATAGTCCCCGGCACCGACACCACATGCCATAACTTTAACTAAAACTTCATCATCTTCTATTTCTGGAATATTGACATCTTTTAGAAGTGTGCCATCTTCACCCACCCTTTCTTTTACTACAGCTTTCATACTATTATCACATTCTAAACAATTTACTAAGGGTGATAAAAGTGTTTAGGCTGTTTTCACAGCCCCTCTCATGAGCCCAGAAATGTAGTATTTTTGTAGCGAATAGAATACAATTAATGGTGGTATAGAGTAGATTAGTGAAAAGGCCCAAAATGTACTCCAAGGTGTAATACTTTCTCCTGGCTGAAGTGTGGCTAAACCGACTGGTGCAGTTAAAAGGTCTGGTGAGCTTAAAACAACTAGAGCGTATATTATTTCGTTCCAACACCACATGAAGGTCCAAAGTGCACCTGTAATAATTATTGGAAATGATAGAGGAAATATTATTTTTGTTAGAACTCGCCATTTGCTATAGCCGTCTATTAAAAGAGCTTCTTCAAGTTCTGCTGGAACTGCGAACATGTAAGAATAAACAAGGTAGGTTACATATGGTGTGTTAAATGATACATAGACTAGAATTAGGCCTAAATGTGTGTTTATTAGACCCCAAGTTGAAAGTAACTTTACAAAACCAACTATCAGAAAGTATGCTGGAAACAAATATGCTAATATCAGAACTGTGGAAAGTATTCTATAAAATCGGCCTCTGGCCCTCGCGAGTGCATGGCCAGCGGGAACACTTATCATTACAGTTATTAGTGTCGCGATTCCTGCAACAAAAAAACTGTTGCCAATCCACCTATAATATATATATTGGAAGAAGGGGGGAAGGAAAGATGCAAGAGTGATTTTTGTTGGAAAAATTTGGGCAGGATTAAATATTTCTATGTCTGACTTAAAGGCGCCACTAAAAGCCCAGTATATGGGATAGAGCATTAATAGCGAGAAGAAGATTAAGTAGGTTATTGCTAGAAGTTTTGAAAAATGTTCAGGCTTTAATTCAGGTAACAAATTAACCCCTCCATTGCAAAATTTTCATGAATATTATCATCAGCACCAAGATTAGAGGAAGCGCGCAAACGAGAGCCGCGGCAGCAATATTAAAGTTTCCTTCAGCCAACATAAACCAGTAAGCATACGATCCTACAATATGTGTTGAGTCAGCGGGACCTCCTCGAGTTAAAATCCAGACACTTGCAAAATCTCCAGCAGTCCATATAAGGGATAGGACAGCATTCATTAATAGAAACTTTTTTATCATTGGAAGAGTTATTTTCATAAAAGTCTTATAGGGGGTGGCACCATCAACTTTTGCACTCTCATAATATTCTTCTGGTATACCATAGAGGCCGGCAAGCAATGTTGTCGTCCATAGGGGAGTAAATCTCCAAGCATGAGCCCATATAACCGAATATAATGCTATATTTGGATCACCTAAAAACATAATTGGCATCTTAACAATTCCAGTTGATTTTAAAATGTAGTTTATTGTACCCCATTCTGGGTGATAAAGACAATACCAGATGAAGAGTGCGGGCACCAATGGAATAGTCCACGGTAAAAGAAGAACACCCCATAAAATTTTACCACCTTTAACCTGTCTTAATGCTACAGCAGTTATGAGACCGAAACCAAATTTTATTGTAATATCGATTGTGATGTAAATTATAAGACGAATTAGGGAGCCTCTATATAGGGGGTCAAAGATCACATACGTCATACTTTTAAGGGAGAAGGTTCCACCATATGTTTGAAAAGCTAAGATAAACTCGTATATTAGTGGAAAAAGTAGGAGTGCAAGAAAAACTATAAGTGCTGGTAATATTGCAAAAAAATTATAGGAGGGTTTATGCTTTAAACCCTTTATCATAAGTTTTCACCGAAGTATATATTTGGTTAACGATTGTCTTCGCAGCGTCTGCGGGGGTCATTACATCAAGCATTACCTTGCTTGCTGTTAACATGAAAAATGACTGTGCATGCAATATTGAAAATGATGGACGTATTGTTGCAGGATCTATTGTACCACTAAGTATGCCTTCTCTAACACCTTTCCAAACTGGGTCTGTTAAGTATGGTTCTTTATTCAATATGCTTTTGAACATTGGTGCATCAAGCCATCCGAAGCCGCCTTGGGTACCAAACCATTTCTCGTAATTGGTCCTATTTAATATGAACTTTAAGAAGGCCTTTGCATTACTAGCTCTATTTTCAGGCAAGTTTGCAGGAATCATGTATGGACGAATTTCAACGATCACTGTTCTACTTGCGCCACTTGCTGGGTTTTCTGGTAATGGTACTACAGCTATCTTCCAATCTGGATGCTGGGCCTTTGCTTGTACATAAATGCTTGCTACACCGTTAAAGGTCATAACACTTCTTCCTGTAAGAAAGTTCACGTTATTGTCAACTTCTGCTTCTGTTAAAGCTGCCTTGGATATTATTCCATCTTTATACCATTTTGCAAGCAGTGCTGTCGCTTTAGCGTGAGCATCATAATGTTGTTGTGTATCGTTTACATAGATTTTTCCTTCTGCATCAACTGGTGCAACACCAGAAAATAGTCGCCATAGCAGCCAATAGTCGTATGTACCATCTGTAGGTGCGACAGCGGATACTTGAATATCTAAGGGGAACATGTTTTCACCCCATTCCCTTATCTTGTCTCTAAGAATATACAGGGACCTGTTAAATTTGTCAAAGGTGGAAAGGTCATTTAAGGTTAGGCCAGCCCTCTCAAGTATGTCCTGTCTTACAAACATGGACTGGGTTACGAAGCCAACTGAAACAGCATAATATCTTCTGTTCCCGTCTGGGCCAATCCACTTACACATTTGAAAGTTTTGATCGATTATATCAGACCCCCAATTCTTATAAAGCCAGTCCACTATATCATCTAATGGAGCAAGTTGTCCTTTTGCAGCCCACATAACATTAAATGTTGTCGACCACGCGTAGAGGTCAGGGAAGGTTTCTGGAACGCCCGCTTCCAAGACAGCTGTAAATTTTGCAGTAAGATCGGATGCACTAAATTCTGAAACTTGGACCTTAATGCCTGTTTGAGCCTCAAATTCCTTGTAAATGGTCTCCCATTTCTCTCTGTCTATGGTAGAAGAATATGCTTGAATCCATAACTTAAGTGTTTTAGTAGCAGGAGCGGTTGTTGTAGTAGATGTTGTTGCTGATGTAGTTGTGGTGGTTGTAGTTCCCGGTAATGCAAGATAAACTGCTAGTGCAGCTATAATGATGATGACGACTATTATAGCGGCGAAGGCCATTCTTGAGATAGCCTTAAAATTTTTGCCAAACAGCATGCTAGTATATCTTCTTTAGTAAATATATAAATTTTTTTTTGCTGAAAACCTGATAGAGATTATATGAGAATGCATTTTTGCATCAAATTACTATGTCTATTTATTAGATCATTATATTACAAGTATTGGGATAACTGATTAGCTTTTGAGCACTATTTTCTAATTTTTAGAGAAGATTTAACTGTTTCAACAATATGTGATGCTGAAAGGCCGTAGAGGGTTTTTAATTCATCAACAGTGCCTGATTGCCCGAACACATCTTTGACTCCAATCCTTTTAACTGGAACCGGATAAAATTCTGTAACAATTTCTGATATTGCACCCCCTAATCCACCTAATATGTTCCCGTCTTCAACTGTTATTATTAAACCAGTCTCTTGCGCGGCTTTAACTATTGTGTTAACATCTATTGGCTTTATTGTATGCACATCATACAAGCGTACACTCATGTTCTCTTTAGCTAGGATGTTCGAGGCCATAAGTGCTTCACTAACTAATATGCCTGTGGCAAATATTGTTATGTCATCACCATCTCTTAGTAATGTAGCTCTTCCGAGTTCAAATGGATAATCATCCTTGTATATAATTGGTGCTGGTGGATTTGCTAACCTAATTGCAACTGGACCAATATATTCTGCTGCGGCTTTAACAACTTTCTTGGTTTCTACTGCATCAGCAGGAGAAAAAATCACAATATTAGGTATTGCCCTAAGCGCTGCAATATCTTCAATAACTTGGTGAGAGCCGCCCATAAATGGCCAAAGCATACCACTATTACACAATACTATTTTCACATTATGCTTATCATATGCTATGTTTTGTCTTATTTGATTGTAGGCTCGTCCTAAAGCAAATATTCCGTGACAATGCGTGAATGGAATTTTACCGCATGAGGCGAGGCCCGCTGCGGCAGTTATCATATTCGCTTCAGCTATTCCGAAATCATATATTCGTGTAGGATACTCTTTTCTAAAAAATTCGCCAGCAATATCAGATGGAAAGTCAGCATATAAGAGAACTATTCTATCGTTTTCTTTAGCAAGTTCTATTACTGCTTCGTTATATGCTTGGTACATTGTTTTTGTCTCATTCAAATTTTCTCTAACATATTCTTTTATCATTCTTTACACCCCAAAAACTTTAATGCTTCATTATACATTTCATCAGTAACTTTTACAAAATGCAGATTTTTTCCCTCAAATATTGGAACACCTTTCCCCTTTATAGTGTGACAGATTATTATATGAGGTTTATATCTAACTTGCTCTACCTCATCAAGAGTGTCAAGTATTTGTTTTAAATTGTGTCCATCTATTTCAGCCACATGCCATCCAAACGCTTCCCACTTTTTACTTAAAGGATCTAATTTTATTTTAGCTTGAACCTCTCCTGTTGACTGGAACTTATTATGATCTAATAGAACAGTTAAATTGTCAAGCTTATGATGGGCTGCAAACATTGCTGCCTCCCATATTTGGCCTTCATCACATTCACCATCACCTATAATACAGTAAACACGGTAGCTTGCACCATCTATCTTTGCCGCCAATGCTTGTCCAACAGCAAACGATAAGCCTTCACCAAGTGAACCTCCAGAATATTCGACGCCAGGCACGGTCCTTTTATCTGTATGCGCTTGCAACATAGCACCCATTCTACCATATTTTTGGAATTCGTCTTTAGAAAAATATCCAGCTTCACCTAGTGCAGCATATATCATTTCACAACAATGCGCTTTGGAGATCACTAATCTATCCCGTTCACTCCAATTCGGATTTTTGGGATCATGCCTCATATGATGAAAGTATAAGGCGGTTACGATTTCAGCTTCAGAAAAGGAGCCTCCGAGCCAACCTATTCCAGCACTTTTTATCATCATTAAGCTATATTTCCTAAGAGTTTT
Source organism: Nitrososphaeria archaeon (assembly GCA_049969935.1). GTDB lineage: Archaea > Thermoproteota > Nitrososphaeria > JACIWG01 > JACIWG01 > JACIWG01. The sequence continues at coordinate 9,360 of JBMFNX010000040.1, forward strand.
TGCTTTTTCTTCTAATGCTTTTAGAAGCTTTTCATCATGATACAATTTAGCTCGTCTAACACCATTTTTATTAAGAAATATAAATATTATTATTAATATTATTTTTTAATTTAAAGTATGAATATATTTAGTCATGTATCTAGCCATATATTTTCAACAATAGTGAATATGTTGCACGTGAACACCCCAACTTTCGCGAGATTCCTGCTTCCGCGACCATAATCGACCCCCTATTCACTCAGAGCACAGTTTCCCCGTCAGCGGAAACTTTCCTTTGAACCACGTCTGTAATGTAGGTTACGGAGGCCGATCTCCACAGGCGCAACTTCAGCCTATCTCATGTCCAGGCCTGCCGGCTCTTCCAGCCATACAGACGATAACGATTACAATGAAGGGAATACATAAGATCTTCGGCTTTCACCCCCTACCTTATGGAAGAGGACGCCTCGGCCGATAAAGTTAAACAGACATTTAAGCGTTAGAATAGAGTAGAGTATTAGGAGAATCTAATATCGGTGCTGCTGGAATAGCTACTAAGTTCACGATATGATGGCTGTTAAGGCAATTAGACTGGATTATGTTTAGGAGTTCATAGAGTTCTATAAGATTTTTGTTTACATCCTTCTATTAGAATTCTATTCCCTTTCCCCTTTCTCGAGCGCTAAAAAGGTTCTTCTAACAAAGGGGGGACGGTATCTAATGTTTTTCCCTGACCAAAGGACAAACAATCTTGTTTTATGTAGGGTTCCAAAATTTATATTATACCCTATTGTAGGATTTGGGTTTAGTATGGTTTGTTGGTGTTGCTCATGGAACATGAATTTATGAGGTTTTTGGCGGGATTGGTTGAAAGTTATGGCTATGTTGGAATATTTTTTGTTTCTATGGTTTCTAATTCTATCCCTTACGTAAGTTTACCTTATCTTGCCATACTTGTTTTTATGGCTCCACTTTTTCAACTTCCCCTTCTTGCTGTGCTTGCTTCCGCTTTCGGTGCCACATTAGGTAAGGTTGTGATACTGTTTGTTGGCAGAAGCTTTCGCAGAATTCTTTCTGAAGAAACTAAGGAGAATTTGGAGTGTTTTAACATGCTTTAGGAGGTGGAGTTTTGTTGCAGTTTTTCTTTTTGCT
>JBMFNX010000041.1:0-9782 GCA_049969935.1 Nitrososphaeria archaeon
TATGCCGGTAGGCTTATCCATATGACCTCCATTAGGAGGAAGCTTCCACTTAGTCATAAACCCCACGAGAAAGCTGTCTCTATTACGTAATAAAAAGGTTGTGGACGTAAAACCGGTTGAAAAATAAAAATTTTTTAAACTTTTCATTCATAAAATTATATTTAATAGCAGAAATTTTTTAGTAAAAACTAAACTTATGTCAAAGGTGAAGTACACCCTCCACTATATTGGTATGAAGTATGTGACGATAAGCTTCCACCTGATCTAAACCTCTTCCACACACCTATCATATATTCTATATTTTCCCATGGGAAATGCTCTTCTAAAGTATCTATTGCAGATAATATTAGGCCGCCACTGTTTTGATATAATTTTAGGACATTTAAAACTGCCTCCTCTATCTGCCTTCTTGTACCTAATCCTATTATTATTGGAGCGTTAACGCCACCCCACAGGCAAATTCTTCCCTCAACCTCATTCTTTAATTTTGTTAGGTCTACGTTTCCTTGCACGGGATCAGGACCGAAGAGTATGTCAATCGACAATTCCTTGAACATTCCAACCAAAGGCATGAAATTTGATGTCATTATGTAGCAGAATTTTGTTCCATGATGGTGTGTGATTTCAATCAATTCTTTAACTCTTGGCGCTATAAACTTTTTATAAAATGTAGGCGTCCAAAAGAGTGTGTTTTCATACCAACCCCTATAGCAGATTATGTCAAGTTTACAATTTCCTAACAATGTGCTTAAATACTGTTTGTTCAATTTCAGTAGAACATCTAAAATTTTTTCTAGGAGAGTAGGATTTCTGTAAGGTAAAAGCATCATATTTTCTATGCCACAGACCCATGCTAGAGCATCTCCTAGAAAGAAAGTGTTATCCTTTTCTGTAACATTGAAATTGTTTATTACAGGAAGCTCATTTTCATCAGCAAATTTCTTGATCCGCTCATAATGTTCTAAAAATTTTTGCAGCTCAAGGTCTGACATGCTTCTAAATAAGGTTGAAAATGCTCTTACATCATCTTCATTCTCTATCAAGTATTTTCTTGTCCTAGCCCTTGGAGCCTGGAAGTCGTCGAAGAGCGGAGCTTCTAAGCCGTGGGGCCAGTCTCTGGTTAATCGGATCACCTTAGTTAGTTTACCATTAGGGGTATCATATTCTTTAACAAGAACCTCTTCCCCCCAAAGTTTTTTATGAAAAGTTCTGGCCTTCACCTCGTTTGAAATCAGCCAACAGGGAAACTTGAGCTCGACAACAGGGTCAAGGCCTAACTGGATTTCATCATAAACTCTATCTATTTCATCTTTCCACTTCCTATTTTTGTCCCTTAGGAAATTACGTAAAGCCCATCTTAATGTTAATGGTATGTAATCGACATCCTCGTAATTCACAGCATTTAATATCCTCTCCCTATGAGAAAGCATACTCTCACGGAGAAATTACTACCTTTAGACACCTTTTACTTAACGCGGTTTCTAAAGCCTTCTCCACATGCTCAAGTTTAAATTTATGCGTAACTATATTGCCTATCTTCATCACATCCTTGTATCGGTTTAATATATTAAGCGCTCTTCCATAATCCTGATATGGTGCACCATTTACACCTATAATTCTAGCACCCTTACCAACTATGTGTATTGTGGGATTTATTGATACTGTACCAACATCCGCAAACGAGCCAACCAATAAATATGTTCCACCCACCCTAAGCATTTCTAAACCCTCGAGAAACGCGCTGGGATTGCCAGTGCATTCGAAGACGACGTCACCACCCCTTTTATTTGTTATATTAAGAACTTCTTTAACACGCATACCAGCATCAGAAACATTCACTATTTCATCAGCAAAATCCATTTCCCTTATTAGCTTCTCTCTATACCTATCTGACTCCGAACCGGTGCCAACCATAATTATTTTTGAGGCACCACCTACTTTAGCTAAGAAAGCATGTAAGGCACCTATTGGGCCAAGACCTTGTATTACAATCGTGTCGCCTATGCTGAAGCCACCGACGTCTACTGCGGAGGTTGGAAGAAAAGCTTTGACCATAGCCGCTAAGGCCACAGCCAACGGCTCCGTTAAAACAGCGATATCTGGTGAAAGGGAGGATGGAACCTTGAATACATAAACGTTTGGAAGCAGGTACATGTATTCTGACCACCCTCCAAGTAGGTATGGTGGATTCTTACAAGACAATGATGTACCATATCCAGTTTTATTTTCACACCATGGGTAACCGTAAGAATTTTTACAGACATAGCATTTTCCACAGTAGACGTCGCATACAGGAACTATAACGTCACCCTTCCTTAACAGTTCACCATTCGATTCCATGACAGACGCCGCTTTTTCACCTATCTCTTCTATAATACCTACATTTTCGTGACCAGGTATAAGGGGGAAGGGGATGGGTTTGAATTCATCAACATAGTATGTGTCGAGAACCCTTTCACCTTTATACATATGCTGGTCTGTCCCACATATTCCAGAATAGATTATTTTCACCAACGCTGTGTCCTCTTTCACTTCTGGAACCTGAAACTCTCTTAACTCGATTCGGCCAGGAGCGGTTAAAACGGCCGAGCGACTAAATTTTGGCATATAAATTCAACTTCCTAGAAAAGGATATAAATTCTAATAAACATTTCCTAAATAATTCATCATCTTTAGTGCAAGAATTTTTAGGAAAACTTAAATAATGTTTATAAAAAAATGTAGTTTGGTGAGAAAAACTTTTGCAATTGGGTATAATGCTGGAAGCATTTAAGCATATGCCCTTAAACAAGGTTTTAGAAAAAATATCGAAAATAGGATATGGGGGTGTTGAATTTTTCGTCAGCAAAGAAAATGTGCATATAAACCTGGATTCATTTAATGAAGAAAGTGCAAGAGAATTGAAGAATATAATGAAATACTATGATGTTAAGCCATTTAGCGTATGTAACAGCCATGAAGCCCAGTTGATCCTGGGCCCCCATGATAAAACCACAGACCACCTTTTTAGGGGCGCAGTTGGAGAAAAGATAAGTTATGGGATAAAAAGAATAAAGAGGACGATTGAGATAGCGAACATGTTAGACGTTTCAGTAGTAACAGTCTTCACTGGTTCACCTGAGTGGGGGAAATGGTATCCATTTCCTGATTTAAACGCCGAAATTTGGGAAGAATATTTCAAAATATTTGCTGAACGCTGGTCACCACTGCTAGATTATGCGAGCCAATACAATGTAAAGCTTGCGTTTGAAGGGGAACCTGGAAACCTAAATTATAACCTTGAAAACACTCTAAAACTGTTAAAGGCCGTTGACAATTATCCAAGCCTAGGAATATGCTATGATCCGTCACATATTCTATGGCAGGATATAGACCCAATAGAATACATATATGAAGTTGGTTCACGAATTTTCAATGTACACATAAAGGATGTTGAAGTGTTAAATTTTAGGAAAAGTAGGACTGGATTAATGTCTTCTGAGCCGATGAACACTAAGTTTAGAACATTCCGCTTTAGAGCGCCAGGCTGGGGAGACATTCCATGGAAAAAGGTGATAAGTGCACTCTACGAGATTAACTACAGAGGCGCATTTATAGTAGAGTTAGAGGATCCACTTATCCCTCTCGAAAGAGGGTTGGAGATAGGCTACAAGTATATTAAAGAAATGCTTTCCGCATTTTATGAATAAAAATTATAATTTTATGCTAGAAGATCTTTTGCCACTTTATGCAACCCTTTTACGATCGTGTCAACATCATAGTCTGTAAGCAGTGGGCTGATGTCTAGGTGTACTGCGCGGGTTATTAAGTTTAATGTCTTAGGCGCAACCCTTTCATCCTTTGGGCTATCGTAATAATGCTGCCAGTGCAGGTAGACATGTCCGTCAGGTTTTCCCATTGTATAGATGAGCCAAGGATATCCTCCAGAGCTTGTGTAAATTTTCTCTTCCTGTAATCGGCTAACAAACTTTTGTGCCTTAACAGCGTTTTCGAGAAAGAAAACTAAGCAGACACAGGTGTCGCCATCTGGGTCGTTTTCTTTCCTCAACTCTATACCTTTTATGTCGGAAATACCGTTCTTGATCTCCTTCCACCTCTTCCTCATTGTAGCTATAATCGTGTCCAGTTTTTTAAGCTGCTCAATTAATATTGCTGACTGCAACTCTGTTATCCTATAATTGTATCCGGGAACAGGCTTCTCTGTAAGAATATTTCTATAAATGGGCCTCCAAATTGCTCCAGCATCATGTATCATGATAGAACGTTGATACAGGATGTTATCATTTGTAGTTATAGCACCACCCTCTCCCGCAGTAATATTCTTGTTAAGCTGGAAACTGTGGGTTCCAATATGACCTATGGAACCAAGCCTCCTTCCACGATAACTTCCTCCAACAGCCTGAGCACAATCTTCTAGGAGAAAGAGATTTTTTTCGTTTGCAATCTTATATAGTTCATTAAGATTAGCTGGTGCACCTCGCATGTGAACTGCCATAATCACTTTCGTCTTGTTAGTGATCTTAGAGGATACATCTTCAGGGTCCAAGGTTAGTGATTCATCAACCTCCGCTATAACGGGCTTCGCACCGCATGCGACTACAGCAGCGGGACAAGAAACCCAAGCATATGCTGGGACAATCACCTCATCGCCTTCGCCCACACCTAAGGCTTTAAGGGCAACATGTAATGCAGCCGAACCAGAGGAGACAGCTAGTGCATAGGTTGTTCCAATATATTTTGCGAAGCTTTTTTCAAACTCTCCAGTTTTGTCCAAAAATCTTGGACCGTAAAATCTGAACGGAGACTGGGCTTTAATAACGTCACTTACAGCTTTAAGTTCTTCTTCACCGTATGCTGTGCCTCCAGGGTACATTGGAGGTAATGGATTTTTCCTTATCGCCAAAAATCTCACCTTACGTCAGAATTAAAATTCTTACGTATATAAAATTACCTTTATTTTAGCTTGAAAATAGTATCAAATTTTGTTATAAAATTGAACAAAAAAATTTATAATATGAATATTGACTGCTAAGTTTCTGTAATATGTTAAATGATGCCGATAAAGGGAAAACCTATCCTTTAACGATGCCGAAGACTATACCTCTAACAATATACCTTCTCACAATCATGAACAGGGCTAGTACAGGTAATGCTGACATGACACCTGCAGCCGCTATCTTAGGCCAAGCTATCTCCCACTTTGAAACAGTAGCAAAAACACCTATGGTGACAGTTTGAGAATTATATGTCGATGTAAGTATTAGGGCATAGAGGAACTCGTTCCACGAGTAGAGGAAGGTGAATATGAAGACTACAAATATACTTGGTAAAAGTATCATTAAAGTTATCCTAAAAAACCCGCCAATTCTACTACATCCGTCTATTAATGGTGCTTCCTCCATTGACTGCGGAAACTCATCAAAGAAGCCTTTCATGGTCCAGGTTGCGAAGGGGACACCGAAAGTGAGGTATGGTATTATTAAGCCGATCCACGTGTCAATCAAATGTATACTGTTTAGGAACATGTAATAGGGAATTATCAAAATGAGCACTGGAAAAGATTTGAAGGCGGCAACTAGTATTGTTAACAACTCTTTTCTTTGCTTGGATAAAACTAGCTTTGATATGCTATAGCCCAGTAGTGTGCCAATTAACGTGGAAATGGAGGCGTTTCCCACACTGACAATAACACTATTTCTTATCAATTCTGCAAAATGTCTCATGGTCAGGAGGTCGTAGTAATAGTCTAGGGTAGGGTATTGAGGTACAATTGTTGGAGGTATTCTAGACAACTCTACAGGAGTCTTAAAGGATGTTATGACATTCCAGTATATTGGTATGAGCACGAATATTGAAAAGGACACAAGTATACAATGTATGAGAAAACTTTTAAGCAATCGGGAAATTTTCGCCCTCATAGCTTACTCCCTCAGGTAAGCCAACTTAATAGAAAAGATAATGAACACAATGATTACAACAAACAGTATTGTTGAAATTGAGGAAGCGTAGCCTAGGTCCCATGATTTAAAGGCAATCTTATAAACGTACATAGCTATTGTTGTTGTAGTGAAGCCTGGGCCACCGGCTGTCGAGCCCATGATTTCATCGAAGGCGAGAACGTTTTCCATTGTCCTAAAGATAATTATCACAAGTATAAGCATCTTTAGATGGGGGTAGATTATTTTAGTGAATATGGTTAGCCCGGAAGCACCGTCTATGCTCGCGCTTTCAATTATTTCACCCGGTATTGCACGAAGCCCTGTATAGAATACTAGGAAGGTGAAGGGCGTCCACATCCATATATTGATAACGGAAACACTGAATAGTGCAAGATTAGGATCTTCCAGCCAGAGAGGAGGGGAAATACCGAAAAGGGAAAGGAAGCCTGACGGGCCGAATGATGGATGATAAAGTATTTTGAACATTACACCTGCGACAACCGGTGGAATTGCGAGTGGTAGGATGAAGAGTGTCTGCCAAACACCCTTATACCTTGCTTCAGGCTGGAACAGCATGTACGCAATTATAAGGCCGATCACTGTCTGAGAGATGACAGTTATTGCTGTAAACTTGAATGTGACTTGAATAGCGTCAATAAACCTTTGATCTCTGGGAAGGTATAGGTAATTGTTGAAGCCTACAAAGTTCTCCATCATACCCTGAAAAAATGATAGGTATACGGAGTATACTGTGGGAAGTATTGATAGTCCTAGCATTATAGTAAAGGGTAGAAAAAAGAAGAGTATAATAAGTAGGAGCTTATCTTTCGACATTGAGGTCATTAGGATGCTATTTAATGTATCCTATTCTTTTTAGGTAGTCTGTGATTTCTGAAGCAGCCTTATCAAGCGCCTCCTTCGCTGAAAGCTGTCCAATTAAAGCTGCGTTAAGGTATCCACCATATATGTCAACCATTGTCAGCCATTCGGTTGTCCTAGGATATGGTATCGGCTTAGAGTCTAGGAAATCGGGCAAGGCTGGATACAATGGCTTAAATACTGGGTCCTGATTTATCTCAGATTTCTTCCACAAAGACCTTCGGATCGGCCACCCCTTACCTTTTGTCGCAAATATCATCTGCCCCTCTTCGCTGATAAGATAGTTTAGCAAGTCTATGGCCAAATCCTTGCTTTTGGAAAAGTTGTTAACTACTACAGTGAAAACGCCTAGAACACCCTTTCTTGCCTTGGGACCTGCGGGTGGAAACATCCATAAAAGTTTCCCAGCTGAAGCTGAACCAGGCTTCTCTATATCTGCAACAACATCACCTGGGTTAATCATCCCGCTTACGACCCTGCCGTTTATGAATTCTAGAGCATATTCTGTTGCACCATATGTGGGTAAGCCTGGTGGCGCATACTTTGCAAAATTAAGGAACATCTGGAAACCTTCAACCGCCTCTGGAGTGTTAAACTGCGGTTCCCAGTTGTCATTGAACATGTAGGGCATACCGTAATCATAGAGGAATGTCATTGAGTCAAATGCTATTGGATCACCTTTGGTGCCCCTACATACCCACCCGTAGAAGGGCTTATTCGGGTCATAAAAGGCTTTAGCAATCTCAAGTGCTTCATCCCAATTTTTTGGGACAGATAGTCCCTTCTGGTCCAGCAAATCTTTTCTAACACCATAGAATTCGCCTGGACCGCCACAATGTGGCAGAGCATATACATGGGGTTCCTTACTCCTTTCTCCCGGTGGAACAGCACCCATGTAGGGGGGTGTAGGCCAACTGCCTAGGTCCCAGAGACTTTCAAAAACGTCTGGATCCCTTTTTAGGCCGAGTGTGTCTAAGGGCGCTATCCAACCTTTACTCGCGAGCCTTGGAAAGAATGGATCATCTTGGAATATGATATCAAATTCTGAGCTACCAGCCTGCAGCAAGCTTACAGCTTTTTCAGCAAGCTCGTCGTAACCTATCCTTATGTACTCTATTTTCACATTCTTCTGTTTACTAAATTCATCGAATACCGGTATGTGAGGGTCCCCTAGACTTCCGCTAAAACCCAAGATTCTTAAAGTCTTCTGTGGGGCAGTTGTGGTTGGAGATGTAACAGTAATAGTGGGTGATGCTGTGACTGTTGAGGTAACAGTTTTTTCAACTGTGACCGTCTCTTCTTTACCCTTAGGAGTTAGATAATAGGTTCCAGCTCCAACAATGAGGCCAGTTATAACGACAGCAATTGTATAGTTTAGAAAATTTCTTCTATCAACCTTCTTAGCTTCTTGTGACATAAACTGATTAGAAAAAAATATTCTATTTAAGTATTTCTATCAAGTCGTCGATAAAATTTGATTAAAAAATTTGTTATTAATGATTAAATTAGTTAAATATAGAAAAAATTATAGTGATAAATATAAAAATGTTGGTGCTAAAAATGTGCTCAAACCTTCTCCACGTCAACCCATCGATTTTCTTCAATAGACTTTCGTATTGCGTCAAGGACAGCTAAATTAGCGGCGCCGTCATAAAAGTTTGGCTCAAAAGGCCTATCCTCGGATATGGCAGACACATACTCGTATAATGCTATTATAAAGCTATCAGCCCAACTTAGTATTGAGCCGGGAGGCCAAAAATTTTGTATATAAGGATGTAGAGGATCTGTTACGATAATGTTTCTGAAACCTGAATGTTGGCCATCCTTTACCATATACAAGTTTAGTTCATTTAGCTTTTCCAGATTCCAATAGAGACTACCTTCGCTTCCGTTAATTTCAATGTACTGGTAGTTTTTTCTTCCCGCACAGACCCTTGAGGCTTCCAGGGAGCCTGCTACACCATTTTCAAATTCTATAAGCGCGAGAAACTGGTCGTCCGTTTCAACACAACCTTTTTGTGAGGGGTTGTTAGGCAAAGGGCGCTCTTTAATATAGATCTTTGATAGGCCACACACCCTCCTAATTTCGCCAACAAGATACCTGGCCATATCCACAATATGTGAACCATCATCTCCTAGAGCACCACTTCCAGCCTCACCTTTAAGATACCGCCACGCAAGAGGACTTGAAGGATCAAGTGCAAAATCCTCTAAGTAGACGGCTCTAAAATGATATATTTTCCCTAAAAGCCCCTCACCTATTATCTTTTTTGCCAACCTAATAGCAGGTAGAAAACGATAATTGAACATCACACCATGCGCAACACCATACTTTTCCGCCAGCTTATACATTTCTACTGCTTGCCTAAAATTTAAGGCGAGCGGCTTTTCGCACATAACATTCTTACCAGCTTCTATTGCTCTAATGCACACTTCATAATGATATTTGTTTGGAAGCACATTATCTATAATTGACACAGAATTGTCTCCTAAAACCTCATCAATTACCGTCGTATATTTTTCGATACCGTAAGCTTTAGCAAAATTTTTAGCCCTTTCCATCTCGCGTCCAAAAACCCATTTTATTTTAACCTGAGCGTTCAACTGTGGGAAAAAGACTGGAAGGTCCTTATATCCATGAACATGAGCCTTGGCTATAGACCCATATCCTAAAAGACCAACATACATGAGCTTTACCCTATCAAAAAATGTATTTTAACTTTCCTAGAGTGCTAATTAAAGAACTAATTAACATTTTTATCATAATCATTTTAATTAAATTACTTTTATAACGGAATTAATTTAATATGGACAAAAAATTTTAGTTTCAAAACAAATAAGGAGTAAACAACCCCTATTTTATGAAAGCTCTTTAAGCGTAAGGCAAATTGCACACAAAGCATTCCTAACGGTACTTGACATTACCAGCAGATTTTCAAGATAATTGTTAAACTTATTCATAAT
>JBMFNX010000042.1:0-8627 GCA_049969935.1 Nitrososphaeria archaeon
AATGTCAATTTAACAACATTGGATTGGTATATAGAATAGGCTCAAAGGTCTTATTCACCAATTTTAGCTAGCATGTTAAACTTTCTCTTCCAAAATTATATGAAATTGTCGATATGCTGTTAAATTATCAATAAACATAAATAAATTGCACTAAATTATTATCCCAACCCTTTCTACTTCAAGTTTATCAAAATCTCTATCAAATGAATAAATTTCATTTTATTGTTTTTTAGCATAAGCTATTGTGTCAATTAATCCTATGATATTCTGTTTTGCTTCTAAGTCTCCTTTAAAATTGGCTCTATCCAAAAAAGCTTAGGTATTAAGAAATTTTTATTGTCAAATTTTTTTGGAAGGCTTATTTTAAACTAGAAAACTTTAAACGTCTCCTTTCACGTTCACCCTTCTCTTTTCTTTCCCTGCTCTCCATCTTTTTCATGAAAATATCCCAAGCAATCTTTCTCCATCTATTACCTAATCCTAAAAATCTTATACTGAAAGCCTTTAAAGCAAGCTTATTAAACCAGTATGTTCTCCATCTAAACTTAACAGCTTTTATCTTATTTTTAGATGGTATCATCTGCCAAATTTTTGGTGCAAGAACTGGGTCGCCTACGCCAGTAAAATACTTTATAATTTCCATGCACATAAAGCTTGACATAAGCCAAACATTCGCACACACCTGTGCAATAGCGGCTTCACCATTCATCCATTTCCTAAAATAGTCTACCCTCCACTTTCCATCTGTCACATACCATTCTCTACCACATTTATTTTCTCTCCTATCCAAAAATTCTGAAAGTTCCTCGTAGCTCATGCCACCTGGAATTCCAAAAAGTTCTGCTGGACTTATTGGCTTTTCTTTATTTGGTTCAAACATCATAACATATCCTGTTAATCCTACTGGCATAGCTGTTACTGAAAGCTTCCCCTTCTTTTGTGCAATCATCAAAGCATGTGAACTATAGGCTAAGTCATCTGCTTCAGCAATAACTATGTCGTAATCGTCCATAAGCTTTTCTAACTCTTCTAATGACAGTCTCCTGTTTATTGTTTGAACTTGTGCACTAGGATTTATTTTTAAAATCTGTTCTCTTATCACATCAACCTTATACATACCTAAAGTGTCAATAAAACATCCGATCTGTCTATTCATGTCTGGGGGATCATATTTTCCGCCATCTATCAATAGAAAGTTCTTTATTCCGGTTCTCGCTAAAATTATTGTACATGTACCTCCTATTCCTCCAACGCCAACAATCATCGCCTTCTTACTCTCTAATATGGCCTGTTCATCTTCAAAAAATATTCCTAGATTCCTTTCAAAAAATTCTCTTGCATTCACTTCCATAGCTCTTCCAAATGATAATCATTAAATCTCTTTTTAAGTTTATCTATTGATCAATCATATGAATTTTATATGCATTTTAATGTTTATCTAATACTATTTTTATATTCAGCTGGTGGCATTTAAGTCATTGCATATTAGAAAAAGAATTTTAGTCAAAAACTTCGATTTTGTACAAAATACCATTATTAGTTTTTCTTCCTCATCTAAATTCTATAGGAAGAGATATTTTAGTGTTATAGTGTTAATTATCTTAGCAATTATTTTATTTGCTCCAATAATCCCAGTAACAAATACAGTAAAGGAACCTTATAAGCGTGTAGAAGAATATTATGAAGATGTACCTGTAGAGGTTATAAAGCATGCTGAATGGAACGTCACTTGGTATGCGATCAGTGGCGACTTCAAATTTATAACAGAGATTGGTGAATCAAAGTTTCCTGCAATATTCTGGTACGATTGGGGATATGGAGGAGAAATATTTAATGGAAGAGATTATGTTGGATTTAAGGCAACAGCACTAGTAAAAGTTAAAGAACGTCGCCCAATCTGGATTAATCTTACGGGAGATGATGGATGCGAACTCTATTTAAATGGAACACGTTTTCTAAGTACATCCTTTTACAGCGGCTATAAAACCGAATTTGCAAAGGTTGTTCTAGATCCAGGCGTATACATTCTTACACTATACTATTTCAATAGAGGAGGTTATGCATGTGTGTCTTTTAGTACGGACCCTGAAATTTTGGAATGGAAAGTCATAGAATTTAGACGAGAACTTGTACAAAAAACTGTTATAGATTACAAAATTGTTAACAGGACATCTTATGTTAGCCTCTTAAACTACCTCTTAAAATAAATAATTATCCTTATAAGTTTTGTTAATATTAATTAAAAAACGCTTATATAACATACAGTTTGTTAACTATGAACATGAGCAAAAAGTTTTCTAGGCGCGATTTCCTCGCTTTCCTAGGTGTTACGGGGGTTGTGGCTGGATGCTTTTCAATCGTAAACTATACTGTCAAGGGTGAGCAGGTTGAACTGATTCGTCCCCCAGGTGCTATAACAGAAGAAGATTTTCTAGCAACTTGTCTAAGGTGCAGGAAATGTGTTGAAGTATGTCCTCAGGGTATAATAAAGACTGTTCCACTAGAATACGGTATTAAACTTTTTGACACACCATACATTGAAAGTGGAATATGTATTGCAGACTTCGCATGTATAGATGCTTGTCCCTCTGGAGCTTTGCAAAAGATAACCCTAGAAGAGTATAAGATAGGTACTGTAGAAATAAACCCGAAAACATGTATATTCTGTATGCTCTGTGTCTCAACATGCCCATACAATGCCCTCGATACGCCAAGAGATAATGAGGGAAAACTTATTCCTAGAACTCCTCCAGTCGTTAACGTTGAAAAATGCACTGGATGCGGTACCTGTGTGCCAAAGTGTCCTACAAAGCCTTCATCACTAAAGGTTACGGCAAAGAATGCTAGAAGAGTAAAAGTGGAGGGCGTGATAGTATGAGAAGGTCACAGCTTATACTAATTTTAAGACATCTTTCACAAATAACTTTCTTTGCACTCTTAATCTTCTTTGTAGTCGGCGTATTCTGCTCATTCACCATCTGGGGTTTAAACATAAGTTGTCCAGTTGGAAGCATACAGCAAATATTTGCTAGCAAAACATTTTATGTGGTACTAATAATTTCAGCTTTACCACTATTAGTGCTCCCAATACTGTTTGGCAGATTCTTCTGCAGCTGGATGTGTCCAATGGGTACAATATATGAAGCGTTAACGCCAATAACAAATAGGATAAAGTCGCCTGTTAAACTTCCCTCTTTCCTTAGAAAGCAATCAAATAAGGTTGGAATCGCCTTCGGCTCTGTCATTGCAGCTGCTATTACAAGTTCTCCTGCATGGTGTACAGTATGTCCTGTAGGTGCAGTATGTAAGTCAGCAACAGGTTGTCCATTAATTGGTGGTTCAGTTGCAGTAGTAACCTTGGGGCTTGAGGGGATAGAACAGAGAACATTCTGCAAATACATTTGCCCAATCGGAGGAGTCTATGTTACACTTTCTAAGGTAGGGCAAAAGTTCAATTATAAGGTTAAGTTGCCGGTTGACAACTGCAGAGAATGCCATTTATGCGAAAGGGCCTGCAAATACGGTGTTCCAATCCTAGAATATACTAGAATAAAGTTCAAGGAAGATCCAAGAGTAAGTGAAGTAGCAAACAAAATGGGTATAACAAAGGAGGAACTACTCCGCAAAGCTTGGAAAGAGAATATTCCAGAGCTAAAGGCTATAGCAAAAGACTATTCTATTGCTTCCCCAGAATGTGCAAAATGCTTTGAATGCGTAAACGCTTGCCCCCTACTGAAAGTGAAAAAATGATTTATCTTTCATTTTTTAAATAAATTCTCTACAAGCCTCCATTATTTCATCAAATATTTCCTTATCAACATTAATAAAACCTTCTGTAAGCATTGAAAGGCCTCTATAAAATTCGCTTTCACTTTCCTTATATAATCGCTGACACATTGTAGGCACCCAATTGTAAATGTAGTCTTTAAGAAATTCATTTTGGACTCTAATGTTTTCATAAAATTCATTCACCTTCCTATTTATTATAGCTATCCTATTTTGAGAAAGTAGATGAAACATGTAATTGCAATGGTTTATAAAATGATCCAGTTCCACACCCTTTTCTATAACATTGCTTTTCTGATAAAACCTTTTTAGATTAGAAAATAGTTCTTCCTTACTTCTCTGATCATAGTTTCGTTGGAGGAAAACACCTTTGCCGTCGAGTTTGCTGTATTCTGCACCTAAGTCTTCTATTAACTTATCAATATCTTTTCCCTTAACATGTTCACATAATATCCTATGACCCTCCTTTATTGAATCAAAACCATTTTCAATTGTCTCCCCAAGTGCTTGAAACTGTTCCTGTGCAATATTTTCTATCATAGGCTTAGCAAGTTTTGGCCTATACAATTCAACAAGAGACCTATACAAGTAGGTTCTTTCTCTCATTATAAGATATACTCCTGGCAAAATTTCTGACATAATGTTCACTTTCCTCTGAAATTACACCACTTTTATACTTTTATCAAGAAAGGATGTCCTAATTTCCTGATAACATTTTACCAACTTTTTATCACAGGCTGACTCACAAATACTGCATCCAACACATTTTGAATGATCAAAATAAATGTGCCCTTCATGGAACGTTAAAGCTTTTGTTGGGCATATATTAGCACATTTACCGCATAAACTGCAATCACTTTTATTGATTCCAATAAACCCGAAGGGTGTAAGCTTAGAAGAGGGTATCATCTCTTTATCAGATAAGCTTATAATTAACTCTACAAGCTCATCTCTTTTACCATCATAGTCTCCAATAGTCTCCTGTTTTCTCAACATTTCAAGTTCAACATTTTCAGTTTCTTCTCCCAAAATGTTTAAGAGTGTTGTTATATCATTTTCTCTAATCCAAAAGCATCTAATTCTATCATTAAGCTTGGACGATATCATTTTGCAAGCTATTACAACATTTTCAACATACGATTTAATTTTAGGCGGGCATGAGTTGTCTCCTAATAAAATCACCTTTTGCGCACCCCCGCTGAAGGCCTCTAGTATGAGGTTAACTGTTATTGTAGAAGGCGATGGAAGGAAAATTGGTAATATTTCTTCCTTATATTTTTGTCCCATAGTACCTGCTCTTATAAAAGTATTCTTAACCTCTTCTCCACAGGCAAAAACCAAAATATTATATTCCAAAAAATTCTTTCCTTTCTTAACTTCTAAAGTCCTCCAACTTTCTTTTAATAGATAATCTAATCCTAGCCTAAAATCAGGGTTAAATGGGAATGTATAAAATACATCATGTAAGCATACACTTTCACAGACACCACATACATTACATAATCTTCTATCAACTAAGAGACTTATGTTTGATGATATTGCATCACGTGGGCAGTAGCTTATGCAGCTTGAGCATGCTCCTTTAAAAGAAAGACATTGTTCAGGTCTACCATACAATGTTCTTATGTCCTTTGCCTCTAAACCCTTACTTCTAGCAATAGCAATCCCTCCAACCTCTTTCCGGGTTTGAGAAAAGTTTTGTGCAATAAATGATGCTATAATCCTTTTAGCTTTTTCTGTCGCCTTAAATAGGTCATTGTGCACGAATCCACAAAGTTCTTGAATTTCCAAAACATAAAGGTTTTCTAAAGGATAGTTCATTTCGTCTGCAACGTCTTTAAAGTTTCTTTTCGAGCACGCTAGTACAATAAGCTTTCTTGGAAAGTTGTTCAAAACATTTTTGTAAAATTCTATACCCTCCAAGCTACATAAACTGTTATGGGAAACAACATCTTTAATCCCAATATCCCTAATGAAGGTTTCAACATCCTCAAAGTCAATAATACTTTTACCCCTACAATTACAAGATAATACTGTAATATTCTGTTTCAAAAGGGTGGTTAGAAGTTTTGATGGCGATATAAATGACTTAAAAAGAAGTCTCCTATCAACTCTAGGACCTTCATCCAAAAACGTCATATTGCACCATATACACTATATAATTCTATAATAAAACATTTAAAAACATAAATATCGAATTTGCCACTTAAATGTTCATGAAAGTCAAACCGTTTTCAGCTGGAATTTTATTTGGACTAATATTCGCTTTTTCACAAGCTTTTCTCGGGTACGTTTGGAAGGACGCTTACGCATACTGTACAATCGGCCACCCCAGAGACCTAATGGTTTGGCTAACAAATGTTTTCACCGACTCCAAAATAAGTGAATATGTTTTACCACTACTCTCCACCTTCGGTGTTATCTTGGGTTCGTTTATTGCCTCAAAAGTTTATAAAGAATTTCATATAGTAAAAATAGAAAAAAGTGATTTATTCACAATGTTCATCCTAGGTTTTGCCGCAGCTATTTTTGGTTTATTTGCAACATTCTGTCCCATAAGACTTCTCGTTTTATTATCATTTGGAGACTTAGAAGTGCTGTTTGGAATTATAGGTTACACGCTAGGAATAATCTTAGCAATAAAGTTGATGAGAAGGTGAAAAATATGTCATATTCGCTAACCTATTTCATAATAACATCGTTCACAATTGGTACAATAATCGGTTTTATAGGCTATTCTAGCAGATTTTGTACAATGGCAGGAATACGGAACCTAATCCTCTTAAAACATAAAGAAATGTTCATGGGTGTTATCGGAATATTAGTAGGAGGATTAATTGGTTTCTCTACTCTAAGTTTTATAAATCCAACGGTTTTCCAAAACTTCCCAATTTTCCTGAAAATGAAAATTTTCACAAAATGGTCAAAAATTCTGCTTATATTTATAGGCTCCTTAGGTCTCGGCATCATCTCAACATATGTGGACGGATGTCCCTTCAGAATGCATGTGAAGGCAGGGTTTGGGGACCTTAATTCAATAATATATCTTACAGGCTTCTACATTGGAATAATTTACTTTATCCTCTTCCTACAAGAATTAGTAATGTCCATCTTCTCATTTTAAAAGTTCCACAATTTATTTAAAGTTATCTTTAACCACTCTACTTTTTCTATAACTATATTCTCTCCATGTGAAAAGTAATATTAATAGTATTGATGCTATCAGAGCAAGAAAGTATCCGTCTTGGAAAGAGGCAGTTATAATTAATTCCTCAATATCCGCATGTATCCTAATTTGACCTTGTACAGGAAACCTTGCACCTGGAATCGGGGCTCTCCCAGTTCCCTCATAAATTACTGGTATAAAACCTAAAGACCAAACTAGATAGATTAAACCAATTGCACCTACTATGCGATGACCCCATCTATCTTTCATAAAAAGTGCTATGATAAGAAGTATTGTGAACGCTCCGAGAACTATTTGTGCAAGCATCATAAGGGTTGGAGACGTCTCATATGTGGCCAAATATGGTGCCAGAAGTTTAGCATTATGTATAAGACCATAAGCATAAATCCAAACATACGTTATTCCCGGAGACAAGATTGGTCGAAATGTCGCAATCCACCAAGGCCTAATCGCTGATAATATGAAGGCACAAATACCTATTCCAAGCAGTATCCTATACAATATAGACTTAACTTTGTCGGCAACCATTATTGATTATCATTGATATTGTTCTTTTTAAATTTTTTTATTTTAAATAATTTTTAATTTATAATGCTATAACACCGTTATAAATTTTTATTTATAAAACATAATTAAATAAAATTTATAAGCATCAACTTTTTATCTCCAATCATATGGAAACAATAAAAGAAAATAAATCAGGAAGTGTTGGTAGAAGAGCTTTCTTGGGGATTGCAGTCGTAGGCGGCTTAGCAGTAGGCTTTCTAGCAGGATGGCTAAGTAAACCAGCGGAAGGCGTAGTTTCAACAATCACTTCAACCGTAACCTCAACAGTTACTTCAACTCAGCCGGGTGCAACGGTTACAGCCGCGGCAGAGGCTATAGTGCCTCTTAGAAGGGTAACAGAACCAAAGCAGGGCTATCACAAGGTTATAGACTATCAGAGATGTACTGGCTGCAGAATATGTGAGTTCACTTGCGCTCAAAAATATCAGCCAGAAAACTTTCCAGGCGTAAACCTAGAGTATGCTAGAATAAGGGTTCACAAGTACCCGTACATAAGTTTCCCAATGTTCTGCAGATATTGTACACTGGAGGAATGGGTTGAGGGGACAAGTAAGAGTCCATGTGAATATGTTTGTCCAACAGGAGCGCTTCAGACTGTTAAGGATGTTAAGGAGCCTGGTAAAGTTGGAAACGGCTATAGATGGGTTGACCCTACAATATGTTCTGGTCTAGACAATTGTGGAAGATGTCTAGAAATATGTGAGGAACAGTTTGGAAGTGGAATAACCTTTGCACCACCAGACGAGAAGGGTATAAAGAGGGCTCAAGTTTGTACAATGTGTGCTGGGATGCCAGAATGTGTTAACGCATGCCCAGAGCAGGCAATACGCTTTGAACCGCCTCAGCAGAATGGAAGATACTATGCATACAAGCCTAGAGAGCTGGCTGAACTTTTATATCGTAAATTCTATCATTTGGAGAAGGTGGTAACATGACAGCAGAATTTTTTGGTGTAACCGGAAAGCTATTACGAATCGACATGACACAGGAGAAGGCTACAGTAGTTGAAACAGACCCCGAAATATATAAGACTCACATTGGTGGAATAGGATTAGGTCTCTACTGGCTATTCAAAGAAGGTGTCGTC
>JBMFNX010000043.1:0-7956 GCA_049969935.1 Nitrososphaeria archaeon
CGTACACTTCACCACCCTGCATAAAAAAGGCGATTGCTAGTGGAAGTGTGTAATTGTCTGGACTTGACAAAATTACTAATGCAAAAATTAGGTCATCCCATGAAAGTGTGAAAGAAAAGATTGCTGCTGTAACTAAGCCGGGTGCTGAAATAGGTAGAACTATTTTCCATAAGGTTTGGCAACATGCTTAAAAAATTATATTGAATAAATGGAGCTTTAAGGCTTTCTTGTCGAATTTTTTATAAATTAATAATTAGATTTGATGTTCATTAAATTGTTGTGTATTATTGTCTTGTATGAGGGTTTCTGGAGGTTCCTGTTTTAGAATTGGTACTAAAACTTCATTGTTAAAGTTGTTGGTGAGTTTTATTGAACTTAAATGTATTGTGTCGACTTCGTCGACTTTTGTGAAAACTGTTAGTGTGAGTTCTGGGTTAACGTGGGCTATTATACCGAAACCTTTAACATTATTCTTATACTCTAATGCAGTAAACATTCTGTTGAGCGTGTAGGAGCTAAGAGACAATTCTCTATGCCCTTCATCGTACACGATGCATGGGGTGTCTAGAGGTCTTATTATAAGCTTCCACCCATCATCATTTAATTTGCACAGGTTATAGTTGCCAAAGAAGGATGTATCGTTTAAGTAAAAGGTTCTGTTCAAAAACTTAACTTTCAAGTTGTGTAGGCTAAATTGTCTAATGTGGCCTCTTGAGAGAAATCGCCTATACTGGTCCAGTCTCCTGTGAAACCTTTCCTCTCTAGTCTTCTGTTTAGCTTTAGCCCTTCTAAGGAAGACAGTCTTTTCAGGATACACCTTTGAAAGAGTTTTAAAAAGGCTTAAATTGCTTGAGACTTCATCTTCGAGGCATAGAACAATATCAGGTTTCAATTTTAAAACAATATTAACTTTATAATCTAAACCCTTTTCTCTAACGTAGCCGTCGGTGTTAACGATTAGAATGTCTGTGGAATCTTTTACTGCAATAGACCTTAGGCGTAAAATGGATTCTATTACATGGTCTTGGAAGCCTCTTGGGGAAATTATTCCAAGAAAATCATAGTAGTCTGCAGCAAGCTCCCTAAGGTCAAAAAAGTTTTTTTCAACAAACTTTAGTCCAATACATCCTGGTGGCGCTAAATCTCCTTGGCCTAGGTCACCATCAAGTACACAGGCTCTAAACCCTCTAGATATGGCGTAGTTGGCTAAATAAGTTGATAGTGTAGATTTACCGGAATCGGTTTCACCAACAACCATTATCTGGAAAGGCCTAATGTTTAAAGAAACTTTTTCGAAAACCTTTCTCAACTCATCAGACCAAATCTTTACACCGCAACCGCTTCCAGATAACCAAAAACTTCCACCATTAGATGCTGAAACAGAAACAAGAGCGTTCTCGAAAGATTCTACTGGAACAATCCTATTCCTTTTAACATGAAAACATTCATGCTGATAAAGCTTTATTCCCAAAATCTCCACTACACCCTTCAATACTTCCAGTTCAGCAGGCCCTTGAACCATTAATGTCACACTTGAATCAAGTGATATAACTTCTTCTGAAAGCAATTTCGAGTTCACAAAACTGGAGCATATACTGCTTTTTAACCTTTTCAAAACAAATTTAATAGGATAAAGTTTAATATTGTGGTTGTGATAAAATATGTTCAAGACTAAGGCTGTAGGAAAAACTTTAGCAATAGCCCTTACAACAATAATAGTAGTTTTAATTTCAAGTTTCACGGGAACAATACTATACTATAATTCTTTAATAAATGAAAAGAACACTCAAATCAAATCGCTTTCAACACAAAAAATTCAACTTCAAGCTTGGCTAGAAAATAATATAACACAATTGAATTCGATAACAAAAGAAAAGGAAATGTTAGAGAATTGGCTGAAGGAAAACAAAAGCTACTATGAGCAGACCATAGCAAGCCTACAAAATCAGATTACAAGCTTAAACAATAAAATTTTAGAACTGGACTCAGAAATAAAAGTCTATCAAAAGTATAAGGAAGAATATAGCGTATACACAAGAGAGTATGAGAATCTAAAGAATGTTGTTAACCAAAGATTCGACCAATCAAATGTTAAAGCCTTTATAACTCCAGAAGATAAAATAGTATCTGATACAGTTTATAAAATAACTGGAGGCTGGTCAAACCCTTCAGACTGGAACGAATTCTGGAAAGATGTAAAGACAATGTACAATTGGGTCTTAAACAATATAAGGTATAGGAATGACGGACTATATCCGATGCTGCCACCTAGCCCATCAGGTAAAATAGAGTTTGAAAACGAAATGTGGCAGTTTGCAAATGAGACATTAAATCTTAGAGAAGGAGACTGTGAAGACATGGCCATACTCCTATGTTCGATGATAAGATGCTACGTGAACAGCAAATATCCTGCTGAAGTTATCATTGTATATGGTGAAAGTGGCCATGCCGCAGTACAAATACCAGTTTCAGGATACAAGCTTGTAATCTTAGACCCTGCAGGAAAATATTATACCCAAGACATTTTGGGAAACATAGCTCCAAACGACATTAAGACAGAAATCAATAAATGGCTAAACTATTGGAAAACAAAAATTGAAGGAAACATACAAGTAAATAGAATATTCTCAGACACAATTGACAAAGAATTTAATTCAACAAACGAATACATTACATGGATGTATAGTAGATAGTAGACTATCCTCTAACATTTCCAAATTCTTCTTATTTAGGTATAAAAAGTCTTTTAGGAGTTTGTTTTTCAAATTAATTTCATAAAATTATATGAATAGGGGGAGAAGCTTTTGTTGGAGTACATCGAATATTCCATGGTCAGTCATACGTGCCATCGGGGCCACGGGTAAGGCGAGAACCATAATAGGTATTATTGAAGTAGGATAATCTACTATACCCATTTCCTTGACAGCCTTTCTAAAGTTCGAAACCTTTTCAGCAAGTAAGTCAACAGGCTCTTCAGACATTATTCCACCAACAGGAAGCTCAACAAGGGCAACAATCCGTCCATCTTTTACAGCGACGAGACCTCCTTGAATTTCTAAAAGTTTGTTGGCTGCAATACTAAGGTCTAGAGGGTTTATACCAACACATACAAGGTTATGTGAATCATGCGAAACTGTTGAGGCGACTGCACCGGTTTTAATAAAATTCTTTATTAAGCCTAAACTTCTGTTACCAGATTTTCCATGCCTTTCAAAAACGGCTATAGTCTGTAGTCCGTTAGATTTAATGAAACCATTTTCTACTTCAACTTCTTCTGTTACTAGATTAATTAGAAGGCTTGAGGCATCAAGCACCCTAACTTTAACTCTTCCTTCCTTTAATGGAGCTTTTATCATAAAATCTTCTGGCGTAAACTTTTTAGAAAATTTTACAGTCTTCTTAGCCCAAGCCGGTACCTTATATTGTGGTGCCTGTCCAACATACTTTCCCTTTACTCCAACTATCTTCCCATTAGCAATCACCCTATCGATTTCGAACTTTTTCAAATCTTCAAGGAGTATAATATCTGCTATCTTTCCTGGTGCGATGGCTCCTAAATTGAATAATCTCAAGTGTCTCGCAGGCCTAATTGTAACTGCTTGAACTGCGTCCACGGGATCGTAGCCATTTGCTATAGCAGTCCTTACAGTATCATCAAGATGGCCATTCGCATGTAATTCGTCTGGCAAAACATCGTCTGTAACAAATATAATGTTCTGATGATCAGGAATTGAGTTAAGCTGTTTAACAAACTCTGGCTGAGAGAAAAGATTTTTTCTAAGCTTAGCGTACATGCCAACCCTAACCTCCTCGAGAACGCCGTTGAATTCAAAATTTTCATGATTTGCATCAATACCTGTTGAAGCATAGGCGCAAAGTTCGCGGTTCCTTAGCATAATATGATGGCCATCTAATACAACATTTGCTCTAACACCCGTCTTAACAATATCTGTTATCCTATCATGAAGATTGATGACACCAGGATAGTCCATGATTTCTGCAAGCCCAATCACCCGCTCCCAATGAAGCATTTCCTCAACATCTTTGGCAAAAAATGTTGCACCAGCTGTCTCAACACCCAAGAGTGCTGGAACACAAGTTGGAACCATCACGTAAACCTTAAGCGGCAGACCCTTACTTGATTCGAGCATTAGCCTTACACCATCTTTTCCAAGGACGTTAGCGATCTCGTGTGGGTCGATAGCGACTGTTGTTGTTCCACGTGGTAGAACAGCTTCAGCGAATCTTGTTGGAACGACCATGCTACTTTCTATATGCAAGTGTGAGTCAATAAGCCCTGGTATCGCATACTTTCCCTTTGCGTCAATAGTCTCGATTGCATCCAACTTTTCTAGTCCAGCTGGGCCTACATATGCTATCTTGTCCCCTACAATACCAATGTCCGCTCCATAAATTTCTCTTGTGAAGACGTTCACCAATTGAACATTATATATGGCTAAATCGAATGGGATCCTGCCCATAGCTGCTTTAATAACATTTTCATAGCTCATAGCCTATCATCTGCTCCAAGGCATAAATAGGGATAAAAGTTGTGATGGTGTGCCCAACGTGAACGCGTAAACGAAGAATGCGGTAACCCAAACGGCTAAGAACATTTTATCTATGCCAGTGGCTTTTGTAACATAAGTGTACGTTCTATCAGAGTATGCTCCAAAGGCTCTATTCTGGACAGCCATACTCGTTAACTGAGACTTTCTAATAACGTTTATCAGCAAAGGCTCTACAGTTATCTGCAACCTTTTAAAGCGGCCCCTAATCCCCTTCAACTCCAAATCCACACCTCTAACAGTATGCGCTTTCGTAATATTATTTAGCTCGTCTTCAAATATTGGTACAAACCTGTAAGCCATATTTACCATGAAAGCGAACATGTAGGGTAGCCTTAAAACCTGGACTAGACTAAAAGTAAGCCTTCTAGGGTCTGTTGTTTTAGAAAAGATTGTTCCAGGAATTACAACTGCAAGCATCCTCAACCCCATGGCAGTACTATATAATATGTCGGCGGTTGCAAACATGTTTAACAGGCATACTGTAAAGGCTGCGGGAGCTATGACAGCTAACGCTCGCAACATTTCAACAACCCCTATCTTTGCACCGAACCTGCCCATAATAATCTGTAGTACCAGAAGCGCTAGCACTGAAATCGGGTCAGCCATTATAAAAAGCATTAGCACTATTATGATCATCCAAAGAAATTTGATACTGGGGTCCATCCTGTGAAAAAACGAGTTTCCCGGCCGATATTGGAACCTAAACTTCATGCCATCACCTGCCTAGCTAGAAGGGAGCAGAATTGTTCAACGGTAATTATTTCGGGGCAACCTAATTTGGTGGCAAGCTTATGTATTGGCGGATCATCTAATCCTGCAAGAGAAAGAACCTCTTTATCGTTAAAAAGTTCAATTGGGCTTCCCTGGAATATAACTTGGCCATCATTTAGGACAATCACATTGTCAGCGCATGATGCAACAAAGTTCATGTCATGTGTTGCAACAATTACTGTTACACCCTTACCCTTTAACTGTTCAATCAGTCTAATCAGATATTCTGTCCTCCTCCTATCTTGGCCGATGACAGGTTCGTCCATGATAAGAACCTTTGGCTCAAGGATCAACATGGTGGCGAAACTTAGACGCCTTTTCTCGCCCATTGACAGTGTGAGAGGATGTCTATCCAACATCTTTTCGAGACCGAACATTTCCAGAAACTCTCTTGCCTTCCTCTCTAAAGTCATTTTATCTATATTCCTTACTCTTAAACCGTACTCTATTTCATCTTTAACAGTTTTTGTCACAAACTGGTGTTCAGGATACTGGAAAACGTAGCCTATGTCACGGAAGACCATCTTTTTATCCAGTGAGCTTAGGTCAACACCATTGTACAATATTCTACCTTTAGTCGGCTTTAGTAGTCCAATCAAATTTTGTAGTAAAGTTGACTTGCCGGAACCGTTTTGGCCTACAATCGCTGTCGTCATACCCTTAGGGACTGTGAAACTTATGTTCTTTAAAACAGTCCCATTACCGTAACTGAACTCCAAATTTTCTACAGAGATTATTGGAGTATAGTTCAACCTTTTCCTTTCTAGAGGCTCAGACCTTATGTTAAACCTGCTAAGCTCCACTTCCCCTAATCTAAGCGGGGTAGGGGAAACCCCGAACCTGATAGCGACTTCAACAATCTGTGGTAGGTAGAGGCCCAGATTTTCTAGAATAAACCTTCCCCGTGAGCTAAAAACTTCCCTCGGCCTACCATCTAACACTATCCTTCCCTCACTTAAAACAATCACCCTGTCATCGTCTTCCAGAAGCTCAACAATTTCATCCAGTTTATGTTCGACAAGGATCAGCGTCTTATTCAGCCTTTTCAACTCCCTTATTATATGGAAGACTTCCTTAGACCCTCTAGGGTCAAGGTGGGCTGTAGGCTCATCCATAGCTATTATCGGCGTATTCATTGCAAGAGCTGCAGCTATAGCCAGCCTCTGCTTCTGTCCACCACTAAGTTCACTAACAATTTGATCCCTTTTATCGTAAAGGCCGACAAATTTAAGCGCATTTTCAGCATCTCTAATAATTTCCTCCCTACGCCTAAGAAGATTTTCAGGCCCAAATACAACTTCATCCCAGACGGTCATTTGTGTTAACTGGATTTCAGGATCCTGCATAACTAAGGAAATTGTAGTAGCCATCTCGTAAACTTCCCTTTCTGTTGGATTCTTACCATTTACTTCAACATGGCCCCTTATTCTACCACCTATCTCGTGCTGTAGGATACCGTTTAGAGAGTAGAGTAGTGTACTTTTTCCTGACCCAGAAGGGCCCATGACCAAAACAAATTCTCCGTCCCCGACCTCCAAATTTATCCTGTCAAGGGAGGGAGACTCCATTCCCGGATACCAATACGATAAATCCTTTACCCTGATCATTATACATCGAACCTAAAAAAGAGGAAAGGTGGAGGACATTTATGATTCGACCTTCAGTTCACCGCCTTTAAAGCCTACAGCGTTAAGGAGTTTAGCAATACTCCAGACAACCACTCCAGTCAAGCATCCGCCGACTACCGCCATTAAATAGTACCATCCAACCAGAAAGTACAATGGTGCACCGGGAAACTGCTGGGTTGGAAGCCTGATAACACCAAGCCAAGCTAAGAAGATTGTGGAGCCGAACAAGAGCGTGATAATAGATGAGATAAAAACTTTAGAGAAACGGTTCAGCCGATACCTAAAAACTATTGCGCTAACATCAGCGGACAACCCCTCAATAAAGTTGTATACAAATACTAGCGCCCCATACGGGTTTCCAACAGCAAGTTCGATGAAGGTTCCGGGAACCATCACGATTGTGCCGACACCGATTTTACCAACCAATACAGCAGCAAGGACACCCCACATGTAGAAGCCTACCGAAAACACTGGGCCTATAAGTGGACCTACAAGCGCCTCAATTTGCGCCCTACCTATTCCCCAGAAACCTTTAAAGACACCGCTAACAGCGATAAGCGCGCCCATAAGGACAACATCCCTAACCGTGTACAAGCTCATGAAACCCCTTTTAGACACACCACCCATACATTTTCACTGTTTTAGGTAAAGTTTTAAACATATATAATCTTTCTTAACACAATTATGTTAAAAACTGCTGTGTTGAATAACTGGTTTGTTTGGTGTTTTGTGTTTTTGTTTGTTGTTTATTGTTTTATTTTTGTGAATAGGTTGTAGATTGTGGCTTTTATGATGAGTTCTTTGATTATGTTGTTCCATTTGATTGATGTTATGTGTTCTCCGAATGTTCTTTTTAGTGCTGAGGTTGCTGATTCTGCTACCCCACCTTAATCCGTAGTCGTGCTTCTTCTTCCATAGCTTTGGGTCTTTGAGCTGCTCTATGGCTGCGACCTTTCTACTCATACACCCATTGGCTTTTGTTGACG
>JBMFNX010000044.1:0-7721 GCA_049969935.1 Nitrososphaeria archaeon
CTGACGTCCATGAATAGTACTGGAAGCCCGCCGCTAACATACTTGAGTAGTTGCATTGTTATTGCTGCAAGTGAATCAGCTTCTGTAGCGCAGACGGTTGGTTCCTTAGGGCCGTTCCAATCGTATGGATCGTTCATCAGCATTTCTGCAACATCTCCTAAGCATACATATTCTGTTAGCTCACGCTGTCCCTTAAGGCCGCAGAAGTCGAAACCCTTTTCTTCATTAACCATCTTCATTGCAAGATAAAGTCGTATTTGCCTTTTCAATGTCTCTTGAGTTAACATTTTTCCATCATACCTTATTCTGTCTCCTAGAAGGTTTTCAAACCATTTCATAGCCTTCTCCACTTCCCTGTCTTCCACTTCATCCATTTTTTTAACAAGAAGTAGCTGGTCGATCTGTCTCACGGTCACTCCGAAGGTCTTGACTATTGGAACTAGATGAAAGTATCCTGTTTCCATACCCATCGAATGGCCACCATACATTCCATAAACTTCATTTTGTATTGTAGTATAGGCTTGGGCTGCCCTAACCCAATCAATTACTTTTGCCACTACTTCAGGGTCATTAATGTCCCCTACTATACGATGTGTTCTTACACCAGCCTGCCTTAGGGCTCCGTCTGTGGCAAGTAATCCTACGTTTCCAGGATACTTGCCACTGTTATTTGAAAGGCAGAGGATAGGCTTATCACGGCCAACGCTATTCACAAAAGGCCAAACTAGGAAGGGGAAATCCCAAACATAAAAGCATAATATGATCTGCTTACAGTTTGCTCTAGCAAGTTCTTCACCAACTTTTTGCGCAACCCTCACAGAAGTTATAGTTTCTGAACCGACCACCACCTCAGGTGACGTTCCATCCACATTTCTAACTCCTTTTCTGATTATTTCAGCCCACTTATAGACTACTTCCATACATTCGCGACTATTTGCTCTCCAAACATGTTCTCTTTCATCATTAATTAATGCTATTCCAATCGGTGTTGTACGCAAAAATTTTCTCCTCCTTACAATATAATATAAACTAGTTATAGAAAAATTTTTCGCTATTTAGGTGGTTCCATTATATATGCTTACCCAAACAGTTCACTTGCTAAGTAATGGTTCAAGTTTATTTTTTATATCGGCCACTTTCGGTTCTATCTTACCTGTTTCAATTATCTTCCATATTTCTGTATGTTCGACATTTGTTAAGGGTTCAAGTGTTTTTAAGGAGCCAAGTGTCTCAAATTCTAGTATGTAAGAGTTTGTATAGATTTCTACATTGCATCCAAAATCTGGATATTCTTCTTCAGTTTTCTCGAACTCTTTTACAAAGACTAGTTCATCGACTATATACGCTGCCCACGTCGGGTTGGCCATTGTCCCTATCTTAAATGGCTTCTCTAGTCTAGAATCTTTTGCTACTAATATGTATTCGTCTGCAAGTTTTAATCTACTATCTTCTAAGCTTGTGTACGGCCATATTGATATGTGTCTGTCTGGGAGAAGGCCTTCTCTATCCTTTTTTGATGCTTTAATTGGTACGATAGCAAAGCCTTCTCCATCCATTAGGGAAAGAGCCCAGCATCCTAGCCTTATAGGCCACCTACCAATGTTCTGGATTCTGTGTGTAACTTTGGCCGCATCTTTTCCAAAAGGCTTTATTTCAATCTCTTTTTTTATGGAATTTTCCTTTTCTGGATTGCCATAAACTATAATACTGCCATCATCTATTTTTATTCCAATTGGTTTATCATCCATTGAATAAGAGCGTGGTTTAGCCTCTGGAGCGCTCCAGAGCCTGTGTCCTCCATAGATTCTCCAAAACCCTTCGTCCGTATTTATTCCAAAGTCTGGGTATATGCCGAAAAGATTTTTTTGAGGATTATTCTTGTGCGCTAAATATAAGATTCTTGGCCCTATTTCAGTAGCTACGCCGATCATGAGATTGTTGATTGAAAAAATTTTTACATTAAAACCCTTTATCCTAGCCTCTTCAACCTCCAATTTTTGCTCCCTAAGTATCTTTTTATGGCCAAATATATAAATGCATGTATCCAAGAATATGTTATAATGGCCTTATTTTGGAAATATATTTCGAGTACAGGTCTTCATAGGTTTCTTCGTCTTCTGGATGATAAATTTTTATGTCAAAAGAGTTTTTGACTGTTTTTCTGAGCTCACTTAAGGACCTTATTACACCCAATCCTGAAGCTTGTATCAGTATATTGCCTGCTGAGGTTGCCTCAGCTGGGCCTGCGTAGACTGGAATCTTTAACACATTGGCTGTCAGCTGGTTGAGGAGATTGTTTTTTGAGCCTCCCCCAAAAATGTTGATGTGAGTTAGCCTCTTTCCTTTAAGGGCTACTGCCTTATCGAAAATGAGTCTGTGTTTTAATGCTAGGCTGTTGACTATTATTCTAATGAGCTCATTCACATTTTTTGGTTTCTGTTGTCCTGTGGCATCTAAATATTTTAGAATTTCGTTTACCATGTTTGTTGGTGCTAGAAAGTTTGGGTGGTCGACGTCTATAAATGATTCAATGTTGTCGGCTTCCGTAGCCATTTTAACCAGTTCATCATACGAGTACTCTTTTCCTTCGACTTCAGCTAGTATTCGTTTTACCTCTTGCAGGATCCACATTCCCTGCATGTTTCTGAGAAAGGTTATTGTCTTAAAGGCTCCGCCTTCGTTTGCAAAATTGTATTCCATGGCCATATCGTTTATTAGGGGCTCCTTCAGCTCGATTCCCACAAGGTTCCAGGTGCCGGAGCTTATGTATCCTGCATTTTCGTCCACCATTGGTCCTGCGGCTATCGCTGACGCTGTATCATGGGTTGCAGGCGCTACTATAGCTAGGTTCTCGTAAACTTCCTTTGGTATGCTTAATTCTTCTGCAAGGTTCTTGTCAAGGTGGCCTAACATGGTTCCAGCGTCAACTATTTCAGGTAGAATGCTTGTAGGTATGTTTAGGGTTTCAAGGATATCGTAGCACCAACTTCTAGTTCTTGGGTCTAGAAATTGGGTTGTAGATGCCTCAGTATACTCTGAAGCCTTTACACCTGTAAGCCAGTAATTTAAGAGGTCTGGTATCATTAGAAATGTTTTCGCCATCTTCAACTTTGACGGATTGTTTTTGGCTAACGCATACAATTGGTATAGGGTGTTTATTTTTGTGAACTGTATGCCTGTTCTAGCGTATATTAGTTTCCTAGGGATCCTTGCGAGCACCTCTTCCATTGCAAATTCGCTCCCCTTATCCCTGTATGTGTAGGGTAACCCTACCAGCTCCTCTCTATCGTCGAGGAGTGTGAAGTCGACGCCCCATGTGTCAATGCCTACAGATGCAAGCTTGCTACCATATTTTTTTACAGCAACCTTAACAGCATTCTTTATCTCACTCCAAATATATAGAATATTCCAATGGAGATGAGAGCCGACTCTGACCATAAAATTTGGAAACCTGTACAGTTCTTCTGTAACTAGCTTATTCTCTTTTAAATCTAAAATTCCTGCAATAGCCTTCCCTCCGCTTGCTCCAACATCTAAAGCGAGCATAACAATAGACTCCATATCACACTCACTAGAATAGTTGTACACACCCTTTTTAATATATTTTTATAAAAAGTTACTAAAACTTTTATATTCACGTAACACATATATAAGCCTAATATAAGACAGTATTATGAGCATGAGTAAGGTTGGTAACGATATTGTTAAGGCTGTGAAGGTTCTTCTTGCCGAGAGTATTCTTTTTGCTAGGGGTGGAAACCTAAGCGCAAGATATGAGAAGGATAAGATCGTTGTCACAGCATCCGGTAAAGACTACTTGCATATCAAAGAGGATGATCTTATAATAGTGGACTATGATGGAAACATTGTAAAGGGGGATAAGAGGCCTTCTTCAGAACTTCCAATGCACCTAGCAATATATAGGGCGAGAGCTGACGTGCAGGCAATAATACACACTCACGCCGTATGGCCGTACATACTTTCCGTATGCCACCAAAACCTACCACCAATCTCAGACGAGTTCACAATACTATTAGGCGGTGAAATAAAGGTTTCCAAGTACGCTTTCCCTGGAACAAGAGAGCTTGCCGAAAACGTTGTAGAAGCACTCGGGTCAAACAATGCCGCACTAATAGCGAACCACGGATGCGTAACCGTGGGAAAAAGCGTTGAAGAAGCATTAGAAAACATGATAATACTAGCAAACTTCTCAAAAGTCTATGTCCTAGCAAAAATATTCGGAAAACCATATACAATACCAGAATGGGCGATTGAAAAAGAAAAAGAAATGTATAAACAATTACGAGGTAATCTAAAAGACCATATTTAGTGTACAAAGGATTTTTATTAAACCATTCTAACTACGTTGTAATATTCATACCTATTTAGTCGCCTGATAGAAATTTTGTGCCCCAATGCTGTAATGCTTTCTCTAATTCTTTATGATCTTTTGCATATTCTTCAAGAGGAATTCCTCTGAGTGTTGCATCTATAGCTTGGCGCATGGCAGTTGCCCCCTCTCTTGTGCCATTAGGATGCCCATGTATCCCTCCTCCAGCTTGTATGACGATATCCTTTCCCAGTGTCTGTATGTTCGCTGGAACTATTGCCGGATGTATACCGCCTGAAGCTACAGGGAAAGTTGTTTTTATGTTATAAAACTTTTTTCTTAAGAATTCGTTTATGGCAAATACTTCTTCTGTCTTCTTTTCTTTATCACCCATCTTTCCAGCAGCTGTACCTGTATGTAGTTGGTCTCCTCCTGCTAGTCGGACAAGTTTCGCTATGACCATCATTGAAACACCATGTTTCGGGTTTCTTGTCATTGCAGCATGCATGCATCTGTGAACATGTATGGGCACCTTTATTGAGGAGTCTTCGGCCAAAAGTCTTATTGCAGAGAAACCACATGGTATAACATCCACCATAAGGGCGTTCGCGCCATTGTCTATTGCTACTTGTGCTAATTCTCTTATCTTATATGTTTCTGCTGTTATATCTGGAGCATATAATATGGTTCGCCCCGTTTCAGACTTAGCCTTATCTAACATGTTCATGACATGGCTTACCCTATCTGGTAGAGGACAGAATTTCTGGTTAGTTAATGTTTCATCGTCTTTAATGAAATCGACTCCGCCGACTGCCGCCTCGTAAGCCACTTTAGCTGTTTCTCTAGGACTAAGTCCAACCTTAGGCTTAATAATAGTTCCAAGATGAGGGCGTCTATCAGCTAAAGTGCCAACCATCCTTCTGATACCTTCTATTCCAAATTTTGGGCCACTAAAAAGGTTTACAGCCTCATAAGGTAATTCAATATCAAGAAGCTTAACATTTTGTAATGAGCCCATTCCAAATAGATTGCCTGCGACAATACTCAAAATATTGGGAATACCTCCAGTTTCAAAATCAAAAAGTGAAGTAGGGTATGCAACTTTAACTATCCCCGTATTTTCTCCTTCAAACTTGTATTCAAAAACTTTTGCAGGCAAATTTTTTATTATCCATTCTGTTTCTGTTGTGACCTCAGTCCATGTTCCAATGGACTCTTCAGCCGCAATCTTTACACCTGCCTCAAGGACTGAGATTCCCCTTCCTTCCACGTAATATGTTGCGATAACATTTTTTTCGGGGTCAACTTCTTCAGGTTTTACAGTAAATATGCTAACACTTTCTTCAGACATGGTAGCTCAATAAAGTCTTTCTAACTCTTGCTTATATACTTAATGCAAAGTTTAAATAATATGATTTAATGCAACCATATTTATGCGACAACTTTTTCTCGGACTTGATGTTGGCACAAAAAATGTGAAAGCAATTTTGTTGTCAAGTGATGGTGTTGTTGTCGAAAAATCTTCTGTCCCAGTATATGATCTACTGCTTCAGCCTGAAGAAGATTTTTCAGAGAGAAATCCTAGAGCTCTGTGGGAAAGGGTGAAGGAGACATTATCACGTTTAAAGTTCTTGAATAAAGTTTCAGGGATATGTGTTGATGGAACAAGCGGTACCATACTGTTGATTGATAGGGATGGAAGGGAAATGTGTAATTTGATAATGTATAATGATAGCAGGGGAAAGGATGAAGTTACAGAATTAAGGGAAAAAAGTTCGGCTGCAAAAGAATTTGAAAAATACTTGCCTCTAGCACCTCAGCTTGTAGTGCCAAAGCTTATGTGGTTAAAAAAGAATTTCAGAGAATTTAACAGAACATACAAGGTTCTCCACGAAAGCGACTACATAGTGTTCAAGCTTTCAGGAGAAATTGCCACCTCCTCAAATGTTGCAGGCAAATCTCACGCCCTCCTAGATGGGAAAGGCTACTTAAAAGAAGTCTATGATGATGTTGGTATTCCATTAGAGATAATGCCGGAAATTAAGCCGATAGGGGCCGTTGTCGGATATTCGAGTGAGAAGATGGAAGAGCTAGGTGTACCAAGAGGCACACCAATAGTAAACGGTGTCACAGACGCAACAGCGGGAGACGTAACTTCCGGAGCATTAAACCCTGGGCAGGCCAGCTGCACAATAGGCACATCCCTAACAGTACATGCTGTCACAGACAAAATAGTTCCAGACGAACATGGAAGATTCTATTACAAAACATATGTTAACAATTCATATTTAGCTGGAGGCTTCACCAACGCTGGAACAACTGCAATAGACACGGTAAGCAAAATAATGAAAATGAGCTTAAACGAGCTGACGGAGGCAGCGAAAACTGTTCCACCAGGCTGCGAGGGACTAATAGCCTGTACCGAATGGTTTGGAGTTAGAGTCCCAAAGTCATATCCGCAGGTTAAAGGCTTCATCTTTGGCATGACAGAAAAAAATACGAGCCCGGCACACATATTCAGAAGCCTACTGGAAGGAGGCGCCATAGCACTTAAGCTTATGCTTTCAGCTGTGGAAGAAGTAACTGGAACAACCTTCTACGACTTGAGAGCAAGCGGAGGTGCAACAAAGAATATACTACTAATGCAAATAGTCTCTGATGCAGTAGGCAAAAGCGTAAAGGTTGTAGAAGAACCAGACTCCGCATTAGGCTCCGCAATCATCGCAGCATGTAAAATAAGCAAGCAAGACCTAAACATGCTAGTCGCCAAAACGGTAAAAATCAAAACAAAAATCGAGCCAAACATCGAAAACAAGTCTATATACAACAGCCTGGCAGAAAAGTACAAGAAGCTAATACAAACTTTAGCATCTATAAGTTAAATAGACTAGCTTTTACTATATTTGCATTTCATTTATGCCTCAACAAACCACATTAAAAGAAAACCTTATACAATCCTTTCACGTATGCTCTTGTGTTGGGCTCAAGTCCGCTTTCAGGCTTCATAGAGGAACTTGAAGTATATAGAATTCATTCTCCAAAGTATTCTTTGAGAAGTGACCTTGGCCGGTTGGATGAGCTTATCACATCCATTGAGGAGAAGGGTTTGCTTGAGCCCATCGTTGTCAGGCCTGTAGAAGATGGCTTTGAGGTTGTAGCCGGATGCAGGAGGCTTGAAGCCTGCAAAAGGCTGGGGTGGAGGAAGATACCATGCCATATTATAGAATTGGATGACAGGGAAGCGTATGAAGTGTCCCTTATAGAGAACCTTCAGCATAAGACATTGGACCCTATAGAGGAGGCTCTGGCATTTAAAAGGTATGTTGATGAATATGGTTGGGGAGGCATGTCCGAGCTGGCGAGAAGGGTCGGCAAGAGTGTACAGTATGTG
>JBMFNX010000045.1:0-7354 GCA_049969935.1 Nitrososphaeria archaeon
ATTAATATACTTTAATCATAATTTCAAATTTGGTGGTTAATGTTGAACTGGTTTGTTCTAGCAGTTTTAGACGCATTATTAATTCTATAGAATATAAGCTGAAACGTGAAAAGTATGTTTCTATATTATTTCTTTGAACACTTTTGAGAAATTTTACACATTCTGTGTGCTTGTTTTCCTTCAATAGGATTTCGATGAATATGTTTGTGTCTATTAGGTACATTCTATTCAACCCATAATTCTAATGCCTTATGTTGAAGTTCTACGGATGAAATTTTGAGGACACTTAATAGTCCTACTAATGGTTCTATTTCCGCCTCTGATGTAGTTAAATCTACTTGTTCTATAAAGTCTTTTATTGCGATTTCGACAGCTGTTTTTATTGAACCTTTTTTGTAGCCGAATAATTTGTAGGCTCTTTTTTAAAGTCTTTAAGTAGCTTATCGTCAATTAACACTTTTATTTCACTCATAATTATTATCCCATATGAGAATATTGTTGGCTGTTAATAAAATTTTTTAGTATAGTTATTCCTTATTATTTTGTCAACTTTTGCAATAAAAATAAATCTTTTCAGTTTTTAGTGAAAATAGTTTATTATTGGATTTGACCTTAAATTTTTCCTGTTTACCTTTTCTGCTATTTCTATAATTTCTTCTGGGCCTAGTTCCTCATATGATCCTGGAACACTTTCTAGTTTTGCGCTTGCACTTATGAGTCCCGCCTTTGGAATACCATATGAATGAATTTTCTCAACAGCCTTTTTTGCATCCTCTGCCTCTATTTTACCAATTTTCACCTTGTATCCTATGATTGGCTTTTTTCCTTTTGCGTCTAAGATTATTATGTCTATGTCGCCTTCCTTGTTTGGTAATATTGTATAGCCTCTTCTTCCACTAATGTATTCTGCCAACATTTCTCCTAGGCTAAATTGGAATTCTTTACCCATAATGCTTGAGACAAGATTTGCTTCTACTTTTTTATGCATGCCTTCTGTTAGGTTAAGTTTTTGGTCAATGTAGTATGCTATGGATACTATTGGGGAATGCTTAAAATAGTATCTTGAACCTCTCGTCTTATACAACATAATTTTTTCTAGAATCCCCATTTCACATAATCTGTCAAGTAATCCTGTTACTGTTGACAGGCCTCCAAATATAATTTCATTTGATGATAATATACCGGATATTTCTGAAGGCTTCCATATACCTTCTCCAGTCAGTCGGAGGACTGCATCATAAACTGCTGTGAGAGACCTTTCCTCTTCTTCAAAAACTTCCCCAACAAGTCCAGAGGATGAGGAAATTAGAGCATAAGCCTTGCTACAGATTTCTGAAACAACATCATCTTCTAGAGATAACATGGGTATAACCCATGGATCTCTGATAATAAGAGCCCACATAAGCGTGTTTTCGGGTGTACTGCAGATGTTCTTAAGTGAAAGTATTGTGTCTTGATAGCTTATTATATCCATTTTAAATGGTGTGAATAAGCCCAGAAGGGGACTTCTCCTATCAAAAACTTTCTTCACTATCCCTAGACTTGATTCGCAGGCAACAAGCTTGCCGTTCGGATGCTGGAGAGCTAAAGCTTCCCAAAACTTTTCAGGAAGCCTCTGGAACTCATCAAGTATTACGGTTCCATTACCTTCAAGCAATGATCCAATCTTCTTTACCGCTTCCTCAACATTCATGTAATTTATTTCCTTTTTCTCTTCAACTATCACATACCCTGACCTAGATATTACAAAGTAGTGTGCGTAATTGAAGATTCTTCTAAGCAAGAAAGTTTTTCCCGTTTTTCTTCTCCCATAAACTAGTATCCATCCTTTTAGATTCTTTATCTTTTCCTCGTTTCTTTTTACTACGATATTCTTGCTCATTTTATTCTCCTTAGAATATTCCTATAAACTTTACTTCTAATCAAATTATATAATACGACCGTAGCAATATGCAGATTATATGATGAACTAATTAGAGTCTCAGATAAAAAAGATTAGTTTGTTGCAGACAATAGTAAATTCTAATTTTTGTTTTGTCTGACTGCTTTAATTGAATATAGTTTTAGTTTTTTATTACAAAAATTGTAAGGTTAGTATTTTAGTTGTATTTGTATAGTGTATTCTATGCCTGTTGTGGTTTTTAGTTTTACTTCTACTGTCTGGTTAGGTTTATAGTCTTTGGATGCTGGTATTTTGAATACTATTGTTGTTGTGCTACCTTTTGCTATTTTTGTTGGTAATTCTATTTGGTCTTCTATGGGATAGGATTTTATTGAGTTGTCGTTTACGAGTATTTCTTCTATTGCTATGTCCTCGGCCCCTGTGTTTGTGCATTCTAGTGTTATCTTCCATATGTTTGGGGCAGTTTCTTCTTTTGCTATCTCATATTCTATCTTGTTTAACTTTATTTTTAGTGCTTCTGTTACTGTTGAAGTCTGTGTTGTTGGAGATAATGATGTTGTTGTAGTTGTGGTTGCTGTGGATGTGGTTGTTGTTTTGCTTGTTTGAGTTGGTGTAGTTAAATTTGTTGGTGCTTGAATGTATAATGCTATTGCTAACGCTATTATGATTATTATTGATGCTATAACAATTGTTGATATTTTTGTGTTAATCCCCTTTTTGCGCCCATATAAGGAGGTACAGTCGGATTCAATATAAGATTTTTTGCATAAAAAATTTTGCAACAATGCAATTTTTGTACATTATTTAGCCTATGTATGTTTGTTTGCAAGGATGTTTTTATGATAATATACTTTGAACATAAAGTTAATATTTTAGGGATTTTTATATTAAGGTTGTTGAATGGTAGAAAATTTTTTGGTATTAGTCCTGTTATGGCTACTGTTATCTTGATTGCTATTGCTGTTACTGTTTCTTTGGCTATTGCTTTTTGGACAGCTGGTTTAACTGGCGCTTTTACGAGGTTTGAGCGTATTGAATCGATTACTTCTTATGTGGTTATAGGTTATAAGATTCAAGGTTCTAGTCCTGTAAAATATTATAATGTTACTTTTTTGTGGAAAAATGTGGGTACAGCTGACACCACCATCATAGATATTATTTTGAACGAGAAGCCTTTGAAGACTTTCTGGCCTTCTTCCGAAGTTTATCTTGATGGTGTGCTCTGGGTTAGTGGTTCTGATTCAAGTTTTAAGGAAATTCCTTTTCCATCAGGTAGTACATTGGATTTGGTAATTATGTTTCCATCGAATACCAGTTCCCCCTTTGTTTCTGGACAGACAATTGAGGTTAAGGTTGTCACATCTCACGGAGTTTTTTATGTGACAATTTTTAATATTCCATAAAAATTTTTAACATTTTCCTATTTTCTTTTTGATGTTGTCACGATAATTTTTTACTGATGATTTTGTATACTAAGAGGAAGCTGAAAAATTCTACAGCAACCTCTCCTATAATCGAACACTAAAATCCATAACAAGATACATAAGCTCATTCACAGCAATATACAACTGGATTCTAAACAAGCTATCGTGACAGTATCTTCTTTTTTATAAGAAATTTTATATATGGGTTTAGGTTAAATATTGTGAGTATGGTTGGTTTGAGTTTACCCTTTTTTAAAAAGAAGATGGAGAAGAGTGTTGTTGTAACAGCGGAAGGGGAGGAAGTTGTTGTTGATCCTGTTCCAGAAAATGCTGAAATTTTGGACGAGTATTGGGTTCGTGAAAAGTATGCTAGGGTTGTGATTGCAAAACCTCCTGAGAATTCTGCTATAACATATTATGTTGATGAGGTTAAACTTAATCCCGATGAGAGGGCTGCTTATTTGAAGATTTCTGACATTATTGCTAGGGAATTGAATCCTGCTGAGATTGGTAAGGAGGA
Source organism: Nitrososphaeria archaeon (assembly GCA_049969935.1). Lineage (GTDB taxonomy): Archaea > Thermoproteota > Nitrososphaeria > JACIWG01 > JACIWG01 > JACIWG01. The sequence goes on from JBMFNX010000045.1 coordinate 3,848, forward strand.
GGATGTTAGGAAGGAGCTTTTGAAGGAGGCTAGGAGGCTTAGTATGAAGTATGAGAGAGCTTTTAAGACTGTTACTCGAGCTGGATGGGATAAGATCAACTATTATTTGGAGAGAGACCTTTTAGGCTTTGGTCCATTAAATGTTATAATCAACGATTACAGAGTTGAGGATGTAAGCTGTGATGGTGTTAATGTTCCCATTTTTGTTTGGCATAGAAAGTATGAGAGTATCCCAACTAATATCAGGTTTTTGGAAAAGGATGCTTTAGACGATTATATTGTTAAGCTTGCTCACAAGTCGGGTAAGCATGTTAGTTCAGCTTTCCCAATTGTTGACGCAATGCTGTTTGGTAAACACAGGCTTGCTGCAAGCTTCCGTGACGAGGTTTCGCCAAAAGGTTCAACGTTCACGATAAGAAAGTTTAGGGAAGAGCCGTTTAGTATTGTTGACCTAGTGCAAATGGGTACAATAAGTGATGAGATGGCAGCATACTTTTGGATGCTTATCGAAAACAGGTGCACGATAATGGTCATAGGTGGAACCGGAAGTGGAAAGACAACCATATTGAATGCTCTAGCATCACTCATTAAGCCAGGTATGAAGCTTGTCACTGTCGAAGAGACAGCTGAATTAAACCTTCCACACGAGAACTGGGTCCAGTTTGTTAGCAGAGAAAGCTATGGACTTACCGGCACAAAAGTCGGCCAAATAAGCCTCTTCGACCTAGTGAAAACATCTCTAAGATACAGGCCAGATTACCTTATTGTAGGTGAGGTCAGAGGAGAAGAAGCATATGTACTGTTCCAGGCTATGGCGACGGGCCATGGTGGCTTGTCTACTTTGCACGCAGAAAATATTGAGTATGCTATTAGGAGGCTTGTTAGCCCGCCTATGAATGTTTCTGAAACATATATTCCTTTGATTAATGCTGTTATTTTGGTTGAGCGTGTTACTTTGCCTCAGCCTAGGATGGGTATGAGTATCGGTAGGAGGGCTCGTATGGTTTGGGAGGTTGAAGATTTTGAAAAGTATGTTAACATTTTTAGTTGGGTGCCTCAGGACGATATTTTCCTTTCTAGGGCTAGAGACAGTTTCGTTTTGATGAGGATTGCGGAGAGGCTTGGTAAGAGTAGGAGATGGATTGTAAATGAACTTGAGCGTAGAAAGATTGTGATTCGCTGGATGGCTGATAAGGGTATCCATAATGTTAAGGATGTTGCCCGTATCGTTTACCAGTACTATTCTAACCCTGACCTGCTGATGAGTAAGATTGAGGAGGAGGCTGTGATTAAGAAGGAGGAGATACAGCCCATTTTTACTTCTCAAACATTGCCTACAGCGGCAACTGCAACTCCTACAGCAACCGCCGCTGAAACGCAGGCGCCTGTTAGAATGATTGAGGAGTCTTTAATGAGAATTTATAGTATTTTATCTAGCAAGGGTGGGACAGCTTCTCTTGAAGTATTGGCTAAAGAAAGTGGAATGGATGATGTAAGCTTATGGAGGTACTTGAATATTCTTAAGGGTTTTGGTCACGTCCAGACTGTCGAGAAGAAGGAGGAGGACAAGTATACTACATTCTTTACCTTAACAGAAAGAGGGGTGAGTGCCTTCGAAACTTTGCGTTCTAGACTTTCTCAGAGATAAAAAAAGGTTTGTTATTGGTTAGATTAGTTCAACCATAATTTCCTTTGTTACTTCGCCAGTCTTTTCTGGAGTAATTCTTTTCATTCCATAGTAGTTTGCAAGATACTCTGCCTTCTGATCAAGTTTTGAGTAGGTTAGTATAACTACTTTTTTAGCGCTCAAGTCGTATCCGAGAGCTTGCAAGCGTAATATTTCGTCAACGTTTATTGTTTCTTCTAAAAGGTATGTTTCGACAAGAATTGAGTCATTCTTTGCGGGATTGGTTGCCCAAAGGTCTATGTCATAGGAGATTCCTGATGCACCAGTCACTTGAGTGCAATATTTTGTAGTGTAACCGTTTTCTCTTAAGTTTGCGTCAATAGAGTCTAGGGTTTTGAGTGTTGCTTTTATGCTTTCCATCTTACTGTCTCTGACTTCATAGTGGTAGACTATTGTTTCACCCAATTCTTCAACTGGAAAATATTCTCCACATTTTTGACAATGGTAATCGATTATTGGAGTGTCAAATAGATTTCCACAAGCATGGCACTTGTACATAAGCTTTCCTCTAGAATAGTCTTTTCCTTCAATCAAAAGTTGCTTGTGACATCTCGGACACTCTAGGCCAGTGTTAAGCAAAAATACTGTTTCAAGGTTCCTGTATCCGCAGCTAAAATGCTCTATAACCCTTCCTCTTGAAATATTTGTTGAGCTACAGTTTGGACAGTGTTCAGTAGGAATTATTTCATAAGAGAAGCATACTGGACAAAAGCGTAAAGTTTCTACAGTCTTCTTTTCCATAAAACCTGTCTGAACAATATAGTCCAAGATCTCTAAAACCTTTCCAACATTCAAATAAAGCATTTTATCTAATGGAGGATAAAGGAATTTTTCACCTGTATTCTTCTGATAAATGAGCCTGATTGTATTATCCTCTTGAGCTAGGACATTCTTGATAACACTAATTAGTTCAGTATGTGGTACCTTAGTATGTTCAGAGGACATTATATCACCAAGTCTGACATATGCTTTATATTATACCTATATAAACATTTTGAATAAAATGCATAAAATTTGAAAACAAATTTTGTGTATTTTTCGAGAATTAAAGTATTAAGTTATATTCTGAAAAAGTGTTCAAATATGCAAATATAATAAAAATGTTAATAATTAAAAAATTTTTATTATTATTTATATTAAAATGTTTGTTAAGCAAAAAAAATTTAAAGTAGATGAAGTTTTTGTCATGTCGATGCACATGACTCGTGAGGAAAAGATTAAGTTGGTCCTGTTATTGATCGCGATAGCAGCATACTTTGCCGGATTCCAGCCATTAGGGGACAAGATAGGTGGAGATGCTGTAATTTAAATTTAATCCCCCTCCATTTTTATTTTTCAACATAATCCATTAAATGTGGAGAAAACTTTGCTTTCACCCTATTCCCTAAAGCTTCTGACACTTCATCTAAGTCTGTGAACCATCCAACATTATCATTAAATGATTCATAAGGGATTGTGTAGGCTTCAGCTTTCTGATAATCTATTATATGTAGTTTAAATCTTTCCTTGAACATGTATAGCCTGTCTGAAATAAAGGCGAAGGTATCATAGTATTGGCTTACAGGCATTGAAATTTGTGATATTAGCTTTGTTCGATCAACTGACACACCTATCATCCATGTAAAAGGCAACTTTTCAAGGATACTGTTAATATATGGAACATCCGATTTTGTTAAATCAGAAAATTCTAGAAAACAGGCCATTAGATACTTATTGGTCAGTTGATATCGGTCAGCCTGCCATCTTACAATATAGTTTTCAATTATCCGGCCTTCCTCAATATGGTTTTTATAGTGATATCTTACTTGTTTTTCTGGAAC
>JBMFNX010000046.1:0-6995 GCA_049969935.1 Nitrososphaeria archaeon
AAGACATATCAACCAAATAAGCAAAAACCAAACATTAAACATAAAAACAATAGACAAACAAGCCAGTTATTCAACACGCCAGCGCACTCTGGTTTTGAGCCATCGGAATGTTAGAAGAATATTTTCAGTATTAGTGGCACGAGTATTGTTGACGCTAGTGTGACGACGATTGCTACCAGAGACGCTTTTATGACACCGTATAGGTCGCTTATCCTCTCGTTCACGCCATCGAATCTTGCGTCCACATAAGATTTAAGCTCCACCTTAAGCTTCTCCATGTCCTCTTTCATCACCCTCCTCAGGCTTTCAATATCCCCCTTTGTCTCTTTCTTCAAGTTTTCAATATCGTCTTTTGTAGCGTTTCTCAAACTTTCAATATCCCCTTTTGTCTCCCTCTTCAGGCTTTCTATATCCTCTTTGGTTGCCTTTCTTAGGTTCTCGATTTCAATTCTAAGCTTTTCAATATCCTCTTTTGTAGCCATCTCCTTTGATAGGGCTACAATTAGTGTTCTTCTGAGTTCCCTATGCCTTAAGGCTTCCGGCAGCAGTTCGTCAGCTAAGGCCCTTCTAAGCTCCTCATCCTTTCTAAGCTCGTCCAGAAGCTGTCTACCGGTTGACATACTTTCACCAGAAGATTTTAACTATAGCCATATATAAGGGTGACTGTAGATGGTTTTCTTCACACATCATGCTTTATGCTTCCATCGAATAGGCTTTTATATGAGAGCTGTAACGCTTCCCTGTACGTTTCAGGTGTTCCGATGTCGAGCCTAAGCTCATCGTCCCTTAGAACGGTTGCTACAACGTTACGGCCTCGGTCGATGAGGCCTTGTATGGCGTCAGTGAGCTGGATTTCGCCGCCGACGCCTGGCTTAAGCCCCTCTAGTATTTCTATTACTTCAGGCTTGAATATGTAGAATGGCATTATGGCGAGGTTCGACGGAGGGGTTTCAGGCTTTTCAACAACCTCCAAAACCTTGCAGCTGTCTTCTGTTGGCTCAACTACTGCGACACCGTAGCCTCTAGGATTGGAAACCTGCTGAGAAAATCTTTTACGGTTATGGCTTTGACGCCTACATTTTTTGATTTTTCAAGAAGCTCCTTATCTTCTGTCACAAATATGTAATCCTTGTTTTTTGCTGTTTGAAGGTATGATGAGTCATAGAATGTCAGTTTTTGCTCTATAGCAAGTTTCATGGTTTCACTATAGTCTTCAGCTGACTCAAGCTCTTCGATGTCCATGATTTCTAGGAGTTGAGCTGTTTCTTTGGCCCTACTTACTGCAGCCTCAATATTTATTGACTTCTCTAGCACACACTGTTTCCAGATTACATTGTTTATTTCGTAGCAGGCTAGGTTGAGGGTTACCTTCCCATCAAGGACTTCAACAGACTTCTCTTTCAACCATTTCAGGGTCATGATTATGGCGCTTGAGTCCATGAGATACTTCATCTTTCCATCCTAGCCCTCTTCACACTTTCAACAATTTCTTCATCAGACATTTTTGCAAAAAAGTTTCCAAGTTGTGCAGCAGACTCCTTAAGCTTCTCCATCTTCCTCCTGCGCAGTTCCTCTACAAGAGCCCTCCTAATAACCTCACTAACCTTAACCCCATGCCTCCTTAACTCTTCCTTAAGTTCTCTGGGAACCCTCACACTTATTATTACATCAGACATCAATGTATTACAAAAAATATTAACTATATAAGTTTTACAAAAATGGAAGACTAAAGTTCTAGGTCCCCCCTTCGAACGTTCTGTAATAGTAGAAGCCTAAAAAGAATGTGTAAAGGAATGCTGAAAATCTTGGCAAAAAATTTTTACGTGATATTATAACCTGTCCCAAAACATACGTTAGTAGACTGTTCAGCTATAGCGTCATCATCAAGAAAAAGGAGAATTTCACCTAAAGCGTTCCTTATTGCTTAAGTGTATGCATCGATTGAACCTTCCCCTTCCTGTACTAGTAGTTTTATGTTAAGTCTATCAGAAAATTCTTTTATCACCCCTCACTTCCATCATTACATGGTTTTAGGACAACAATTATTTCATCCGGCTTTATAGTCTGTCTTGTGAGTGAGTCGAGAGCGTTTCTAAGATATTTCGACCTCTTATATGTGATTATGAGTACAGAGGCCTTCAAGTGCAGGTCAAATTGTAATATTGTTGTCAGATTATAAGCTTATCCTGCAAATTGCTGTTAAAGCTGGAAGAAGAAGGAGGCTAACAAATGATACTATAGTTAGGACTGAGGCTGTTGAGGAGAGGAGAGCCATTTAAGCGGTTATGGTTTCTATTCTAACCTTCACAACATTCATTATAAAGGATAGTGAGAGTAGGAAGCATAGTGTGCTCTAGAGCATGCGTTGCCACCATAATTGCCGGCGACTCTTGCCCTCTCCGTTCATACGTTAAATTGTTTCAGGTCTGATTCGTGTTAAGCCGGGCACCCTGTCGTATGCTTGATCGAAGGAAATGATTTTTCTATCCAGGTTCAGTGCAGCCGCGGCATAGTGTGAGTCGAAGAATGTTAGGCCGAGGGTTTGCCTCAGGTATACGCTTGCAACAGCCACGTCTGGCGTTAGCGCAACATATTTTACGTTAGGCAGCGCCGCTATGGCCGCCAAGTCTTTTAGAAGCCTGTCCTCCATTTTCTCGCTCCTGTAGATAAGCTCCATCTCGATAAGGCTGACGCTTGAAATTTCCACGTTTACCTGCCTGTTTTTGAGTTTTTGGAAGATTCTTTCCGCGACCTCGTGGTTAGGGTCGTACTCGTTTAAGTATGCGAAGACAACGTCGTTCTCCAACAGGGGCATTAGTCTTCAGCTCCCTCCCTCTGCCTCTTTCCCCGCAGCCAGCTCCGCCTGTTTTCTCAGCTCTTTGAACGGCTTATTAACGTTGAACGTGCCATGAAGAACCTGGAATGGGTCTGATGGCAGCGGGATTATTTTAAGGTGGTCTCCAGCGTTTATGATTAGGACTTTTTTCCCAATATTGAGGGATTCCCTGACCTCTTTCGGCAGAGTCAGCCTTCCTTTGCTGTCTAACTCTAGAATACTCATTTTCCCACCTAATTTATTCTTTTATTTTAGTGGGATTTAAGCTTTATCGTTTCTATAGTGGGATAAACTTTTTATAGCGCACGCTTTCGACCTTTCAACAGCCCTTTCATGTGCCCCATTATCTCAACAAGCTTTGGATGTATCAAGACTATCTCAAGATCCCAGATTAAAGTACTTAAGCGTTACGTGAAAGGTTAATGGATGTTAAGAGGGTAGGTTGAGAGTTAGAGGCTGGAATGGGTTTTGAGTATGGCCTATGCTTTTACGTGAAATTTGACCCTATAATGTGCTCTTATCGTTTCAGGCACCTTTCTAGGTTTTTGGAGTTCTATTCGCTTAGCCTTTTCTTTAGGAGTTCAGGTGTCTAGTTTCAGCTCTCCTAGCAAGATGGTTTCTGTGATGGTGGCTCCCTTCTCCTTAAGTTTTTCATCTGCTGTGATAAGCTTTCCCTCAAGTTTTTTTGAGAGCCAGAGGTATGCTGAATCGTATACTGTTAAACCTGAGGCGATGGCTGTTTTGAGGACTTCAGCGGCTTCCCTCCAGAGTATTGGAGCCATTTTAATTCCGATGGAGCCTACTGCTTCTAGAGCATCGGCTCCATCCTGAGGTTTCAGGACACTGCTTTTGACAGCTTTAGACATTATTGAGGCGAGCTCATATATTATTAGTGTGGGAGCGTATGCTTCTAGGCGGCCTGAGGCAATAGCATCCTTCAACATTTTGGCTTCCTCCTCCCAGGGCTCGCCTGATATGATCCATTTCGCTGCGACGCTTGCATCGATTACCAGCTTCACCTTCTTTCCCTCTCTTCCCTCAGCCATCCAATAAGAACCTCCGTCGGCACTCTTCCCACCCTCCGCCTGATCTCGTCAAGCTTCTCAGCAGCTTCCCTTGCAAGCTCCGCCCTAACCTTAGCCCTTATCGCCTCCCGAAGATATTCGCTCCAATCAACCTTCACACGGCGCATCAGCTCCCTAAGCTCTTCTGGAACCTTCACGGACACGTTCACGAGCTTACCCAATAAGCTCACCATTATAGATTACCAGCCGGCTTCTATATAAAATTATTTTAAGCGTTCACTAACGTGGGCTGGAAAGTTGGACATTCACTTTATCTAGGACATGGGTTCAAGAATATCATTTAACGTAACTTCTAGTAGGCTCAAACTTGTCCCCTAAATCGGCAAGTGGGTATACAGTTAAACCTCTCCTCTAAGGATAAGGGTGGTCGAACCGCTCAGCCCCTAAGAATCAAAATATGAACTTATGGATCAAGGAAGGTGAAGTCCAAATTTTTTCCGTCGAGAACAGTCTTTAACCTGTTAAGTATGTCTCGGCCGAGGAGTGCATCTTTACGTTCGGCACCGACGACTTCAACCATTCTGTATTCAAAGTTTTGAAAAGATATGTTTACGAAGTATGTGTACCTTTGAACCTTCTTTCCGTCAAATGATAGGATGGATACAAGGCTTGATGGAATAAGCTCCAGCTTGTCTATCACATGCTGTGGAAGCACTGTTATGTCGGCGCCTGTATCAAGCTTGGCCTTAAGTTCCAGCGAGTGGTCGGAGAAGGGTCTCGTCAACTTAACCGTCAGCGATGGGGCTGGAGGAGTGTACTCAAAACTGTACTTCATAAAGGTCGCTCAAAGAAGCTTCCGACTTCAGTCGGGAGTAGCTGACGAAGTCAGCTCGGGTGAGGGGACCTCTACAAGCCTTTCGCTGGAAGCAACTTTATCTATATAGATTGGGATGTAGCCGTATTTTCTGTAGACGGTTTCAGCCAGCCTCCCTTTATCATCATCGCAGCCTACAACCGCGCCCCTGAAGACGGCAATATATTTTCCACTATAATTTGGGTCATGTATAAGCTTGTCTCTAATCTTTAGGAAGGCTTCCCTTTCATCCTCAATCCGCAGAATATATTCGAGCTGTTGCCTTTCAATGGATAAACCCTTTCGCTCAACATAATCCCTTAGTAGTTCAACGATAACCTCATTCTTCTTCTTTTCACCCCTTTCCCTGAGCACGATTAGGCTGAACCTTCTCCAAAGGTCATCGTCTACTTCAATAGTCGTCTTAACCATAGTATACCACATTTAAGGATTAACAGGAACCCTTATAAAATTTTTCCCTTACATGCTGTCTTGTATGGCCTGTTATCTTAATAATTTATTTAATTTTTATATGCTCTAAATTCAAAATCTTTTGATAAAATGATATAATTTCATAAAATTAGGAAGTTACATAGAATTATTTAAAACAGTAGATTGCCTTATCAACTACCATAATCATTTAAAATCTGTAGTGCTCTAAGAAAGTATTAGGAAAACAAAAATTACTAGGAGGACATCCGAGATGAAATCTAATCGAAGTCGTGAAATCAGATTCACTAAGCATGCTCGTGAAAAGTTTGAAGTTATAAGGCGCTATGGTTTCGAAATAAATGAGAAGGAAGTCGTATTGACTATCCAAGACCCTGGGCGTATAGACTAAAAGGGCGCACAATATTTTTGCCATTAAAGCTATGCAAAACATGCTTTAAGAGTCGTTTATGAAGAGAGAAAAGATTATTTACTAGTTATAGCCTCAAATGCATATTCCCTGTCAACGTATTTATCCTCACCCTCAACCTTCACCGTATCCAATTCTAGACTTGGAGCCATTTCCTCAAGCTCGGCGAAGGCTTTACGGATCGAGTCAATAGAGAACTTTTCCAGTATAATCATATTTCCAACACCTAAATCTAAAACTACTCCACTAATCGATGCGGGAAAAATTGAGGCAAATGTATCTCTAACATATCGGTCGACCCTAATTCTGAAGGGATGCTCTATATTAATCCTATTCACGTCACTATTTGGGAAAGGGCCATCAAGAACTGATATTTCCATATACAAGGAAGCTTGGTGGAAGAAGCGCTTACATGAGAATACACATACGGAGGCTTCAAGGTGGCGGCCTCCAATTTCCTCCACCACTATTTCGAGAGTTTCGGGTGAAACAGACATTTTATACACATCTTTTTCGCTGATTCCAGTTTCCTTGAAGTATATAGCCTATATATAGGTAAAGACTTATATATTGAAGCCTGTTTTCCACCGAAAGGATATGCCGATCTCGCTTGTAAGTTCAGTTTTATGGGCAAGGGGGTTAACGGAGTCCACGCTCGGAGGGGCTAGAATGCTGAGGGGCAGCACGCTCGTCAAGAGGGGGTTCGCGCACATGCTTAAGCATGGTGTAGTGATGGATGTTACAAACGTGGAGCAGGCTCAAATTGCTGAAGAGGCTGGAGCCGTCGCTGTAATGGTTCTCGACAAGCTGCCGTACGATGTCAGGAAAGCGGGAGGGGTTGCTAGGACCGCAAGCCTAAAGGTGATAGAGGAGATAATAAATAATGTGACGATTCCAGTTATGGCAAAGTGTAGGATAGGGCACGTCTACGAGGCGAAGGTTCTTGAGGCTGCCGGCGTGGACATGATAGACGAGTCCGAAGTTTTAACTCCGGCTGACGAGGAACGGCACATATGGAAGTGGGACTTCACCACCCCATTTGTTTGCGGAGCTAGAAGCCTTGGAGAAGCTTTAAGGAGAATAGAGGAGGGTGCTGCGATGATAAGGACAAAGGGTGAGCCCGGGACTGGAAATGTTGTTGAAGCCGTAAAGCATGTGAGAATATTGAACAGGGAAGTTAGGCTGGTTAAAGCCACATATGAAAGCGGCGACGAAGAGGAAATGGTGAGGCTGGCGAGGGAGTTGAACGTCTCCTATGAGACGGTTAGGGAGGTTGGAAGACTAGGCAGACTGCCGGTTTTGACACTCTCCACGGCTGAAGCCAGGAAGATTCTTGCACACAGCCACCTCAACGCTTAGGAGCACATTCGTTTCAGCGTTCGCTCCCTCATTGTTCAGCGGCTGTCTGCAAAGGGGTGTGCC
>JBMFNX010000047.1:0-6930 GCA_049969935.1 Nitrososphaeria archaeon
CATAGAAAGGAACCTAACATTCTATGATGCATCATACATTTATGTATCCGAAGCAAACAACCTAAAACTCATAACCTTAGATGAAGATATGCTAAATAAATGCCAAAACTCCATCCCATTAGATAAATTTCTGAACGAACATCTATAGCGTGGAAGACAAGCAAAAAGTATAAAACTTGAACGATATATCCAAAAACAAGAATAATGTTCACATTTCAAGAGATTATGAGAGAATTGAAGCAGAAGAACTTGTCTCCTTCGCAGAAGAGGTTATAGATTTTGTCGAATCTCATAGAAGCAAGGCTCAAAATTATTGAGCTTGCAAGAAACTGGCGATATTGGACAGAAAAGATAGCTGAGGCAGCAAAAAATTAGGTTCAAGTGAAACATACGTGTTCGGAAGCATAGCAAGAGGGCAAGCAACAGCAGCAAGCGACGTAGACATACTAATAGTAAACAACCACATACCTAACACATGCAAGGAAAGAGGAAACCTTAAAGCAAAAATAGAAGAGGAAGCAGGACTACCACCCATTCCAAATACACTTGGCAACAGAAGAGGAAACAAAAAATAACCCAGTATACCGTTCAATAATAAAAGAAGCGATAAAAGTCTAAAAATAAAATTCATGAAAACATGTAGGGAAAAAGTGATAGGCGAAATAAACAATAATGTTGCACAAGCATTTTATAGTAGACAAATAATAGGAGAGATTTGAAAAAGGAAAGCAGTTTATTGGATTCCATACTTTGGGTTTCAGCATATCCTCCGGACCGTGGAAGGTTAAGCGAATATGCTGAAGCACTTCTTGACGAATTGGTTAAACTTTCTCCCCTAAAAATTATTGTTCTTTCAGACTGTAAGCCTACAAAACAGACTTTGGTGGAAGTTAAGCCAGTTTGGAGGCCTGACAGGCTTTCAAGCATAATACGCCTATGGTTTGAGGTAATAAAATCGAGGTCTAAGATTGTCCATTTTAACCTCCATCTCGCCGTTTTCGGCAGGTCTAGGATAATAAACTTTTTCGGCCTACTATCTGTTACAGTAGCACGCTTTTCCATGAAAAAGGTTGTGCTAACATTACATAATATCCCTGAAGGCATAAAACTTAATGTGGTAGGAGTTAAAGATAATGTTATAAATAGGATTGGGTTGACGTTGGCCACAAAAATAATCCTATCCTCAGCCAACATTGTAACGGTTCCAGTAAGACATTATGTTAGCCTACTTAGAAAAAGGTATGGGGTGAAGAATATCGTCTGGGTACCTCATGGTGCATGGTTTACTGAAACTTCTCCAACATGGCGTTGGCGTAAAGGTGGGCTCAGGGTACTATTTTTAGGATACCTGTCATCTTATAAGGCGTTAAAAACGCTCTCTGACGCTGTAAAGGATGTTGGCGGTGAACTGTTGATATCAGGCTGCCCACATCCAAATTTTGCCATTGAAGGGAAAAAGGTGTTGAAGGATATTTTAAACGAGAAGCATATAAAATATTTGGGTTATGTTGAAAACAGTAGGCTGCCTGAGCTCATATCACATGTTGACGCCATAGTATTACCATATCTTACCTCTACAGGAACAAGTGGCGTTGTCCACCTCTTAAGCGGCTTAGGCTCACCATTCATAACATTTGATACGATGGAGTTTAGGGAGCTTAAGCTAGATGGGGCTGGAATATTTTTGGCTAAAATGTCAAAGGATTCTTTAAAGGACGCAATATCTAAGGTAACCTCAAACAGGCAGTTGGCTGAAACCCTCTCTAAACGTTCAAGAAATTTTGCAGAAAATAGAAGCTGGAATAAGGTTGCAAAAACATACCTAAACATATACAATAGTCTAATAAAAAATCCTGTGCCTTAAAGCTTGAACTTCAAAAATCCTGTTTCAAGGAAACTTTTTCTAGCCCTCTCTATAACCTTAGCTGTAAACGTTCTAGTTCAAATATTGCAGGTTTACAGGTACAGCTACGACGCCTACACGCACATATTTTTTGCAGACCACTATAGACGTGATTGGCTAAGCTTATGGGATACAAGATGGTATGGCGGTTTCCCTGTAACCTCATATCCTCCACTCGCACACCAGCTGACAGCAATATTAAGCCTCATACTTGGCACACAAGCCTCTTACCAGATAATGTCCATTATTACAGCATTAACCCTAACCTATTCATGTTACCTTTTCACTAAAATTTTTGTCGAAGAAAGGGTTGCATGCTACAGTGCACTTGTAGCATCTCTTCTCCCTTCAACTGGAATAATGTTGAACACATTCGGACAGCTTCCAACAGCACTTTCTACAGCATTTTCCCTTATCGCAGCATACAAGTTTGACAGATATCTCCAAACATCATCTAACACAAGCCTTCTTCAGGCGACACTTTGGACAGCTGTATCAGGTTTCACACACCATGTTACAATAGTCTTTTTCACGCCAATCCTAATCCTTCTTGTCCTTGCTAAACATTATAAATCCGGTTTTATGCTTGTTAAGAAAACTGCAGCCTATATCATATCCTCTATAACAATATTGTCTATAGTATTGTATCCGTTCATCGAATACGTTTTAAACCATCCAGGCTGGGAAGAAATACCTCATGCTACAAGATACAACATATTTTCGAATCCAACGTACTCTTTCCCATTCTTTTGGGCAATGTACAGTTTCACAATCTTCCTCTTGCCAAACGCGTTTGTTTTAGCCTACAGATGCAAGGGGCTTAGAATACCCTTTCTTGCATTCGTCTTCCTTTTCATGTTAGGACTCGGTGGCACAACACCTTTACCTTCAATAGTCTTTGGAAGCGTGTGGCGTATACTAACATACGATAAGTTCGCCTTCTGGGCTACAATAGTTTACACACCCTTTCTTGCTGCAATGGTGTCGGATGCAGGCAATTTTGTAGAAAAATACTATTATGGCAAAATTTCTCACCCGAACAAGCGTGCAAGAAAAATAATGCTTCTACTAATGTTTTCAGGGCTCACAGCCTCTTTCATGCTATCTTCTACTGCAACAGTCTTGTTGGGTTTACAGCCTCAGGAGCTTAGCAGTCAACAGCTGAACATTTTAGCACAATTTTTGGACTCTAACCGGGGATGGAAGTATATTACCCTAGGATTCGGTAGCCAGAGGATCCTATTAAGTTCTATGACCGCTGCCCCAATGTTCGATGGAGGCTATAATCAGGCTAAGACAAGCCCCATTTTCACAGAAAGTGGTGTGGAAAGTGTTGATGCTGCAAAATATTTTCCAAATGGAATAAATTTTCTCAAAGAAATTGTTACAGCTGAAGCCGGTAACGGCCTAAAATATGTGCTTTCAGCAGACGAATACTATACACCGATCCTCAGGGACTTTGGATTAAACATGGTTTTAGAAGTTGATGGCTTGAGAACTGTTAAGGTGTGGGAAATATCTTATGCAAGCAATGGAACATTAGCTTCACCACCAAATGAAAGCATATATACTAAGATTATGTGGTCATTTGGTCCAATAGCATGCCTTCTAGCAGCACTTTCATCAGAAGCTTTCAATTTCAAGAAATCCTTTGAAGGTGAAATAGGATGTCAAGCCTAAAACTTTCAGAAACCTTAAAGGATAAGCTGTCATACATCATATTTTTGATACTAGTTTATGCTGTAGCAGGCGTTTTCATCCAAACCTTTACGAAGACACCTTTCCTTACTGGAGGAAGAGGTTCAATAGAATACCTTTACATTACAGGCTACGCTGAAGGCTTCGGATACAGTCGCCTTTACACAACATTCACCCTACTATCTCTTGCATTAAATAGCATTTTTGGCGACATGATTCTTTCAGTGAAAGCGTCTGCAATAATATTTTTTGTAATCTACCTTTTCAGCCTATACATTCTCTCTTCAACCTTTTCAACGAAATGGTGTGCTCTAGCTGTAGCTTTAACAGCCTTTCTCTCAAACATTTCTGACACAGTTTACAAGGGAAACTATATGCTTTTCACATCCATAGTCTTCACAACAATTTTTTTGACTGGACTATACAACTTTATCCAAAAGCCTTCAAGAAGATTTCTAGCAGCAGCCGTTGTAGCACTTGCGCTCATACCATTCTCTGACCCAAAAATTCTACCGTGGCTGTCCATTCCAATACTGTCTACAATCCTATTTTCCACAATCTCCTCGGATAGAAGGCTTATACCACACTTTATACTAATGGCTACAGTATATGCTGCTACCTCAACATTTTCTGCAACAGTTTTTGTAGGCTTAAAGGATAGCCTTTGGCAGCCTAACCCTATAACACAATTTTCTTCAAACATACTTGTTTCAGCAGCCCTAACTGTTGCCGGAGCCTTAGGCCTTATAGCCCTCTACAGGAGAGGATACCGTAAACTATCATATTCCATAATCCTGTGGCTTTGCACTTCAACAGCAGCCTCCATATTTGAACCGAACATTTTCTCGTTCACTATACCAGTCCTTTCAGCCCTCGCCCCAGCGTCCCTAACATACCTTTACATGGCCTTTTCTTTAAAAAGAATAGGGGACGACAATGAAGTCCAGTATGAGGTTGAAGTCAGCCTTGACAGGCTTACAGCAGCCCTGCCAGCCATTTTTCTTACAATAATGCTGCTGCTGGCGGTGCCTTCAACAATAATCCTAGGAGACCATGAAATGGTTCCTCCAGCAAGGGTTGAAGACATACGTGATGCTTCAAACTTTCTTTCAAAAAATGTTGGTGAAGGGCTTATTGTGGCACACCCTTCTATAGCCAACTGGCTTCTATCAAGTTCTGGCCTAAAAGTTTTGCCTGTAGTTGACGAAAATACTTTTAAGGCAGCCGACCTTCTCACGACCACAAGCTTTAGAATTGTCAACTCTTACATGAAGGTTGACGACTGGGAGCCGTTTTCAGCCTCAAAAGCTCCACTAGTACACGTCTACGACGGTAAAAACTTTAGGCCCCTAGCATACTTGGACGACTCATACTCTAGGGTCCAGCTCATAAACTCTAGAGGGGAAGAGTTTATTGAAAGCCCATATGGTGCAAGATTCCTATCATATGGTTGGAATGAAACAGGTGAAAAAATTATCCTATCAATGTCATTTCAGACTCCTGGACTCATAATAGATAAGATGATAACATTAGAGAAGATGAAGCCAACCGTTTCCATAGAATATTATGCTAAAACAATTAAAGAGGATGTTACTGTTAAAGGCTTAACATTGAACGTGTACAGCCTTCCAATGGACACACTTCCAAGTCTAGAGGTAAAAGAATATTATGCTTTAATGGACGTCGAAGGCCAGAAGCTTAAAATAGAGTTTTCTGGAAACATTTCAAGCATAGCACAGGATAGGACAAAAGACCAAAGATATGTTACATGCAAACTTAATCCATTAGACAATAGCAGAGTATACGGTAATGTTAAGA
The DNA here is from genome assembly GCA_049969935.1 of Nitrososphaeria archaeon. Classification (GTDB taxonomy): domain Archaea; phylum Thermoproteota; class Nitrososphaeria; order JACIWG01; family JACIWG01; genus JACIWG01. The sequence goes on from JBMFNX010000047.1 coordinate 5,420, forward strand.
TTACAGCATTGAATCCGAAGCCTTCGAAGGAGAAGCCATGGTATTCATCATTCTTTGATGAAGCAAAAAGGTATGGTGTAGGATATGTTATAATACCGAAGGAGCATGAAGTCTTCATGAAAGAAGCGCTACCGTATAAGATGAGCAGCCTAATAGTAAAGGATTCGTTCGTAAGGTTCATTATAAGAAGCTGGGGAAACATATTCCAGGAGGCTCCAGCATACGCTAAAGTCTTAAACGAGAAAGTGTATGAGAATGGGAGGACAATATTTTATGAGACAGCAGGATTACATATAGAAAAGGATTTCACTTTACAGGATAATAGCCTAAAAATATTATATAGTGTGCAGCCGCACAAAAACAATACACAGCTTATCCAGTCAACATTCTCTATATGGATAGACTATGGGCGGCAACTTGTTTCAAAAAACATTATCTTAAAAGAAAAAAATGTTGAACTTACACTTGATTCGGGATCGTTCAAAATACACTTTTTCGGAAACGTTTCAAACATTTCCGTTGAAACTCATCCAGAATATGGGCAGATAAGGGTTCTAGCAGCATTCCAGCTGAACCCATCAAATGATACGATTGGCGTAAGCATATCATCTGATAAGAAGATGATCATAGAATACAATCCTACAACAAGGCCCATAATGAAAGACAACGATGAAGTAACAGTCTCTACAGAGGGAGGTGTTTTCGAGCCAGTGAAAAGCCTAAAACTCTATACAATATATAGGGTAAGAGTTCCATAAAGTGTAATGTTTGAAGAAGATAGATTTGGCTACATTAGCAATAATATCTTTCACAATAGCATTAAGCCTATTACCAATATTTCAGCCAAAAAATGTTTGGACAGGATACGGTAGCATGGGCTCACACTTTTACAAAAACAACGTTTACGAAATACATTATGCTGAAGCTGGAAACGGTGTCGGTAAACCACAAATATACACACTATCATCATATGATAGGATACCATTGGTTGAAGTAAGCGACATAAGATCTGAACTCAACGGTGAAAGAATATACTCTAACCTTACAGAAAAAATAAGAATAGAGGATAACAGGCTTATCGCATCATACAACAATAGTATGCTAACAAAAACTGTTGAGCCAACAGAAGACGGTGTAAAAGTATACTATGGGCTTGAGAAAGCCTCCAACCTTACACTAACATTCTGGAGATGGTACTATAATAGGGTAGAAAATGTTACAGTATACAGTGTTTCAGGCACAAAACTTGTTCCATCGAACACAGTACACTACACTTTCACATACAATAGTGTAAACTGTAGTGGTGAAATATTCTTCAATCCGGTTCCAGACGAGATAGTTGTATACAATGATGGAGTTGGAGTAAACAAGATACTGGCATCCTTCAAGAATGTGGAAAACGTTTCCCTAACATTTAAGGCCATCGGCAAGCCTGAAAACATTATCACGTTAGCATCCTATACAGTATACCCAACAATAGCGGCCATTGTTTCAGGAATATTTTTTATCAC
>JBMFNX010000048.1:0-6585 GCA_049969935.1 Nitrososphaeria archaeon
CAGAAAAATCTATCATTTCAACAGTCCTTTCAACAATCCTATCAACGTCAGGAACCTTTCCTTTAGGCAATTCTATATCTTTAGTCATATCAATGTGCAAAAGGTCATAGCCTACATCAATACAGGCTTCAATAGACTTCTTTAACCATTCAATACATTCTTGATAAGACCATTTTTCAGCAACATGCCTGTCTTTAAGCCATGGACCATAATGGTCTGAAGCCAAGATAATAGGACCATCAAATCCAATACTATCCTTCTCCTTTGAAACAATTTTTACAAACTCATATTGTGTCCATCCAGTATAGCCACCATCTAAGTCAACTTGGTTCAAGGTCGTGATAAAAGTAATTGGAGAATTAAACCTTTTAGCAGTATGTAAGGCAGATTTCACAGTTAAGACAGAGTTAGCGTTAACTGCTAAAAGTGTGAAATTGTTTCCATTACCATAATTAGAGAACCTTAACATGAAACTTGTGATAGGCACATTCCCTTCTATAGCCCTTTTTCTAATTTCACAACCATCTAAATGGGAGCGCATTACATTGAACATTGTGTAAGGGGTTTTATAAACTTCTTTCCCAAAATATTCTAAAAAAATGGTGTAAGATGGAATCTAATTTAACTGTCTCCATTAAGCACTCGAAGCAAAGCAAAAAAGATTTATTCAACTTCCACAAAATAATTGTTCATGAAAATTGAAGTAAATTTAAATGAATCCTATACTATTCTACATCCTCGACCAGTTGTCCTAATTTGTGTCAAAGATAAGGATGGAAAAATAAATGTCATGAGCTGTTCCTGGATAACTCCTGTAAGCGATGAACCACCACTTATAGCAATATCACTTTGGACAAAAGGATACACGCATAAGGTAATAGATGAAACCAAAGAGTTTACTGTAAACATTCCATCATCTAAATTAAAGAAGCAAGTTTGGTTGGCTGGAACAAAAAGTGGAGGCAAAATTGATAAAACAAAAATTTTAGACCTAAAATTTACACCTTCTAAAACAGTATCAGTTCCATCAATTGAAGACTGCATTGGCATACTAGAATGTAAAGTTAAAGAAAGAATACTGTTGAACGAACAAATATTGTACATTGCTGAAGTCCAAAAAGCTTATGCAGACGAAAACCTTTTCAAAAACAGAATGTGGAGTGATGAAGCTAGCATACTATTGCATACGGGTGGAAAAATATTTTCAATACCAAAAACAGTTTAAAAAAATAAGAAAGACGGACTGCCTCTAAAACTTGCCCACGTACATCAAAAATGTTTTCCCAGACTCTTCTTCCACTGAAGTTATCAGGTAAACGTAACCATAGTTTGAAGCACGCATGTACCAAACAGTGTTTGAACCAGTTGGCAGGTTTAAGTCATAACTTGAAACAAGATTGCCTGAAAAGTCAAGTATACAAAGTTCAATGTAAACCAGTCTTTGCCAGCAGCATATAACACAAAGATCTTGTTCATTGATACACTCATGTTAAATAAATAAGGTGGCCAATTTTTAAAAGCTGTCATTTTTGGAAAATCATATTGCCATAACGTTAAACCATTAACTTTTTTAAGAGCAAGAACACAGTAATCTATCGTATAAAGCCAACCGTCTATGCAAGTTACATTATCACATTCCAGGCCTACAAAAGTCTCATCGGAAACCTCTCTAATATTTAGTACACTAATATAAAGTGCGCCGTATGCTGGATTTTCTTCACCTAATGTTAGGTTCTTAACCCAAAGAAGCTGTCCATTAGAAGAAAACTTTTGAATTTCTGTAGTTTTGCTCCAAAGGCCATAGTGTTTCCAATAATTATAACATAAACATGGTCAAACTGGCCATCGAGGATTCCATTAATCCAATACCCTTCAGCATGTGGTTCACCGACTGTTTTAATTTCGATTTCAAAAACCTTATTAAAACGTGTACTATGTGGTAATACCTATTGCTCCAGAGACGTCTATTCTATCAGCATCCTGTAAAATTTTAGCTTCAATAGTTTCTGGCTTAACACCTTTACTGAACCTATGAACCCTTATAGCATATAATACCCTTAGAATTTTTTTTCTTTTAGAAACCCTATCTCGTTCAAGATTTCTTGAGCTAATTCTACAGATTTTTCAGCATGACCTATACTTGGATCCCTTCTTTCCCACTCTCTTCCTATATCATGCAATAATGCTGCCTAAAAAGCAAGCATGTCAACTTCTTCACCTTCAGCAAGAATCTTGCATAGATTGTAGGTTCGTGCCCACTGAAGAAATTATCTTTATAGTATTTTGATAAAATATTTTTAATTTCATTAATTAACCTTCCACGCTCTCGCATTAAAAACATGGATACAAGAATATTATTTAAAAATCTTTGTATCAGAAGAGGTTTTAAATCGGATTCGAGAACCTTCTTCACCGTATTTCAAGTAAAACTTTGATAATTCTACTAACGTATTAGCAAGTTTTTTAAAGCAAAGAAAAGTAACCTTAGAGGTCGAAAATATCAAAGTTTTTTCTTGAGGTGATGGCTGGCTGAAGGCAAAAAGTACTTCTGAATACAGGAATCTTTCGATTGATGATGCTATGAAGTTACTGGATACTACTAAAAATGGTCTTTCGGAAGCTGAGGCGGGGAAACGTCTAGAAGTATTTGGATATAATGAAGTGGTGGAGGAGAGAAAGAATCCTATTGTTGAGTTTCTGCTCCGCTTCTGGGGTCCTATGCCATGGTTGCTGGAATTGGCCGCAGTACTTTCAATACTGCTAGGACATCGTTTGGAAGGAATTATAATTCTTATACTATTGACTGTTAACGCAGTCGTGGGACATTGGCACACTCGCGGCTCCCAAAAGGCAGTTGAGCTTTTGAAGAAAAAGCTTGCCGTAAAGGCGAAGGTTATAAGGGATGGAAAATGGATGATAAAAGAAGCTAGAGAACTGGTACCAGGTGACATTATTTCTGTCAGGCTGGGGGACATAGTGCCAGCGGACGCTAAAATTATAAGTGGAGAATTGTCTGTTGATCAGGCCGCATTAACTGGCGAATCTCTTCCAGTTGACGTTCGCGATTCAGATGTTGTTTACTCTGGGTCAATAGTAAGACAGGGTGAAGCATTATGTGTGGTTGTTAATACTGGTGCAAACACGTACTTTGGTAAGACGGCTGAGCTGGTTAAGATAGCTAAGCCTAGGTCACATCAGGAGGAGATAATGATGGCTGTAACAAAGTACATGATGTACTTTGGTGTCACAGCATCACTTTTAGTTTTCTCCTATGCCCTGCTTATCCATGTAGACTTGCTAACAGCATTAACCTTTATCGTAACCTTTCTCATGGGAGCGGTTCCTGTAGCGCTTCCTGCTATGCTAACCATAATTCAGGCTGTTGGAGCGCTGGAGCTTGCTAAAAAAGGTGTTCTCGTGACAAGGCTTGATTCAATCGAGGATGCAGCGTCAATAGATGTTCTTTGCCTCGACAAAACAGGCACAATAACTCAGAACAAGCTGTCTGTAGCCGACATAGTCCCCTTCCACGACTACAAAAGGGAAGAGGTTATAGCCATGGCAGCCCTAGCGTCGAAAGAAGAAAGCCTTGACTTAATAGATCTTGCAATAATCGCCAAAGCAAGAGAGTTTGGGGTTAACCTCAGCACATATAAACAAGTTTCATACAAGCCCTTTGACCCTTCTACGAAAAGAACGGAGGCAATCATTGAAACAGGTGAGCACCAGTTTAAAGTAACTAAGGGGGCGCCTCAGGTGATCATGTCATTATGTGAAAGTTTAGATAAAGAAATTATAGAGGCAGCTAACAAAACGGTGGAAGAGTTTTCACGTAAAGGTTACAGGGCAATAGCTATTGCTAAATCTGAAGAAAGCGATTTCAACAAGCTTAAACTTGTAGGCCTGTTATCGCTAGCCGACCCTCCAAGACCTGACTCAAAAGCCTTGATAGAGGAAATAAGGAGGCTTGAGGTGAAACCAATCATGTTAACTGGCGATAACATTGCTATAGCAAAGGAGGTGGCACGTCAAGTTGGGATAGGCGACAAGATCATCAGATTATCGGACCTCAAAGGTTTAAATGAAACTGAACAAGAAAAGTTGGTTGAAGAGGCGGATGGATTCGCTGAAATATACCCAGAAGATAAGTATAAGATTGTAAAACTTCTGCAGTCTAAAGGTCACATGGTTGGGATGACTGGAGACGGAGTTAATGATGCACCAGCATTAAAGCAGGCTGAAATGGGTATAGCTGTAAGCAATTCAACTGATGTTGCAAAAGCCTCTGCAAGTGTGGTCCTAACTGAGCCAGGTATGGGCGTGATAGTTGACTTAATCAAGGTAAGTAGACAAACGTACCAGCGTGCCCTCTCATGGGTAATTAACAAGGTTACAAAGGTTATAGAATTTGTTTCTCTGCTGACTTTAAGCTTTTTCTGGCTGCATGATCTTGTACTCTCCCTCCTTGGAATGTCTCTACTTGTGTTCGCGAACGACTTTGTGACAATGTCATTGGCGACAGATAATGTTGAGCACACAAAAAGTCCGAACAAATGGAACATAAAAAATATTACACTAGCCTCACTGGTTCCAGCCACGTTACTAGTTATAGAGGGAATGCTTATAATATTTACGGGAATCCAATATTTTCATTTAAACTTGGAAAAATTGCGCAGCCTTGTTCTATTAAATCTCGTGTTTAACAGCCAATTCAGGGTCTTAATTGTTAGAGAACGGAGGCACTTTTGGTCTTCACGCCCAGGAAAAGAGCTTCTTATCACAAGCACAGCGACCATAATCGTATTCATGCTAATGGGCGTGTCCGGCATCCTCATTTACCCCCTCACACTATATGAGGTGCTAGCAATTTTAGGTTACTCGATTTCCTTCACACTTTTAATCGACTTTCCAAAATACTATGTGTTTAAAAAGTTTGAACTATAAAGATGCTTAAAAGAGTTATATCATGCTTTCCCCTTCACAGCTAAAAAACATCTCCTACGTGACTATATGATGCTCGTAAGCAAGGCTTCTATCACATAAATAAAGTTTGGATGCCCCTTCAACTCTTCCCACTCTATAGTGAAAGCGAATACATCCAAACATCTTCTAAATACGTTAACAAAAATATGGGAGGAAAGTTAACTTTTTAGCTGCTACATTTTATTGTTCATAGCTTTAAAAATTTTTGCACCCATCAAAGCAACTATATTTGTAGCCAATATGACCATTGTAACGATCGAAAGTATCTTCTGGGAATATGGTACACCATATTCTACGATCATGGTTGCTATGACGGCCGGCGTTAAACCTTGGCCCATTAACATAAATATGAATCTTTTCTCATACGCGGGTCTATGACGGTCAGAAATATATGTTGCGACAAACCTTGAAGACAAGAGAGCTAACATTATGGCACCTAGCATAACATAGTTTTCGAGGTCAAGAAACGTTGGAATACTCATTTCCAAACCTAGAAGGACAAAGAAGAAGGTTCTCAGGAAAAAGGAAATTTCATCCTGGAATCTGCTCAAGTATACTATGACATCTTCTGGCATCTCTAGCCTAAGAGATAGAGGGTCGGAGATAAGCTTGCTGTTAGCGAAAACAAGTCCTAAGGTGATCACAGATATTACACCACTACCGCCAATAATTTCGGCAGAAGCATATGTTAGAAGGAGGTAGCCGAACGTCGCTATATACAAGTATTTAACGTCATACGCGATTTTAATAAACTTGAGCCATAATAGTGCGGCGGCAACCCCGAACAGGAAGCTTACGGAAAACTTGGAGAAAAAAGATGCAGCAATAGTCTTCACACTCCCAATGTCCAATGAAATATTGCTTAGGTAACTGTTGATAAGGGTTGAAAAGAGTACAACAATTATTAAGCTATTTAGTGCAGCCTCCACGGTTACGTTAACAAAAAGGCTCTTGTCTCTAGAAAGCGCCTTCGCATAATATCCTACAACTGTAACCGTGGTCTCCCCTCCAATTGTAGTGCTCAAGAAAAGGGCTGGATAGAGAGGCCAGTTGAAAATATAAACAAGTATTAGAAAGTTTGAGATGACACCTAGCCCAACATATAGCAGGGTTCTAAGCAAAGCTGGAAGACTTTCTTTCAAAAGCGACATAACATTTATTTCAAGGCCGAAGCTGAAAAGTATCATGGCCAAAGTTAGGCTGCTTACGGCTGGTGTAATTAACTTGATAAGGTTTAAGGGGAAAAGTCCTAAAACTGGCCCCACAATAAAGCCGAATGCAATCAAAAAGAATATTTCTGGAAAACCCGTCCTCTTAAAGACCATGTTCCCAAAGAATCCTATAAAAATTATGGCAGAAAAGAAGATGAAGATGGAAATTGTTGAAATCATCCCAGTATCCCATACAGTTTTGGATATAAATATATTTAACCACTTGAGGACGATATTAAGTTGCTAGCATCGTTAAAGTACCATCATAAGTCCAACGGTCTAGTAAAACTATACAAACGTGCCCTATTGTAAACTAACTTTATAAAAATGAGGAGAAAATGGGCTAGTCTCCTTTTTCTTTAAATTCTCTCAAATTTACTTTTACCACAAG
>JBMFNX010000049.1:0-6268 GCA_049969935.1 Nitrososphaeria archaeon
GTTGTTTTACCAGCACCCGATTCACCTACAACACAAAATGTTCTCATATTTGGTCAACTAAGATATGATTTTATTTGCTTTTATATGTTTAAAATTTTCTCAATAAAGATTATAAAATGTACATTTTCACCAAAGAGTTTAAGGGTGACAGATTTTGCTTGACCAATATAATTTTACAAAAAAGCTTTCGGAAGTATCAATAATTTTCCAGTTGACCGCATTTTCAGCAGAGACTGCAATGGTTCTCACATCAATATATATTCCCTACTACGCTTATCAACTTGGTGTAACAGAAATTGAAGTAGGTTTAATCGGAGCTTCTGCAGGTATACCGTATGCTTTTATTCCATTTTTAGCAGGCCGTCTTTCAGACAAGATTGGAAGGAGAAAGGGGCTTTTGAGCGGAATAATTGTTGTATCATTATGCTATATTATGTATCTGTTAATTTATTATCCAAGCTTATTTATATTAATAAGGGTTGTTGAAGGTATTGGATGGTCTTTTGTTTGGCCTTCGATGGAGGCCATGATAGGAGACAGCAAAAGGAGACTGCAGGTATATAATATTATGTGGGGTTTGGGTGCAACCATTGCACCATACTTGGGTGGTTCACTTTATCAATTTTATGGCGCAAAAAATGTTCTCCTCCTATCAATATTTCTAATGATGGCATCATTCATCTTCTCCATAACAGGAAAGGAGGGAATGGCTTCAAAAAATAGAGCAAATGAAGGGTATAAGGGTAATTTTAGGTTTAATCCCATCTTCTTCACCCCATTCATATATGGTGTTTTAAGCTACACTCTTTTAACATTCTTTCCAATTTACGCTGAAAAAAGGACGCTTTCATTAAATGTCTCAGGGCTTGTTTTAAGTGTAATGAATTTTGGACGACTGTCAGCATTTGCTTTATCAAATAAAACCGTTTTCGGTAAAGAGAGAATACAAGGCTATTTTACAATACTTTTAGGTTTGGTTCCTTTAAGCCTAATATTTTTTGCAAACGAAACAATTTTGATATCACTATTTTTCCTACTAGGCTTCTCTTTAGGTGTCACATACGCTTATGCACTAGCAAAAATATTATCTATTTCTGAAGCAAATAGAGGCTATTACGCTGGCATCTTTGAATCCCTGCTGGGTTTAGGTGCCTTTTCTGGCCCGCTAATAGGAGGTCTACTGGCAAACTTGTCTCTTAACTGTATTTTTGTAATGCCCAGTATTTTTATACTATCGATTGCCTTTTTAAAGAAATTGATGTAATTTTATAGAATGTCTATAAAATAAATTTTTCTAGCACATCCCTCTTTACTATGTCAAAACTTTGTAATTTTCCAATAATCACAGGCTCAAGCTCCTGCACCCAGACACCTTCTAAACTTTCAATGTTTTCAACAAATTTTCTAGCATTAAACTTCATTTTATAAAATTCTAACTTTTTATTTATAAGAGATAAATCGATTTTTACACCCATTTTAATTAAGAACCAGAGGTCGTACAGGTCCCTTGCTTTAACCCGTTTGACTATTGCCCTAACCTTTTCTGCTAAAATTTCTTCCAAGTCCATTACTACAACGATGAAAGGTAAGATGTCTGGATAAGGTGGCCTAACTTCACTTGCCACAACATTTTTTATAACCTTTTCCCTCCTACTTACTTCAACTCTAATATAACATCTTTCTATTTCCTTAGTGAATAATGGCCCCTCTGCACCTATTCTAAAGGAAAACGAGGTAGTTTTATCTTCTACTATTCTGAAGATAGCCCTTATACCTAAAGCTTCAAAGTCACTTTTAACTTCATCAACTAATCTTTTTAGTTCAAGAGTTCCATCTAGGGTGAAATCTAAGTCTTCGCTGAATCTATTTAAGCCATATAATAAAGCTAATGCGGTTCCACCTTTAAATACAAGTTCTCTTGAAACATTAGAGTATATGCTTTTCAGGAGAATTGTTTGCATGTAATTTTTTTCTTGCTGAAAAGGTTTTAGTCCCGTTAATTTTGAAATCCTTAATAATGTTGCCCTATCTATCATTCTAAAACCTCATTAACATATAATCTCCATTTGCTATTAAATTTTCCTAAAGACCCTATTGTGGGGTTAAGCTTGTAGGGTGTTCTAGTTTTTACCGCTAAGTTGGTTTTCACCCCTAATAAATCAAGTAAGTATCCAAGTCTCCTATTTACAGCCTCCACTCCAATTTTTGATGCAAATTCAAGTAGCCTTTCAATATTTGCATCCTTTAATGCATGATAAACTTCACTTAATGGACAATATCTTGGCAGATAAAGTGAGTCCAAAATCGCTTTCTCCAATTCCGCTAAAAATATGAAACTGCGCCCCTTTTCAACTTTCTCAAACCCGAACATGAATTCTGGACCAAGCTTGACAAACTTTATCTTCATACCAAAACTTTCAAGCCCTCTCCTCCTCTTTGAGGATGCTACAAAAATTTCGTTAACTGTCTGCATTGTTTTACCATGCAAGAAAAGTGCGGTAAAGAAAGAAATATATGAAGGATATATCAGCTGTGTTGATACTAGAAAAGGGTCATTGTAGACTGTAAACTTTCCACGCTCCACCCTATACAATAAATTACTCTTCAGCATCCTATTAACGTACACATATGCAACATTTCGGCTTAAACCAGTGACCTTTAAAATATCGTTTAAAGTGAACACCGCCAACCTACTTTCCCCAAGTACGTCTACTATTTTCCTAAGGTTCACAAACAAAATCCACAAACATTGTATATATAAATGTTTTATACTTAACAAAAATGTTAAGTATAACGCCATAAAATATATCTGAACACATGCTATGAATACAATTGTATAAAAAATGTTACTTTCATTCAAAAAGTATCTAACCAAGATCATCACTATAGAGAAAAATAGTTATGTAAGTTTAGAATAGAGGTCCATAAACTTTTTACAGTCTCTTTTTAAATTTTATTATTTGAGGCTATCAAAGTTTTTATTTTAGATTAAATAAGCTTTCCTGTGGAAATTTTTGAAACCCATTTTTAAAGTATTAGATGATAAAGGTAGGGAAGTTGAAGGAGACTTTGTGGTCGTAGAGAAAAAACAGGGTCACATAAAATTTGATATAGGATTACATGTTTCTATTATAGGGAGAGGAAAAGAATTGTTTAAAGAGGTTGATTTTGAACAAGGTTCTCTAGCTCAAAATTTATTTGATAACCTTGGTTTTGGACAAGGTTACATGTTATGTGAGGAAGGTGTACTATTTGATGTATGCTTTGCTTTTTTTCTAACAAAACATAAGCCTTTACCAACTTTTGCTAAAGCAATCGCTAAAGGAAAGAATCTTGTTAAAAACATTTCTGGATTTTTTCTGCCAGTATATAATGTCAAAAGTTTAAAGTATGATATTGTACCACACATGCACATTATATTTGAAAATGTTGAAAGTGGAAAGATCTTAAGCGGTCACCTGATTGACGCATCATCCGGCCATCTTAAAGCCAAAATAGTTCCATTGATGAAGAAGACCCTTAAAAGGGATGTGGACCCGAATACTGGCCTAATGTACCTGAGAACATATCCTGCAGGAGACTTTAGTCCAAAATCTGGTGACACAATCCTATTCGCTTTCGGTCCAAGAGAAAAATTTCCAACAAAGCTTTTCAAACTATTACTCAAATATTGTATAGAGAAAGCGAGAATAGTATTTGCTGTAGGCACTTTAACTTCAGCATACTTAAATACATCTTCTGGCAATATTATAGTAAGGCCTAGAGAGGGGCTTGAGCTTGCACATACTAAAGGTGAAGTCATTTTTAAAGAAGATTCCTTCAGGCATAGAATTATTGTACATTTAACGGACAGATATGGAAAACAGTATAATGGCAAGCTTTCGCATGGAAGAGTTAAAGAACTTGTTAAAGGATTGATTGAAGTTGAAAATTAATAACCTGTTTACAGGTATAGTTTAAAGCAGGCGTTTTCCTTGGTTAAAGTTACTTTTTTGGGTGTTGGAGGATGGATTTCTGAACCAAGCTTAGGCTACACTTCCATCCTTATAGAAAACTGTGGAGGAGAAAAGATGCTGTTGGATGCTGGTGAAGGCGTCTATAGGATGCTAAAGTGCTGCGGTTATGATGTTGACGACCTAAATTATGTGGTTATAACACATTCGCATGGAGACCATGTGCTCGGGTTACCTACTTTAGTGCAGATGAGAATACATAAGGGTTTAAAAAGGCTTCAAATTATAACTTCACCTGAAACATCTGATGCTATAAGAAACTTACTTAATATCACCTGCAATTTTATTCCAGAAACCTTTGTAGAAATAATTGAGTTAAACTATTCCGTTGAACATAAAGTTGGAGGATTCAAGCTAAAATTCATTAAAGCACCACACACAGTTTCAGCAGTATCTGTTAAAGTGGAAGCTGATGAAAAAACAATCGTATACAGTGGTGATACAGTATATAATCCGAACTTGATAGAATTTGCTAAAGGATGCAACCTATTAATACATGAGGCTGCCAACTATTCAAAGGACGCCTACAAGTTTGGGCACAGCTCATACGATGAGGCTATAAGGATAGCGTTAGAAGCTGAAGCAGAAACACTTGCACTAATACACTTTTATCAGAAACCATTGCCTGTAAAAATAGAAGATTTTTCTGGCAGACTTCCAAGAATATTTATCCCATATCCTTGTACATTTTTGGAAATTTAAAATTGGTTTAAAAGTATTCTATCAGAATATAGCATACCGCAAACTGTACAAAATATATTAGTAATGAAGATGGGACAAGCCACCTAAAAACTTCTCTTATCTTTGACTTAAAAAAGCCTACAGTCAAAATAAGACATAAATGGAGTGGAGATGTAAAGTAGGCTAAAAAACTGCTCATATATAGTAGGGCCACCTGTGCTGGAATAAACTTTTCGAAAGCGCCAGTGACAAGGGAAGCGCTCATTATCGCTGAAGTTTGAGGTTCCGCTGTTATAAATCCGAAGATTAAAGGAATAAGACTGAAAAACGCTATAGTCGGAAAACCAAATGAAATAGCGTTTTCGACAATAAATGAGTCAACATGCATGTACCTTATAATGTTTCTGAAATATAGTGCTCCAAGGACAGAGGCGACAAGAGGCCACCTGAAACCCTTTTTTACCACACTCACAGCATTTGAAGGTTTAATCTTTCCTAACAAAATTGCAGAAGATATGCCCAAAAGTAGTGAAAGAATAAGATGAAGGCCTAAAATGTTGGATGTGACTGTTAAAGCGACTGGAACAATCCCCCTCAAAAACCTGTAGAAGAAGTTGTCTTCACCTTTCTTAACATCATAAGATTTTATTGGCTTTATAAGTAAAAAGTAGCCTAGGACAACATAAACTATGAATGCTGGAATATCTATAACAATGATATCATATATGTTCATATTAGTTATCCTACAAACAACAATAAGTGTTGTAACCAGCGGGGAGACAAAAAACCACATGTGCCTAAACCATAAATTTATCAAACTCCTCTTTTCACTATCAACTTTAAGCTTCTCTGCCTCACCATCTATTAAAGGGGCAGAAATTAGTGCACCACCCATCATAGGAAACAGGCCGAATACTGATGGAATAATAGCCAAAACAGCCCTTTGAGACAACATAGCCTTTAAGCCGTCAATAATTTCATCAATTAACTTAGTCTCGATCATAGCCTGTGCAAAAATAGGAATAAGTGAAACTGCTAAAACAAGTTCATAGGTAATCTGATCGCTTGCCGTCATTAAAATAGTAGATAGTATGCCATTCAAGTCTATGCCAAAAAGTATTCCTAAAACTATAGCGCCCAAAAAAAGGGCTAGACCATAATTAACATGCTTCACAACCAATAAGATAACAAGCCCATAGCCGACTACAAGCGCCAGAAAACCTAGAAGAGTATCCAAACCTCTCACCAAACCTAAAAACCGGTAAAATAAAAATATTTTTAAAACTTTACAAAAAAGTTAAAAAGCTTAACAGTTACTAACTTAACTAAACCAAAATATTAAACCCCTCAACCAAGAGAATCTGGGAACCGCCTATACGCAGATTAAGCAGATTAGCAGAAATAACAGGTTCAAGCAACACTATTACACCCAAATATAAGGGACGCACACTTACAATATTTAGTCTCAAAAATACTGGTGGAAAAAAATAAAACCCACAATATGAACCGTCACAGGAAAAGCTTAAGCACACACCCCCTCTGACATTATCATAGGAAAACACACCATAACATGA
>JBMFNX010000050.1:0-5966 GCA_049969935.1 Nitrososphaeria archaeon
CTCTTAGGCATACCGCTGTGGACAACCTCTTTGTCTAGTGCAATGCCTTTTATAAGTTTGGTGTCGGTTAGTGCTCCTCCAGCCTTCTTTTCAACCTTTACGTTGTCGATGTCAACTTTAAGTTTTCCATCCTGTTCTTCTACAACAGATAGTATTGCGTCTACAACGAGTCCTGCAAGATACTCGCTTTCTGCTGAAACAAGCTTTGTAGCCATGCTTGTTTTGGCAACCTTCATCAGCCACCCTCTATCCCTTGGGTCAACGGTTATAGCAATATTGTTCAATATTTCTTTAGCCTTCTCAGCTGCCTTCTTGTAGCCGTCAACTATGACTGTCGGGTGAACGTTCTTGTCCAATAGCTCTTCAGCCTTCTCTAGCAAGGCGCCTGCAAGCACCACTGCAGAGGTTGTTCCATCCCCTACCTCGTTGTCTGTTGCCTTAGAAATTTCCACCATAGCCTTTGCGGCAGGATGCTGCACCTCGATTTCCTTTAATATTGTTGCACCATCATTCGTTATCGTGACATCGCCGAGGCTGTCGACAAGCATCTTGTCCATACCACGTGGGCCTAGTGATGTTTTAACTATTTCAGACACAAGTTTTGCTGCAATTATATTGTTCCTCTGTGCCTCCCTACCTCTTGTTTCTGTTGAACCTTCTTTTAGAATTAGAACAGGTTGACCAGAGGCAGTAACAGCCGGAATTGCTGTTGCTGCCATAATTTTATCACCCACTATATAGGGGCTTAAGAAATATTTTTAAATTTTTAGGTTAAAATCTCATGTACAAGGATAATTTTATGACAGTAATATTTTAAGAAATTTTTTCGTAAACTTTAAATGTTTTCTAAAATGGTCTTGAAAGTATGTGGTTTGGTTATAGGGGTAAGGTTGTTAGAGTAAATCTCTCCAATAAGAAAGTTTCTGTTGAACCATTGGATAAGCAGCTTGTGAAGGAGTATGTTGGCTGTGTTGGGGCTGCTGGAAAAATATTGTATGATATGGTTCCTTCTTGGGCTGGAGCCTTTGATCCCATGAACCTGCTAATTTTTACCACGGGCCCGGTTACTGGAGCGATGGTTCAGAGTGCTGGAAGATTTTCTGTAGTCACAAAGTCGCCTCTTACCGGATGCTTTGGTGATGCGAGTGCTGGAGGATTCTTTGGGCCTATGCTTAAGTTTGCAGGATATGATATGATAATCTTTTCTGGTGTAAGCGAGAAACCAGTATACCTTTACGTTAATGACGAGAACATTGAGTTACGTGATGCTTCAGCATACTGGGGTATGGATGCGAGAGAATGTGATAGAGCCATATGCGATGACTTAGGGGACAAGAAGTTTGAGGTTGCATGCATTGGACCGGCTGGAGAGAATCTTGTAAGATATGCTGCAATAATGCATGATGATGCTGGAAGGGCTGCGGCAAGATGTGGTGTTGGCGCTGTTATGGGCTACAAGAAGCTTAAGGCTGTAGCGGTAAAGGGTACTGGAAAGGTTGAGGTTGCTGACCCTGAAGGGTTAAGGAAGGTTATGCAGGAGGTTCTTGAGTTCTATAGTTCAGCGCCGATTGTTAAACGTTTGAGGGAAGGTGGTACTATGGCAGGATATATAACGATGATTTCTATTGGAGACAGTCCAACATACAATTTTGCCAACGAACAGTTTGGCGAATTCGATCAAAAGAGGGCTGAGAAGCTTGGATGGCCTGGCGGTTTTGAAAAGATTTTGGAAAAAAATAGTAGTTGCTACATGTGTGCTATAGGCTGTAGAAGGGTTTCTAGAGCTGGTGAAGGAAAGTATGCTTTAAAGGAGGGGTCTGTGGAGGGTGTGGAGTACGAGAGCCTTTCGATGCTGGGTTCAAATTGTGGAATTGACGACGTTTACGCTGTTAACCTATTAAATGATTTATGTAATAGGTATGGATTGGATACCATTTCAACTGGAGCAACTATAGCTTTTGCAATGGAATGTTACGAGAGAGGTATATTGGGTAAAGATGATACTGACGGGTTAGAATTAAAGTTTGGAAACGCTGATGCAGCCATAGAACTTGTCCACAAAATCTCAAAAAGAGAAGGATTTGGAAACATTCTCGCGGAAGGTACAAGAAGGGCTGCAATGCTCTTAGGTAAGGGTGCCGAATATTATGCAATGCATGTTAAAGGCTTGGAGATTCCAGCTCATGATCCTAGAGCCTTCCAGGGTGGTGGACCCCACTATGCATGCAGTCCTGTTGGTGCAGACCATATGGAGGGAATAAGCTTATTTGTAGAATTTTCTGGACAAAAGTATCCTGAGCTAGGAATCAGTGGAGACTACGGAGATAGGACTTCGACAGACAAGAAGGCTTGGATTGCGAAAAGGATAGAAGACTGGTGGGCTTTTCTTACGGCAGCAGGATGGTGTCTGCTTGTGAACCCAAGATATGGGGCTGAAAACAGATTTATTAGAGCCTTCAATGCCGTCACAGGAGAAAACATAACAGTAGAAGATGCGTTAAAAGCTGGCGAAAGAATATACAATTTAAAGAGGTCATTTAATATAAAACATGGTGTATCAAGAGAAGAGGATACTTTACCTCAAAGATTGCTAAAAGAACCCAACAGGAAGTCGAATAATGCTGTAGTGTACCTAGATAAGACAATGCCAGAATACCTTGAACTTAGAGGATGGAAATAATATTATTTTCAAATAAGCAAGAGATTCTTACATACAACATTCCTGTCTTCTACTTTTTTAGTATTATCATGACCTTATACACATGGCAGTCCTCAGCGCATATACCATTAAAACTTCTAGTTATAAAATGGAGAGATTAACGTATTTTTAATTTTAAATTGTTGAATGTAAAAGTTACTGATACTTGTACCAGTAACTGGTGGTTGTACCAGTGCTTTTTGATTTAACACCAAAATCAGACATTAAGGAACTGTTCAACTTTGAAGAAGAGCTTGAAAAATTGAGGAATGGGTTTGAGGGTGGTCGCACTATTCTACTATTGAGAATGAGGCGTGCTGGTAAATCAAGTTTACTTAGAAGCTTTTTAAACGGTTCCAAGATACCTAATATATTTATCAATTGCTTGAAAGATTGATTAAGATGGAGGTTGTCGATAAATATGATAAAATATACAGGTTAACTGACCCTGTACTAAATTATGGAATCAAAAAATTTTTGCAATAGTAAAGGGCTTACTTCCAGCAATAAAGTTTAAATAGAATATTTAATTTTTCATGAAAATGGATTAGCTTGAATGGTGCTGAATTTATTGCGAAAACGTTAAAGAGCATTGGAGTGGATTTTGTCTCAACATTATGCGGTAATGGATTACATCTGCTATATCCTGAGCTTGTTAGGGCTGGTATTAGACTTATCGATGTTCGCCATGAGCAGGCTGCAGCATACATTGCTGACACGTATGCTAGACTTACTGGAAGGATAGGAGTTTGTATTGTTAGTAGTGGTGTTGCGCATGCTATGGCCTTATCTGGCTTGGTTAACTCGTACTTTGATAAAGCTCCTATGCTTCTAATTACTGGTGCAAGCAGTGGATACGGTTGTGGTAAAGGAGTTTTCCAGGAATTTGATCAGGCTAGACTTGCATCACCAGTTTGCAAATATTCTGAGTCCGTAAATTCTTGTGATGAATTGGTTTTCAAGTTAAGGCAAGCAATTTCGTTTGCAATTAATGGCACACCTGGCCCTGTTCATCTTACAGTCCCTGAAAATGTTTTAAGAGAAGAAGTTAATGGAGTGGATTTTGGTAAGCCGATAGTTAAAAATGTTTCAGCTTTAGGCCAAATAAGAGATGATACCATAGGAGAGGTCATTGAACTCTTACATGGATCATCTAAACCTCTTCTAATTTTGGGAGGAAATCTTTTTTATTGTGGAAAAGAGGCTGCTGAAAAAGTTTTAGAGTTTGCTGAAACCTTTTCTATACCCTACATGGTGCCAATTTGGGATCGTGGAATAGTTGATAGGCCTAGCATTAACTTTATGGGAGTTGTAGGTGCTGCAAGCGGTAGTCCAAAGCTTTTAAGTGATGCGGACCTAATAATTTTGGCTGGAGTGCGTGTTGATTATAGAATAGGTTTTCTTACACCACCTAATATTAGAGAGGATGCGAAGATTATTAGAATTGATTTTGACATACAACAGATGTTTCAAGGTGTTGACCCTGATGTTTCTATCATAGCAGAACCTAAAATGACATTCATGAGAATTAAGGATGAGGCCCTTAAAAGGAGTGTTCAACCTAAAAGTGATTGGATAGCTGAGGCGAGAAAAAGGTATTTGACCTTTAGAGAAAAGTTTGAGAACGTTCCAAATGAAATTGATGGTAAACTTACTGGTAAAGGATTGGTTGAAGCGATTAAACCTTTCACAGGCGATACAGTATTTTTGGTCGATGGAGGAAATATTGGTCAATGGGTTCACATGCTCGCTGAAAGCTATCCAAGAAATTGGATAACATGTGGTGCGAGTGGTGTTGTTGGATGGGGGCTGCCTGGAGCTATTGGAGCAAAACTGGCTTTTCCCGATAAGAAGGTTTTACTTTTGTCTGGTGATGGAGCATTTGGATTTACTTTAGGAGAACTCTACACTGCAATTAAACATAGCGTACATTTTGTTGCCGTAGTGGCTGTTGACGAAGCATGGGGTATTGTTGTCAGTAGCCAGAAGCGTTTGGTTGGAGAAGACGGTGTTATTGCAAGCTACCTCCCAAATATAAGATATGATAGGGTTGCCGAAGCTTTTGGTGCAAAAGGCTTTTTTGTAGAAGATGCTGCAAGTTTAAAGAAGGCTATAATTGAAGGCTTTAACTGTAAAAGGCCCGCGGTTATTCATGTACCTATAGCTTGGGGTGGGCCAAGAGATCTAGCAAAATAGGGCACTATTGGATAAATTTGTAGCAAGAAAAACTTTATGGCATCACCCAAAATATTTGCTTTATACTCATTATTAATTTTAAAGTATCGTATACAGTATATTTTGGAGAGGAGAGGACAATTTACATTTTATCCTGTAATGGAATATTTTAAAAAATTGTTCATTATTCTTTTAGAGAGGTGTACCATTTGTGAATTTAATTTTTTTAGCAAAGGCAACTTTAATAAAGAGTATTTATTGGATACATTAAACAAATTTTACTTTTTAGGAAAGTTGATTTGAAACAAAATCGTCTAAGTCGAAAGCCAAAAAGCCATCTTGGCACAACTTTTCTTTTCCAAAAATTTTTTTAGCTATCAAACCATAATATTTCTTACCCATCCTTACAGAATAGCTTTTTTCAATAAGTCTTGTAATGACTGTTTTAGCCTCATCATAAGATAATTCTTTCCATTTTACTTCAAAAACGATTCCCTTATCCTCTTTGCTAGAATATGCTATCAGATCTATTTCTTCACCACCATACTGCCACCTTCCAATCGTGTCAGCATCTATATCAAAGCTTCCAGATTTTATTCTGGACACAATATATTCTTTTGAAATCTTTTCGAAAATTTTACCAACATGTGAATTAAATTCTTCTGAAATGTTTTTCCAAACATTTTCTTCTAAACCAAGTTCTAGTGCAGCCTTATTTGGCCTCACAAATTTAAACCAGAATTCGAAGAATGGGTCGACAATATAGTATCTGGAACGTTTACTTTCAACCAAAACAGGATATTCTTTTGAAATTATTTCCAAAAGCTCCAGTGAACTTAAGTATGTGGTTAAAATTTCCCTATAGCTTAGACCAGTCATGTAAAGGAGAAATATCCTAACCTTCAACTGCAGTGAAAACCTATATGCCTGAACAGCCCACTATCCCTAAGGGCTTTGAGGAGCCACCTGATGGCAGTCACCTCCAAAAGATAGCCCCTCAAGCCCCCCTAAAACCTAAACTTGACAGTATCGTGTTCCGATGTTGTCACGATAGCCCATTCTTTAATATCCCGTTGTATATTGCTGTGAATGA
>JBMFNX010000051.1:0-5787 GCA_049969935.1 Nitrososphaeria archaeon
CCTTAAGTTCCCTTCTTATTCTGATGGATAAGACTTCTGTAGACATATCATCTTGTATACATATAATATATGTATACTTAAAGGTTTTGTAGCGAGCTTATTTTTGCTGGAGGCCTGGTTTCTTGGCTTTTAAGTGGCACAGCCATAGTTTTTGTCTACTACTATGTTTATATTATAGTATATCGTGTTCGCTATCGTATAAGGTTTTCATATAGATCTTCTTTAATCAAATTTTTTTGTTATGGTACTGTTACGCTTTTTGCTAGGTTTCTTGGCTTGTCCGGGTCCAGGCCTCTTTCTACTGCGATATAGTATGCTAGTAGTTGTAGTGGTATTATGTATGGTATTGGTGTGAGTATTGGATGTATTTGTTTTGGCATTTCTATTGTGTCGTCTGATAGGTTTTTTATTTTCTGGTCTTCTTCCTCGCACACGCTTACTATTTTCGCCCCTCTTGCCTTCATCTCCATAATGTTTCCTATAATTTCTTTTCTTGTTTCATCGTTTGGGCATATGAATATTGTTGGTGTTCCCTCTTCTATAACGCTTATTGGACCGTGTTTGCTTTCTCCCGCTGGATATGCTAGTGATGGTGTGTAGCTTATTTCTAGCAGTTTTAGTCTTCCTTCTAATGCTGTTGCAGTGCTTATTCCCCTTCCAAGGAATATGAATAGGTTTTCTTTAGCATATTTTTTTGCTATCTCCTTAATCTTCTCCTCCCTCTTTTCTAGAATGTTTTCAACTATGTCTGGTATATTGTGTAGGTTTGTCTTCAGCTCATCTATTTCATCCTGTGAAAGTTTTCCCCTTATCTTTGCAAGCTTTAGTGCAAGCTGTGCTAGTACGAGAAGTTGTGCTGTATAGCTTTTTGTTGCTGCAACACCTATTTCTGGGCCTGACTGTTGCACAATGTATGCTCTCGATATTCTTGTTAGTGTTGAGCCTACAACGTTTGTTATGCCCAATATTGTTGCAGCCTTCATTCTCGCATAGTCTACTGCCTTCAGTGTGTCATATGTTTCTCCTGACTGGCTTACTGCCAATACTACAGTGTCTATGCCTAGGGAGTCGCCATAGTTTTCTATAAACTCTGAAGATATTACTGGATAGGTGGCTAGTCTCGCAAGCTTCGAGAACATGTATGATGCTGCTATACAAGCATAATGTGATGTTCCAGCCGCTAGCAGGAATATCTTTTCTCCCCTGTCCAAGAATGTTGTTATAAGGTCAAGGTACTGTTCTTGAAGTCTTAGAGCGTTTCTTAAGCTTGTAGGCTGCTCATGGATTTCTTTTAGCATAAAGTGTGCGTATCCCTGCTTTTCAGCCTGCTCTATGGACCATTCTATAACCTTAGCCTCTTTCAAGACAGGCATGTTATCTGAAAAACGTTTTACCTCAACATTTCCAGCCTCAAGTACGGCTACTTCACCATTGTTTAAGACGATAACCTTGTTCGTGTAAGGTAATATTGCTGGAATGTCTGATGCACAAAAGGCACTGTTCTCTGACAAGCCTATAACAAGTGGGCTCTCGTTTCTCGCGCACACGATCTTATCCGGTTCCCTTGTAGATATTATTGCTAGAGCATATGAGCCCTTAAGCCTCCTTAAAGCGTTTACTGTCGCATTATAGAGGCTTTCTCCAGACTCTAAACCTTCTTCAACAAGGTGGGCTACAACTTCAGTGTCAGTTCTGGAAACGAACCTGTGACCCTTCTCCAAAAGCTCCTCCTTCAACTCTAGAAAATTTTCTATTACACCATTGTGTACGACGGCAACATTACCCTTGCAGTCCAGGTGAGGGTGAGCGTTTTCTCTTGTTGGAGCACCATGTGTAGCCCAGCGACAGTGTCCTAGTGTGATTTTGGAGGCTGGCTCTAGAAGGTTCAGTTTTGCATGAACTTCCTCAATTTTTCCAACATCCTTTTTTATTATCAGACGATTTTGGACGTCTATTAATGCTACACCGACTGAATCGTAGCCCCTGTACTCTAGCCTTTTTAGACCATCTAATACAATGTTGTTCGCCTGATATCCTTTACCTATGTAGCCTATTATCCCACACATTCTATTCCCCTAAAGAAAAAAAATTTTTGGGTTATGCTACTGTTGTCGGCTCTTTTCTTCACTCTTAGGCTCCTCCTTAGCTTCCTCGCTCTTCAGCTCCTGCTCTATCTCCTTCTCTATCTCTTCTATCGGCTTTGGTGGTGGTGTTGTTGCAAGCGTGTACCCTATCCATCCGACTACACCTAATACTCCCGCTACTGCAACAAATGCTGTTATCTGCAGGATAAGTTGGGGGAAAAGGTATAGCAGGTAACCGTAAACGATTATTCCAATAATGCTTCCGACGAGGAGGAGTGCTCCAATTATCTGGTCTTTACTCAATTTACCTCACTACTTGGTGTATGTTTCTGGATTTAAAAATATTCCCCACCATATTATGAAATTTTTGTCTTTTACCCAATCTTTTGCTTGTTTGTAGCCGTTTTCTGACACGAACTTTGCAACCTTATAGGCCATCTTTAGGCCTCGAACATAGTTTTGGTACGTGAACGAAATCTTTTCTTGAACTTCTTTAACAATATGTATTATTGACCTCAAGAGTTTCATGCTCCTGAACCTTATCTCAAGCCTTGAAGAGAGTGAGAGTATGCCCTGCTCTACCTTTGATAGCGTCCACCATACTCTCGTCCTTTTCGCTCTAACAACAACCCTTTTGATAATATTCCTTAATTTTTGGCTCGAATTTTCTAAAACAATATTTTCTTCTAGAATGCTATCATCCAACTGACATGATCACCTCATCCAATATCTTGGGAGACTCTTGTGTTCGGATAATGTCCCATTAACATTACATTATTTTTCCAACGTTCTTGGCAGAGGACAAAAATTTTGTCCATTATCTATAACGGTATAGACAATGGATATTTAAGCCTTAATTTTTGCATCTTTTAACGACAATTTTGACGAGTTTAAAAAAAATTATAATATTATAGATTCGAAATACAATATTATCCTATGATGTGACATGTTCGATTTTTTAACTTTTCTTTACTTTAACAATATATTCTTCGAACAGTTTCTGGAAGAGTTTCTCATCTACTATTGGTGAACCGTCTTCATTGCAGATCTTTTGCCAGGGTAATAGTGTTTTCGAGTACGATGGTGTTCTTTGACCGTATGCTTCTTCCAGCGTCTGATTGTACTGGTTTCTATAGAATATTCCTATAGGTATCCTTTCATCGGATTCTAGAGACTTTTTTATCGCATTCAATAGTGTATTTTGGGCTTCACCTTCTCTAACATTCGGGTCCCATCCCTCATCTTCAAGCATGTAGACTCTTTTCCTATAATATTCTGGCGTGTGAATGTTGTTGTATGTTATGCATGGTTGCAGTATGTCTATGAATGCTGAACCCTTGTGTTTTACTGCTGCAACGATAAGATTCTTTAAGTGTTCTGAAAGCATCGAGTAGCCTCTTGCTACGAAAGTGTATCCTGAAACAAGGGCTAATGCTATGGGGTTCAGGGAGTTTACTATGTTTGCTTGTGAAAGAGATTTTGTTTTCAGTCCTTTGGAGAGTGTTGGTGACGCTTGGCCTTTTGTTAGACCATATACTCTGTTGTCATGTAACATTACTTTTATGTCAACATTTTTTCTTCCTAGGGCTATAAAGTGTCCTAATCCTATTCCTAGTAGGTCCCCGTCTCCACCGTGCACTATAACTGTTAGGTTTGGGTTCGCAATCTTTATTCCTGTAGCGAAGGCTATGGCTCTACCATGTAATGTGTGCACTCCATTGACTTTCACAAAGTGGGGTGTTTTACCTGAGCATCCTATTCCTGAAACGATTACAGTGTTTGTTGGGTCAAGCTGTAGTTCTGTAAAGGCCTTGTATAATGCTGCTAGTATGCCATAGTTTCCGCATCCTGGGCACCAGTCAACCCACACGTCAGTCCTATAATCGTTTAGACTACGCACCATAATCTAGAACAACCCTCCTTTCTCCACCAAAAACCTTTTCTAACGCTTTCGATAGCTCGTTAACGTATATTGGTCTTCCAGTATATTTTAGAATAGACTTTTCAACTTTAACACCAGTATGCTGTGCTATAATTTTTGAAGCTTGGGCAAGATAATTGTGTTCTACTGCAACAATATTTTTTGGATCAAACTTTTCAAGCAAGCTTTTAACATATTCTGTTGGAAAGGGTGAGAACATTTTTAGGTGAAGGTACGCGCACTTAATATTCTCTCTCATCTTCTCTATAGCCTCTAATGCTGCACCCTTCGTGAAACCCCAGCCTATCAGGAGAAGTTTAGCGTCTTCAGGCCCATAATATGAAAACCTATACTCTAGAGGAATCTCTGAATCCATTATCTCAAGCTTCTTCATCCTCTTCTCGTACATTTCTTTCCTGTTAACAGGGTCTTCGTCAATGTGGCCTAACTCGTCATGCTCGTCTCCAGCAACCCACTGTATCGTGTTCGAACCCAAAAATGCTCTTGGAGAAATTGGACGTGAGAGGTCAAACCTTTTATATTCTTTCATTTCAAAAACAAGCTTCCCCCTTTCAACCTTGACCTTAGAAAGGTCTGGCAATGGTGATGTCGCTATACAGTTTGCTAGAAACTTGTCAAGCAAATGTATTACTGGAACCTGATATTTTTCAGCAAGATTTAAGGCTAATATTGTGTCATAGAATGCTTCAAGATGGTCTCCTGAAGAAAGAACTATCCTCGGAAATTCTCCATGTGAAGCATATAATGTGAACAGTAGGTCTGATTGAGCGCCCCTAGTAGGCTGTCCCGTGCTAGGTGCACCCCTCTGATAGTATGTTATTACCACTGGAGCCTCCACTTGGCCAGCGTAGCCTAATGCTTCAACCATTAGACTGAATCCTGGACCGCTTGTTGATGTTGAGCTTCTAACTCCAGCCAGTGATGCTCCTATTGCTGAAGCTATAGCCGCTATCTCGTCCTCAGTCTGTGTTACGATTAGGGGTCCAAGACTTTCTCCTTCAACCTCAAGCCTCTCAAAATTTTCTAGTGTGAAGCTTTCATCCGCTGCAGGGGTTATTGGATAGTAGCTTTGAAACCTTAAGCCTCCAACTATTTTCGCCATTGCAATGACATCGTTTCCACTTGCTACAAGCACCTTTTCCAAGCCTATGCTGCTTGGAGAAAGCTCATACAATGTTCCATAATCTTCTCTAACACTTTTTGAAACCACTTCTATTATATGATTGTTGTGCTCTACTAGTGTCTGGTTTCCCGGAAACCTTGATTCTAGAGAATATTTTATTGCATCAGAACCTATTCCAGTTAAGCCGACTATTGAGCCTACAGCTATAGAGCTCAAGTATCTTGTAGCCTGAGAAGGTAATATTTCAAACCTTTTAGAGGCTTCAGAAATAATGTTTTGGTAGTCTAAGCCTATAAGCCTAACCTTTTTCACAGCCTTCAAGTATCTTGTTAGAGAAGATATTGTTCCATCAAGTCCAAGTTCACTGAACAGGACTCTAAGCCTCTCCCTCAGCCTAGGCTCGATAGATGGTATGGCAGTATATTTTGTCTGAAGTGTTGAAATATCGTATACTATTGAACCCTTCTCCTCCAGATCCTGAAAATGTGTGAAGACTGTTTCAGCGTCCATGGCGCAGACAACTTGAACAGGATATGTTAGAGACAAGGGAATACTTTTAGAGCATATTCTCATGTGAGTGTAGCTGTGCCTGCCTCTTATGTTAGAAAAGTATTCTCTGTCAGAGATTAGACCGTATC
>JBMFNX010000052.1:0-4870 GCA_049969935.1 Nitrososphaeria archaeon
GTTGTTGAATGTTTTATGTTTCGCCTTCAGTATACAAAATCATCAGCAAAAATTATCGTGACAACATCTGATGAATAGGTTAAAATTTCAACCTTCTAACGCATGCCTAATTCCTTCATCACCTACAATATGTAAAGCTACAAAAACTTATTAAATTGTCCATATGTACTCTAAACTATGGAGATTAATGCTAATGCTTTAGCCGGTGCCCTAATGTTTGCTGGAGCATTACAGTTTGTATTATTTTTGATTGTTGCTGAAGCATTATATCCAGGTTATAGTGTTTCAAGAAACTATGTTAGTGATTTGGGGGTTGGCCAATCAGCCAATATCTTCAATTCTTCCGTCTTTTTGCTAGGTTTAGCTGCTGTAGCCAGTGTATATTATTTGAGAAAATCTTTTCCAAGCAAAAATGTTTTTCACGCTTTTATGCTTTTATGCGGTTTTGGCGCGATGGGCGTGGGTGTTTTTTCAGAAAAGTTTGGCATTTTACACACAATATTTTCGCTGATCACGTTTGTTTTTGGAGCATTATCGGCTATAGCTTCATTTAAGGTTCAGAGGAAACCTTTTTCATACTTTAGCCTTGCCTTAGGCATAATTTCTATCATTTCACTTACTATCTTTTTTGTTTTTGAACTAAATGAATACTTGATGCCTTCGCTTTCACAGTTTAATTATCTTGGTCTCGGATGTGGTGGTTTGGAGCGTATGATTGTTTATCCTGTTCTCGTTTGGGCTCTTGGATTTGGTGGCTATTTGATGGGAGAAAAATAAAGATTAGCTTAGCATGCTATTGTGTGCGTGATTGGATCTTTTAAGATTTTATGGCTAATTTCTAGTTTAGGCACATTTTCTTAATATCTTCTATTATATTCTCATTTAAGGGTGATTTGGTTTTTTCCATTACCTCTGCCATGGCTATAAGGTTTTCGTCTGGCACAATGTTTTCTGTTGAAGCGATAACCATTATACGGTTAGAGTATGGTATAGACTTTTCCAGCAACTCTATCAAGAATTTTTTAACCTTTTCCGGGTTTGGGCCTTGAGCTGTCGAGATTGCTGATGGAAAGTTTATCCATACTATCTTGTTTTCCCATTGTGCTAGTGCTTCCTCCAGTGGCAGGTCTCCTGTTGGGGGCGGCGTAAAGGCTTCTATTATGTCAACTTTTGAGACTGCAATGTGTCTTGATAGGGCTTTCAGTTTTCCATCCATGTGTACGTCCAAAAGTTTGTCTTTTGAATGCAACATTTTTGCAAGTTTCTCGTAGGTGGGTAAATAATATTTTTCAAACATTTTCGGGTTCACTAATAGACTGTCTATGTTTCCCCCATACAATATTACTTTCGATGGTGTATTGGCTGCTATTGGAAAAAGTTCCTTCTCGTACCTTTCTTCCAAGATATTATATATTTCTTCCACAAATTCAATGTTTTTGACCATGTCAATGTAAAGTCTGTGCCCTATCCATTCTATTATAAGCCGCTGCATAGGCTCATATGGTAGGGTTGATATGACGATACCATCTTCACCTAAACGTTTAATCTGGTCTTCGACTGGGTAATAGTATGGTTTAAAGTGAAGGTTTTCTGCAATAAACTTTAGAACCCTATAGTCTCCTAAACTTTTTACCATAAAATTTGTTCTTATAGGCTGTAACCCTTTCCAGTCTCTGCCGAAACAGGCTTGACCGTAGCCTACACCAACCTTAAGCTTTTCAAATACACTTCCAACTGGAGTCTCATACCTTCTAACAATATATTCGCCCTCATATTTTACAGTTAACTCAACATCTGACATGTATTCTATGTAGCATGGTCTGTAGCAGAGTAGAGCCATCCCCATGTTTCTTGCAATCCTCTCTTTTTCTCCTCGAGGAAGATGTCTATCACAGTGTGCAAAAGGTACTCTATCAGATTCACGTTTCTCAAGGAGAGATAGTATTGTTTCCTTTGGACTCATACTATACACTCTTTTAACATAAAATATGCTGTTCTTTCACTTAAAAATGTTTAGCATACTATGTTAATGGCTTGAAGTTAGGATCATAATTTTGGAAGTTTTAGTCCTAATGTTCTCAACAATAGTCGCCTCTTTCGTTCACAAAATAAAGTCTTATAACAATTTTGTAAGATTACTTTAGCCATGAGCAAAAAATTTGCTGCAATCACTATTGTAACCATTCTCACTCTAATTTTTGCAAGCATATTTTATTACGAGTACGTTAAACGAGAAGCTTTAAGGGCATGTGAAATAAGTTTGGCTGATGTGCGTGTAAAAAGTGTAGGTTTAACTAGCGCTTCTCTTGAAATAGTATTCAGGATATATAATCCTAATAGGGTTACAGCAACATTGGATAGAGCTGATTATAGTGTTTATGCAAATGGTATCTATTTGGGTGAAGGACATATTACAGGAAAGGTTGATGTTCCAGCAAACAATACGGTGACTATAGTATCACCGTTTGACCTCTCATATTCTGGAGCACTAAAAACGGTATGGCCATATCTAATGTCTGGTGGAAAACTGTTGTGGCGGATAAATGGTACACTCCATATTGATACACCTTTAGGAACATTGGATATACCATTTGATACTACAGTCTCCTAAGAATAATTTGTTGCATATCATAATATTTTGAGCAAATTGATGATGTTGTCTAAATTGTAAGATTATGGAATAGGGTATGCGATAAAAAGGTCAGCTGCCTTCTCATGCATGAACATGAGATGCCCAGTATTCTTTTTAACATAGATATATTTGAAGAAAGGTTTAGCCACTTTTTTGATCGAAGACGGATTGAAAACCTAAATGTATGTCACCAATTTCTTCCCGGAATTCTTTGAAAGAGTGTTCGCATAGGTCAACAATCACTGCCTAATTTTATGTGGAAGTAAATGTTGTATGTTTAGTTAAGCATGAGCTTTTTCTCTGACCAATTTTATGAAAGTGTCTCTTACAGGCTTGTATGCTTTCTCAAAAAATTCTCTTTGGCTTTCTAAAACGTTTTTCGGGAAACTTTTTAGATAGTCTATCGCAGTATTCCATGCCGTTTCAAATGGGACTATCGATTTTATTTTCTGTACGATTTGGTGGTCGAAGTCTCTAGGTGTTTGAACCGTGTCCCCTATTGTGAACCAGCCGTCTTCTGTTACAGGAGCCTCTTCGTCACCAATTTTCTCGAACCTTAACTCTTTTTTCAGCACATATTTTGTTGTGGATGAAGCTTTTTCACGATATTGCATTGGCTTAGAATGTTTTGCCCAAGCATAGAATATTGCCCTGTTCAATCCAAAAGATTTAGCCTTCTCGAGATCGCCTTTCAAAATATAGTATCTTGCCGCCTGAAGTAGTGCCATGACTTGGAAGCGTCCAATTTTTTCGAGTGCTACCGGCTCCTTTATGTTTTCTGTTACTGTAGGCTCTACTTTTAAATCTACAACTTTTTCCCTATACTTTTGGAAGTATCCTCCTACTTCTGCTATAGCTGTTCTAGCAAGCTGGTCACCTTCGCCTTCAACATAATTTTTCCAGCTGCTGTCATGTTTTGGAGACTCTGGGTTAGCCCATGATATGTCGAATTCGTTGATTGATTTAGGTTTAAAGCATACTGCAACCAAATCCAGTTCCCTATGAAGTGAGAGTGGTGTTGTGAAGACCCTCTGGATGTCTATCTTGTTTTCAACTTTGAAAGGCCTCTCTAATGAGACTGCATCTTTGGCTAGGGCTGCAATCTTATCCCATGCCCTCTTCAATATGTACTCTACTGTAGAGTATGCGATGTCTAGTGGATGATATTCTTTTAAAAGGTCTTCTGAAAAAGCATTCTCGTTTACATGTATGTGTAATCCTCTACCAGACCATTTTAGGTAGGTGGACTTGCTTAAACCCTGTCTTTCAAGTTCATTAACAATTATTTCTGCTACATTAAGTGTTAGTTTTATGTTTGATAGTGAGCCGTCAATGTCCCATACTGGTGTAGCTTTAACAATATTGTCTAACTGCTCTAAATCCTCCTTCCTATTTAAGCTCCTGTAAACGTTTACTGAAGCATAGAATGTTCTTGGACTAAGTTTAGCATATTTTTTGATATAGTTTTTTAGAGAATCTTTTGTAGAAAATGTTAGTGGTGGACCATTCCTCCATTGATATCTGAAGAAGATTCTTTCTTTACTTGACTTGATTTCTAGTGCAACCCACCTTTTTCTACAATATTCTAAAATTTCTTCAACAACATAGTCTCTTGAATAATATTCTAGAACTTTTTCCGATTCCAACATTAGAACAATTTATATGGTTCCTTAAAAGTTTTAATAATAATTTTTAAGCAATTTATATCCGTTACAGTTTATAATGTAGCCTACATATTTTTAACAGTGCTTAAAAAAACTCGAATGTATACGTTTGATGAACAGCTCGTAAGAGGAATGGGTAAATAATATTTTGAGCTTGTGAAAGATGTGAGAACTTTTTAGCATGAAAGCTTTTCTAGGTGCCGAGTAGCCCCTTCCAGAGGGGAACATATTTAATTGTCTTCCCTCCAACCTTCAACTGGTCTTCTAGATCCCATGTTATGACAAGAAGATTTTTGCATTTTAGAACTTCAGATGCTTTAAGTAGACTTTTGTTCTCCCTCTTTTCAATTTCGTCCATTGAACTAGCATATGTTACTTGTATTAGCTGTGACACATTTAGTCCATCTTTTACCACAAAATCTACTTCATTTTGTTGATAGTCTTTCCAGTAAAAGGCTTCTATTTGAGGATTACCTTTTCTTATCCGCTTTATTTGCAGATGCACTAGATTCTCCATAAGCCTATCCAAATTTTCAGAAAATTTTGATGAAAACCTTTTTATGAAAAAGTTGTC
>JBMFNX010000053.1:0-4651 GCA_049969935.1 Nitrososphaeria archaeon
CCACACAAGCTCCACCCTCCCCCAAAAAAAAGGGAAAAAAAATTTGGAGAATCGGATAACATCTGACAGGAGTCCGCTGAAAAAAGATTGCAGCCAATTTTCTCCTTTTATACCCTATCATACCATTTTTTTCGCACACGATGTCTGATTTAATGCCTCCAGAACAGGCCATAAAAGGCCTAGAAAAATACGTGTCCAACCTCGAAGAAAACATACTCTGCACCATAGCCCTACAGCCTACAATGGCGCCAGCGAAAGCCAAAAACCTTATCGCAAAAACAGCTGAAACATACGCTCTAAAAAACATTCTAGAAGCACTAAAACAGCTGCTCCAAGAAGAAGGAAAAAAAATATGGAGACTACACGTTTTCCACAACAGCGTCTACGCAGCAAGAAAATGGGCCAACAACATAAAACCAGACGACAGCGGACCAGACATAATAATAACATTAAACGACACCACCATAGAAGTAGAAGTCAAAAACAGAACCAGCGGATACACGACACCACAACACTTCCAACAACAATAGCAGCACAACCAAACTGACCATACGTTGGCTTGTTGTGCTTCTTCTTCCTGTTATTATAATGTAGGTGATCTAATATGTGTTAGTAATGCAGGTGGTTCACTGTATGTTGGTAAAGTACGATGTTTAGGTGAAGGTGGTTGTGTTCGTTTAGAAGCCAGGAGTCTTCTGGCTTTAGATGGTTTCGGCTGCTGTCTTCTCGTCTACACCTATAAACTTCGCCTATTTCTCTGAAGATGGAAACTGTCCCGCGTAAGAGTTTTATGCCGCCGTCAAGGAGTTTGTCTTGAAATTTTTAGTCCATCGATTATAAAAATAATGCCCAACAATATAATTGCTGGCCATGCTTTGTTCCTTGCTTATTCATTTCAACTGCATAGACTTGTGCACTGTGCCTGTTGACATACTGCATAATAGCGAACATATTTACGATC
This sequence comes from Nitrososphaeria archaeon, assembly GCA_049969935.1. Taxonomy (GTDB): domain Archaea; phylum Thermoproteota; class Nitrososphaeria; order JACIWG01; family JACIWG01; genus JACIWG01. Next base: position 962 of record JBMFNX010000053.1, read on the forward strand.
ATAGATTTAGCGGGTGCCGTTTATACATTACTGCTGACCTTTTTGACCTTGATAATGGAGAGTAGAAAATATATACCAAAAATGGCGTACATGCTAAAAGAGGTAAAGTGCTTGTGATGCAAATACGATTTTTAGGCAGTAAGGTAGATGACCATGTTAGTGTTGTTTAGCCTTTTACTGCTCCCATTGTCAGGCCTACTATAAGGTATCTTAAAGTTATAAAGCTGAATATGGTTACGGGTAACATGGCTATTATTCCGGCTGCTGAGATTGGACCCCATGCAATCTGGAACCCTGTTATGTATCTTCCGATATATACTGGTAGGGTTTGGGCTTTTTCGTCGAATGTTAGTAGTAGTGCGAACAGGAATTCACTCCAAGAAAACATTAGAGATAGGATAAATACGCTTACTATTCCTGAGAGACTTACTGGTAGAACTATTTTTAGGAATGCCTCAAAGGAGCCGCATCCGTCAATGTATGCTGCCTCATCCAATTCTTTTGGGATCTTGTTAAAGAATGATACTAGAACCCATGTACCGAGTGAGGATGTGAAAACCGTGTACACCAGTATTAGTGCGAGCCATGTATTAAGTATGCCGAGTTGATAGAAGATTACGTAAATTGGTATTCCTACCGCTATTGGTGGAAGCATTCTTGTTGAAAGTATCCAGTTTACAAAGTTGAGTCCACCAGTTCTAAACCTTGATATAGAATATGCGGCTAAAGTTGATATTATGACTGTTATTGTTGATGAGGAAAGGCTGACTATGATGCTGTTTATCAAGTAAGGTAGTATTCCTGCCAGTGACGCTGTTGTGTATACGCCTCCGCTTCCTGTAAAACTTTCTAGTGTGAAGGGCCATGGTACTAGTGTGGGAGGCCAGGTGAACCAATATTTTGAGGGCTTAAACGCTGTTATAAACATCCAGTAAATTGGGAATAGGAAAAAGATTGTGGTGAACGTTAGCAGAGCATACCTTAAAGCCTTTAGAATGAGATTTGATCTCATATCCTCTCACCTGATAGCCCAAGCAGTTGGCCTATGTTGAGAAGCCTTATCAGGATCGCTACAAGTGCTGTAACGATTATCAATAGAACTACGCTTAATGCTGAAGCATATCCTAGGTTTATTCCTGTCAGGAAACCTACGACGTAGATTAGGTAACTATAAGAGTATGTGCTTGTTCCAGGGCCGCCGCCGGTTATCATGTAGACTGTGTCAAACAGTTTAAGCAGATCGATGGTTCTAAGCAGTGCGCCTATGATTATTAAATCCTTTATCAATGGTATTCGAATGTATCTTATTAAGTCGAAGTCACCGGCTCCATCAACCATCGCGGACTCTACCAGTGTTGGTGAAATGCCTTTTATGCCGGAATAGAATATTAGGAACATGAAGGGTGTCCACTGCCATATGTCTGTTATGAGAAGAGCTAATGGAGCGTAAGCTGGGTCTCCAAGCCAAGATATTCTGGCGACTCCGAAAAACGATAGGAAGTAGTTTACGGGACCGTAGAGTGTGTTGTACAGCATTCTCCAGATCATACCTGAGACTGCCATCGGAATCATCATCGGTATTATTATGGCCATTCTGAAAAACTTCTCTCCCCTCGCATCAATTACTAGGAATGCTATTGCTAGGCCAAGCATTGTTTCAATTACGAGCCCCGAAAACGTTATGAAGATTGTGAAGGAGACTGAGCCCTGCGCTATTGGGTCTAATGGTATCCTCAAGTAATTGTATAAGCCTGAAAATGTTGAATTCGCTCCACTCGCAAGGTTATAGTTAAAAAATGATATGTAAATCATATATAGGAATGGATAAATTGTTAAGAAAATATAGAAAAAAATTAGTGGAAGGACAAAAAAATATTTGTCCTTCAAAGCTAAGGGCCTCACTTGCTGGGGTGAGTGAACTGATTAACCAGATTCTGCCATTCGCTTGCAAGCGCCTTTAACCCATCCATCAAAGGCTTTCTTCCTGCAATAATATCCTGCCACATGGGGTTACCTATCCTCTCCATGTCAGGCTCCTGAGGTATTCTAGGTCTGTATGATAGGCTACGCATGCTTGCTGTGTAAGTGTCGAAGAGCGCCGGATTCAGGACCTCTCTAGCTTGAGTGTTGCTCCAGTTGGACATTCTGGCAGGTGGCATAACGAACTTAAGCCAGTGTATAAGATCCATTTCCTTGCTGGTCGCGAATTCGGCGAAGACGAAGGCAGCTCTTGTACGCTCTTCCGAAAGTGAACCGTTTATGCCCATCGCCCATCCACCGCTGACAGGCTTTCTAACAAGTGTTGTACCATCATATATTCCAGGGATCATTTCAACACCTATTATATCCCGTGCCTTCATATAATCCCCTCCAGCTAAGGCTTTAACAAAATCACCATATGGAACACTCCAAGTTGGACACATCGCAGTTGTTCCAGCAGTAAACTGCGCTATTGTTTCACCATAATCTGATCCAAATGGGTCAGGAGAATAGGGTAGCAACTGCTGTATAAGTTGTACTGCTTTTGCACCATCATCGTTTGCAAACCAAATTTTTCCATCAGAGGTCGCATAGTCTCCATAGTATAAGTCTAGTGGACCGTATTTTGAAATCCCAGTTGGCGACTGCCTTATAGGCCCCAGCCAGTTCAGCACATTGTACATCATAGTATGTGTTGTAGGGAACATTAGGGCGATTCCATAGTCTGTAGGAGACTCTGGATTAGAGGACTTTGTAAAGAATTTTGCAACCTGGATGCACTCTTCCCAAGTCTTTGGGACATCAAGATTTTTACCGGTCTGGCTCTTGTATAGAGATTGAAGTTTCGGGTTAGAAAAGTAATCCTTCCTGTAGTATAGGAACATGTGGTTCGGATACACAGGCAACCCGTAAATTTCTCCAGCCCAAACGCTACCGTAACCGAAGTATGTTGGTTCGAAATCTGGTATGTCAAGGTTAGGGTCAACTATGTCAGGATACTTTTTCATTATCATGCCAAGGCTTGCTGCGCCGGCGCTGACGACCGAACCCAAGGTCATAACATCTATTGTGAAAAGGTCATAGGCTCCAGTCTTACTCTGTAAATCACTTAATATTTTCGGGTAAAGTGCCTCCCAAGACATTGGGATAACATTTATCGTGACTTGACTGTAGATTTTCATAAACTCATTTGCAGCATACTTTAGAAAGTCAGCACAATCTGGAGAAGAGAGTACAGTTAAGCTTGCTGACTTTAGAGACGCCCTCCAGGGGGCAGTGATAGTGGGAGATGTCGTTGGACTTCCTGTTACTGTTGTTGTCACCGTTTTTTCGATGGTTGTTGTTGCTCCAGGTGCTGTTACTGTTGTAACCCCTTTTGGTACTGCAAAATATGTTGCTGCACCAACTATAACTCCTGTTGCTACAACAGCTATCGCATAATTAAGAAAAGTTCTCCTTCCAACCTTTTTAGGTTCAGACATATCGTTCACTTATAATGATAGAAGTGAGATGTTTATAAATGTTTACGTGCGTGTTTTGGCGTTTTGTAACAGCATCAGCTCGAATATTGGGATATGTTCTATTTTTTTACGTTCATGCTATATTATATTTTCCTTTGACGGTGTCAGGGAATGTAGGTGATGCTGGGGTGTGAGCTTGTTTGAACGGTATCCGTGTTTCACCATGTCTTTAGATGGCGTGTTTACGTTG
>JBMFNX010000054.1:0-4587 GCA_049969935.1 Nitrososphaeria archaeon
CATCAAACGAGCTTTATAATTTTGTGCAGTTTGCTAAGAAGCACTTCTTTACACAGGACATAATAGCACAGAAGATGGTGCAGGAAGGGGTAGAGAAGGCTTCAGAAAAATCGCTCATGACAAAACTAAATGATATCATAGAGGACGCATTTTCCCTTGCGATGGAAATGCATTACCTGAAAATGCAGTACGAGCCTTTCTGCAAGGAACATGACATAGATTTTAAACTTCTCGTGAGGAATGCATTGAAATCCTATGTGGATGGCGTAACCAATTATGAGGAACTGCACGAAGGAGAAGATCTGGAGGACATTAAAGAGATATTGCAATATATGTTACAGTTGAGGGACAAACAGCTCCTGAATAATATATTACTGGCAAAAATAGCTAATGGGTAACAAAAAGATAAGAACAACTTAGCCAATCATTGTGTTATTCTAAGGATTCAGTTCGTGTACACTCTGTATATTCACTACTTAAAGTAATGGAACTGGATAAAAAATTAAGAACAAGTATATTCATTAAAAATCGGAGTTAAGGCTAAAAATTAACGAATTACGGATGAAAAATGAGACAACCTAAAATAATACGGTATTTTATTAGAAAATTTTTTATATAGAAAACTCATAAAGAAATTAAGAGGGTGGTGAAATGTTTTCAAATAATAAAAGTTCCTATATTTCACTTGCGCCTTTAACTTTGATGGTGTTAAGTTTTGCTGTTTTTTCAGCACATTATGGAGTTGGTGATTTAATATTCCCGGTATTTTTAGGGAAAATAACAGGGGCGAATTGGGTTCTTGGGGCTATAGGTTACGGTTTGATCAATAGCGGTGGGGTGTTTTTGGCATATTTGGCTATATCTAGGCATAATAAATCACTATTCGGCCTGAGTGAAATGATATTAGGTAAAAAGTTCGCTTATTTCTTCACATCATTAGGTATGCTAATAATAAGTGTTATATTTATATTACCAAGGGTTGCGTCAGCTACTTACTCAATGGGTTTTGCACTCTTCTTCCCTCAGGTACCATTGTGGGCATTTTTGATCATCTATTTTGGAATAAATTATTATCTAGTTTATTCAAGGTCTCAAGTGATTAACAAATTAGGGATGTATTTGGCCCCAGCCCTCCTTATTTTCATATTAATAATTTTTGTTATTGGCGTTTTACATCCTCTGGCAACTCCTACAATTCCTGGTTCACCTACAGCATTAACAGATGGCGTTTTAAATGGCTATAATACAATGAATGCGCTTGGCGCAGCATTATTGGGATTATGGATTTTAAACGAGCTTCAACTAAGAGGTGTTAAAGATGCAGAACAAAAAAGTCGTACTGTCTTAGTTGTTGGGGCAATAGTAGCAGTTTTCCTTTTTTTTACCAGTACAGTTGAAGTATATCTAGGAGCGACTTCTGGAGCAGCGTTTCCCAATGCACCAATTGGCATTTTAACCGTGGATATAGTAAATGGGTTGCTTGGTACCTGGGGAATAGTTATATTCGCAATTATTTTGGCTCTGGCATGTCTAACAACCTCTGCAGGTATGCTTTCCACGGCAGGGGATGTATTTGAAGAAATGAGCAAAGGCAAGGTAAAGTTTTTAAAATATAACCAGGTAATGATATGGGGTACTATTATAGGGTATTTTATAGGGCTATTTGGTCTTCAGTTGGTTATAAATTTTGCAGTGCCATGGCTACTACTTATCTATCCGGCTTTAATTGTAATTATTATAATTACTCAAGTAAAGAATTTTGAAAAAGTTAAGTTAGCAGCCCAAGCTGGTGTAATTGTAGCGATATTTTTCAGCATAGGAGACTGGCTCAACGGATTGGGTGTAACACCTAATCCATTCACGACAATGAATTCCATGTTGCCAGGAGGCAATATAGGGTTTGCTTGGTTCATCCCTACCATTACAGTAATAGTTATTGTGCAGATAATCTCAATGGTTTTTAAAAGGATGGTGGTAATAAAATGAAACAAGATTTTGAAATACTGGATAAGCTTAAAGTCATAGTATTGGCTGAAGATAGTGTTATGTACGAGAGTCCATACTTGGGGCAACATGGCATTTCTCTCCTCATTGAAGCTCAAGCTGGCAGAGATAAGAAAAATATTATAATTGATGTTGGGCAGAACATAGAAGCATTGTCATACAATATGAAGCTATTAAATATAGACCCCTCCTCTATTGACGCAATCATTCTCACTCATTGCCATTATGACCACACGCATGGGGTAGCAGAACTACTTAAGAAGATAAACAAAAAAGAAGTACCTATCATTGCTCATCCTGAGCTGTTCAAGCTGAATTTTGTAGAATCCCCCTTTCTGAGGCACGTGGGTGTAATGAGGGAAGACTCTAGAGAGCACATAGAAGAAAATGGGGGAAGACTCTACTTGACGAGGGATCCTCTGAAAGTTTTTCCTGGGATCTTAACTACAGGAGAGGTTAAGAGGCAGACGGATTTTGAAGAAGTTGGGATTCCTCTAAAAACTTTAACAGAAGATGGCAAAATTGTTGAAGACAGAATGATGGATGATACCTCTGTCATAGGAGTTTTGAAAGATGGACTGGTTATATTGTCGGGATGTAGCCATGCTGGAATTATAAACATAGTTAAACATTCTGTTGAGCTTACAGGTATAAACGACGTTCTATCAGTTATTGGAGGTTTTCATCTCATTGAAGCTTCATATGAAAGGATAAAGAAAACAGTTGAAGCGCTAGTACAGATGAATGTTAAATTGATATATGCTGGACACTGTACAGGCTTCAAAGCTCAATTAGAGCTCTACAAAGTATTTGGAAATAGATTTACACCTCTGCATACCGGGATGATATTAGATTTTTGATTTTCTTATGAATTCTCAATACAAAATATTTTTTTTGCTATTTTTCAGAATCTTAAAACTATTTTTAAAATTATTCATTTCATATTTTTAATTTCTCAAGAATATAATTTTACTATTCCATATTTTGACCATTGTTTTATCCACAATTTATTTCCTCCCCCCGCTCCAGTATTGATGGGTCCATCAGCATCTCACTCTGAGGCATCCTGGCATAAAACATCTTGATAGGCGTTTCAATCTTTGATAGGTCAAATGCACCATGTGGCCTTACGCAATTGTACCAGTAAAAGAATTCATCTATTGATGAGAAGTATCTTATCTTCTTCTCGAATATATCGAAGAACTTCTCTATCTTTCCATTAGATTGAGGATGCCTCACCCTGCCTACTATGAACCTTATCTTATTCTTAAGAAGATAAGATTCGAATTCTGTCAGCCCCTTCTCCCTCTTCTCCGACTCCACAGTGTAGAATGTCGTGCCATGGTCAGTGATTATCGATGCAGGCTTCCCATACTTTGCTATGGCTGAATCCAGTATCTCTACAGACATCTTCGATGACGGTTCTTCAGCGATACCATACCCTGTTATGAACCTGGATGCGTCATCTTCATAGCAGATAAGCCATCCATCCTTCCATCTATCGTCCTTTATGCGGTGCCAATCCGCATGCCATAATGAATTTGAGTATTCTCTTTCATACCTTATCCACTTCTTCCTTACATGCTTTCCTTCTTCGATCAATGCCAAACCCTCCTGTACGAGTATTCTGTGAATCCTGTTGTGATTGATCTTGTAACCGTGGGCTGAGAGGATCTGCTCGAGATAGCATGCATTCGTTTTGTATATACCATGAAGCCTTCTAATAACATTTCTTTCTTCTTCTGTGATATCCCTTCTCATTCTACCTGGCTTTTTAAATTGTGGAATCTCACCCACCTTTCTGTAATAGGAATATATCTGCCTGACCCTTCTTTCAGATATATCCTGCAACCTTGCGATGTCAGAGCTTCTGCATCCTTCCTCCTTTGACTTGATGATCCATCTAACCTGACCATCATTAAGCATCGCACGTTCGTTCTTCTTTAACACGCTCTTCCAAAAATCGCCCAGTATACTGCTTTTCACAAGCCTGCTAATTCTCCTCATTAGGGGAGGAAATGATTTCCGGATAACAGAGGGGAGTATGACCATGCAACGGCAGAAAATTCCATAGATGCTCTAAGGAAAGGGATAGAGAAGTATGGCAAGCCAAGGGAAGTAATGACGGATCACGGAACACAGTTTACATCACTGCCAAGAGATGGAAAGGAATCAGAACCGAATGAATTCCAGAGATATCTTGAGGAAAATGGGATAATACACATAAAGGCAAGGGTAAAGCATCCACAATCAAACGGGAAGCTGGAAAGACTGATTTTCACTTTAAAGTATCTGAGGAAATATTTCAACACATGGGAAGAGGTGGTGGATTATTACAACAACAGGAGGATGCATATGAGCCTGTATGAAGATAGAATAATAACACCTGCGATGGCATATGAGATGAAAAAATTGAAGGAAGGGGAGGTTAAAGAATGAAAGATAGGGGGTATAAAAAGGAAATAATTTCAGGATATCACACACTCAAGTATTTCGAAAAGTATATATATATACGAATTTCATGTTATTGGTGATTGAATGGGGAGGTATAGAAAAATAACAATTGCTATAATGGTAACAGTT
>JBMFNX010000055.1:0-4476 GCA_049969935.1 Nitrososphaeria archaeon
ATTGCATATAAACATACAAAGGACTTAAGCTTCCTTTATAACAAATCCCCCTACCCCACCTTGCTAAATGGGGGGGGTACAGGTGGATCGTGCGACCCATGCTCTGCATGGGTACCACGAGCGAATGAGCAAACTTCCCTATTGCATTTTTCGGGTTAAGTAAAATTTGAGCATTAGCAACCTGATTTTTAAAGCCGTATTGTTTTGATAAAGACTTTAACCGTTCCTTCCCTGCCCTGTAAAAATATCTTTATATTCCTCTCTTATAGCCTTCTTATTGATCTTTCCAACGCTTGTTTTGGGGATTTGATCCACAAATAAAATTATCTCAGGTAGTTGCCATTTTGCGAATTTACCACTTTTCCTGAGATATTCTATAATATCATCTTTGTTGACCTTACCTTTATATTCATTTCTTAAAACTATTAAAACTATTGGCTTTTCTTCCCATTTTGGATGTTTAACACCTGTTACTGCGGCTTCAAGAATAGCAGGATGGGAAACCAATTCATTTTCCATGTCAATGGATGATATCCATTCTCCGCCACTTTTTATTAAGTCTTTTATCCTGTCGGTTATCTTTATATAGCCTTCTTCATCTATAGTTCCTGCATCGCCACTTCTCCAATAACCATCTTTGCTGAAAAGCTCTTCTGTTTCTGGAGCATTGTAGTATTTTCCTGTTATCCATGGTCCTCTTATTAAGATCTCACCGATCGTTTTCCCATCATGAGGAACTTCCCTATCTGATGCATCGACAATCTTTAGATCTAATCCCACCACGGTATACCCCTGTTTCTTTCTAAGTTCCCATTTTTCTTCTTCAGTTAATTTTTCAGTAAGCCATGGTTTTAACCTATTAATAGTAACAAGTGGTGTCGTTTCTGTGGCTCCATAAGCATGTATAATTTCTGCTCCAGTCAACTCATAGAATCCCTTCATCATTGCTACAGGTGGTTCTGTAGCACCGGATAATAATCTCGCACCCTTTAAATTGGGCTTTTCTTTCATTTGTTTTATATATTCAAGCATGGGCATAAATATAGCAGGGGCACCATCACCAACAGTGATCTTTTCCTGTACCATCAATTCAACGAGTGGGGCAATATTGTCTATACTGTATCTACCAGGAAAAACCAATTTTGCACCAACCAATGTTGCTGCTTGAGGTGTACCCCAACCATTAGCATGAAACATTGGTGTGATTTGAAAAAAAGCATCTCTGTATGAAAGTTCAGCATTTATAGCTATTGCCATTGAATGCAAATAAACGTCACGATGGGAATAATAAACACCTTTAGGCCTTCCTGTTGTGGCTGTAGTATAACATGCAGCGTATGCTGATTTCTCATCAAGATTTAACCATGCATGTTCTGGTTTAGCGTTCATCACTATTTCTTCATAATTATAAATGGGGCTTAACTTTGTCCTTGTTTTATCAAATTTCTGATCCGTTAGTACAACATATCCCTCTATTTTATTGCACAGAGGAGCAGCAGCTTCAATAATGGGTAATAGTGTTTCATTCACAAATATAAATTTTATGCCTGAATGATTTATAACATAACTTAACTCTTGAGTGGACAACCTTGGGTTTAATTGTACCAATACTGCCCCTATCCCTGGTATACCAAAATCCATTTCGTAAAATCTATATGTATTCCATTCTAGCACACCAATTCTATCTCCTATTGATAGACCCAAATCAATGATGGCATTTGCAAGTCTTTGTATTCGTTCATATGCGTCTTTATACGTGTAACGGAAAATAGTACCATCCATTTTTCTACTGACAATCTGTTGATTGGCAAAGCTGTTTGTAGCCTGTTTAATAATGTTGATCATATTTAATTGATAATCATCCATTGATGTAGAAGGAAAGCCTTTAATGGTATCCATGTTTACCCTCCTAATTGAATTTTACCACATCTGTCCAGAATAATAATTGAAAAACGAGCTTAGGTCAAATAAATGCAGAAGTCTGACAGAGACAGAGCGTCGAAAGAAAACAAGTTTCTTACACCAAAGCTCAAGCAAGGTGTGAGTTATAAGATAACAATATATTGTAACAGCCGTGAGAAACTTCGTTTCTCACGACGGGGATGAACGTTTCTATTTATATAGAGCAATTGAATGGTGGGTCCAAAAATTCACAATTGCTTTTCCTGTAAATATCATCTAACGTTACGTTCCCAACATAAAAGAATTTATGTTAAGGCAGAATTTGGGTGGGTGTCCTAAGGCGCGAACCTTTTCTGCTGTGTTAAGTGATGTAGCGACTTTCTATAAAATTGCTCTATAATCTATCTTGATACCATCATCAACTTCTGTCTCTTTCAAAGTTTCCCCTTAAAACTCCAGAATAAGCTCGCTCATCTGACCCACTACTTTAGGACGTATCCCCTGTGCATACTGATTTGCCAGGTTAGTGAGCGGTGCTACATACTTTGGGAATCCGGGTGTTTCAATGTCCAAATATTTTTTAATCTCTTCAATACTTATTTTTACCTTCATGTTTAGCTATCTCATAAACTCATTTATCCTCAAAAACTCTTCAGGAGTATTATAAACGGTGAGGAAGAGAGGGGTACCAGCGAAAGAAAGAGGAGAAACGGGACCAATTGTCATAAAAGCATATTGTCTTGAGGCAATGTCAAAAGCACTATGAGGGTCGCGAAAGGATTGATAGAGTTTAAGGGCATTGGGGTCACCACCAACAATTTCTTTTAAAGACATAAATTCTGTTCCCAAAGCCAGACCAAAACCAAAGAAGAAGATTCTCAATTGGCCAATAATCTCTTTATGTAAACTTGATAGGGTCTGACTTATGAACATCCAGCCAAGTCCGTATTTTCGTGTAGTTCTTACTGCATCCAGAAGTGAAAGTCTTACACTTTCCTGTTTTTCATTTTCAATTTTTTCCCTTGGGGCTAATCTATGGGCTTCATCTAAAATCACAAGAGTATTTAAAAATCTATTTTCACGATAAGCACGCTCAGCTGAATAAGTTAGTCCATCTAATAATCGTTTTATTACCAATGCCTGAATAGTTTCATTCCAAAAAAGACCTGAGGCCATTTCCTTTGATAAATCTATCACTACCACAGGTCTCTGGAAACCAAAAAGATTACTTGTTGGTTTTTTGAAAGTCTCTTCTATCAGCGTATCCACACTAATAGCATTTGGACGCTCCTTTTTAAACAACTGAGTTACTGGCAACCAAAAAGAGTTATAAAATTCATCTTTATTAGATTCTAAATACACTGCTTTAAATCTTTCTCGAGATTGTTCACTTCTATAAAATTGTTTTTGAATATTTTCTTCACCCAAGATCTGCCAAGCCTTTTCAAAGGAATCTCTTAGCCATAAGTTATCTAATGTAATACCAGCATTTTGTAGTTTTCCCCTACTATTCTCCGTACCAGCTAAAATATCACAGGCTATTCTTCTGTTTTCTCCTTTTGGAATAGTTAATCGTTCAAAGAAGGGAGATTCATAAAGTATCTCATTAAATAAATTCCATCTATCTAAAATTAAATTTCTAACGCTAGCAACAATTACCCTCTTTTTTAATCTAGAAAGAACACTGGATAAATTCAAAGGGAATCCTTCTGCTCTCACTTCTCCTCGGACATCCTTTGAAAACTCACCTTGAGGGTCTATTACAAATATCGCCATCTCAGAATATCTTGCATAAGCAAGGAGAATCATCTTGGCTAACACCGACTTCCCAGAGCCAGTTTTACCAAAGATTCCGAGATGATACGCCTCTCCAGCTCCATGCGGTCCTGTCCCAAAATGCTTGAACCAAAGTGGAAGTTTTGGTGTGGAACCATAAACATAACCTAAATAAAATATTTCATCTCTGTATTGTTCTAACAACCTATCCAATATTTCGTCAGTCGCTAAATGGATGGAAGTTCCAGTAGCGGGAACAGTTCCTAAAATACTCGGCTCAAATCGGCTGCCCATGTCACTAAATACTGCACTTACTGTCATTTGTCCTAAATGGGTATCTTGCTGTCCACTTACAGGATTGACTTGACCCCTTTGTCTTGCAAGGGACCTCATTGTTGGGTCTTCAAGCCAGATATTCTTTAATTGAACCTCTGTTATTTGTCCTAGTGCATAATGAGGTTTGCCATCCTGAGAAAATGTAAAAAGTGCAAGCTCTCCCACTAATTTTTTACCAACAGCAGTGCCAAGAATATCCAAAGAAAGCTCACTGGTAGAAGAAGGCGAACCTATTGTTCCAATTCGTTCAGAGGAGCAGATTAATTGCTCAAGGTTTGTTCTTTCGTAAAACATACTCTTTTCCATCTTTTCCTCCAAATTCAAATAACCCGGGAGCATTAGAATTAAAAAACTCCTTAATGCGTCTTTCTGCTAATTTTACATATTTTTCGTTTATTTCGTATCCTATATAGTGGCGGTTAGTTTTTATTGCTGCAATTGCGGTCTGTCCACAACCTATAA
>JBMFNX010000056.1:0-4406 GCA_049969935.1 Nitrososphaeria archaeon
ATAGCAACCTACAACTGGATATTAAAGAATGGGCTATCGTGACAACATCGAACAATGTATAGTAAAGTTTATATTAGGTCGTAAAAGTGCCCATATATTGATCTACTATGAGCCTCTCAGTTGGTAGTAGTTTGAAGGCTTACCTTAAGATTACGGTACTGTTTGCTCTACTAGGAGGCATTCTTGTAGCATTAGGCTTTCTTATTGGTGGTGTAGGCTTAGCTTTCTGGTTCCTATTGTTCGCTCTAGGTTTCAACTTTCTAATGTACTTTGTAAGTGACAAGATTGTTTTAGCAAGTACTGGTGCAAAAATTGTTAGCGAAGAAGAGGCTCCAAGACTTCATGCTATAGTTTCAAAGCTTGCCTCTCAAGCCGGTATACCTAAGCCTAAGGTTGCTATCGTAAAAAGTCCTCAACCAAACGCTTTCGCTACTGGAAGAAATAAGGAGCATGCTGTAGTCGCTGCAACAACAGGATTACTAAACATAATGAATGATGATGAAATAGAAGCTGTTCTAGCTCATGAAATAGGCCACGTTATACATCGTGACATGCTTGTTTCAACAGTCGCCGCCTCAATTGCTACAGCAATATCATATATAGGTAACCTGATAGCTTGGATGGCCATATTAGGTGGCTTAGGTGGAAGAGGTAGAGATGATAGTGCAAGAGGTATGGCCGCATTAGGTGCTGCTATACTAGCACCCTTGGCTGCAACATTTGTTCAGCTTGCAATTTCTAGAAGCAGAGAATATTATGCAGATGAGGCAAGCGCTGTCCTCACTAGAAGACCTCAGTCTCTCATTAGTGCGCTAACGAAGATCGAGCAAATGATATACCGTGGTGCACCACTAAATGCTTCACCATCTACAGCCTCACTTTGGATTTCTAACCCGTTTAGGGGTTCAAGTTTGCTTGAACTCTTCAGCACACATCCTTCAACAGAGAATAGGATTAGAAGACTTGAAGAAATAGCTAGAAAAATGGGCTACTATATTTAAAAATGTCATCCCTTACATTATCCGTCGACTACTCTAACGTTTACGATGATAGGCCTAAATTTTTTAGAAACCTTATCAAAGTAAATGTGAACTCTGATACTACCATTGAAAATATTAAGTCCACAGTCTTAAACTATCTAAGCATCCCATACGGAGACCTATACTATATAGAATTTAATGGGCAAAAGTTAGAAGATAAACAGACTATTAATTCGTTAAACATTTCAAAAAATATTGTTTTAGTACTGAAATGTAGTAACTTTGACGAACTATATTCGCGTATGAGACGAGATGGAAGGCTCTAGTGCTTAGAATTTTTGACAAAATTTTGGGAAACAGTTATATCCTTAAACCTTTTACAGAATAGGTCATGGCTGAAGATTCATCTAAGAAAATTATGGGCAATGTTCTAAAAATGTTCTTTGAAAGCTATAAAAAAATATATCTATTCTACACAATCCTGATCATACTTCTGATTTCAGCATCAATAATTGTATTCTTTGATAATAGTCTAGTAAACTTTTTCGAGCTTTCAATCAAAAACCCATTTGGGATCATCCTGTCACTTTTTGTTCAGAATAGTTTGCCCGGACTTGCCGTAAACATTTTATCAGCATACCTGATAATTTTAGCTTTCACGTCCTCGTCTGCAATTCTAAAATCTTATAATCTTTCTTTTAAAAATGATTTCTCAAAATATTTTATCCTTTCCCCCATTATATCTTCCATTCTCGCTAACCTTCTAACATACCTTATGCTCACAATTTACAATTTAGATTACGTGAAAATTTTAGGATTTCATGTGCTCGTTCAATCTCTTATAGGATTAACTTCAACCATATTATTTTACATGTTTTTAATTTTAAAAGGTTATAAAAAAAAATATTTTATCCAATATTACTTGCTATCGTAGCAGCCATAACATTACACATTATATATGGAATACAGGTATTTGGTCTGGCTGCTTATATGTTTGATTTCCAAAAATTTTCAAGCTTAATTTTTGGCCTACTTTCAGGTGCAATTTTTAGTAAACTAGAGTTTGATTAGGTGGGCGATTATGAATGGTTTCACAATTTTTCCTATTGGTGTTGTGCACGTTAATGTGGAAGATAAAATTGTACGCTTCAGCAGAAACGTAGAGGGTGTTATAGAAATTTTTGAAGAATATTCTGAAGGCCTACATAATATAAGAGGCTTCTCTCACATCATTCTTCTCACTTTCCTCCACAAAATTGGTGTGGATGCTAGAAGAACTCTTAAGGTAAGATTCCGTCACGCTATAGAAATGGGTGTTCCCGAAGAGCTTGTTCCTGAAGTAGGAGTCTTTGCATGCGATTCGCCTAGCAGACCTAATCCCATTGGAGTAAGTATCATAGAAGTTTTGAAGGTTGAAGGACGTTTTATTCATGCTAGAGGTATAGATGTTTTCGATGGGACTCCCGTTATCGACATAAAACCTTATACACCCTATAGGAGGATTGAAATGGTTAATGTTC
Organism: Nitrososphaeria archaeon; assembly: GCA_049969935.1. Lineage (GTDB taxonomy): Archaea > Thermoproteota > Nitrososphaeria > JACIWG01 > JACIWG01 > JACIWG01. Next base: position 2,501 of record JBMFNX010000056.1, read on the forward strand.
CAGAATGGTTTTCGAATATAGCAAAATATCTTGGGCGTGAGCCATAATCTGTTATTCTTTTAGATAAAATGCCGCTGCTATAGTACCATATAATCCAACTTCATCTCCGAGCTTAGTAAACCTTATCTCAGGAACCCTGTTTATTGTGTATTCTTCAACATGTTCTAATATTGGGTTCAAAATCTGTTCCCTATTATTTAATGCTACAGCACCGCCAACAATGATAAGTTCTGGATCATATAGGTTTACTATGTTAGCGAAGCCTATAGCATTCAACCTACCAACTTCATTGACAACATTTAGACAGAATTTATCCCCAAATTTTGCAGCCTCAAAAACCTCTCTACTCTCAAGCCTATCTAGTTTACTGTAGACTGCACTTTTTTCTAGATTGCTTTTATCAAAATTTTTAGCCATCCACCTGACAAAATTTGGTATATTGTTTCCAGAACAGTATGCTTCCCAATGTCCTCTCTTACCGCATCCACACAATAGTCTACCATCAAAGTCTATTGTCATATGGCCTATTTCGTGAGCGTTCCCATCCTTTCCTAAAAGTAGTTTATTGTTAACGAATACGCCTCCACCAATACCACTACTTATTGTAACATAAACTAAATTTTCTCTCCCCCTACCTTCTCCAAAAAACTTTTCACCAACCACAGCTGCAACACAATCGTTATATAATCTCACAGGCAACTTTAGTTCATCCGAAATTGGATGTGCTAGATATGCTCTTTTGAATGGTAAATTTGCTGGTGAAATTGAACCATTTTTAGGATTTATTGGTCCAACCGTTCCAATAACTATTTCAATAGCTTTATCAAGAAATTCTCTCGGCATCTCCTTGATCATGCTAGTAATCTGTCTACTTAGTGCATATTCGTCTCCCTCCTGGACTGTTCTCCTAACATTTTTAGCCAAAATTCTACCATCTTTAACTCCAACAGCAACCCTAACATGAGTTGCACCCAAATCTACTCCAATAGCTGTCTCCATCTAAATCAAGATAGTTTAATTAACCGATAAAAATAAATTTTTTTATGACTTACAGTTGATGATGTGCTACAAAACTAGGGTCATTCATGTAATGGGCCAAAATTTTCTAATAACTTTAAAATTTGTGCTAGACTCTGTTTGAATAAAATTTTTGACAATAGACTTTATAAAATGAACGCCATTGTCAGTAGTTTCAAAATAGATGGGTTTATATAGGCATATATTATTAACACAAGTATGCCAGAACGTCTTTACACCCTTAAAGAAGCTTGCTTGCTTCTCGGCCTCCACCCGAGGACTATCCAGAAATGGGACAAGCAGGGGAAGATCAAAGTTGTAAGGACTATTGGTGGTAGGAGGAGAATACCTGAATCTGAAATCAGAAGGCTGCAGGGTGAGAAGGGGATAAGGAGTGTAATAGGTTATGCAAGGGTTTCGTCAGCAACCCAAAAAGACGATCTGGAAAGGCAGGTTGAATATTTGAGGCAGAGGGGGGTTCAAGAGGTGATCACCGATGTAGGCTCTGGCTTGAACGAGAAGAGAAAGGGCTTCCTGAGGCTTCTGGATAGAGTCTTACATAACGAAGTAGATAAAGTTGTAGTATTGTACGAGGATAGGCTTACAAGATTTGGCTTTAATACATTGCGGAAGGTATTCGAAGCCCATGGAACAAGCATCGAGGTCTTGAATCAGGTGGAGATGAAATCTCGTCAGCAGGAGCTTGTTAAAGATCTTATCACGATAATCTCCCACTTCTCTGGTAAAATGTATGGGCTGAGAAGCCACAAATACAAGGAGGTTGTAGAGCGTGCTAAGAACCTATTCACTCAAACATGACAAAAGGGATGAAATCGAAGACCTTCTTTGGGCGTATAATAGAATGCTTAACGGTATGCTGGACGATATC
>JBMFNX010000057.1:0-4330 GCA_049969935.1 Nitrososphaeria archaeon
CCTGCGGAGCATCTTCAATTGGGACGACTACAACGCCAATTTCGTCTGCAATAATGATGTCCCCTGGTCTGACCAGTACTCCTCCACAGTGAATTGAAACATTGATCTTGATTGGTTCCATCCTCTTGGAATAAGGGCTGTGGGTTGAACGGGGAACAACAGCTCTAGAAGCAACAGGGAAGCCAATCATTCTTATCTCATCCGTGTCCCTGATCGCTCCATCTACAACTGCTCCCACCACCCCTTTCACTTTACAGAGACTGGACATCATTCCACCCCAGACAGATGTTTCAGTCTCCCCATTTGCGTCTACCACAATTACATCTCCTGGTTCAGCTATTTTAAGAGCTTCTAAGCAGTCCACTAGGTCTCCAGGATAGAGTTTTACCGTGAGGGCGGGGCCGATAAACTTTTCTGAGCTTGTCCGAATCTTTATCTCTGAGCTCATCACATTGTCTCTTTCCATAGAATCTGCGACCACACAAGATAAACTCAAGACATTCTTTAGCTTACGAAATTCATTTACTAGATTCTGATCAACCTTAGGATGGGGATTAACAATTTTTTTCATGCAATTCTCCTCTTTAATGTATGTCTTCACATCTTTTTCTTAACAGATTTCATTGTGCACGCCTCCTTATAGAAGCTTGTACAATAAGTGATATTATCAGAATCATGCCGTAGAACATCTCTCTCCACAATCCAGCAAGCCCTATTCCAGGAATTCCAACATCCAAAAGTCCTAGAATCAGACCGCCAAAGAAACTTCCAAAAACAGTTCCTTCTCCTCCAAAAGGCGAGGTTCCACCCACGAAAACCGCTGCAATAGCTGGGAGGAAGAAATTCTGTCCGAGTGAGGGAAAGAAAATTCCCATTTCCAAGAGATTCATTACCCCAGCAAAACCAGAGAAAAATCCCATTAACGTGAAAATTAAAATTTTTGTTCTGGCCACGTTTATTCCCATCATCTTTGCAGATTCTCTATTGTCTCCGATACAGTAGATGTGAGCCCCAAATTTATGGCGATTCAAGATAAACCAGAATAAAATCATAATTCCGATAGCCCAAAAAGTTTGGACAGGGATAAAACCGAATGCTTCACCTACCAAAATACTATATAAGGGTGTTTCCTTAAGACCAGGAATCACACTTTGCCCCTGAGTAATCCCCGTGACGACTCCTCTCCATAAAAATAGCCCGCCTATGGTCGCGATTAAAGATGGGAGACCCAATTTAGCCACAAGCACACCATTTAAAACTCCAACGGCAGTGGACACGCATAAAGCGCCAAGCAAAGCGATAATTGAATTACCGGTCGACAAAAATATGAACATAAAAATCATTGCAGAAAAGCCCATTATAGAAGGAAATGACATGTCGAAGTCACCGTTAATAACTATTAATGTCTCAGACATTGAGAGGATAAGCATTATTGGAGTCAAGGATAGTATTGCTGAATACAAGGAAGGAGTGGAAAAGGCAGCAGGATCCTTTATATAAAATGCTGCCAATATTATGAAGAAGGTGCCAAATATTGTCAGCTGCATTCGATATTTACCCAATGTAGCAAAGGTCTAACGCATTCTACCCTTAGACACTGACTCATTTTTTGTGGCCGCCATTAACTCTCAATCCTCCCTTTACCGACTCTCGCCATTTCAGCAACCCTCGCCATTTTATCCTCGATTTCTTTTAAAGTAACATTCGCTTTCTCAAATTCATCTACAATCTTTCCCCTGTCTAAAAGGGCGAACCTGTCCGCGACCGGGTATACATGGTAAATGTTGTGGCTTATAAAAAGACAAGACCTATTCGTTTCCTTAATTTTTTTCACAAAATTTAGGACCTCCTGAACTTCTAATGTCGACAAGCCTACGGTTGGCTCGTCCAAGATAATTAATTTAGCCTCGAATAATAACGCCCTCGCTATCGCAACCCCCTCCTTTTCTCCTCCAGAGAATACGCTAACTCTTGCATCGGCAGTGACCGCTGAAGATGTAAATCCGAGCCGTTCTTTCATCACCTTATTACTGTTCGCCTTCATTTCGGGTATGCGAAGGAAGCCTAGGCGACCGGACAATTCTCTACCCATATAAATGTTCCTCCAAAGGCATAATTTTTCCGCTAAAGCTCTTTCTTGATAAACGACTTCAATTCCATATTCACGGGCTTTTTTAACAGAAAATGTTCTCTTGTCAATTTTTTTCCCCTCAATGAATATCTCCCCTTCATCCCAAGGGTAAACTCCACTCAGAATTTTTACAAGAGTAGATTTGCCTGCCCCATTATCGCCTATTAATCCTACAACTTCATTAGGCCCAATAGCAAGATCTACTCCCCGCAGTGCGTGAACCTCGCCAAAAAATTTGTGGATGTTTTTCATTTGAATTAAGTATTTCTCCTCTACCATACACTTCAACCCCCAGATTATGTATGAAAACATGAAAAGACCCTTATAAAGTTTTAAAGATTACCTACCACACTATCCTACTAACGCATTAACATCACAAATAATTTCTCTATTTAATATGTGCTAACGTCTAAAATATATATACAAGTTTCCCATAGTCTACTAAAAAGGTGATTAAGAATGAAAATTATAAATGCTCATGCACATTTAGGTGCATGTAGAGTTTTCGACCTTAATGTCACAGAAGAAGATTTAATCAATAATATGAACGCAAAGGGCATAGACATATCTATTGTTCAACCGTTTCCGGGTGCTTATCCTCAACCTCCCGTTGATGTTCATAATCGAATAGCAAAACTTGCTGAAAAATATCCAGGACGAATCTTTGGAATAGCTAGCGTCAACCCCCACGTCATTTCTAAAGAGGCATGGCGCCAAGAAGTTGAAAGATGCATAAAAGGCTTAGGGTTCGTGGGGATAAAGCTTCACACAATAGGCCACGCTCTCTTGCCTGCTTCAACAGATGGAATGATGGTTTTCGAAACTGCTAATGATTTGGGAGTTCCAGTTATGGTTCACACAGGTCTAGGAATACCACCAGCTCTACCAGGCATGATAATTCCAGCTGCGAAAAAGTATCCTGATCTACCGATCATCTTAAGTCACGCTGGTTTCAACATTGCAGTAGGGGAAGCAGTTTATGTTGCCTCACTATTCGAAAACGTTTACCTAGAATGCTCGTGGAGTATGGGAGCCGATATATTATGGGCCATAAGGGAACTGGGGCCGAAGAGGGTAATTTTTGGTTCAGATTTTACAAACAACATTGAAACTGAACTAGTCAAGATTAAGGAGGTAGGAGCAACTCCAGAAGAGCTTGAATGGTATCTCGGTAAGACTGCGGCCAAAGTATTTAAGATAAAGCTTTAGATCAAATATTTTACGATGAGAGGAGAAGGATGAGTTTACAGACAGTTAAACAGTCTGGAGTGATAAAGTTTTTTCCTGAACGATGTACTGGATGTGGAGCATGCGAGTTGGCTTGCGCTCTTTATCACGAAAACTGTTGTAATCCAGGGTTATCTAGAATCCATTTTACAAAAGACTCTTTCACAGGAAATCATATAATCGAAGTATGTGTTCAGTGCCTTTCACCGGGGTGCTACTATGCATGTCCAGCAAAGGCTGTAGAAATAGACCCTAAATCTGGTGCAAGGTACATTAATGGAGAAAAGTGTAAGGGATGCGGAAAATGCGTTGAAGCATGCCCATTAATGCCTGAGAAGGAGGTAATTAGATTCAAAAAAGTTGGCAATAGAAGAGTATTTTTCAAGTGTGACCTATGCAAAGATAGAGTTGAAGGCCCTATTTGCGTGGAAGTCTGTCCAGCGTCAGCTTTAGCTTATGTTAGGGCAGGTGAAAGAGCATGAGTGAACAATTTGGTTATGCAGGAAAAATATTGAGGATTAACCTTTCAGATGACAAAATTTGGATGGAGGACACGAAAAAATACGCAGATAAGTTTATCGGTGGAAGAGGTGTGGCGGCCAAAATAGCTTGGGAAGAGCTAAAACCGAATATTGATCCCTTTAGCCCTCAAAATAAACTTATCTTCATGACTGGACCGTTAACCGGAACTCTTTCACCGGGTTCAGGAAGAATGACTGTAGCAGGAATAGCTCCGCAAGTTTATCCTAAACCATGGTATACTCGCTCCAATATAGGTGGTCGGTTCGGATCTGAATTAAAATATTCAGGGTTTGATGGTATCGTTGTTGAAGGCATCTCTGAGAAACCAGTTTACATATGGATACACGGCGAAAGAAATGTTAAGCTTATAGATGCAGATGAATTATGGGGTCTTGACACATTCGCAACCCAGAAAAAACTTATGAAAACATACGGTAGAAATACTTCGAC
>JBMFNX010000058.1:0-4267 GCA_049969935.1 Nitrososphaeria archaeon
TGAAATAAAATGATGCGATAACCATAAAACTTCCTGAAACCGTCTCAACCCTATTACTTGAAATTATTATAGTGTAGATAGAAAACAATAGCATAAGGAGGCCGAAAACTATAAGTCCATAGTTGAAAATGTAAGGCATGTTGGCTGTAGAAGAACCTAATTCGCTGAAAACGTTATCGAAAAAAGAAAACCAGGGATTAAAAGAAGCTGAAATTATAATTTATGAAACGAATACAACTATAGCAAGAAGTCAAGAGCACTTTAATAGCCTAGCAACCACTTCTAGGACCACAGCCTAACATCTAGTCAAAAAATTTTTTATACATTTAATTCCCTTAAAAGTATCTCTGTTGCCCAACGTGCAACTTTACCTGTAACCGCTGGACACTTATCCCTATGGCCGCCCATCTCCTCAAACTTTTTAAAATCTTCTGGATCCCAGAGATTAAATGATCGTCCAAAAATTTTTGTTTGAACATCCTTGCAGATGCAGCTTCCATATTCTTCAACAAACTTGTCATATAGCTCCTTAGCAAGGCTATAAGACTTTAGGTAACGTCCCTTACCCATTTCCTTTAAACCTCTACCATACACAGAACATACTGCCATGACCCCTCCAACAAGCGCGCCACACGTTCCATTACCAGACAGTCCTGTGCCTCCAGCTAAACCGTGTGAACTTTTTACAATATCATCTAATTTTAAATTCAATACTTCGCCTACAGCCCTTAAAACACACTGGGGACAGCTTCCATAATTTGCCTCATACTTGAAAGCCAGCTCATACACTTTATCTAATATTTCACTTTTACTACCACTCATTTTCCATCGAGCATGATCGTTTTATCAAATTATTATATTTTCTGCTTAAGTCATTTAACATACTTGCTGAGAACAAGCTTTAACTCATTCAAGCTTCTAACGATAGCGTCGGCAAACGCTATCGGCCAAGGTGAAGGCTGAGGCCTTCCACTTAAAACAACAACAATTTTACCATGCATTTTAGCATAGAATATTTCAATTGCCGTTCCAAAGCTTGGCGAATCACATAATGCTACAAGGATATCGCATTCATCGATAAAGGCAAGATCATTTTTAACAATATTTTCAGCAACATCTCTCTTGTCACGAAAATCTTTCACAAAACTATAGTCCATTCCATTTACTTTGAACTGGTCTATTACATCATAACCTTCCTTTTCCAAAATTTTCTGTATAAGCCTGATTTCTTCTACACTTCCGTAAGCTATTGGACCGCATACAATAACTTTCATACACTTAACCTTTTACGTTTGAGACTAAAATCTCTTTTCCCTTACAAGTTTAAGGTAATCTTCTCGTGGAGGAACAAATATGTCGATAGCCTTACATCCTTCCTCAGAAACTTGGCCACCATGTAATTCGTTGCTTTCAATAACTAGCACATCACCTTTAGATACTTTAACAGTCATGCTTCCAAGGGTTTGCATCATACTCCCTTCTAAAACAATCATTATCTGTTCACTTTCATGCCTATGTAGTGGAAAGGTCATGTTAGGCTCCATTTCAATAAAACTTACGAGAAGCCTTTCGCCTGCGATCAATCGACTTTTTGCACCCTTAACCAGATCAGTGTAAGGTACATTATCTAATCTGTAAACTTTCCCCATCACATACCACCAAACTAACTTTGCCTCTCCAAATAATATATAGTTTTAATCTTAAGCTCAAAAAATTTTATGGAATATATATGGCGTCGCGAGTTATTTCTAAAGAACAAGCCTTATATTTTCTACAGAAATTCTCGCATTCTTTCGCCCTATCCTTGTTAGAGTACCCTAGACCACATACTTCACACAAGTAAACCTTTTTTTCTCCAACAATAATTTCTTTAACCATACAAAAGATTTTATTACAGAGCAGTTAAATATATGTTTCTATCTTTAATCAAAAACTTAAATATTCCAAATGTAGCAGATAAATGCTGGTGGTTTAATGCTAGAAAATCAAGCCCTATTTAATATTGCTGGCATGGAATGGTTCTGGATCCTCATTGTTGTAGTTGTACTACTTTTCGGTGCAAGCAAGATTCCTGAACTAGCTAGAGCCATTGGAAGGGCTACTGGAGAATTTCAGAAGGGAAAGCTTGAGATAGAAAGGGAGATAGAGAAGGCTGCAAAGGAAGCTAACAAAACTCCTGAAAGGCTTAAGCTTGAAGAGGCTGCAAAGGCACTTGGAATAGACCCGACAGGAAAGACTGACGAGCAGCTGAAGGAAGAAATAAAGAAGGCTGTGTAAAAGGTAATATTTTTCTAAAAAAGGGAGGTTTAAATCTTTAAGCATCGTAAGCTTCTATGATGGAATAATGTTGTCAAAAATACCCTTTGATTTAAGCAAACTGGGTGTAGAGGATTTAAGTAAGGAGATTCTAAGGATAGGAATGATTGCTGAACTGGATGCAATAAACCTTTACGAGCAGCTTGCAAAATTATCAAGCGACCCTAAAATTAAAAGCATGCTACTGGATATTGCGAGAGAAGAAAAGACACATTTTGGAGAATTTCAGGCACTACTATTAGGCAAGGACGAGGAGCAGGTTAAAGAGCTTGAGGAAGGAAAAAAGGAAGTAGAAAACAAATCCTAAATTTTGGAAAAAGAACATTACTCTCCCTTCAATTTTTTACTATAAACTTTCTCTTACGACAATATTTTTGGGGATTTTTATTGTTATTTTTGTCCCTTTGTTTGGTTGGCTTTCTACTTCTATTGTTCCACGATGCAAGGTTACTGCATGTTTTACTATTGCTAGTCCTAGGCCCATTCCTTTTGATTTTGTTGTATAGAATGGTTGGAAGATTTTTGATTTTGTTTCTTCAGTCATGCCTACCCCTGTGTCTATAACGTGAAATTCTATTGTGTTTTCTTTTTGTTTTGCCTGTATTGTTAGTGTTCCTCCTCCTGGCATCGCTTGTATGCTGTTTAATATAAGATTATACAGTGTTCTTGTGATTAGGTTTTTGTCTAGTTGTGCTTGAACATCGTCTGCATCAACTATGGTTTTTATGTTTTCTGGAATTTGAACCTGTTTTAGTGCTTCTTCTACTAGTGTTTTTATATTAACTGGCTCAAGTTTCGCCTCTTGTTTTCCTAGATATTGTAGGTCTTTTACTATCTTGTCCATGTAGTTTACGTCTCTTTCTGTTGCCTGTAGGTATTTTGCTAGCTTTTCTCTTGCTCCGTTTGGTAGTTGAATATATTTTATTGTCTCATTTATTAGGAAGTTGTAGTTGGATATTGCTTGGAGTGGGTTTCTGAGGTCATGAGCCACCATTATGGTCATCATACCTAATGTCGCTAGCATTTCTTTTTCTCTTAGCTCTTTAACCTTTTCTTCAACCATCTTTTCTAGGTTGCGTGCATACTCTTCTAGTTTCTTCTGCTGTTCCTTTATTTGTTCAAACATTTTCTTTTCTTCTGTAATATCCACCCATATTGCAAGGATCTTTTTCGTATTAGGAATCGATTGTGCATATACTATTACATCATGTTCTCTCCCATTTTTATCCATCACCTTATACTCGTATTCTGTTGGCGCCTGCTCACCTTTTAGTCTCATCTGCTTGTAGGCTGCTGCCTTTTCCACATACTCTTTGTGACCAAATTGTTGCCACATCATTTTTCCCATAACCTCTTCTCTACTGTATCCAGTGAGTTCCTCAAACCCTTTGTTAACTTGAGATATTATGTCATTTTCCTCTATAAGAAGTATTGGTAACGGGGTATGCTCAAATAGTGCTTCATAGAATGTTTTTGCATTTCTTAGTTCCTGTTCTAGCCAATAGTGTTCGAGTGCCAGTGCAAAATATTTTCCAATTTCCTTCAATTTTTCCAGATCTTCTTCTGTGTAATCTTTTTCTTTGTTGGCTAACGCGATTAGTCCAAGAACCCTATCACTTAATATTATTGGTGCGGCCATAAAACGTTCTATTGGAACATGGCCTTGTGGGACACCTTTAGATGCAGGATGTGTCCTAGGATCGTTTGTATAGAATACAGTTTTCTCGTTTAATGCATAACCAAACAGTGAAGGATATTTTCCATTCTCGTCTGGATAGAATGTTGAAGTTCTCTCTCTAATCAAACATTTTCCAGTATCCTCGAAGACCTTGATTTCAAGAGCCTTCGATATCGGGTCTATTATGCCAACAAAACCGTTACAGCTTCCAGTTACATGCATAGCAGTTCTTAAAACCATACGAGATACAGTTTCTAAATCAGTAAACTGCGA
>JBMFNX010000059.1:0-4267 GCA_049969935.1 Nitrososphaeria archaeon
CTTGCAAATACGCGTACAAATCAACTGTTTCGGTAGTAATACCTGGCCCCCCTCTTGTCATGTTATACATTAGATCTTCAATAAAATCTCCATGACTTTTACTAGCTTGTCGGATCTTAAAATTTTTATAACACTTTGTTTACTGTTTAGATTGTGAAAGGAATGTTTAGACATAGCTTATTTATTGCTGGAATAGAATGGATTTTTGTACTTTTACTTGCAACATGCGTATCATACTTGTGGGAAAGTGGGAGCCATTTGGGTTTATGGCTAAAATTTGTATGCTGTTAAATTTTCTTTTTTTGAGGCCATAACTATATATGCTCTTGCTTTAATGTTCTGTTGGTGGTGTATGTCCTCTAAAAGTTCAAGGTTTCCTGGTTTTTATAAAATGTCTTTAGATGAGAGGCTGAAGTTTGTTGCCGAGTTTGCTGAGCTTACAGGGGAGGAGGTTTCTCTTTTAAAGAAGGTTGGCAATCTCGATTTAAATCTTGCTGATAGGATGATTGAGAATGTTGTTGGCACTATGGCTTACCCTTTCGCTGTTGCAGTTAATTTTCTGGTTAATGGGAGGGATGTGCTGGTTCCTATGGTTATTGAGGAGCCTTCTGTTGTTGCTGCTGCAAGTAATGCTGCTAAATGGGCTAGGGTGAAGGGTGGTATATTTACTTCCAGCACAGGCCCACTTATGATCGGCCAAATCCAGTTAACTCATGTGAGGGACCCCTGGGCTGTAAAGTTGAAGGTTCTTGAGCATAGGGATGAGCTTGTTAGGATCGCTAATGAACAGGATCCTACACTTGTAGGCTTGGGTGGTGGTGCTAGAGATGTTGAAGTAAGGGTTATAGACACTTTTAGGGGTCCCATGGTTGTAGTGCACCTTATTGTTGATGTGAGGGATGCTATGGGCGCTAACGCGGTAAACACTATGGCTGAAGCGATAGCACCATATTTGGAGGATATTTCTGGGGGGAAAGTTTTGTTGAGGATTATATCGAATTTGGCTGACAGGAGGCTTGTTCGCGCGAGAGCTGTTATAGACAAGAATGAGGTTGGCGGCGAAGATGTTGTTGACAGGATTGTTGACGCATGGGCTTTTGCAGCCGCTGACCCATATAGGGCTGCCACACACAATAAGGGTATCATGAATGGTGTGGTTGCTGTAGCTTTGGCTACTGCACAGGACCATAGGGCTATCGAGGCTGGAGCGCACGCTTACGCTTCACGTTCTGGAAAATATTCTCCTTTAACTGTTTGGGAAAAGAATGTGGACGGGGACCTTGTTGGCTCTCTGGAGATGCCGTTGGCTGTAGGCCTTGTCGGTGGGGCTGTGAAAACGCATCCGGTTGCTAGGGTGGCTTTAAAGATTCTTGGAGTTAAAACGGCCAACGAGCTTGCTGAAATTATGGGTGCTGTTGGTCTTGTACAGAATTTGGCTGCATTAAAGGCTCTTGCAACGGAAGGTATACAGAGGGGGCATATGAAGCTTCATGCGAGAAATATTGCTATCATGGCGGGTGCTACACCTGACATCGTTGACGCTGCAGTTGAAAGGATGATTCAAGAGGGTAGGGTTCGATTTGACAGGGCTAAAGAAATTGTTGAAGAGCTTAAGAGGGTGAAATCTTAAAGTTTAGGCAATATTCTTTGAGAACGTTTATCCTAAAACTATTTATTTTACACAAAAGATATTGTAGGCTAAGTGTAGGAGGATGCTTGACCTAGATTTTGTAGTAGACCTTGACCCTAGAATAGTTAGAGATAATCTTATTTTTGTCGCAGGCCTCCCTGGAATGGGTTTAACTGGAAAACAGGCTGCTGACTATCTGATTGAACAGTTTAATGCTGTCAAGGTCTGCTCGGTTAACGCGCCACATCTTTCCACACCCGTGATCTCATCACATGATGGTGTTGTCGAAGACCTTGTGAGTGAACTTTTCAAATTATATTATGCTGAAGCTGGGGGAAAACAGTTTCTAATTTTCACTGGAATAACTCAGCCTCCTTCTCCAGAGTGGCAGCATCAGCTTTCCTACAAGATTGTTGACGCGGTAAAAGTCTATAGGCCGAAAATTATTTTCACATTTGCTGCAACACCAATATATTCTTACAGATGGAATGTTAACGTTTATGGAATCGCTACTAGAAGAGACCTTTTAGAAGAGCTGAGAGTTCACGGGGTTATACCGTTTAAGGGTGAGGGTGTAATATCTGGTGTAAACGGCCTCCTTGTAGGCTATGGTAAACAGTTTGGCATAGATGGTGTAATACTTTTAGGCGAAACATACCTGACAGCTGGAAGAGACTTCATAGCACCACTTTCCCTGCTAAGAGTTTTTTCTAAAGTCATAAATGTTGAAATAGATTTAAGGAAAATGGAGGACCTTGCACTATCATTTCATAGAAAATTTTATGAATATGTTAAGGAGGAAAAGCGTGGAGAAAGCGAACAAGAAAATTTAGGCTACATATCATAATCGCACATTAACCTTTTCTGTTATTTAACACATTTATATTTTGCTCATACAACTATCGTAAAAGAATTTTCCTAAAAGGATATTTTAGAAAATCTGGTTAAAGATATAGGAAACCATACAAAGATTGAGGCTCATTCAAGCCTTTTAAGATTTTTAAGAAAATATTTAACCTTACCATGATAATATGAAGACTTTACCTCACTTTCCTTTAGAAGCAGATGCAATCCAACCTTCTTAACTGTAAGAGATTCTAGATCAATTAAAACCCTAGAGTTCCCGTAACCAGAATATGAGACTGGAGCATACGCTAGCTTCCTAAACTTTCCTCTAAAATTGTATGAGGCTGGCGCAAGGCGGTTTGGTTCAAGATCTCAAGCGCTAATAAGCGCGTTAAAGAGGCTAGAATAAAATATAAATTTTATCCGAAACTAAGTCAAAGTATATGAAACTCCATCTTAAAGTTACATTTTCAATTCTCCTACTAACAATTTTAACATCTACAGCTTTAGCTTCTGTAAGTGAAGCCAAAAACTTGGACATTGATATTAAGCAAAGGCTTCACAAGGCCGCAGAATATATTGTTGGCAGATATGATCCAAGAATAGGGCTTGTAAGCGAGTCAGAGGACAAGGGCAGTAATGTGCCAGACAATACACCATGCTATAGAACATTCTGGATCTACAGCGACAATCTGTGGGCTTCTAAAGCACTAATGTCATACAACTGTTTTATCGCAAGAAACATTAGCAAAACCATCACACCATATATTAGAGTTTTTGGTAAACCAAACCTTTTCGAAATCGTGTTAGGTGAAAAGATTACTAGTGTAAGATATGATAGAAAAGTATTTTGTGTCGAAAAAATCGTATTAGATGGTGAAAACTATACCATATGGGTTGATAGACATCATGAGGGTGACGGTGGAATATTTTATGATGCAGAAGAGTATGCTGACCTATGCCTTTACCTTGCATTAAACCATCACTTATATGGGGATAAAGAAAATGCTACAAGACTTGTTAGGGTTGCTGAATCGATGTGGAACGGCTACGGTTTCCTCGATAAGGCTGCAAAAGAAAGTGGTCTCTACCAAAACTATAAGCTTGGCCTATACCTTTTTACAGTAAAGGCTATAGGCTATAATTCCACAATCTATGATGAAGTTGAAAGGGTTGCATGGTCTTATCAGAAAGAAAATGGTGGTATAGCCGCATTAAGTTACCTAAATGGTACAGTATATGGGACAGCGAATGTTGAAACAACTTCAATCCTTCTACTAGCATATGATGGGAACCTATTATATAGGTTTAGAAGACCCAGTTTAGACCAGCCACTTTCTACAACTATACTACCAACAGTCATCCTAATGATAGCAATTGTATTAACAATTTTATCTACTGTAGTGTTAAGAAAAACGGAAAAATAAATGTTGTACTATAAAGCATATGCTATAGTACAAAAATTTAAATTCTTGTACCATATAATGTAAAGTGTGAGACAGATTTTAAGAGAGGCTACCGAAGACTGGAAAATTAGGGAGCTTCCAGAAATAGTGGATAGAGATGATGACCCGCTGAAGTTCGTTGATTGGAACATATTAAAGATTGTTCCCGTTGTCGGCTTCAGAAGAACTGGTAAAACCTTTCTTCTCCTTAACATTGCGAAAAAAGTTGGTAAAGAAAAATCAGTTACATTATTTTGAGGATGAGAGAATACGTGAACTACCCACGTCTGAATGGCGTGGGCTTCTCACTTCCTCGGCTGAACTTGCTTATCCTCTTATGGATAAG
>JBMFNX010000060.1:0-4167 GCA_049969935.1 Nitrososphaeria archaeon
AGGTTAAGAAAATGCCGCTTAACTGTCAATATGAGTTTATTAAAGAAGATTTAAGAAACAAAATTAAAACTAAAGTACTTTTGGAAGGCAAGAGTTTCAAACCTCAACTTTTAAAAATTAAAGAAAAGGAAACCTTGTTAGACAAGGTTGTTATTGGAATACAAGGAATCATTATTGGTACTATAGGAAGTGCTGCTATCTTAGTCATTCCTGAAACTTTCTTTTTAAAAACTTTTCCAGTTGTTTTCCTCTTAACCACTCCTCTATATGTAATTAAAAAATTAAAAAAAGAAAACAATAAAGATAATAAAACCAAAAGACTTAAAAAACTGTGGAAAAAGCAAATTGATTCTTATTTTGAACTTACTAAAAAAGATCTTGAAAAATGGCTTTTAGATGTAGAAAAAGATTTTTTAGAAGAGTGGATAGCATTTTGCAAGAAAATTAATTACATTCCTTTCAGAAGGGATAAATTTACTTTAGATACAGAAAAAAATAAATCAAACAAAATTTACGATCATAGGTCTATTATATAGCGAAACAAAAAAAATAAAAAATAAAGAAAAGGAGGAGACCATGAAAGAACTTCTTCTTTTAGAAGAAGGGTATCTAAAAGGGTATAACAAGATGTATGCTATTTTAATGGGCAATGAAGGATGGGGTGAACCTTCTTATATATTATGGGTACACCCAGAGTTAACTAAGTTTGATGAAGAATGGGACTTTTATGTTACTGAACTTCCTTCAATAGGAGCCAAAATTCAAGATGAAAAAAATGAAAATAAAATTTTGATACCAGATAAAAATTGGTGGGTTTCTTATGTCTTTTTTTCTTCAGGAAAAAAAGGTATAGTTGACTTTGAAATTCTTTTCCCAAAAAGTGGTATAGAAATTTTTCCTTTTCAATTCAAACATGGTTTAAGCAATAAAAAAGGAATATCTAAAGGTGCTCTTATCAATGTTCCTATGGAGTATGATAAAGTTATTGTTAAATACACAAAAACTCAAGGGAAAAAAACTATCAACGGATTTAAAGTTTATTTTTCAAATGGCAAAATTGAAGATTTAACTTCTGTTGAAGATTTAAATTAAAACTAAAAGAGAGAAAAATCATAAAAATCTAAAAAGACTTTGTTTTTAAAATTTAAAAGTGAAAGTGCCGATGATGTAGAAAATAATTTAAAAAGGCTAACAAAACAACAAGGAATAGATATCAGCTTAAGGAAATCTACAGTAGTTGAAAGTTTGTTAAGGAAATAAAGGGATCATCGAGTAGAGTTGATATAATGCTCGAATTTATTTCAAAAAATTAGTTACATTATACAACTCAAGTGATATTAAAAATTCTTGAATATAAAAAGAAGATTAAAATAAAAAACTAAAGAAGGAGGTGGAGCTATGATAGACATACGAATTTTTAAATTTAATAACTTTATTATTAAGCTGGGAGTTATAGAGATTTTAGATGAAGAAGGAAAAACTATTGATTTAAGAAGAGCTTTAAAAATTCAATTTAACGCACAGAGAAAAATTTATGATGATCTTCAAGATGATTGGAATTCCACGTGGTATCTTATTCTTCAAGACTATGATATTAAATTGGTATCTTATTATAGTTTAAAGGACAGGCATATTTTTCATGTTTATAGAGAGGAAAAGATAGGGAAAAGTTTATTAAAAACAATGGATAAAGAATTTGAGCAAGAATTAAAAAAGTTTTTAGGGATTCCGGGGTGTCAAGGATTAGGTAAAATTTTATGGATGTCCAAAAATTAAAAAAAGGCATAAAAACTAAAAAAGGAGGTGCGACTATGAACAAAGCAAAAGTTAAACTTAATGACAAAATTTTTATAATCAAGGCTAAACACATTGACACGGTGCAAGGTTTTCCTTTTGAAAATGACGGTTTAATTCATGATGTTTTTAGGATCACTATTTCTAATACTGAAGAGATAAAAAGGTCTTTCAAATATTATGGAAGTTATCATAATTTTAAAATAGGAAAAAGAGATTTCACAGAAGAGGAATTATTGGAAATTTTTAAAGAATTTTTATCTGAAGCACAATTAGGTGATATGACTTTTGAGGATTTTTGTGATGAGTTAGGTTTTTCTACAGACAGTAGAAGAGCTTATAGGAGTTGGAAAGCTTGCAAAGAACAACTTAAAAAAGCTTTGGACTTGGGAATTTTTTATAGCGAGCTTTCAGACGAACCTGAATTAATAAAAGAACAAAAATAAAAACTTGCCTCAGGGTTTCCTGGGACTTTTTGTTTTAATGTTTTATACTGGAATTTCATTTGGGGTCATGAACAGGATGGATCTATTACAGATAATCCTGCATGATTTGCAACTAAGTGGAGTAAATTGTACGATCTTGATGAAAAAATCAATTGCAAATAAAAAACCAAGGCGGGATTTGTAATGGCCCCTATCCCTTTTTTGTCTTCAAGGCTCCTGGGATTCAGACAGCCTCAGGAGTGGTTAGAGGAACTCCAGAAAAGAAGGAGCCTAAAAAACAAATGTTCCAAAATTACTATTCTAACTACATAAAAAACCTACTATAGGTCTAGTCTACATCGAAACAAATAAAAAAATAACAAAAAAAGGAGGTGACACTATGAAGGAACTTGCAAAGTTCCTAGAACCAGTAAAAAAGCAAGAATGTAAGTTTTGTATTCTTAAAATTGATGAAATTAATATACCTCCAATCCAAAGAGACTTATCTGAATCTTTAAGAAAACAACTTGAACTTGCAATTGATAAACTTGGCTTTTTGATTCCTATTATTGTTTCTGAAAAAGATGGCAATTATTATGTAATCGATGGACAACACAGACTTGAGGCTTTAAGATCTCTTGGAGTATCTGAAGTACTTGCAATAGTCGTTGATGAAAATTATTACAAATACATTCTTGACTTCAATACTGAAAAGGCACCAAACATAAAAGAAAAATCAAAGCAAACATATAGACTTTATAAGGAAATTCTTGAAGAGGATCCAGAAACAAATGAAGAGTCACTTTTTACTCTTGTAAAAGAACCAGCACTTATTACTTTTGGTTTTGCAATTGAAGAGTATGATTCAAAATTTCCTGCAAGCTTTTATGAAAGTTTTGTTTCAAAAATTGATAATTTTATTAATTATCCTTTAAAAGAAGCAGCTGATGAAAGAAGAAAAAGAGCAGAAGCTCTTATTAGTTTAAATCAAGTAGTTAATGAAAAATATGCTGAATTTGGTTGGGACAATGCTCTCTTAAAGGGAGAGATTATAAGAAAAGCAGTACAAAAAGCATATGGAGTAAGAGTTAGAACTATAGGGGATAGTTTTTATGATGCTATAGAAGCAGTTAAAGGAGCTTGTAAAGAACTTAGTATTTTAGATTTTGAAGCTAAATAGAATAAGGTTTAAAAACAATAAAAAACTATAAAGAAGATAAAGTGGAAAATGAGCGAAACACTCAAAAATGATGATTCTATCAAACAAAGATTGGAAGTGGAAAAGGATAAAACGGAAAAGTGGCATACTAGAAGATGGTATAAGGAAAATTATGGAGTAGTTCCACTAAAACTTGGAATTCCTTTCCGTGAAGTAAGAAATCCCTATTACAGAAAAGCCCCACCCATGAAACTGTGGAAAGAGGAGGACGTTGCCCCATTTAAGAATACTGAAGGAGTAGAAAAGTTCAGAAAACGTCAACAGGCAGGGTGGAAGGCATTTGAAACACGCAAGAAGTGTTTGAAAGAGTGTTTTTCCGAAATAAAAAACAGTAATCCACGGGTAAGAGAAATTCTACATAGATTATGGCAGATAGGTGAGAGAATTAAGGAGTTGCACAGATTAAAAGAAAACTGTAGAATGAGTGATCCTGATTACAATGAAGAAGATTTCTGGGATTATGGGATTGAGCACTGTCCACAATGTGCCAAATGGAGCGAGGAACAGTGGCAGTTGCGTGAGGAAAGATATGAGCTTTTCAATGAACTTGAAGAGATTTGTCAGAAAGATAAACGAACCATTCAGCTAGCAAGAAGGTATTTTCGTGAGGACAAAACTAAAACAAAAAAAGAGGAGAAAAAATGAAAGCAACCATCTACTTTGATGGAGCTTGTATGCCATATAACCCAGGAGGAATTGCAACTTACGGATTCGTTATCTATACAGAAG
>JBMFNX010000061.1:0-3677 GCA_049969935.1 Nitrososphaeria archaeon
AAGGAAGTTTATCTATTCGAGAAGTATCAGGAGTTCCTGAAATTGTGAGTAATCAATATTTAGAAGAGATGTTTAAAAAACTGAATAAGATGCTTCGTGAGCCAAAAACACCAATGATAACTCCTCCAAGGATAGCAAGGTTGCTTATACTCCCTTATGTTGATCCTAAAGGGGAAGAATTTTATTTTGCAAGATATATTTATTTTATGGTAGATCCACCAAAGTGGGTATTTCAGAATATTTTTATTACACCTTTTCCTATAGAAGGTGAAGAAGAAAAAAGTTCAGCTTCTACTACTTTAGAAAGTGTAAAAGAACCTACAAGTGAGACTACAAAATCTACTGAAGAAAAACCAACTGAAACAAAACCTGAAACCGAAACATGTCCTCTCCCTGGAAAGCCATGTTCTGAAAAAGAAAACCCTAGTCAGGCTGTACCAGGTCAATACTTAAAATACCTTCCAAAAGATGACCAAAATCTTCCAAATACTTTGGAAAGAGGTTCTGAAAATGAGTAGAATGAATTTAGTTGCTTTATTGTTGTTATTAGTGTTTCCTTCTTGTTCGACAGTTTTTCATGGGCAGAAGGTAAGTAAAACTGAAGACTTAGTTAATGCTTCTTCTGGAAAAGTTGAAGTCAAGGCAGTAAACATTCCTGTTAAGAAAACTATAGTAGGTACAGATACAGTTAATTACAACGATGATTATTCATATCGTTTTGGTGTATTTCCTGGAGTAGAGACTTTAGTTATAGGAGAATTGGATGTAGTTTATTAGATCAGGCTGAGGTTATAAAAGTACCTCCACCTCCTCCTCAGGCAAAACGGATTCCTTTACAAATTATGTATTCAGGTGGATCAAATGAAACTCTTCCCTCTAAAGAACTTCCTAAAGAACCTGAAAAGAAGGTTGTAGAAAAGAAGATTGAAGTATTTTTTAACTTTAACAAGGGTATTTTAACAAAGGACCAGAAAGAACGTTTTTTGTCTGAAGTAAGAGAATTTAAAAAGAATTATAAGGAAGTAAGTGCTGAGGTTTATGGGTATGCATGTTTTATAGGAGGTGAGGCTTATAATTTAAAACTTTCAAAGAAGAGAGCTTTGTTTGTTAAGAATTTGTTAGAAAAAGAAGGAGTAAGGGTTGAAATAGTGAAAGGTTTAGGAGAGATTAGAAAAGAGGGAGTTATTTGTTTTAATAGAAAAGCTATTGTATTATTAAAAGCTAAAAGTAATTAACTATGAGAGGTTTAGAAAGTTTTTTACTTAGTTTTTCTGTTCTTTTGGTTTTTTTGATTTTTTCTTTGGGAGTAGTTTTCTCAGGTTTTTCTTGGTATGATTCCTCAACAAAAGAAGGATATTGGTGGTATAAAGACCAGAAGAAAAAAATTGAAATAGACACACCAGCAAAAAAGAAGAAAAAAGAGGAACCAAAGGAAGTAGCTAAGCCAAAGATGCCTACTGAAAATGCAACGAAAGATGTACTTTCTCGTCCTCTTGAGAGTTATACCTTTGAAGAACTAGTTAATATGCCTGTTAAGGATTTTCAGAAATTATTTGAATATTACAGAGATCTTGCAGTAAGTAATCCTACTGAAGAGAATATATTTAAGTTTTTGAATTTAGTAGATGTTATGAGAAAAAAATCTTTAAAATTTGCTAGTATGTGGAGTTATGTAGTTACAAAATATCCAGAATTTAATACATGGAAGGATTATCCATATGTTGTTCCAGGTATTAGAGCTAGAAATGTAGAAATAAGTAAAGAAATAGATTTTACTTTGGAGGCAGAAAGAGGGAACTTAGGTATTATTTTCTTTTCAAGGAAGACGTGTCCTTATTGTGAGGTTCAAAGAAGTATTTTGGAGTATTTAAAGGAAAATCGTGGAGTTATTTATATGGAAGTAGATATTGATGAAAATTATGCATCAGCGGTTAGATTTGGTGTTGATATTGTTCCTACTTTACTTCTTGTTGATCGTTTAACTGGAAAGTATTTTCCTTTAGGTAGTGGAGTTATTGCCTATGATGATCTTATTTCAAGAATAACAAGAGGACTTTATATTTTAAGAGGAGAACTTTCTCCAGAAAATTATTATCTTTATAAATTCCAAAAAGGTTCATCTCTTGACCCAAATGCTCCGTCACCTCTTTTCAAGAAGAAGAAATAGAAACTTCAAAAAGAAAAATAGAAGTAAATTGAAAAGTCCTATCACTTAATGGGAATTTAAAATAGTTTTTAAAATCTAATTGAGTATGGAGAGGGTGGGTATGGAGAGGAGGTTTATAGGCAAAGGGTTTTTAGTGTTTATTTTAAGTGTTTTTTTAATTATTCAACCTATTTTTGTTTTTGGAGCTTGGCTTGACAGCTGGTTTGACAATGCAATGAAAAGTTATACTTCTCCAGGGTATTTTGAAGCACAGAAGCGTGGGTATGTTAATTTTGGTGGTCTTAGTGTAAGATTGCCTGAATCAAGAGATTTTTTATTTAATATTATGCTTCCGAGGTTAAAAGTAGGTTGTGGTGGGATTGATTTATTTTTAGGTGGAGTTGGATTTGTTAATTTTGAGTATTTAGTTCAAAAAATTCAAGGGCTTATTCAAAATGCACCACTTATTGCTTTTGATATTGCACTTAGTACTCTATCCCCGCAATTAAGTGCAATCGTGAAAGCTGCTGAGCAATTGGTTGATACTTTAAATAGTGTTCAGATAAGTGAATGTGGAATTTATGTTCCTAAAGGTGTTGTTGAAAAAGGCCAAGCACTTTGGAAAGCACTTCAGGGTTCTGAAGGTTCATCTAGTGAAAGTCTTTCTAAAGGACAAGGTAGTTTTTTTAAACAATTTTTTGACAGGCTAGTAAAAATAGAAGGTTATAATTATGGTGTTCCAAAAAGTGATTCAGGTGCTGACGCTACGCCTGGTGTTAACCCTTATGTTGCTAGATTAATGAATAATGGAGGAGGATTACTTCTTGATGCAATTGCTGAGAGTGATAGATTGGATGAAGAGATAGTTAGATATGCTAGAGGTCTTATTGGAGATATGCGTGTTAATGTTTCGAAAGAAGGCGACAAACCTGTTTTGGCATCAATTACTTATGTAGACCCCTGTCCTGATGCTCTTTCAAAGTTTGAAAAATCTGAAGCTGTTTTGTCTATGCCAAGTGGAAGTAACACTTGTATTCCTGTTTCCTTTGACAATATAAAAGAAAAGATTAATAATAGAATTAATTCAATACATCAAAAAATTATAAATAAACAGGATTTAACAAGTGAAGAGCAAAAATTTATAAGTTCGATTCCAGTTTCTTTGTATTCATTTCTCAAAGTTGGTGCTATTGCAAAGGATCCTAGCATAGTTAGTACAGCTTCTTGGTTAACTTATGAACTTTATTTAATTGAAGGTTTGTCTGCATTATTGCTTAAAGTTAAAGAGACTTTTCATGCTTTGAAAAGACCAGGAGGTATTTGTGATCCAAATGCAAAAGCTGATGCGTATCAAGAATGTATGAGCAGATATGAATTTGCTAACCAAGAAATAGGAAAAATGGAAATGAATATGAGTAAATTTGAAACTGCCCTAATGAATAAAAGAATTGCTATAGCTACTAATTTTAATGCACTTGCTAATATGAGTCTTACGATTTTGCGTTTTCAAGAACTGGTAAAAACAAACCTG
>JBMFNX010000062.1:0-3650 GCA_049969935.1 Nitrososphaeria archaeon
CCATTTTTCACCGGTTAACTTAGACACATCTCGACACCATTGCTTAGCTCTTTCGTCTTTTTTTGGAACGTCTATATCAACTAAGCCTTTTGTTTCGATTAAGAAATACTCTCTTTTTTTGGTCTTTACTATAAAATCTGGATAGTATTGCCTCAAATGACCACTATTAGAGAGATACTCTATAGAAAATCCAATTCTAGGTACTATTTTAATAAAAGATAAAACATCATCCGCTGTATCTAAAAATCTTGCAAATTTAAGTTCAAGTTGATTTTCACAGGGTATATAATTAAAAACTGTTTTATTTGCTGGAAATACCTGTCTTGACCAAGGGAATGGTTTTGTTTCTTTTATGGCTCTTTTTTCAATTAATTTTGGTTTTTCTGACCTAAATGTCAAATTTCTTAGATTATCGATAAACAATTTGAGTATAAATTCTTCAGTTTCTGGCTCACTTAAAACATACAAGACTCTGGGATCATCGAGTTTTACTTTGTTTTTAAATAATCTTTCTTTAACATATCTTTTGACAATTGGGTATAATAATTCAAAATTTGTTTCTTTTGGTAATTTAAGTTCTTTTAATATTTTTTCTGTATAGTAAGAGATTACAAAATTTGTATCTTGAGGTACCGGCAACGTCCATTGTTTTTCTATTACTATAACTTTTTTGATCATATCTTCTGCTATATAAGAAGTTTTGATAACTTTATTTCCAAGTTCGAAATTACCTTTTTTAAACGAGGAAAAGTGTATTTTATTTATATTAAGTTGTTTTCTTTCTATTCTGGGTGAAATTATTGGGATGGAGAAATCAAATTTTAGTTTATTCTCATCCACAAATATCGTAGTAATATTAATTGGCTCTGATACATCAAAAGTATCAAATTTAATTTTTTCTTCTTCTTCCAATTTTTCTAGTATGTTAATTAATCCAGGTGGCCCTATCACCTCAAGCATGTTAATAAGATTGTGTGCATTTCCAGCTGACTGGTCTGGAAACATTTTTCTAAGGCCTCTACCTATAACTTGTTCTGGCAGTACTTTTCGTTTAGATGTGTAAGCTCTTAAACCAACTATAATTGTAACATTTCTTACATCCCAACCTTCGTTTAACATCAAAACACTAACTATTACTTCGTACGGATTTTTCTTGGGGTCTGGATCATCAATATTCTTAGCTATTTCTCTGACTTTATTGATTAGCTCCTTTTTAGGAACATCTCTAAGGATATCACTAGTTCCACCAATTACTTCTCCTTGCAGATTTGTATGAATTAAAAGTACCTTCCCTTTAAGATCTGTGATGGAGTTTAAATAATCGTAAATATCATTAGCAGCTTCAGTGTTTTCACACATGATAAATAAAATCGGTCTTTTGTTTAATTTTTGTAATTTTTGTTTATAGTCTCGCCATCTTCTGATACCAGCGTCTATCCAAGCACGGTATTTTTCATGAGCTTTAGTAGATGCTATTTCTTTAGCTCTACCAACTTTTCCCTTTAATGGTCTCTTTAGAATGTTCATTTCTATCGCTTCTTTCAAAGAAAAATCAACTATTATCCAAGGGAAAAAAGCTCCAGTCTCTGTTTTTGGTGTTGCTGAAAAATCTAGTTCCATATTTATTCCAAATCCTTGAGTACCCTGTAAGTTTTCATGTAAATTTAATAGAATTTTTTTCCATGCTTTTTCTACATGATATATGTGATGTGCTTCATCCTTTAGAATCATTAAATTCGGACATGACAAAATAACTTGTTTGATTCTATTTTCCTCTTTAAGTCTATCTTTTAAAACTGCTTCTCCCAATTCTAAAATATCCTCAATATCAGTAGTTTGTTTTTCTCTTTCTTGCAGCTGTTGTATGTTTGTTAAAAATAAAACGCCCTCTGGAACGATATTTATTGGGTCTTCACGTAAAATCACTTTAAGGTCGAACTCTTGTTTCCATTCTTCTGGAATAAAAGGATATTCTTTGAATATTTTTCCATCTTCAAAATCTCTTTTTAATCTTTCATAAACTATAATATTCGGTGCAATCAATAGAAACTTGGAAGTATAATCTTGTTTATTTTCTTTCAAATAATTAAAATAACTCCAAATTATTGCAAAAGCCATAACAAAAGTTTTTCCGCTACCAGTCGCCATCTTAAAGGCATAAAGCGGATATCTGTCGAATTCAGGGTGATACGTTCTAATTGGACCAGAACCAAATTCCTCAACCATTTCTATGAATTTTCTTTTTTTAAGAACTTCATAAACATAAATTAAAGTTTCTATAGCTTCTCTTTGACAAAACCAAAATTGAAAGGGTAAATCTTTGACCAAATGATCTTCTTCAAACCAAAATTCCAAAAGTCTTTTAGTAGTCTCTGTAATTCCTGGATAACCCTGCTGCCTCCATGCAAAAACAGCTTCCCTTAATTTATTTACTAAATAGGCTTTACTCGGTTCTCTTTGCTTAGGATGTAAAATATCAGTAGGATTCATTCGATCACCACTTCTACAACTTTATTTGCGTCATTTCCAAAAATATCAACAACCTTAACCATAATTCTATATTTGCCTTTTTCTTTGAACACATGCTTAGCTTCTAAATCTATCTCATTATTCTTTTTAGTTTTGTAAGATTGCCATTGATTTCTAAAAGTAGAACCATCATAATCCCAATCGATTGACCAATAATCTATCAAGTCTGAAAATCTTTTTATCTTATCTTTAATTTCGTCTAATTCTTTTGATGGTGGGAGTTGAAAATCTGTTATTTGCAAAGTTACTTCTTTACCTCTAACTTTTGTTTCTAATTCTAAATAAGCCACTTCATGAAATCTTATATATGGTAATACATCTTTTTCTATCACTTGTTCTGGAATCTTTAATAGTTTCAAATCAAAACCAGTTAAAGCAGATTTTATTTCATTTATTGATGGGATTTGAATTAATCTTAAGTCGATTCCATTTTTCTTTGCCAATTCTTTGGCTAATTCATTTACTTCATAAGCCCATTCCCAACCTAAAATATCTGCTTTATTGGATCCATTTGCTCTGCATTCCAAGATAACTTTTTCAATCTCATCCATTGTTACTGGAGCATTTAAAGAAGCAACATGCACTATCCTATCTCCTTTCTTTCCATGTAAGTATTTGAAACCTGTTATTGGTTGCGCTTGGTAAAGTTTGAGCATGAAAGTTAAATATTCATCTAATCTTTCTTGCCAATAAACGGTCTCATAATTTCCGACATTCCAGATTTCAAAAGGTCTTGCAGGCTTACCGTAAGGTCTGCCCTTTTCATCAAGCAAATCTTTAGAATTATGTATGTTCATTAATCTTTTTCTTGTAAGATGAATAGCGAACTTGGATAAATCACAGCCTATCCAACGCCTGCCAAGTTTTTCTGCAACCGCTAATGTTGTGCCTGAGCCACAGAAGAAGTCCGCAACGATGTCGCCGGGGTTGGAAGAGGCAAGGATGATGCGCTTTAATAGGGCTTCGGGTTTTTGGGTGAAAAAATCTGATCGTTCCACTTCCATAGGATTTAGTGCGGGCACATTCCATACATCTGTAGGGAGTTTATAAATATCATCAGCACTTATTCTTGCTCCCTTAGGAATTTGGGCTCTTTTCAATGCCTTTTCTGTTCTAGGTTC
>JBMFNX010000063.1:0-3637 GCA_049969935.1 Nitrososphaeria archaeon
CACCCCTTTGCAGACAGCCACGGAGAAATGAGAGGGTGAATGCTGAAACGGATGTGCTCCCGAGCGTTGAAGTGGCAGTATGCAAGAATCTCCCGGCTTCAGCCGAGGAGAGTGTCAAATAAGCTAATGTTGTCTAGGGCAATAAAATCTATAATAGCCTCACCTAAGCCAATCACATCCACCATAGCCTACATTCTTATGTTCAAAAGTGGTAGAATGTTAAATCTTTTACTTTTCCTTTTGCTTAGAAAATACTAGACCAGGCAAAGCCTGCATAATGTTTCCCTCTGTAACAATAATCAGGTTCTTTTCTCTAGCAATCTCCGTCCAAGTCTGAAGCTCCCTAAGTCTCATGGCAGCAGGATTTTTTGCATAAAACTCTGCAGCCTCAGCCATCTTCTGAGCCGCCATAAGCTCGCCTTCAGCAGTAATAATCCTACTTCTCCTTTCACGCTCAGCCTCAGCCTGCTTAGCTATAGCCCTCTGCATGCTCTCAGGTATGGCTGCATCACGTATTGCGACAGCCGTAACCTTTACACCCCAAGGCTCAGTCGCCTCATCCAATATTGTCTGTAGCCTCTTATTCAAATCCTCTCTTTTCATTAAGAGGTCATCAAATTCTACCTGTCCAATAACATCCCTTAATGTCGTCTGTGCTAGAAGACTTGTTGCAAGAGCATAATCCTTAACCTTTAAAACAGCGTTTATTGCATCAGCCACCCTAAAGTATACGACAGCGTCAACGTCTACAGTAACGTTATCCTTTGTAATAATCCTCTGCTTTGGAACATCGAACGTCACCAGACGAAGGTCAACAATTTTAGGCTTATCAACAAAGGGGACAAGAAAGACAACACCTGGACCCTTAGCGCCCAAAAGTCTTCCAAGACGGAAGACAACAACCCTCTCATACTCTCTAACAATTCTTATCATTGAAGCAATAAGCCAGACGATGAAAATCAGCAGTATTATTAGAAAGAATGTCGCCTCTATACCAATCTGAAACACAGTATTAAACATAAATTAGTTTGCTTCCAACCATTATATATTCTTTTGCTGTAACAAGCTTTTAATAAGATTCTCAACCCTCATTTCTATTTCATCCCTAATTTTCCTAACTTCTTCAATAGGCTTACCCTTGGGATCCTCAAGATGCCAGTCTTCAACCTTCTTCAAGAATACAGCTGGGCATGAATCGTCACCACAACCCATTATAATAATTTTGAAAGCGTCCCTAAACATCCACTCTTCAACACCCTTAGGCTTATTAGAAGAAATATCAATCCCCTTTTCTCTCATAACTTCGATAACTTTAGGATTAACTTCCTTTTCAGGCTTTGTGCCAGCACTGATAGCGAAAAAGCCTTCAGGTGCTTTGGCGTTGAAGAAGGCTTCAGCCATCTGACTCCTACCAGAATTTCCAACACAGACAAAAAGAACGAACTTGTCCATTACTCTTTTGTTAAAAGAATTTTAATATAAAGTTTGCCGATACAATTTAATCCCTATTAAAATTTCTCCTCACCCGCATTGTCTTAATTTGTATTCCTTAAGAATACAAAACTTTATTAATTTGTCTTCTTGATGGATACAATTAGATAATAATGGAAGTAGAGTATGTTAAGGACTATTTAATCTCTTTCCAAAAAACAGTTTTCCCTAGCATGATAGAAAGAGAATTAAAGGTGAAACCTATTGAAAGGAAGGCTGTAACCATTATAGGTCCAAGAAGGGCTGGAAAAACCTTCTACTTCTTTAACATAATATCAAATATAGAAAGAAGTAAGGTCCTTTACCTGGACTTCGAGGAACCGTTCCTTAAAGGATTAAGATCATCTGATGTTTTAAGAATAGTTCTTGAAATATTCCCTGAAGTCGTTGAAAGGTTGCCTGAATTCGTTTTTCTTGATGAAATTCAAAATGTTAGTTTATGGGAGTCTCTTGTTAGAAGCCTATTGAACAGAGGCTTTCACGTTTTCATAACAGGCTCCTCATCAAAACTTTTAAGCAGAGAAGTTGCTACACAGTTAAGAGGAAGGAGTATCACATACCTGCTACTGCCATTCAGTTTTAGAGAATATCTTAAGGCAAAAAACGTTCATGTTGAACCTAATTTTCTTGAAAACAGAGGTGTTATTAAAAGGGAACTAAAAAATTATCTTGAGGAAGGCGGTTTCCCAGAAATTGTTTTAAGGGAAGAGAAGGAAAAAATATTAAAAGAATACATAGATTTAGCATTTTTTAAAGATTTTGTAGAAAGACATTCTGTTAAAAGTATCACGTTAGCAAGATACGTTTTCAACGACCTTTTACAAAATTTTTCACAAGAGATAAGTGTACGTGCAATAGAAAGGAGGCTAAAATCTCAAGGATTAGTTTTCAATATAATGACACTATATAAGTACGTGGAAAACTTGGAGGACACACTATTCATCTATTTTCTAAAAAAATTTTCTATGAAAGCCCATGAAAGAGAATTATGGCCTAGAAAGGTTTATCTAGCTGATACTGGTCTAGCAAAATATACAAGGTTTTCACAAGATTACGGCAAGTTAATGGAAAATATAGTCTTCCTACATCTTTTAAGGGAGACAAACAAAAATCCATTATTAACATTCTATTACTGGAAAGATTATAATCAAAATGAAGTCGACTTTGTAATAAAAGATGGGTTAAAGGTGAAAGAACTTGTTCAAGTAACATACGCCTCCAGCAAAGATGAAATCGATAGAAGAGAAACTAGTTCCCTGCTAAAAGCCTCAGAGGCAATTAAATGCAATAACCTTTCAATAATCACTTGGGATTACGAAGACAATATAAAGATTGATAATAGTACCATAAAATGTGTCCCCCTATGGAAATGGCTATTAAGAATATAAAGCAGATACTAGAATTTTTGGTAAAAGTTTTTTAATAAGTTTGTGGAAATTACCACCGTGCAATAAGGTAATGCGCACAGACGACCTAACACCCCCACGAATCATATCATACGATGAGGAAATGAAGCTTATAGTGGAAGCTATAAAAAAATATGGCCCAAAAAACATTTCAGCAATCTCGAGAGCAACAGGCCTACCGGCTGAAACAATAAGATATAGGATAAAAAATCAGCTGAAAGAAATGGGGATAAGATTCCATGTAAGCATCAACTACCTAAAACTTGGACTAGTACGATCATGGCTCTTCCTCGACTTTTCACTGCAAGTGACAAAAATTGTACCAGAAATATTAGACCTCTTAGCAAAAAGAGGATATCTAACATATTATGCAAAAGTAATACCTTACGGCTACTATATTGCAATGCCAACGATACCCTATTCAGCCCTAGAAAAATACAAAAATTTCTTAGACGAACTAGTTCGCCTAGACATACTAAAAGAATATAGGATGACAGACTTACAATATCTAAAACATCTATCACTAAGATCAGAATTCTATGACTTCACAACAAGAACATGGAATGTTCCCTGGAGCAAACTCGACTACGAAACAAAAAAGGAACCGACTCCAATCCAAATGGACTACTCGCGTGTACCAATAGACAAAATAGACCTGCTAATACTCAAAGAATTTCAAATAAACGCCTCACAATCTCTCACAACCATTGCCAAAAAAATTAATGTTCCAGAAAAGCAGG
>JBMFNX010000064.1:0-3574 GCA_049969935.1 Nitrososphaeria archaeon
GTAGCACTTGACTGGCTCCTCTAAGAATTCGTCAAAAAATTTCTTGTATTGTTCTCTTCCCTTTTGTGAAGTCCTATACAGCGAAGACTTCTTCAGAGGTTTTCCACTCTTCCCAATTCTTGGAATTTTCTCAAGAAGTTCATCCTTTGCTAGCCTATTCATAAGCTTCTTTGCGTTTATGCCTATTTTCCTTGAGATTTCTTTGTCGTCTATACCGTTTGGAGTATCGGCAAAATGTAAGATTAATAGCTGAATTAAGCTTAGTTGTTTATCCATTTGCTAAATGTTTTTAGTGGATCTAACATTTAAATCTTTTTTACTTCGAATTGATAACCTGTTAACCTAGTGGTTTTATAGGCTTGGCCTGTTAACTTAAGCTTCATGGAAGCACCACCTTTGACTCTTTGAATTAAGTTCATTCCTTCTTCTTGGTTAAACAAATGAAATAGGTTAAGCCATCTCCAAACGCACGCTTACAAACTTTCTTACTGCAAGGAAAGTAGTCGTCGAAGCTCTCTGTTCTATCCTTTACAACTTGTACTTCTCTTTCTATTACTTCAAAGAGCCAATCTCCAAATTCATAAGTTCGATGAACAAGTTTTAGTGTTCTACAGGCTTCATCGCAGTGTGGTTCTCTACTTCTTGAAGTTTAGTTCAGAGAACATAGGAAAAGGTAACCCTTAGCCCTATAAAACCCTTAAGTTTAACAGAGCAGACGGCGACGAAAGCAATGCTTAAACCCTCTTCGTCAGGCAACGCCTTCAACCGCCCACCGCACTACGGCGTTAAGTACCTCCTTTAAATAGTCTTTTGACCACCTTGTTTTTCCCTTTAGCAGGAGACCTACAACCCAGCATGTAGAGCCAGAGCGCGCTGATTTCGATATTTTTCGAAAGCTTTATAAAGGTCTCTTTTTAAAAATAGAAACATGAAAAAAGAGCGCGTTTATAGGGAAATCTTATATGGTGTATATGAAGAGAAAACAAGGTTTTTCAAACAACTTGAACTCAGTAGGGTCTGTAAAATATCTTTAAGCACCGTAAACTACGCTCTAAAACCGTTAGAACAAATGAATGCGATAGAGAAAAAGAAGTTTGGCTTCAGCCTACTAGATCCGAAAAAAGTTTTATTATACTGGGCTTCAATAAGAAGGTTGGAAAAAGACATCGTTTATCAAACTTATTTAGATGAGCCCGTGGAAAAGGTGGAAAGCGAGGTTCCTGCAAATTCCGTCTTCACAGCATACTCAGCTTTCAAGTTCAGATTTAGAAGAATTCCGTCGGACTATAGTGAGGTTGTTGTCTATGGTTCAAGGCAGGATTTCGAAAGAAGATTTGGAAAAGAGAATAGTCTGATGAAACCGAACCTGCTGGTTTTAAAACTTGACGAGCATCTGGCGAGATTTAAGATTGCTCCCATTGCTCAAATCTTCGTCGACCTCTGGAACTTAAGGTCTTGGTATGCCAAAGATTTCCTTAAAGAGATGGAGGAGATTATAGATGGAATTCTGGAACGAGATAGCCATAGATAGAAGCTTCAAAATATTGCAGGAACTCAGAAAAGACATTGATTTCGTCCTAATAGGCGGATGGGCCGTCTATTTTCTGACGAAAGCCATAAAATCCAAGGACATAGATATCATTGTCGACTTCAAGGAATTAACCAGTCTTAAGATGAGAGTAGGGATTAAGAAGAATGATTTTTTAAAGAAATATGAGGGCAAGATAGAAGAAGTGTCAATAGACATTTATGTACCATATTATTCGGTATTCGCTATCCCTCCTGAGGAAATTCTCAAGAATACTGTGAGGGTTGAAAACTTCAAGATTCCAAAACCAGAGATCTTACTCATACTGAAACAGCAGGCTGAACTGCAGAGGAAGAACAGTGTAAAAGGGCAGAAAGACAGAGTAGACATAATCTGCCTGGCTAAAAGCGGCAAGATAGATTGGAAATATTACAAGCAATTAGTAAAAAAATTCGGGATTGAAGAGTATGAAAAAAGGCTGGAGGAAATAGTAAGGTCTGCGAGAATTGAATTCGAATACCTCGGCATGAAAAACCTTAGAGAAGTCAAGAAGATTAAGAACAAGATCCTTAAAGAAATAATCTAATTAAGATTTTTAGCCTAAGGGGGTCCTTCGTGGAGGCTGTTAAAGCGGTTCCTTTGGGAAGAGGCATCAGCCTAGCACGCGCTAAAGAATAATGACGTGTCTTCAATAACATAAGTGTTAATTAATCCACCTAGTCCTCCGATATTCCTCTCAGCCTTCTTCAGTCTCTCTACATTTATCTCCAGATAGTTCACAGCCCTATCCGATAGGACAGTCGCAGAGGCTCCTGCAACGATGTGAAAACGCACGATTCCTTAATGTTCAAGCTTTCCAGGTTAACAGTAGCTCTGATGAATGGAGCTGGAGGTTCGAACCTACTGCCAAAACAACATGGATTCTCATAGTGTTAGAGTTAGTTTCTCCCTACTGACGAACTCCACCAAGACATGCTTCTCAGGATCTTTCTCCCTAACCCTTTTCATCAATGCACTAATTTCTCGGTCATGATTAACAACCTCTTGCCTATAGATTGTTAGCGCGCACTCACAGCCCACCAGCAAAACCTCCTAGAGGCATGCCATGGGCTGTTCAAGCCTACAAACTATATCGTTGCCAGGTTTATTACGCCTAGGTCTATGTAAAGGAGCCTGTTGCCTTCTTCTCAAGAAAAGCTCTTCAACGTTCATAAAGCTCCTCCACACTTCTTGACCTCATCGTAGATTATCTCTAGCCTACCCCGCTTGCTGTATCACCTCAGCCTTCTCTTGTACTTTAATCTTAATTTCTTAGAAGACAGATATATCTTCTATCAATTCTGTAGCAGTCATTTTTAACTATTATTCTAAGTTCTCTTTTGCCATTCCTTTTTCAGCGGCTAGGCATTGAAACATTAGCTACGTGTTTTAGTAGTTCCCTTTTTTGCTTCAAGTTTCTTTAATTTAAAGAAGCTTCTCCACGCATCGTTGTTCTTGTTTACTATCCACTGGGTAGTTATTGAACCAATTAGTGGGACATACTTCTCGTACAGGCGTTTGAGATGCCACTCGAACTTTTTATAGTATATACGCTTGTCTTCTCTCAAAGTTTAGTTCATTCCAAAGCTTAGAAGGACTATATGCCAATTTAAAATAATTCTTCATTTCCTTCCATTAGAAAGTGTTTGTCCCTTCCATTTACAACTAAGATAACTTTACTTAATAAATTTATTAGTTCTATCCATGGATGAAATTCTAGTTCTCACAAAATTACTAACGTGTTTTGTACTTAATTTTATCGACAATCATCCCAGAGTTAAAACTCTAGGCTTTCTTATCGAATTTCCTATACGTCTATAAAAGACCATGTAGCTCAGAACTCTGACTGTTGGTTTTGAAAAAGCCATAAACCTTTAAATTGTTGAAGGAGGATTGTAAGTTTGGGTGTGCGAAGTGGGGTTCGTTAGGGTTAGGTTTGGGATCTTTAACCCTCTAGCTCAAAAGAAGATCATAGAGGTAGATGGAGTCGTGGACACAGGAGTCATG
>JBMFNX010000065.1:0-3545 GCA_049969935.1 Nitrososphaeria archaeon
GTGCTTGTGCTTCAAAATAGGTTTCCTGCATTAACCTTAAATCCAGTAAAACCTTCCACTAAAGTGCGTGAACTTCTAAAGTCCAAAAAGGCTTTCGGAGTTTGCGAAGTTGTGGTCGAGACGCCAGTTCATGAGGGTGACTTGTGTGATCTAAGCTTAGAGAATATGGTGAAGGTTATAGAAGTCTTTGCTAAGGAATTTGATCGTTTGAGTAATATAAAGAATATTAAGTATGTCGCAGAATTTAGGAATAAGGGGAAGGAGATAGGTGTTTCTTTAACTCATCCACATTCTCAAATTTATGGCCTTCCCTTTATTCCTCCACGTATTATTGAGGAGCTTAAATCGTTTAAGAAATATTATAAGAGTAAGGGAAGGTGTCTATTATGTGACATAATTAGAGAGGAGTTTTTAGAGAAAGAGAGAATCGTGTATGCTAACAAGCATTTTTTAGCCTTAATCCCCTATTAAGCACAATGGCCGTATGAAATGCACATTTATCCAAAAAGGCATGTTTGCTCATTACATGATATCAATGATGAAGAACAGATGCATTTAGCTGACATTTTAAGAGTTGTAACAAAAACATATAATTCCCTTTTTGAAAAAGGACCTCCCATATATTATGGTTTTTCATCAGAAGCCTTCAATTAAAAGGGATTACAGTTACTATCATATGCATATAGAATTCTATCAACCATATAGAGAAAGGGATAAGATGAAGTATGCTGCTGGAATAGAATGGGGTTTCTGGATTTTCACATACGATGGTGTTCCTTCAGAAAATATTCTAGAACTTAAGCTGCATGCGAGAGAGGGTTAAAGAAAATGGATAAATATTTTGGTGAAGTAATAAGAGAATAAATGATCGCTTATGGCGTTAAAAATGTCTTCTTTAAATAAATTGACCCAAAGGTTTGAGAAAGAATATGGGAAATCACCTTCTTTAATTGTTTCTTCACCTGGAAGATTAGATTTTCTAAATACTCATCAAGACTATAAAGGTTTGCCGGTTGTTTCTGTTGGAGTAAATTTAAGAACATACACCGCTATAGCACCAAGTGAAGGGTTAAATGTTGAAATAGTATCTTTTAATATGAAGGATGAAGGAAAATCTTACACAGACAACTTTAAGCTTGATTCAATCAAAATTGATAAGCCTTACTGGTTTGGAAACTACTTAAGAGCTTCACTGGTCGCGTTAATTGAAAAAGGTTTGAAAGTCGGAGGGTTTAAGGCATCCATTTACAGTGAAGTGCCTATAGGGGGTGGGCTTGGAAGCAGTGCTGCTTTAACAGTCTCATTCGTTGGAAGCGTTAACGAGTTATTTAATCTAAATTTAAGTAAAAAGGATGTTGCAGAAATAGCATATCATGCTGAACATGATATAATGGGCATATCATGTGGTCGTCTAGACCAATATGCTTCAGCATTTGGAAAAATTTTGAGGATAGATACAAGACCACCCTATAATGTTGAAGAACTATCCCTAGAGGAAGGAATTTTTGTCGTCCTAGATTCTGGAATAAAGCATAGCACAGCCGAAATACATCCAAGAAGGCAGGAAGAAATAAATATGGGCCTAAAAGCATTGCTGGAATCACCTCAACTGCCAAACCATATTAGAAGAAAACTTGGTAGAACATACTACGAAACATTATGGGAAGAATTGTGTGAGGAAGAAATCACGCCATATCTTAACAAGATAGCGAAAAACTCAAGGAACAGAATAGAGTTTACAATAAAAGAGCATAAATCAACAATATTAGCCCTAAAAATAATCAAAGGAGAAATTCCAGACAAAGAAACCATACAAAATATATTAGGTAAAAAGTGGAAAAAGCATATAGAAGAGGCTTTTGCAAGCAAAAATGTTAAACTAAAACTAATAGGAACAATAATAAACCAACAGCATGAACTACTAAGAGACCTATACGAACTAAGTCTCCCACAAATAGAAAAGATAAGAAATTCAGCAATCAAGGCAGGAGCATTAGGAGCAAAAATTTCAGGAGCAGGCCTAGGAGGATCAATAATAGCACTATCAGAGGACACAGAAACTGCTAAGAAAATACTTGAGGAAGGAATTAAAGGAGGAGCTAAAAGAGGGTGGATAACAAAAGTGGATACAGGAATTAGGAAAGAACTTTAAAACAAAACATTTTGCAAACTCAAAAATTTTTTGTCATTTAAACCATTTATCCGCAATTTTAGCTAACGAAAAGTTTAAAACCTTATGGACTTAACATAAAATTATGGTTGAACTTTTTAATCAAGTTTATAAAAAGTTTGAGCTTCTAAAATATGTTGGCGATATAAGTCAGCTGGGGGGAATTAAGCTTCTCGAATTGT
Organism: Nitrososphaeria archaeon; assembly: GCA_049969935.1. Taxonomy (GTDB): domain Archaea; phylum Thermoproteota; class Nitrososphaeria; order JACIWG01; family JACIWG01; genus JACIWG01. The sequence goes on from JBMFNX010000065.1 coordinate 2,353, forward strand.
CTGATGGTGTTGAAAAGGGTGTTAGATGTGCTCTTGCTAAAACTGGCCCTCTTACCTTTATTGTAGCAATTGACAGGTGCATGGACATCGTTAACGCAGAATATAAGGGTGTTCCACTTGCATTTATTAGCCCAACTAATGTTGTAGCTCCAAGCTTTTTTGAACCGGAAGGCTTAGGCTGGCTTAGAGGATTCTTTGGAGGCCTTTTAACCACATGTGGCCTAACATATGCTGGAGCACCAACAGTCGATGAAGGAGAACCTCTTGGACTACATGGACGCATATCATATAGTCCAGCAAAACTCCTGCATTCAGAAGGATACTGGGAAGGCGATAAATACATTCTAGTGATTGAAGGGGAGTCTAGAGAGGCTATGATCTTTGGACCGAACATAAGACTGAAAAGAAAAATTGAGGCAGCATTAGGTGAAAAGCGTATAAGGATTATAGATAAAATTGTAAACTTTGGCTGGACAACGCAACCACTAATGATAATATATCACATAAACCTAGGCTTCCCCATACTGGATGAAAACTCTAGACTAGTTTCAACATCAAAAACCTACCTGCCAAGGGATGAGGAAGCTAGAGAGAATGCAGAAAACTTTGACAGATTCCAACCGCCAACAAAAGGATATAGGGAAAAGGTTTACATACATGACCTCGCAGTGGACGGAGAAGGATACGCGCATGCCGCAATAATAAACGACAAACTCATGAACGGCCTAGGCGTGTACATAAAGTTCAGGAAACAGGAACTTCCAAGACTGATAGAATGGAAGATGATGGGGGAAGGAACGTACGTTCTAGGACTTGAGCCATCAAACTGCTTTGTAATGGGAAGAGATAAGGAAAAACAGTATGGAACACTGCAATACATACAGCCCCAGGAAGAAAAGGAATTCCAACTAGAAATAGGAATAATAGAAGGAGAAGAAACAAAAGAGTATGAGGAAAAAATCAAAAGAATAGCAAAAGAAAAACCAAAAATGACGACAGACATAAAAGAATTTATAAAAATGGCAAGCATACCAAAATAAATTTTTTAACACAACAATTTATTGTCTCCTTCGATGTTGTCACGATAATTTTTTTATCCGTTGGTCTAATGTTTTTTGTTTATGGGTTTTGTCTTGTTTGATTTTTGCTTATGTCTGGTTTTGTTGGATTATGTTAGGGGTGTGAGGGTGTTT
>JBMFNX010000066.1:0-3510 GCA_049969935.1 Nitrososphaeria archaeon
CTCATATTTACTGGAATAATATTATGCCTCATAGGCTTCATTATAATATTTTTAGGTTCACTGGGTACAGTGTCAGTGTCTAGTGGAAACATTTCTACTGGCGGCGTTATATTCATAGGCCCATTTCCTATAGCCTTTGGAGCTGGCGAATACGGCTTGCATCTTATATGGCTTTCTATAGTAATTGCCATTATAATGATAGCCCTTTCATACCTATTTATAAAAAAATTAAAAAATATTTAGTGAATGACCTTTTATCCACCCATAGATGTCGGTAAGAAGATTATGTCAAAAAGTAAGGAGACATCCTTCTCTAGAACTTCGTCAGCTAATTTTTCCAGCTCATCCCAGGGCCTATCAAGGTATCTGTTAAGATATTCTGGCTTCAGCATCATCTTAACTCTCTGGTCTCCATTATAGAATACAAGTTGAAGCGATTCTCCATCAAAAACATCTATCTTACAATCTGAAATTGCCTTAACTCCATCTATTGTACAAAGGTAAGGCCTTCTTCCAACAGTATACAGTTCACATCTTGTAACATTTCCAAGCACACTTTTAGCATAGAGGAAAGCTTTTAGACCAAGCATAAGAAATGGTCCATAATGTCCATGACATGAAACCGCCCTTTCAACCTGCTCCCTATTGGGCTCCAACCACCCTCTTCACCCCACTCTTTTCGAGAGCAACCAAAATTGGGTAGGAAACGATAACACTCAAGAGCCCTCCAGCGGCATGCCAAGGCCCCCAAACGGTTAAAGCCCAACCTATTCCACCCAACATAACAAATACTCCTATAATAAATCCTGCCACATATGCTGAAACTAGAACAATTAGCGAAACTCCTATAACATTTTTAAAGTTAAAGGCTATATTATGCCTAAATAAGAGCATAAGAAGATCGAATAAGGCTGCTGAAACTGCGAACCCAATCATCTGTGTTGAACTCGGTCTAAAGAAAAGTGTTACAAGAGCGCCTATCACACCAACAGCTGTTGCACTACCATATCTTCTGAGAAACCATACGGTAACAAGGAGTGGGAAATATGATGCGACATCACAGAATATTGGAAGTCTGAACAATGTGAAGCCTAGTGGTCCAAGAGTCAAGTTTAGGGCTGCCCAAAGTCCACTAAATATTCCAATGAATGCTATATGTTTTGTTTTGTTCATAGAACCACCATTATGTTACTTTTATCCAAAAAAGTAATACTATTTAAGCTTTAATAAAAACAAATAACTATTTAATATCCAAACAAATATAGTAGTATGATAAATTGAGTGGCATAAAAAATACATACCTTAAACTGGTTAACGAGTATGTGAATGAGATAAAGAAAGTACTGGATGGTAAACTTGTTTCAGTTTGCTTATTTGGAAGTATTGCAAGAGGCGACTTTACAAGAGAAAGCGATATTGACCTGCTTATTATAGCCAAAAATGTTCCAGATGATGTTGGAAGAAGGCATTCTCTTTTTAGAGAAGCTAGAAGAAAAATAATTTCATCTAATATTGCAGAAAGCGTTAGAAAGATGGGATATTCTACAACATTTTCAGAAATAATATTAACACCTGATGAGGTTAAAGAGCATCCTCCAATTTTACTTGACATGGTAGAAGACGGCATAATATTGTATGATGATAACAATTTCCTTTCTTCTATAATTGATGAAGTTAAAGAGCGATTAAAAAGGCTTGGATCTAAAAGGATTCGGTTAAAGCATGGCTGGTATTGGTTATTGAAGCCTGAGGCCAAGTTTGGGGAGGAGATAATAGTATGAGAAGCAGGAGTATGGCCTTAGATTATATGGAGCCTGCCCTAAGATGCCTAGAGGAGGCTGAACTTGCTTTTTCTAAGGAAGATTATGCTGGAACCGTTAGAAGAAGCCAAGAGGCATTAGAACTGTCATCAAAGGCAATTCTAAGAATGTCTGGAATAGAATATCCAAGAGAACATGATGTGAGTCCAGTTTTAGAGGCTGAAAGGGATAGGTTGCCAAAATCTATTGTCGAAAATCTTGAAGCTATAATAAAATTAAGTAGTGAACTTGCATCGTTGAGGGGGCCAGCCATGTACGGTTATGAAAGGGAGGGAATACCTGCTAGAGAAGCGTTTAAGAAAGACTATGCTCTCGAAGTGCTTACTGAAGTGAAAAAGCTTGTTGAAATTATGAGGAAAGCATTATATGATATACTTTAGATTTTATACCCTAAAAACTAGAAACCATAAAATGTGAGTAGAAGATGAAGGTAAGTGTTATCCTACCAGTCTATAGAAACGGTTCATGCTTAAACGAGATTTTAAAATATTTGTCTGAAGACCCTTACCCTGAAAAGGAGGTAATAGTTATTGTTGACGAGCCTACAAAAGAATGTTTGAACACCTTAAACAATTTTTCAACCCTAAACCATTTTAAGATAATCTTAAATCAGAAGAGAAGAGGTAAAGTTAATGCATTGAATAGGGGTGTGGAAGAAAGTTCTGGAGAACTACTGCTCTTCCTCGACTCAGATGTATACATTCCCGATGATAGCAAAAATTTCCTAGAAAGTTTGGTTGAGAAGGCAAAAGAAGCTGATGTAATAGATATAATGAAGGAGGCTGAAATATCATCTTGGCTTTCAAGGCTAGTCTACTACGACTACTTCTCCTTCTCTTTCTCAAACTGGATACTGATAAAGGAAACTGGTTCAACTTTAGGATTAAATGGCGCCGCCTTTGCAGTAAAAAAGGATGTTGTAAAAAAACTTGGTGGATTTAGAAAAACAATTGTAGAAGATCTTGATTTTGCAGCGCGAGCAAGCTACGCTGGATACAAGTTTTCTATCTTAGAAGGGAAGAAGGTTATGGTTAGAATTGACTTGAGTGAAAAACAATGGTTTAGGCAACGTTGGAGATGGAGTTTAGGCTGTGTAGGCTGGATTAGATCCAATTACAGGTTTTTCAAATCACGGTTTTTAAAAAAACCGAAAATAATGTTTTCAGCAGTTTCAACACTCTTTCCCATCCTTCTACTACCATTTATGCTCGTAATATTAACTATCCTCATAACCTCAGATATTATATCCAATTGGATACTATACCTGCTGGAAAACATTGCGCCAATATCCCTGTTAACAAATTTTTCACTAGAAACCCTTCCAGCATACATCCTCTTCCTATTACTTTATACAATATTATCTTCCATAATAATATCTATCATAACATATTCTATCGCCTCAAAAAGGCTTGGCTATCATTTTAGGATACACGATTTCCTAGCATACCACATCCTCTATAATCCAGTATGGTTCATACTTGTATTATACTCAATGTATAAAACAAAATTTAAAAAAAATGTCAATTTAACAACATTGGATTGGTATATAGAATAGCTCAAAGGTCTTATTCACCAATTTTAGCTAGCATGTCAAACTTTCTCTTCCAAAATTAGATGTTGTCACGATAGCCCATTCTTTAATATCCAGTTGTATATTGCTGTGAATGAGCTTATGTATTTGGTTACTGAT
>JBMFNX010000067.1:0-3508 GCA_049969935.1 Nitrososphaeria archaeon
GTAATAGGAGAAAATGCGATTGCAAGCAAAATAGTTTAGCCCCACCCCCCTATTTTTTTATGAAATAGGTGTCCAAGAACCTAACTTTAGTTATTGAAATGGGGGAAAATTTGAATGTTAATCTTTTAAGGAGAAATTTTAGCCTTAAATCGGATGTTCAGAGCCCAAAGGGGATGGCGTGAAACGGAAATAGTCAATGTGTAGCCTGATGAACTGGGGTGAGGGTGCTGTGGCGTCCCCCTGAACCAGTAGATGTGGCTGAAGGTATAAAGCTTCAGACTGGACTATGAGCATGTCAAACCCTAACTATTGTAGAAAATGTTATTCAGCCCGCGCTTTTTTAGCATAATCTTGTTAAAAATATTTATATTTATGCGAATTTTTTACCTAGACTATGGGCTTGTCCAAGTCTAGGGTTGACTCATTAACTGCTGTAGCCTATATTGCCATAACTTCTGCAGTGACGGGTGTAGGATTTCTTCTTACAGCACCAATTCCTTTGATACCAGGTGCAATACATTGGAGGGTGCTGGCCTTCCTACCATGTGTTTTCGGAATACTTTTTGGGCCCATTATCGGTTTCCTGTCTGGCGCTATAGGTAATACTCTTTGGGCTCTTTTGGGTGGATACTTTAATCCGGCAACACCAATCTTTGACCTTGTAGGTGTTGGCTTAACAGGCCTTATACCTGGTTTACTGGTTAAGCCTGAAGAATCTTCTACATCGAAGGGGCTTGTTAAGGCGACAGTTGTTTCCTTCATATCCGGTGTTATTATGGTTCCAATTGTTGCCATAGGCTTTGACTGGGTAGGTGTAGCCCCATTTGTTCCAGCATGTATAATGCTTGCATTGAGTGACCTTCCGCCAATACTTGTTGGCACACCTGTTGTTGTTCGTGCTGTTGCCCCATCTTTGGTAAGAAGGGGGTTACTTAAGTGGAGGCTATGAACACTTTAGCTGTCAAGGATCTTGGCTGCAGGTATAATGGAGGTAGGCCGGTTTTATCCGGCGCATCCCTTTTTTTAAGGGAGGGTGAAGCTGTAGGCGTTATCGGCTCAAGTGGTTCGGGTAAGACTACTTTAGCCTACTGTCTTATGGGAATAATCCCTAATAGGATAGAGGCTGAAGTTTGGGGTAAAGTCTATTTTAATAGTGAAAATATTTTGGGCAAAAATGTTAGGGAAGTTGCTGGTTTAATGAATTTGATTATGCAAAATTATGAAAGCCAAATTTTCGGGCTTACGGTTGAAGAGGATATCCGGTTTGGCCTCGAAAATCTTGGACTTGATGAGAATGAGATTAATGCTAGGGTTGGGTGGGCTCTTAAAAGTTTCGGCCTTGAAGCTTATAGATACTATCAGCCTTCAAAACTTTCTGGTGGATTAAAGCAGAGGCTTGCCATAGCCTCTACTATTGTTATGGGCTCAAATTTTCTTATAATGGATGATCCTACATCAAACCTTGACTGGAATGGTATAAGATGTTTGAGGGACACCATATTTTATTTGAAGAAAATTGGAAAGGGTGTCCTGGTCCTTTCTAGGAGGCTTAAGGGTCTAGAGGAATGTTTTGATAGAACCTACTATCTTAACGGCCAAATTTTCGAATTTTTAAGCAAAAATGAATGTAGTAGCCAGCATGTTCAAGAAAAATTTGTGCAAAAGAATGTTGCAGGAAATGGTGCTGCAATCAAAATTAGTGGCCTATGGTTTAAGTATGAAAAAAATTACGTATTAAAGGATGTTAATCTGGAAATTCCATACAATACTATAGTTTCTGTAATGGGTCCAAACGGTTCAGGAAAGACTACGTTGGTCAAGCACTTTAACGGCCTTCTTAAGCCTTCAAGGGGTGATGTTTTTGTGGACGGGAAAAACACTAGAAACTATAGTTCAGCCCAGCTTGCAAAATATATCGGCTTCGTCTTCCAAGACCCTGACAGGCATATTGTTTCAGAAAGTGTTTGGGATGAGGTTACATTCGCATGCAGGAACCTTGGCCTACCATTGGATGGGGGCGAGTGGGCTTTGAAGACATTGAACTTGCACGATTTAAGAGACAGGCCCCCATATCTTTTAAGCATGGGTGAAAAGGTTCGTCTCATGATTGCTTCAGCCTTAGCCATTGACCCTAAAATTCTTGTACTCGATGAGCCCACTACTGGACAGGATGATAAAACTTTAAAGTTGATAGAAAATGTGATATTTAAAATGAAGTCTGAAGGTAAAAGTGTTATAATTGTAACACATGACACGGACTTCGCTTTAAAGGTTAGTGATAAGACCATTATAGTAAAAGATGGACGTGTTGCAGAATATTCTTCTACAAAAAATGTGCTCTTGGACCCAAGTAAGGTTGAATTTTATGAGCTTGAACCTCCAAACTTGATAGAAGAGAGAGTGAAATGAGTTGGCTAAATTTGATCCTAGAACAAAAATAATATTTTTCATATTCGCCTTCGTGTTGGCTTTCATGTTCACTGAATTTTCTGAAGTGGTAATGTTCACTTCTATTGTGCTAATACTATGCTCTTTTTCGCCTGAAAGGGGAAAGATTTTTGGAAGGCTCAAGGTTATGGCTCCAGTTTTTGTTGTAGCGTTTATCCTCTGGACATTCTTAAACCAGTTCTCCATCTTTCACACATACGATGGTGGTGTAAACGTTTTAACAGGAGCCTTCATGACCCTCAGACTCCTACTTATTGTAATACTTTCTCTGGCATTCGTCTCGTTCGTTACTCCTGTTGAATTGGTTAACGCTCTCTCCTCCTTTAGGCTTCCATACAAGCTTGTTTTCACTTTAGGCCTGTCTCTAAGACATATTAGTACAATATCTGACGAATATATTGCGATAAAGGAGGGTCAAACTTCTAGAGGTTTAGAGCTTGATAAGGGTTTTCTGGTTAATAGGATAAAGAACTATAGTAGTGTAGTATTACCGTTGCTTGTAAGGAGTATAGAAAATGCTGAAAAGCTTGTTCTTGCTATGGAGCTTAAGTCTTTCTCTTTAAATAATAGGCGAAGATATTCTATTGGAAAGCTTGAAAGCATAGACTATCTTGCAATAGCATCTATGGCAATAGTACTAATTGCTTTTATTGTAAAGGCTTTTTTATGGTGAAATTTTTATGGAGAATATACTATTATTTTCTGGCCAAAAATATTATGAAATTGAGCTTGACGGTTTAAAGAGAGTGTTGCCTGTTGTAAAAGTAGACGAGGGCGTCTGGATAGCCTCAAACGCCTCACTTGTTTTGGGTGATGTTGAATTCATATCTAAGGCTGCTGAACTTTTGTCCAAGAAAATCGTAAACTTCGGTCCAGAAATTTTGGTGACGGCTGAAGCAAAATCTATAGCTTTAGCTTACGAGGTTGCTAGAAGGCTTGGTTTGAAAAGGTATGTTATTGCAAGAAAAAAGCCTAAAGCTTACATGGGAAAATATATTATCGAGTCCGTTAAATCTATAACCACGAAAGAGAAGCAGTCTCTCATATTGACTGAAGATGA
>JBMFNX010000068.1:0-3398 GCA_049969935.1 Nitrososphaeria archaeon
GTTTGCAATGAATATTATTGCATAATCCCCCGGTGACAGACCATTTTTAATATGCCCTATAACATTATTTATTATTTCCTTTAAATTTATCATGGTTTCAATGTGCAGAACAGCAGCAGTAGTTCCATAGGTGAAGGATGTGGCGTTCACATACTTCATTGGATTTTCTATTATTTCAGCAAGCCTTTCAAGATCGCCAACATATATTTCCTTGATAATTCTAGACTTGCCATTTATGCTCTTTTTCCATCTTATGACGAGGTATTTTTTCCCGTTAATAGTTTTCCAGACAAGGCCAGGCATATGGATAAATGTATATGCACCTTAATTAATAAATATTTCTATCAAAATACCATATAAAAATATTTGATATAAGAATTTTAAAAATAATAAATTAAAAAATAATTAATAGCACCCCAATAATATAATGTTTAAATGACATGCAGTACATGTATTAGGGCTTTAAAAATTAAAAATCGTGTAAACTCACGTTTTTGCATAGTTGTATCATGGTATGATAAATAAAAAAAACTTTATAATACTCGGAAATTTTAGTGGCTATTATGAAGGCATTAATGAAAAAAGGTAAAGGGGTTAGTGCAGTGATTGGCACCATTCTTATGGTTGCCATAACAGTGGTAGCTGTAGCGGCCGTCTTAATGTATGTGGGTGGATACTTCACAGGGGCACCTAACCAGCCACAGGCACTTCTGATGGACGAAAAGAATGTCTATAATGCTGACTTTTCTAAGCTGACTGCAGTTTTTACAGTTACCCAGGGGTCCGTTGGAACACCTTTTGTGATAAAGATAATCAACCAGACTAATGGAGCCCTGATAGCAAGCGTTACGGTAGGTACATGGGCCACTTCTTCTTCAACCGGAACATCGTTAAATCCTCCCTCTGGTAGTAGTCTTCCGAGTAATTCAAAAGTAACAACAATATCTTATGTTTCATACGACAATAACGGAAACGGCAAGTTTGACACCGGCGATTCCCTGAACATAGTATTTTCAAACACACAAGGTACAGCCATTAACACAAGTATTGTGGATCAGTGGGCCGTTGAGATCTCCTACAACGGAGGAATTATCTATACTTATAATCTGAATTTCTGAGCTACTGAGTTATATCTTTTGAAATTTTAAATATTTTTTTAATTTTTTCCAGCATCACATTTCATGTGAGTTTATTTGCTGTGTGCGATGATTATAATAAACACACAATTTATAAATTTTAAGAGAAATTATGCCGATCAACTGCCTTTACTATTTCCCGGGCACATTCCTCATTTCAATCCTACCATAGTCAAAAATGTTTATAATACTCTACAATTTTTCTTCAATCAATGAAAATTGCATCGCTATTAGTATTTATAGAAAAGTTAGGAGTTTGAGGGAAGCAGTAAAGCTCCGACCTTCAGGGAGGAGATGAATTGCTAGGAAAAGCATATATTTAATAATAGCATAACTCTTTTAATATATGGATATAGCCAATAAACAAAAGGAATACCATCATGAAGTTCATATGGTGTATAGCTGTCAGTATCATGTGATATTTTGCCCGAAGTATAGAAGAAGGGCTTTTGTTCCTCCTATTGATGGGAGATTAAAAGAACTGATTCTTGAAAAGCAGAATGATTATGGGTATAAGGTGCTTGAGATGGAGGTGATGCCAGACCAAGTGCATCTTCTTATAGATGTGAATCCGAAGAGAGGTGTGTATTATGTTGTGAACAGAATTAAGGGATACACCTCCCATGTGCTGAGGGAAGAGTTCCCAGAACTCAAGAGAAAACTCCCTACCTTATGGACACATTCAAAATTCATTTCTTCTGTAGGTGCAGTGACGCTTGAAGTTATAAAGAAATACATAGAGGAGCAGAAAGGGGTATGATATTAACATTTAAAATCGGGCATAATAAAGATTTCTCCGATGAACTGAAGAAAGCAAAGCAGATTGCTGAGTTTGCGATAAAGACACATACTCTTTCTTCGAAGGATGTCAAACACTTCGGTCTGAAGAGCATCATTGCAAACCAGATATTGAGAAAGTATTCGAGGAATAAGAAGATAAAGAATGTTAAGAGCGTGAAACTGACAATACCTAACCAAAGTATTCATGTGGATAAGGAAAAGAGAGAAATATACATACCTTCCTTGAAACTAACTCTTCCATACAGCTTCAGAAATGATTTTGAGAAGGTAAACCAGATAGAAGTGGACGAACAATACGCATATGTGAGCGTAACTGTACCTGAAAAACCAGTGATAGATCCACAGGTATGGTTAGGTGTTGATAGGAATGCAACGAGGCACATGGTCGTGGTAGCCAATCCTCAAACAGAGAAGGTGTGGAAGATCGGTAAAAAAGTAGAACACATGCACAGGAAATACAAGGAAATCAGGAGGAAGCTTCAGAAGGCAAAGAAATACAGGTTATTAAAGAAAATAAAGAACACGGAAAACAGGAAAATCAGAGATTTGAACCATAAGATATCAAGGAAGATCGTAGAGATAGCCATAGAGCATAACGCAGGAATAAAGCTAGAAAAACTTGATGGTATAAGGAATAATAAGAAGCATACCAAATCATTCAACTACGGCCTGAACTCATGGTCTTTCTATCAGCTCCAGAAGTTCATCGAGTACAAGGCAAGATTAGAGGGAGTTCCCATAACCTATGTTGAGCCTAGAAACACATCGAAAGAGTGTTCTAGGTGTGGAAACATAGGGATTATGGAAGATAAATCGTTCAAGTGTCCAAACTGTGGGCACGTTGACCACGCCGACGCCAACGCTTCGTTCAACATAGCGCTGCGTCCCCCTTTGGTGGGAGGCGTAGGTCAATCGCACACAGACAGGGATGCGTGCGAGGGGAGCACTGATACCCCCAAAGGGGCAACTCTGAGAACGACGGAGACCCCAGAACCTCCGAAGCTTCAGCGAGGAGAGTATGTCAGCCTGCCCTGACGCTCCAGGCTTATGCCAGCAGGACGACCGTTACAATTTCACCGACCGAGTTCGTGGCGTCTTTCAGCCAGCCCCTGCCCTCGAACTATGTTGTCAGGCTTGACCTTGGTGTTTTCAATGCCGGCCAGGTTACCATGACGCCCATGCCGGGCTCCAACGGCTATACATGGTTCTGCTACGCATTCCTTCCGTACTCCGGCATGAAATCCGGTTATGCCAGCGTCCCCCTGATGGTCTATGATTCCTCGGGCAAGCTCGTTTACAGCACAACAGTTCAGGTCCAGTATACCATGTTCTGATTTCCCCCAAACAATCTTTAAATTTTTTTCAATGAAAATTTTTATTATACGGTTTTTTTAATCTCTTAATTGATGTATATCAAATACAGGACAAAAAAGTTCAGGAGGGTAAAAAGGATACTCACAG
>JBMFNX010000069.1:0-3370 GCA_049969935.1 Nitrososphaeria archaeon
TTTAAAAAGCTTTTATAAAATAAATGTAATGGGTGCTACAGTTTGAAGGTTGGCGAAAAAATTCTTAAATAAAATTTTAAACGCTTAACCGTCAACCTGAAACATTTTTCAAACTATTTTTTATGAGAACGTTATCACTGTCTGTAGATGGTCATTTAGATGGGATCACAACAAATTCTTTTAATGTACAATTTTGTACATTAATGCTTTTATATGTATATTTTGATACTTTTTGCATGCAGTATATGACAAGGACTGGAATGCAAAAAATAATCGGAAGGGTTGTGGCTAGAGAAAAGCTTGCTAGAGAAGAAGTGTTCCAATTCCTCGATGAAATAAAGTCGGGTGCAGCGAGTCCTGTCCAAATTGGAGGCCTACTCGTTGGACTTGTGATGAAGGGAATTGATGTAGATGAACTGCTGGCTATCGTCGAATGGATGCGCAATAATGCTGTCCACGTGAGGCCTAAAGTTGATGGAATCGTGATAGACACATGTGGTACAGGAGGGGGGCTTCTAACTTTTAACGTGAGCACAGCCAGCGCCATTGTAGCAGCAGCCTCGAATGTTCCAGTCGCTAAGCATGGGAGCCGTTCAATCTCACATAAAAGTGGAAGTGCTGACGTGCTTGAAAGATTAAATGTAAAAATTAATCTAACAAAAGAGCAGGCTGAAAGGTTAATTGAGGAGACAAACTTCACGTTCCTTTTCGCACCATTATTTCATCCGATGATGCATAAAATTCTTGGGCCGGAGCAGGAGCTTGGCGTGAAAACCGTATTTTACACACTCGTAGGCCCTCTAATAAATCCTGCGCTTGTCAAAGCACATGTGTTGGGCGTATACAGGCGGGAGATTGTTGAACCAATAGCCCAGGTTCTCGCTGGACTAGGATACGCGAGAGCGTTGGTCGTGCACGGACTAGAAGGATTAGACGAAATCTCTAACACGGGTGAAACTGTTGTAGCTGAAGTTCAAAACGGTAGACTGTACGATGTATACGAAATTGTTCCAGAAGATTTTGGTATCCCGAGGTCGAGAGCAGCTGATCTGGCGCCTGAAGTTGACAGCCCCGAATACAATGCAGAGCTCATTATAAGACTGCTCAAGGGGGATAGGTTGGATACGGCAAAACGGGACTTTCTCCTCCTCAACTCGGCAGGAGCACTGTATGTTGGCGGAAAGGTTAAGTGCTTAAAGGACGGGTTAGAGTTTGCAAGAAACGTTATCGACGAAGGCCTAGCCGACAGGAAGCTTGAAGAGATTTCTGAAGTTTCCCAGAAGGTTATGTCGTATGAGTAGCCTGAAGAGAAAAATTTTTGCTGACATGAGAAAGCACATTCTCTACGATAAGCAGAGAATAGATGGAAGACAGCTTGAAGAGCTTGCTGAAGAGGCTAGGCGAAGAAGACGGGCTGACATTTTGAGCACACTTAAGTCCGTGAAGGATAGGGTGCCGTTGATCGCCGAATTTAAGCCGGCTTCACCTGAAAAAATCTACTTTTTTCACCGGAACCCCTTAAAGGTTGTTTCAGAAATGTTGGAGGGTGGCGCCTGCGCAATATCAGTCTTAACTGAACCCATATACTATCGTGGAAGCTTACACTATCTCTATAGAATATCCGATACCTATAATGTTCCACTATTGCGCAAGGACCTAATACTTGAAGAATTTCAAGTTTATGAGGCCGCCGCGGCCGGCGCAAGCTCTTACCTGCTGATAGTGGAACAGTTTAAGGATCATAGAAGGCTCGAGGACATGATACAACTTGGACGAAGCCTCGGACTTGAACCGTTAGTTGAAGTTAACGATGCAAGGGACGTTGGGATGGTTAACAGGACTTCCGCGAAGCTTGTGGGCGTCAACAACGGGGAGGGTGAGGGAAGAAATCTTGAAAGAACCAGGATATTGTCAGAAAGCTTGAACGTGGAATTTTTGGTAAGCGAGTCCGGGATAAGGAGTGTGGAAGACGTCAAGTTTGTCATGAACTACGCTAACGGAATCCTTGTTGGAACAGCATTAAGTGAGGCGGTGGACGTTAAGGCTAAGGTTAGGAGTCTATGTATGATATAAAATGTTCTGGTGAAGGTATTGGAGTTTAAAGTTTATCCTGTAAACGGTAAATATGGTGTATACGGCGGCCAGTTTGTTCCAGAAACGCTTATATCAGCTCTTAGAGAGTTAGAGAAAGCTTATAGTGAAGCTAGGGGGGATAGAGAATTTAATAAAAAATTGGAATATTATCTTTCAGAATATGCTGGTAGGCCGACACCATTATATTATGCAGAAAATCTTACAAGGTACATTGGTGGGGCGAAAATATATTTGAAAAGAGAGGATTTAGCCCACGGTGGGGCGCACAAGATAAACAATACACTTGGACAGGCGCTTCTAGCTAAAAGGATGGGTAAGACAAGGGTTATAGCTGAAACAGGAGCGGGACAGCATGGGGTTGCAACGGCGATGGCATGCTCGGCTCTAGGGTTAAAAGCTGAAATATACATGGGTGCAGAGGATATGGAAAGACAAAAGCTTAACGTGTTTAGAATGAAGCTTTTAGGCGCCACAGTCCACAGGGTTGAATGCGGTTCCAGAACATTAAAGGACGCTATCAATGAAGCATTAAGGGACTGGGTTACTAACGTGGAGACCACATACTATCTGATAGGTTCGGCTGTTGGACCACACCCCTACCCCATGATAGTCAGAGACTTTCAAAGCGTAATCGGACGAGAGATTAGGGAACAGGTTCTTCGAAAGGAGGGACGCTTTCCAGACGCCCTAGTAGCTTGCGTTGGAGGAGGAAGCAATGCTATAGGCACATTCCACCCATTCCTCGATGAAATGGATGTTAAAATGTATGGTGTAGAGGCTGGAGGAAGAGGTTTGCATACAAGAGAACATTCTGCAGCACTATGTATTGGAGAAGAAGGAATCTTCCATGGCATGCTAACCTACCTGCTTCAAGACGAAAATGGGCAGGTGAGGTGCACATACAGTATTGCAGCAGGCCTTGATTACCCCGCTGTTGGACCTGAACATTCCTTTCTTAAAAGCGTTGGGAGAGTGGAATATTATGCTGTAACAGACGAGGAGGCTGTAGACGCCTTCCTTAAACTCTCTAAATATGAGGGTATCGTTCCAGCACTAGAGTCAGCCCACGCCCTAGCCTTCGCTTTAGAGCTGGCTAGACGGTTGGAAAAAGACAAGATTATCGTCGTAACATTATCGGGGAGAGGAGACAAGGATGTTGAAGTTGTAGCAAAATACCTCGATGAGCGCGCATGAGCAGCATATTAAAAAAATTTTCAAACCTAAGGAACAGGGGAGAGGGTGCCCTGATAGCCTACTTGACAGCAGGATATCCCAC
>JBMFNX010000070.1:0-3338 GCA_049969935.1 Nitrososphaeria archaeon
ATCAGTAACCAAATACATAAGCTCATTCACAGCAATATACAACTGGATATTAAAGAATGGGCTATCGTGACAACATCATAACACTTAATGATAATTTTTTTAGTCCGAAAAATTAAAATTGGGAGAAAATATTGTGATGGTACACTTTAAATAAAGCTTAAATATATTAAATTATTCTCTAATGTCTTGTGTCTGTAGGAAAATTGAATTTTAGTATGTTAGAATATGAAGGTTTTACTATAGTTCATTTCCAGTTGGAAAATTCAATTACTCCAAATGTTTTGAAAGAGGTTGTTCCTCCTAAAGTTGATCCTAAAAGGGGTGTTGTTTTAGGTGGGCGTGCTCCTGTGTGGTTGTACTGTTATCTGGTACATTATTATCATCCAACTAAATTTGTGGCAGTATATGATCCGAGGTTGGGTGGTGCTGTTGTTGTAGAATCTCATACTCCAGAGTTTGTTGTTGGCGATGTAATAGAGGTGAGGTTGTAAGGGTTGGGTGTGTGGCATTTAAGTGGGTTGGGTAAGAGTCCTGGTGCTGTAACTGTTCCTCTTACCTACGTTTATATTATGTTGAAGGCAGCATCATTAGGTGATGAGTTTGCTAAAGAATTTTTCTTAACATCTGGGGAATATGGGCAGGAATTGAAAGGTGCTCCGGAGGGGTTAATACTTTTTACTTCTAAAGAAATTATTGATGGCTTGATTAAGGGAAATGCTCGTGATGATTGGTTTAGAACTTGTGGAGATTCTGTGCAAGTGTGTAAGGCTATAGCTAATTATATGTATAGATTATTAAATTATTTGCGGGATTCACGTTTTACTCCTTTTTATGGTGGCGATTGGATTAAGGACATTTATTTTGTTGAAGTTCGTCATGATGATTTTGATGACTGCTATTTTAAGATTGGGGTCACTGTAAGAGCGTTTAGGGAAAAGGAATTATGGGCGAACATGATTGGTGGCACTAACCAGATTAATTATGCTTTATTGATTTCAGGCTCCCTATTTGCTGCAATACAAAGATACTATTATATCTTTCAACCACGAACAGAGTTGTTGCATCCAGATTTTAAAAAATCGGATTTACAAAATTTAGGTGCTGTTGTTCAACTATTATTTGATATGTGGCATGAGCTGCCTATTTTCCAATTTGATATTGGTACACTTATTAGCAGATTATGTGAAAAATTTGATGATAGAAGTAAGATGAACGTTGAAGAGGTTAAGCAGCTGTTGAAAGAATTAAAATATTCAGACATGTACTTGCCTAAAATAAGAGGAAAGCTGATAACAATTCATAATGATTATGTTATGCCTGGGCCTATGTTAAATAATTATGCTGAAATGATTAATAGGATTGAGAAGGAGGGTGTAAATAATTTTAGCGAATGGAAGGAATGGTGTAAACGAAATAGGATATTATATAAGCTTACATTAGAGGGAAAGTGTGAACAACTTTAATAAATTTTTTACCTATTTTTATCGTTCTTTGCATAATATTTTATTTTTGATTTGTATCAAAAAGGTTATTATAGGGCCTGTTATTAAGAAATGTGCATGTTGAAGCTTTCAGTTTTGGCTCCTATTGGAACTGCTCCCCCTGTTGTTACTGAATTTGTCCAGTATGTTGAAGATGCTTTGGGTGAACGTATTAGTGATCTTACCGTGATTAGTACTAGTGACCCCTATGTTTTATGCTGTACTGATCTTGCTGAACAGGCTGTTATTGACAGGTATCCTCATATCCATTTTCATAGGCATCAGCTTGAGTTTGAGGACATCGATTCCCAAGAAAGGTTGCGTGGGTTTATGCTTGACATGGCTGGACTTTTGAGGGATCAGATTATCCGTTTTAAGGCTGATAAGATTTATGTTAATTCAGCTGGCGGTAGGAAGGATGCTCTTGTAGCCCTTTCTATGTTGTGCCAGTTTTTGCCCGTTTCTGGCATTTTTCATATCGTGATGCCTGATGTTAAAACTTTTAATGTAGAATTAGAGAGGATTAAAAATTATATTGAAGAGCTTGGTAGAAGCGGGGATAAAAGGGCCTATTATTTGAGCAGGAAGAGTGTTTTTGAGCGTGTTATGTACCCTCATCCGAGCACCTATTCTGTGATAAAGATTCCTGTAATACCATTCCCTCCAGACTCTTTGAAGAAGATTTTTAATATTTTGAAGGGTAAGACTGAAGTTTTAGGTTCGGGTTTAACTCATGAGCATTTGAGAATGCTTGTTAGTATTGGGCTTGTTACTTCTGACCGCAAATATTTGTATCCTACTGATGAAGGTAAGTTTATTTTAAAGTTGATTAAAAGACTGTATTAAAATATAATTTAATTGATTTTTTAAACTATACTACTTATGGCACTTTGTGGGAAGAGATCATGGATTCCAAGAAAACAGAAAGAAACTACTTCCAGAATGGCTAGAACTGAAATGCTTCAAAGAAAACATATGTAAAGGAACCAAGCTTGTCTTAAAAAAATGTTTTATCCTCCCAACTCCTTATTTAGGATTTTCTGAGCTAATAGGGGAACTGGAGGAAAGATTTAAGGAAAGTAGAATAACTCTTCGCTATTTTAACCTTCTTTCCATTTAAATGTTCTTTGATAATTTAGGTTAAGTTAACCTTACTTTGAGGTATTCATTTCATTAGCAAAGAAAGTGTGTGAAACAAAGAGAAAGAGACTATCGGAGCAGAAGAGCAGGTAGCTTTAGCACTTGGCAGAGATCTGCATGCGTGTCCTATAGGAAGGCAGGTAGCTTTTAATAACGAATGTATCAAGTTGTTGACTTGCTACTAGGTGGGTTTTAGGAATTTGAAGAGCTTAGTTTTTCTAAGAATTTTCTTATCGTCACTATTTCTATTTTTCTGAATTTCTTTAGCTCAAGTAAGTGTTTGTCCCCAGTAACTACGTATTCTGCTCCTGCTTCAAGTGCACACTCTAGAACTTTATTGTCCGACGGGTCTCTTTTTATGACATTAAGCTTCACTTTTGGATTCACTATCTTTAACTTTTCTGTCAAGGCTTCCAGCGCAACCTTTTTATCAACTCCAGCATTTTCAAGGACCTCCTCAATTTTTGGATAAGTTAACACTCTGGCTAATTCCTTCAGTATTTCTTCGGAAGAATAGAACTCGATGCTCTTCTTTTTCATCACCTTAGAAATTTCCTTTGCTAGAGCTTTCTTAAAGAGGAGCGATATAAGAATGTTCGTATCTAAGACTGCTTTGACCTTGCCCATCTTACAGCCTCATCTATCAGTTTGTCTACGTTAACCTTCTTTCTTTCAGCAACGTTTGCTATTTTTTCAGATAATTCTTCTAAGCTTAGC
>JBMFNX010000071.1:0-3214 GCA_049969935.1 Nitrososphaeria archaeon
ATTTTAGCCATTCCCAAACAGCTTAAATGAACCAGCCTACCTCCATAATAAGTGCCTGTTCCTGGGTAAACCTTACGACCACAGATTGCGCAAGTTTTATACATGATGTTCGTTACTTTTGTTACAATTGTTATAAAATATTTGTCATTTCTTTAGGAAAAAAGGGCTTGCGGGAGTTTTCGCCATGAACCTTGAATTTAATTCCAACCCTTGGTTAGGTCCGCTAGTTTGGGAATTAGTTCCCGGGAAAATTCGGTAGCGTACTACTGTTAAACATTATTAACAGAACCAGCCGAAGAAAAATTATGTAATATGAAGCATTTTAAAAACATTAAGCGTGATATAATTAGACGCATGCACAATTTATGGTGCCTTTTGTATTTGACGTTGTCCTTTCAGTAAAAAGAGAAATATAGAAGATTATTCTATAATTTAATCAGCGATTTATTGCTGGTGGGGATTTATTTGAGTGAAGTGGACGCCCTCGGCGATATAACGTTGCTGAGAGAGAGGAGAAGCACGATTAAGTTGATTGTTGATATTTTAGATATAGCCCTTAAAGGGGCGACGAAAACTGAAATTGTATACAAGGCTAATTTGAATTTTAAGCAAGTTGAGAAATTTTTAGATTTTCTTATTAAGAAAGGTTTACTGTCTGTTTCTTCTAATAAGAGGAAGAGATATCGAACGACTGAGAAGGGTAAGGAATTTATAAAGCGCTATAGGAAAACTGTTGAGTTAATTTTGTGACTTTCTGATTCCTTTTCTAATGATTCTATGAGTTCTTTAATGTCTGGTGAGATTCTTATTCTGGTTTTTTCATGCTGGATGAAGTTGAACTCCTTGAGTAATTCTATTATTTTTTCCAATTTTTGATGGGTAATTTTTAGTGTGTAAGCTATTTCTGTTAGGTTATGCCATTTCTCATCTATTATGAGTAGTAGTACATTGTCGATTTGAGACATTGGAGATTGCTTAGTTCTTGTTCGTTTTAAATTTTAGGAATTGTTTTTTAGAAGCTTAAATTAGAATTGTGTTTGCTGATTTTGGTTACTGATTACAGTTACTGAAAAATTTTTCTGAACTTATTTTCGCAAGTGATTTTTTCAGCCTTCTTGATATACTTAGGTTGCACCGATTAGGTGTAAAAAAGAAAAAGAAGAGGGAGAGAGGAAATGCATTCGAAAAAGACCTTAGGAGTGTTTATTACATTAGTGCTTCTGTTTGCAACTTTTCCGATGTTGTTTCAACCTCAAATGACAACTGAAGCATTAGTTAAAATAGATCCAAATCTGTTAGAGCAGATGCAAACGGAAACTGGTCCCTATAAGGTGATGGTGAAAGTTAAGTGGCATCCAGACCTTGAACCAATAAAGTTTAATCACGACGCTGTTGTTGCTGAACTTAAGGCTGAAGCTGCTGAGACGCAAGCACCAGTGATCGCCTATCTTCAGCAGAAAAGGGACGCACAGATTCTCAATACGTTCTGGCTCTGCAATTACATTCTAGTTAGCGCCGAAGAATCTACCATAAGAGAGTTGGCGACACTATCAACTGTTGAAAAGATAATCATGAATTTTGAAGTGAAACTGCCAGAGGGTGAAACCTTCACCTATGTTAATCCTGCAGAGGCTTTGCCTTCATCGACCACATGGAATGTTGAAAAAGTAAGAGCGCCAGAGGTTTGGGAGGTTCTAGGATTAACTGGAGAGGGCATCAAGTTCGCCACCACAGATACCGGATTGGATATAACCCATCCAGACTTGGCTGGGACACTCTTCACGGCTAATCCAGCCGACCCCAAGTATCCTGGTGGATGGATCGAGTTTGATGCAGATGGTAATCCAGTATGGTCTACGCCGCATGATACTTATGGACATGGCACAGCAACCTATGGATTAATTGTTGGAGATGCAAAGGGACCATACGGAGCTGTTGGAGTTGCTCCTGGAGCAGCGGGACTTGGCATGCATGCGTTAACTTTGCCTGGTGGCGGTGGATACTGGCCTCAAGTTTTGGCTGGTCTGCAGTGGTGCATTGACCCATTTGACGAGGCTGGCAATCATTACCCACCGGCAAGGGTTAGCAGCCACAGCTGGGGTGCAACAGGGTATAACTGCTACCTTGTTGAGGCAGTAGAGAACATGTACTGGACAGGGCATGTCTGTGTAGTTTCAATAGGCAACGATTACGAGGGATATAGCAGCACTCCCGGAAACTATTATAGCGTCATAGGAGTTGGAGCGACAGATGTTAACGATTATGTGGCTTCCTTTAGTAGCGGCGAATGGGTTTACAAGGCAGACTACCCATGCACGATGCCAGACTGGTGGCCAGACCAATGGATAAAGCCTGAAGTTTCAGCTCCAGGCGTTGACTGCATCTGTCCATATCCAGGCAATCAATATGTGTACTGGTCTGGGACAAGCTTCTCCTCGCCTCATGTTGCTGGGGTTGCAATGCTGATGCTTCAAGGTAATCCATCGCTTACGCCAGACGAAATAGAGCAAGCCTTAGAAGAGACTTCTGTTTGGTATAACCGCTATTATCCAACAAGACCTGATACACGCTATGGTTGGGGTAGGATAGATGCTTATGAAGCTGTTATGCTGGTTGCTCTTCCGCAAGGTGTTAGAGGCTATGTGACTGATGCTTCAACAAATGCGCCGATTTATAAGGCGAAGGTTTACTGCCATGAAATGGGCAGAACAGCTTACACGGATGAAAATGGCTTCTATGACATGCGCTTGCCAGCAGGCACATATACGCTGACCTTCTCGAAATTCGGTTATGAAGAGCAAACAGTGACAGGCGTAGAAGTTGTGGCCAACGAATTTACTTGGGTTAATGTTGCATTGACACCTGTGCCGCCTGGCTATGTGGAGGGCTATGTATACTTTGAGCCTACTAGCATAGGCGTTCCCGGAGCCTTAGTGGAAGCGCTTGATGTTCCAGACACTATTCAAGTTGAAACAGATGCTGACGGTCACTACATTTTAGCCATTCCACCAGGAACTTATGACTTTAAGGCTTCAGCCTATGGATTTAAGGAGGATATCGCTGAAGATATTGAAGTTATAGAAGGAGAAATAACTACCGTGAATTTCTATTTGACGCAACCTCCAGTTATTGCAGTGGTAGGCGATTACCCGACGTCGCCGGGCAAAGTAACAGCTTTCTTAAAAGATAAAGGATACATGGTTGACGCTTATAC
>JBMFNX010000072.1:0-3078 GCA_049969935.1 Nitrososphaeria archaeon
CGACATGCTCAAAAACATCTTATATCAGAAGAAATTAAACCTTTCAACAATATATCCAGGGTTAAAACCGCAGGCTTTCTTGTCAAGTTTTTGTAAGGGAATAAGATGGTTTAACGATAGGAGAAAAGAATATTTTGGAATAACCGCTAAGGAAGTAGAAAATAAGGAAAAGTTGAGGAGGGAAGGCTATATTGTTGTTCAACCTAAAGATTTGGATAAAAAATAATGCCAAAATTATGTTAACGGATTAAGGAGTTCGTCCACCTAATAATCAGTGTTGAGGTCACAAATTTTAAACCTCTTAAGGCTCAACATTCAATAGCATTGCAGCCTATCTTACGCAATCGATGTAATAGAAAAATTAAATTATAATAATATTTCATAAAATCAGTTTCTAATTTCTTGATAAATAGAGATTTTAACAACAATTTTTTAATAACCTTCCTATCCTAAGCAAGGAAAGAAATAAAATAATATAGTAATCATCCTTATCTGATTCAAATGTATAAGATTTTGACTCCAAGATATCTTGGTCCACTACCTCATCCTGCAATAGGTGTACGTATGCCAAAAATATTCTTGGAGGGAATCCTTAATGCCTTCAAAGAGAGGAATACAGTAGGCGGCCTGATGCTATCCTATGGAAGGGAAACAGCCCCACAGTATGTTATAGACTCTCCACCTGGCGCATATGATATAACTTTAGGTCACACTGGCGTATCGATAAAAGAGTATATTACAGAAAGTGTTGCTGCTGCAAGAGAAAAGAATGTTGTCGTAGAAATTGAGGCAGACCATCTGATAATAGGCTCTTCACTTCAGGCGGTCCAAAGGCTTTATGAAGTGCGTGAAGGTTCAGCCTTAGATAGGAGGATAATAGAATCTTCTATGGAATATAATAGGAAAGCAATAGATGAGGCTGTTGGAACCGGCTGCGTGAACGCTTTCACAGTTGACGCTACAAGCCTAATAGATTACAGTATAATGGAATATCCTCAAGAAAAGGTGTACGAGCTTTTTGAAGAAAGGGTCAAGGAAGGTAAAGAATTGCTCAAAAGGTACGCTAACAAAAAATTTCTCTTCAGCTGGATAAATGGTAGAATATACAAGGTCAGTTTCACAGAAGTAGAGGTTATGAGGGCTGCCTTAGCATTCTACAAGAACCTGGAGGTTACAGGACAACTTTACTCCTATATTGAGGATAAAATGGGCGGCCGGCCTTTTGGCTTCGAAATAGCCTTGGACGAAATCCCCGTTTACACTGGTAAAGAGCTTGCCATATACTTGGACATGTGGAAGTCTATGGGAAAGCATGTGGACTTTATAGCACCATACGTAGGCTTCAGGAAAAGGGAAGACTATACTGGAAGCCTTGAAGAACTTGAAAGTAGGCTAAGCTTTTTGGCAGCAGTAGCCAACGGATACGGATGCATGCTCTCACTGCATTCTGGAAGCGGTCTAACACCATACACTGGGAAAGGTGAAGGCGTATACGATTGCATACTTAAGGCGACAGGAGGACGTGTAAAGTACAAAATTTCAGGAATCTATGTTGAACTATTATTAGAGCTTTTAGCTAACTCAAGGGAAGATAGGCATAGAAAGGTTTTTGAAAAAGTGTTCGATGACGTGAGAACATACATTGAGGAACAGATAAAGCTTAACACTCCATTCGCTAGCGAGGGATTAAAAGAAAAGTATAGGCTATATTTAGAAAATTTGAGAGCAGGCCTGTGTAAGGAGAGAGACAGTAGGGCTGACTTCTTTAGACACTATTCTTTTATAGCATTGAACCTTCGGGACCCTTTAGGCAAAAGATATCTGAAGGAAATGCTGGAAAACCTTTATCAAGGAGATAAAGAATTTAGGTTGCAAGTAGACCGAGAAGTTAAAGCGCTCACGTTAAGGCTAATAGACGGCCTAAACTTTTCAAACAACATGCAAAGGCTTAACCTTCATTAAAAGCTGGTGTCTTATACAATCTTGTTAGATAGGCCTAATTTGTCTAAAACTTCCCTCACTCTACCTATTTCTTTTTGTGAAGGATTACAGTATTCTGAAGCCCATAAAATGTTCCTTGGTATAGTGAACGGTTCCCCTAGAATTGGGTTAACGCGGAAATAGTATTCGCACCTAGAATCATGCAGTATGTTCAACACCTCCTTGACCTCCAGCTCGAAACATTCTAAATCCATTTTCCTCACAACTGGGACTCTAACCTCCATTTTAATCCCACGTTTGCTGGCAATCCTTAAACTCTCTAAATAGGATTCCCACATACTATCGGAGTCTCCAAAATCAAGTCCATAAAGTTGACGATGTGGACTCTTTAAATCTGTTACAATAAAATCGCATAAGCTATTATCTAGTAGGCTTTTGACAGCATGGGTAAGGGTGAGGTTAGAGTTAACTGCAACATCCAATTTGAAGCATCCTTTCACAATCTTAAGCAGTTTTGTAAGTTCAGGAAACTGTAGCAGTGGCTCGCCGCCTGTCACGAGAAAACAGTCAACAAGTTTTATTGAAAAATCCAGTTCTTTCAGCAGCCTTTCCACATCAACATTTTTACATAAATTTGGGTCCGAGTCGGCTAGCCTATAATTGTGGCAGAAAGGACATTTAAGATTGCATCCGCAGAGCCATAACGTGAACGCACTCTTAGCCCTTATGTCGACTAAGCTTATCGGCTTCCATCCAGCACCAAAGAGTGTGATTTCGCCAAATTCTTTAAAATAGTCTTGAATCATTAAAGTATATTTCACCGCCTATAAAAGTGGATAATGTTTTCTATTCTGAAACTCTCTTTTCCTGTAAAGGTTCCAGTTCTTTAAAGGCCTATAGTATCCAATAATCCTACTCCAAACTTCAACCTTTCCACCGCATGTTGGACAACTTTCAAGCATTCCCGTGAACCCTCGACCACACTTTAAGCAAACCGTTATAGCGGGAGTAAAACTCCAGTACACGAGGTCCGTGTTCACCAGCCTCCTACTAAATTCCGCCAAAGAGTTAACTTCAGGCTCCTCGCCTAAAAATATGTGCATCATGACACCGCCTGTGAAGCTCTTTTGAACCCTC
>JBMFNX010000073.1:0-2890 GCA_049969935.1 Nitrososphaeria archaeon
CTATTAGCCTGATTTTGGGCGCAAAAAGGTAAGGGTACTTCTATTGCACCGCAACAATCCTTATTAAGGATTGAAACGTGACAGTATGTATCCTCTGCCCTTATTGCAAATCAGGCATTCGATATTTTTTTATTCTTTAGATATTAGTAAATTGTTTTAATACAATAAACAGTGTATTACTTTTATAAATCACCCCCTTTGCTTTGTCTCATATAATAAATATCCAAATAGAAAGGTTCTTTATATATTTAAAAAAATTTTTTCTAATAACAGTTTAATTGATAAATAAACTCCTGTGGCGGACACTTCATGTCCTGTTATTACATAGAAAATTCAATGATTATCAAAATACAAAAAATAAAAAAACCTCATATCAACCTAATAAATAGGCTTAATATGGGGTTTATTTACAATATGCTTATATTTGAAAACGGACATCTTGTGTCCGCTTTATAAAAAATTTTTATTTTAAATTGGTTTTGCACCACATTGATTTAAAAATTGTCTAATTTCTTTCATTGATTTTGTATATTGGGTTGTTAAAACAAAATTATACCACTGATGGTCTTTATTGTTTAAATTTATTGAATGTGGAGATTTACTAATAATATGGTTACTTATCATTGGTGGAAGGTTTAGTGCAAGACAAATTAAAATTAATGATTCAATTGAACCATTAGTTTCACCATTAACAATTCTCCTTATTGTTTTCTCATTAAGTAATGTCATTTCTTCTAATTCCTTATATGTTACACCTCTCCATTCAATAACCTTTTCAAGAGATTTAGTATAACTATTGGGTAGCTCATTAAAAATTCTTGCTTCTTCCTCTAAAACATCTGCAAGTATCTTAATCTTTTTTTCTTGAGAAGCATATTGAAATCCATTATTAAATTTTAAATCAAAATCTATATTTGAACCTTTATCACGATTTAGAAAACACTCACTATGATAACTTTCCTTAAATCCTGATTTAATTGATAGATCAAAAACTAAACAGCACTCTTCCATGTGAGTTCGTGCATAATTAGTTAATATGGTAAATCCATTCTCATCCCTTGTTATATATTTTGGATCTCTTAAGATGAAATGTGAATCTACGTATATATAATTTCCTTCTTTTATTAAAGCAGATAATTCTGGATTAATTAGACTTTGTATTGCAGCCTCTATTGCACTTATTGAAAAAGTTTGATTTCTTTTTAAAAATCCTTTTTTAAAACAATGTGGCTTAACATAATTACCATCTATATAAGTAAAAGTTCCTATTGCTTCTTCATATCCAACATCTATCATTCGTATTTTAGTTGCTAATCTTGAAACACCAAAAAATAATGCCAATTCATCAATAACTGGTTCCATTACATCAATTAATTCTTCTGTTTGAAATACTTCTTTATATTTTTTTATAAGTTCAAAAGCCTTTTCTTTAAATGTTGATATAGGCATTTGAATTCTCGGAGCAAGTGCATTTGCCTGCCATTCCATCCAGTCAGTTGCGTCTTTGTTACTGTCTTTTATACCGCCGACTACTTTGCACTTAATTTTAGTTGCACTACTATTATACAACCTTTCAAGTTCAAATGCTTTTCTATGCAAAGCCCAATGAACGCATTCATGAACAATGGTATTATTAACTGACCCAAGGTTTCGTAAAAAGAATGCCTTGGGATCTACAAAAATAGTTTTAGCTTCAACATGGGTTTGTACCATTTCATCGTTTTCTTCATCATAAAAATCTGCTTCACAATCATGAAAATATATCTGGCCAAAAACTGAAAAATCCTTTGTAATATTTTTTACTATAACATTTAGCCCCATGTTCATTGCAAGTTTCTGTGTCTCTACTGCCATAGGTGTTTTTAATGCTTCTGGGTAATATTTGCGAAGTAAGTCTGTAGCGATAGTTTCTAATTGTTCAGTAGAAATAAATGGAACAAGTGAATCAGACATTGGTTTTGGTTGCCTAATTTTGCTTTTATATTCAGTTACACTATGAATAATAAAATCATCTAAATTACACTCTAAATCCCCGGAACATTTTACTACAAACCACTGAATACAATCTTCTGTTTCATCATAGTGATAATCTGCCTCTCTAGCTTCCATTTCAGCTTCTAATACTACATCAAATTCTATCCTCATTCCGGGTAAGTCATTAACAGATACGAACTTTACTTCTATTTCTGATAATTCAATTCCACCAATTTTTTCAACTTTGTATAACCACAAATCTAAGTTGTCGTAGTTTTCTTCAAAGTATCCCTGTATGGCTTCAAATAATTCATTTTCAAATCTATTTGCTATATATTCTGTAAATGAACGGCTACCTGCCAAAATATCATCTCCTTAAAATAGACAGTTTACATATTATTTTTATATAATGTTTTTACCTTTAGGTAAATTATACCATTATTTAACACAACTTATAATCAAAATTTGTCGATTATTATAAATTTTTCTGACAATAAACTTTATGCCTTTGCAGCAGAGCTTCTAGCACCAATTGCCCTACTTAAAAATATTCATGGTCTTAATCCTACTATGATTCAAGCCATGTGTAATGTTTCTGAGGAAGCTTCTATTTATATTTTTGACAATATTAAAAAGTATGGTCATTTAGATATGTATACTAAGGTTGAATGTTTATTTATAGAGAAGTTTTTTGATTTTGTTATGGATGTAAGTTTTGGGGTTGGAATATAGGGTTTTTAAAGAAGTATAAGAAAAGGCCTTAACCTTAATTAGGATATAGCCTTTTATACAATAATCATTTTATTTAATAACTACCTTAAAATCCCCTTTAATTTTGCAAAGTTAGATATGAATAATTTATTCCACCCCAACTATTTAAATAGAGCCAAAATTATGAAATTTGTTATTTAATTAA
>JBMFNX010000074.1:0-2807 GCA_049969935.1 Nitrososphaeria archaeon
GTTGTATGCTCTAGTTGCACTCCCGCCCATGTCTGGGGGAAATATTTGTGATAGAATAATTACATGCATTAGAATTTTACGCTTGCCTCTATGTTCTCCCAGTTCTCCCTGAACCATTCATATACTTTTCTTAAGCCTGTTCTCATGTCAGTTTTTGGTTCATAACCTAGTATTCTCCTCGCCTTCTCTATTGACGCTCTTCTTCTGATTGCCTTATCCCAGTCCCTTCTAGGCTTATACACTACTCCAGCCTTGTTTCCTGTAATCTCGTTTATCCAGTTTGCTAAATCTATTACTCTTGTTTCAGTCTCTGATGCGAGGTTTATCGCCTCTCCAACCGCCTCCTCCACAACTCCCATTCTAAGTGTTCCATCAACAATATCCTCCACGAAGGTAAAGTCCCTAGTCTCTTCGCCTGTCCCAGTTATTGGTAGTGGTTGATTGTGCATAGCCCACCACATGAAGTTAGGTATAACGTTCCTATATCTTCCTGGAACCTCTCCTGGTCCGTAGACGTTGAAGTATCTTGCTATCGCAACTGGTAGCTTGTAGTAGTCGTGGAAGTAGTTGCAGTATAGTTCACCTACAAGCTTGTTTATCTGATACGGTGTGTCCAAGTGTAGGGATACGAAGTCTTCCTTTAATGGTAGTGGTGCTTGGCTTCCATAAACGGAGCACCCCGAGGATGCGAACACAAATTTTTCAACGCCTGCAAGGTTAGCGTACTCTAGTGTCTTCAATGTTCCTAGGCCGTTTACAAGTAAGTCCGTTTCAGGATGGTCTACACTGTTTTGGTTTGCGAAGTGTGCTGCGAGATGAAATACGTAGTGTGGCTTGTAGCTGAATGCTCTCTTCATCTTTTCCTCATCCAGGATACTTCCTCTTATAAATACAACCTTGGAATCTTTTGGTAGGTTCCAGTCGTATGCTGCTGAAAGGTCGTCTACTACAACTATTTTTTCCGGTTCTGCTTTAAGTAATGCTTTTATTAAGTTGCTGCCTATGCATCCTGCGCCCCCAGTTATTAATATCCTCTTATTTGTATAGTGGGCTAAAACTTCCTCGAACTTCATGGCTTACCTTCACCATAAGTATTTTTAAACCATTCTACTGTTCTTCTTATGCCTTCTTCTACTGGAACTGTAAGCTTAAAGCTTAAGTCTCTTTTAGCTTTTGTTGAATCAGGCGTCTTTATTCTCGTTGTGAAAGGTTCAGCCTCTCTATAAGTTACCTTTGAATCGTCTTTCCCTAAGGTTTTAAGTATTAGGTCAGAAATGTATTTTATCTCGTACTGCTGGTCTCCTCCTAGGTTGTAGACTTCTCCAGGCTTAAAGTTGTCTATGATGTTTGCAAGCGTTCTGCATATGTCTTCAACGTATTCTAAAGTTCTTCTGTGACCAAGATAGACGGTGTAGGGTTCATCCTTTAAGGCTTTGTAGATGAACTTGGGTATCCAGCCACGGTATGGGGTGTAGTGCTCTCCAGGACCGTAAACGTTGAACAACCTCACCCTTACCGTTTCTGTTCCAAACATCTTTGAAGAATTTATTATCTGTAGTTCGTTAACCCATTTTGAAATAGCGTAATCGTTCATCTGCTTTATCGGCACCCTATCCATTACATCCTCGCTCATAACTCCATCATAGTCTCCATAGACTTCTGCGCTTCCAAAGAATATCATTCGAAACCTCTTCCTCTCCTGCACCCTTATAATGTTCTTCGTTCCAACAGCGTTCGTCATCCAGAGGTTTTCGTAGTAGTCTTCCCCATTCCACCTCCCATACTCTGCCGCAGCATGGTAGACGTAGTCGAAGTCGTGTTCTTCGAACAGCCTTTCAACCTGCCTATATCTGCTCACATCACATCTCACATAGTTTTCTTGGCCGCTGTGCATTAGGTCGCAGACCCAAACCTCATGACCCCTTTTTACAAGCTCTCTTACAAGATGTGAGCCTATGAAGCCTCTTCCGCCTGTAACGAGAACCCTCTTCATAGCCTTATGGCCGAACTTCTCGAATAATAAGGTTTATGTTCCCAGAGCATGCTGGTCAAAAGTTTCCAAAATTATATCCACTATTCTTTCCCCCGCCCTTCCGTCTCCGAACGGGTTAGGCCATATTCGCTCATCATCCATCATAAGCTTCACTTTATCAAGTATCCTTTTAGGCTCCGTTCCAGCTAGAGCGTTTGCTCCAACCTCCAACGTTTCAGGCCTCTCCGTATTATCTCTTAACGTTACACATGGAACCCTTAGTATACACGCCTCCTCTTGAACTCCCCCGGAGTCTGTGAATATCAGTTTCGCACTCTTTTCGAGCGCTAGGAAGCTTAGGTAGTCTACCGGCTCTATGACCATAATATCTTCTATACTGAAGCCGTATTCATATACCCTCTTTTTTGCTCTAGGATGCATTGGATAAACTACTGGAATACTGTAATATTTTTGTACGAGTTTTAGCCCATCCAATATTCCCTTAAACCTTTTAGGGTTGTCTACATTTTCTTGCCTATGCACTGTCACTAGGAAATAGTTTCCTTCTTCAACGCCAATTTTATCTAATATGCTTTTACTGTCGTTTACGAGTTGTAGGTTCTGGTATACGGCGTCAACTATCGTGTTTCCTGTAACAAAAACCTTTTCCTCACTTATCCCTTCACTTAGAAGGTTGCCTTTAGATTTCTCTGTTGGCGCAAAAAGTATGTGCGAGATGTGGTCAGCTATTATCCTGTTTATTTCCTCAGGCATGCTTCTGTCGAAGCTTCTCAGTCCAGCCTCAACATGTCCTACACTTAATCCAATTTTTACT
>JBMFNX010000075.1:0-2714 GCA_049969935.1 Nitrososphaeria archaeon
CATTTATTTGCATATATTTTGTTGCAATGTCTTTTGCTGCCATGGTTGCTTCTTTTGGTGATATGTTTATTGGAAAGTTTGATGGTATTGTATACCAGTATGGGCTCAGTATAGTTAGTGAGATGAGTTTACCTGTTTCTGGATAGAATGTGAATGATATTGTACTATATTCTATTATATGATTTCCAATCCAATCTTTTGAAAGCGTTGCTACTGTCACATTCTTGTATTTTTGTGTCCAGCTGACATAGAATATGTTTGGGTTTAATGTTTTTGGAAAATTTTACTTCAACATACGTTTTCGGTTTAGCAGTAAATTTTGCAGCCATTCTAGTTTCATTATACGAATGTTTAAGGGCATTTAAGAAAAGTATTTAATATAAAAAATTTTGGGGTTGGCTTAAAGGAATTTAAGCCTATTCTATCAAATACGTTACCTGCACAGTATATTGTATTGTAACTTGCCCAGGTATTATTGTTGTACTCGATGATGTAGGAGCTTCCCTAACATATACTGGTGTTGGAGGATATAAGCCTTCGTTCACTGATTGTACGCCCACAATTTTTACTCCTAATGTTTCAGAGATAAGTTTAGCTTTTGATGCGGCATCTTCTACTGCAAGCTTTAAAGCTGCACTTTTTAGACTCTTGTATGTTTCATCTGTAACTGTAAATGTTATGCCTGTAACCTGGTTGACTCCTGCTGCAACTGCTTCATCAACTATTTTTCCAGCATTTAATCCAAGTTTGCTGACATCATTTTCTATAATCTTGACTTCTAGGCTGTTGACTACCCTATAGCCTGTTATTGTTGGTGTACCCTCTTTCGGATAATAGTATATTGGGTAAATGTTATATGATGTGGTTTGAATGTTTTCTCTTGGAACACCTATGTTCTCAAGCCTTTTAAGCAGCTCTTCAACGATCAAAGCATTTTTTGCTGCAGCCTCTTTTGCACTCGATTCTTCTGTTAAGACGCTTAACATTATTTTTGCCATGTCAGGATTGACTTTAATTTCCCCGTTCCCGTAAACGTAGAGTGTATGCTCTTTCACATCATTTACTTCTGTAGCTGTAGTCAGTCGGTTAACGTACAGTGCATACATTGATGTTGAAACTAGTGCAAGTGTTAGTGCAAGTGCACCAAATACTGCCACTGCCTTTTCCCTATTCATATCAATCATCCTATGTATGGATTCTATAGAAGATAAGACTATGCTTTTGAACAGACGTTCTATTAGTAGAACAATTAAAATTGATTAAATTTTATAAGATTAAAGTGTTTAGAGAAAAGATTTAATTTAGCAGCCTTTAGGATTCTAGCCGTGATATCATTTGAAGAAGGTTGCCTTGATTAGAGGGGATGGTGTTGGACCAGAGCTTGTTGAAGCTACAATGATAGTATTTGATGCCATAAAGCCTCCTGTCGAGTTCATACAATGTGATGCAGGATACGAGTGGTGGCTTAAACATGGAGGGAACTCGTTTATACCAGATGAGACGTGGGAAGTTTTGAGAGGCAGTGACGCATGCCTTAAGGCTCCTATGACTACACCATCACAAAGTGGTGCACCCAAAAGTGTTGTTGTATCCATTAGACAAAGGTTTGACCTTTACGCTAACGTTAGGCCTATCAGATCTTTTAAGGGTAAAACTGGACCCCTTGGTGAAGTTGACTTCATATGTGTTAGGGAGACTACTGAGGGACTCTATAGTGGTATAGAGTTTAAGATTTCAGATGATATAGCAATAGCGTTCAGAAAGATTTCTAGAAGACAGTCTGAAAAGGTTGCGAGGAAAGCTTTCGAGATTGCAAAGGAGAGGGGATGGAGTAAGATTGTCGCCGTCACAAAAAGGAATATTATGAGAGAATGTGATGGAATATTTATTGAGTCCATTGAGAAGGTTGCAAAAGATTTTCCTGGCATAGTCTTTGAAGAATATTATGTGGACAATATTGCGCAGCAGCTTGTCAAGAACCCTCAAAGGTTTAACCAGAATGTTATACTTGGAACAAACCTTTTCATGGACATAATTTCTGAAGAGGCAGCTGGACTTGTTGGAAGCATAGGATGCATTTATTCCGGAAACTTTGGAGACAATTATGCACTATTTGAACCTGCTCACGGTAGTGCACCAAAGTATAAGGGCATGTATAAGGTGAATCCTACAGCCATGATATTATCTGCTGCATGGATGCTAGAATATCTTGGAGAAAAAGAGTATGCAAAGGCAATCTTTGACGCAACAGAAGAGGTTATTTTAGAGGGAAAACATGTTACCTACGACTTAGGTGGAAACGCTGGAACCCTAGATATGGCTAAAGCTATAGCAGAAAGGGCGAGTAAACATATTAGAAGGTAAAAAGGTTTTATGTAAAGGGTTCAAGCACTATAGTGAAGAACACTAGAAGGACTATTATGACTATTGGAAGAAATTTCTGCATTCTATCCTCGAAGGCAGTAGCCTTTTCAATCTATTTCCTATCAACCAGTCGCATACCCTGTACACTTACAACAATATTGTAGAGGAAAAACGATTGACATTCTCCACGGCTGAAGCCAGGAAGATTCTTGCACAAAGCCACCTCAACGCTTAGGAGCACATTCGTTTCAGCATTCGCTCTCTCATTGTTCAGCGGCTGCCTGCAAAGGGGTGTGCCACCACCCAGTTATCCCTCCAACAGGGACTTGGGATTATGTTTCATCTCTCTA
>JBMFNX010000076.1:0-2711 GCA_049969935.1 Nitrososphaeria archaeon
CTGCTGGAGCCTCCCACACCCAATTCAGTCCAGAGCCTTATCCCAGCATTTGGACATCCAGACTACATTCGGGACGACTAGCCCAAAATTTTATCGTTAAACGCATACTTAGACACTTCGACAATTCATCCCAGAGCTAAAGCTTTAGGCTTTCTTGTCAAGTTTTTGTAAAAATTATAAGAGATTTTGAAGAAAGGCCTTTTCCAAGGGACTTAAAGGATAGGCTCATCAATATACCATTAGAGTTGCCTATAAAGAGGGCTGTAACATTATTGGGGTCCAAGAAGGGCTGGAAAAACCTATACAATGTTCTTGTTGATAAAGAGGTTGATTGAAAAAGGAGTTAATGTTAGACAAATAGTTCACATCAATTTCGAGTCTATGGAACTTGCTGGCGCCTCTTTATCTGATGCAAAAAATTTTTTAAGCATATACTTTGAAATTCATCCTGAAAATGTTGGCAAAGATTTATGGTTCTTCTTGGACGAAGTTTA
The DNA here is from genome assembly GCA_049969935.1 of Nitrososphaeria archaeon. Taxonomy (GTDB): domain Archaea; phylum Thermoproteota; class Nitrososphaeria; order JACIWG01; family JACIWG01; genus JACIWG01. The sequence goes on from JBMFNX010000076.1 coordinate 495, forward strand.
GAGGATTGGGAAGTTTTCGTCAGAAATCTAATCGATAAAGGTGTGCACGTTTTCATTTCAGGCTCTTCTTCAAAGCTTTTGAGTAAAGAAGTTGCTACACAGTTGAGAGGTAGAAAGCTATCAAATATATCCCTTAAGCTTCAAAGAATTTTTAAAATTTAAGAATGTTAAAGTAGAAGAGTGTCCGTCAATACAAAATAAATCCATTATATTAAACAGTTTGAGAGAATATTTGAGGTTTGGAGGATATCCTGAAACTGTAAGATTCTCTGAAGCTAGAGAAAAAATTTTAAGAGAAATACTTTAATGTTGTAATAGAAGGGGATATGGTGTAAGAAGCCCTAAAGACTTCTAATAAGGGCTCTAGCCTCATCTAAAAGGTTTTCAGTCCACAAATTTTATAACTTTCTTAAATCATCTGGAATAAAGGTGAGCAAAAACACACTATACAATTATGTTCAAGCATTAAACGATCCCTTCATAATCTTTCCTTTGAAAAAGTTTTCTAGGTCACACAAAAATGAGGAGGTGTCAATGCCTAAAATTTATTTTGTAGACAACGGGCTGCTAACAATCCAAGGCGTAAACGATGAAGGCAGGCTTATGGAGAACCTTGTCTTTGATGAACTTTTAAGAAGATTTGGTGCAGAAAAAATAAGATATTTTCTATACAATGATAAGGAAGTCGACTTCATAATAGGGGATGAGAACGGTGTCAAACAAATTGTACAAGTATGCTATATCATAGAAGATTTTGAAACAAGAGAAAGGGAGATAAAACCTTTGATTAAGGCATCAGAACTTTTAGACTGCCAAAACATGACGATACTAACATGGGATACAGAAGATGAAGTGGATGTTGAAGGGAAGCCAATAAAATTCTTGCCATTATGGAAATGGCTGCTAAGCCAAAGCCTCTAAAGGGTTAATATACAAAATTTTTATAAAAAAGCATAAACAACCCTAGACAAGAGTGCAGGGGTTCCCAAGCCAGGCCAAAGCTCGTCAGCGCAGCGGTCAAAGGGGGCGGACTTAAGATCCGCTGACGAAGGTCTTCGTGGGTTCAAATCCCACCCCCTGCACCAAACTATGAACTAGTAATGCTACTGGAAATAGCTAGTTCACCACCTTCCTAATAATTCCTTAACTCTATTTTCGTCCTCGACATTTACGGCTTTTATTCCTGTTCTTGAAGCAATGTTAACCAATTCCTTGTCTGCGCTTAGGAACACATTGCTACCGGAATATACGCATGTTTGAATTTGGAGGGCGTCAGCTTCATAAATATGTTCTCTTAAGGTTAAAGGCCAAGCCTCAACAAGCATTGATGTCAGAATCGGAAGTATTTCCAGAACTCTTAAACGAAATAGTCTCGCGGTCTCGCTTACGAAACTCCTAATAGTCCCCTTAAATTCGTCTTCAGTAAGCCACCCTCTCCTTCTTCTCGTACTAAAAACACCTAACACCTCCCCAATGTTCCAGGCAGATATGGCGATGAAAATCTCTCCTGCCAAACACCTATCGAATACATGATCTACCGCAGAGCTTCCAGGCTCTGATACATATCGCTTAACTATAGCACTGCTTTCAAGGTATACCTTCAGCAATTCGTTTCCCCCTCATCTCTCGAATAAGATCCTCTGAGGGTGGGCCTCTTAGTTTAGGTCTATTTCGCTTTATCTCTTCAGGGGAGATCAGAACTCTTATATCAACACCCATCTTTTCGAAGGTCCGCCAAATCTCCTCATCAATCAAAAATGCCCTGAGTAAGTTTTCAACCTCACTGCTTAACTTCCTCAACGTCCCATGCCTTCTCAAAATAGCTTCTTTAAACTCGGTCCATAGCTTTTCATCTATGTATAAGCTGACCTTTTTCAAGTATACCACCAAAGAACTATACAGGTTAACCAGTATTTAAGTTAACTGCTAGCCCTCAATACCTGCAAGGGCTCAAAACGAGGCTAACCCCACCCCCTGCACCAGCAAAAGGCACAAAATTTTATCCTTTGCAGCAAGACAAATGTTAAATATTTCTCTAATTTTAATTTAAGCCTTTTACTGCCAACATTGAATTTTTATATCAAAGAATAAGTCATTTTTGCTATAAATTGTCATTTTAAATGGTGTGTTGAATAACTGACTTGTTTGTCTATTGTTTTTGTGTTTAATGTTTGGTTTTTGCTATTTGGTTGGTATGTCTTCTGCAAGAAATTGGAG
>JBMFNX010000077.1:0-2703 GCA_049969935.1 Nitrososphaeria archaeon
ATAGAGTGTGTGCTGGCAGTCTTATGCCTCTTCAAATGTTTTGCCATGTTCAGGACACTCTGATTCTTTAAAGCGAAGGGTAGGGCTGACGGGTACCCGGGTTTAAGCGAGTCCACAACATATTTTATGACATCAAGCATGTTTTTTGGAAACGTTGACAGGTCTACAGTAAGCTCTTCCGCAGGTTTTGAGGCTGCCGGCAGCCTATTCTCTTCCACAAGCGTTTTCTTTTGACTGGAGCTGGAGAACATAAGCTGTGCAATTTTATGGTTAAACTCGTATTTAAACAATTCTATTCACCCTCCTTTTCCGACACTTCCTCCAACTCCACGATGTCGCTTTTGAGTATGCAGAGTCCAGAAGGTTTCCCGTTCGATACAATGTTTTCGGGCCTGTCAAACACTATGATGACATGTTCTCCGTCCTCGTGGACAAGCCATCCTACAGCCTCCCTGAGGACAGGCGAAACCCTGTTCAACTCATATCTTCTAAACTCTATGTGATCATAGTATTTTATTTTAACAATCTTTCCCTTGAACTGGGAGCGTAAGCTTATTCTGGGATCGGGTTCTGCATCCATTTTTCTTCAGCCGATTTTCTGCTGCAGGACTATTTATTTTATGGAGTACCGTCTGGGGGGAGGGGGGTGGGGTCATGCTGTGTTCTAGAAGATTGTGGTGGAAAACGTTTATGTCCCCGAGGCTTCTCTATTCTAGAGGGCTGTGGCGGCCGTGATCTTCAGGGATAGGGATAAGCTTTCCCCAAGATATATTCCACCCACTTTACCTCATAGGGAGGAGCAGATTTCTTTTATAAGAAACTTTTTCGGTGAAAGCTTAAGCAATCCTCCTGGAGCATATTTGAAGGTTTTAAGTATTGTCGGTCCAGCAGGCTCCGGCAAAACATGTTCTGTGCTAAAGTTCGGTGAAAGGGTTGAAGGTGAAGCTTCAAAGTTCGGACGCAATCTGAGGCACGTTTACGTTAACCTGAAGCTTCACGGAGGCAGTAGGGTTATATTGTACAGGTATCTGCTTGAAGCATGCGCTCCAGAATCCTATTCTTCAAGCTTGAGCGCTGAAGAAATGCTGCGGACAATGCTTAGGACATTGGATGAGAAGAGAAGGTATGCTGTAATTTCTCTTGACGAAATAGACTATTTTATCAGAAGCTCGAGGGACACGAGTGTAGTGTACGATTTGACGAGGTTGAACGAAGTTGACCCTAGAATACACTGTAACGTGGTCGGAGTCATATTCACTGCAAGGGACATGACTTCTACAGCAGGCTTGATAGTGCGGAATTGAGTACACTGGGCAGGATTCCGCTCGAGTTCAAACCATATAAGGCGGATGAAGTGTACGATATTCTTTCAGCGAGGGCTGTGGAAGCGTTTGCACCCAACACTGTTTCAGAGGATGTGCTGGAATATATTGCAAACATAGCGGCTTCCCCGCCTGTGAACGGTGACATAAGGTATGCGCTGGACCTGCTGCTCTATGCTGGAAACCTTGCAGAAAACCTTGGATCTGACAGGGTTCAGCCGGAGCATGTTAGAAGTGTTCACAGCAGAATACATCCTTCTATAACGGAGGAGGATTTAATGAATTTGCCGAAAAAAGGTCACCTTATCACGCTGCTTGCGGTTGCAAGGGCCTTGAAGGGCACTCGGAAACCTTACACCACGTTAAAGGATGTGAGGTTAAACTATGAGATGGTCTGCAACGAGGTGAGGGTGAAGCCTTCCGAGGATGTTGAAGAGTTTCTGCAGGACTTGCATGATAGGAGGATAATAGAGATAAGGTCTTTGAGGGAGGTTGGAGTCAGCGGCGCTCCAGTCGAAAACCTTGAACTTTTCCTCAACAGTCTACTGGGGAGGTTGGAGGGTGAACTGTATGGTGGCAGAAGAGATGGTTGAGGTTGAAGAAGGCCTTGGAACTGTTGGAAGGATAAGGATCTTGAGAGAGCTTGCGAGAGGGCGTGGTAGGATGTTGAGCAAGTATGCGCTGGCTAAGGCTACAGGCTTAAAGAGGGCTGACGTGGACAGGAACCTTAAGCATCTTGTTAAAATAGGTTGGGTTAAAGAGTGTGAGGGGACACATTTAAGGTACCAAATTAACATGGAAAATTCTAAAGTCATGCACTTGATAGAGTTTTTCAGGAAAACAGGGTACATTTGACCTTCCATCATCTCACACGTTGTTTGAGGGGGATGCCTTCTGGCTAAGCACGTCCCTTATACAAAACAGTTAAACCCTTCCTATAAAATCCGCTGGTATCCACACTTAGTTAGGCGCGAGTCCCACACGATAACTTTTAAGAAACAATTAAACGAAAATTAATAATTGAAAATGTCATCGGAAAAAGCAGCCAAGCTGGCGAAGATAATTTATTCTATCATGATTAATAAGACAATGAACGAAGGATCAATTCTTAGACACGCCCGGTAGCAAAAATAAATTTATAAAAGCTTATGTAAAAAGTGGAGGGTAACACGATGCCTCTATTGAAAGGAATAGTTGATAGCTATATGCAGAAAGCCTCGGGATTAAAAGAGCATTGCGAAAGATGCCTTAAAACTGAGAGATGGGGAGGAAATGTTGTTTTAATGGTAGTGGATGCAGCCTTCACTTCTATTGGATTAAATTATTTTACTGCGGTTGTTCTAAAGGTTAAAGAATTCAACGAGAAGTTTGTTGAAAATGG
>JBMFNX010000078.1:0-2643 GCA_049969935.1 Nitrososphaeria archaeon
CGATGTTAAATTTGCAGATGATTATATCTGGTGCCTGACAGGTACAGGACTAAGCAAGGTTGATTACAGAAATGATACTATATTGAATGTTTATCCCACAGAATACAATGATTGGGGATTTTTAGAAGTTGATAACGATTGTCTGTGGCTCTCGGCTGTATCGTATGGAGTAGTTAAGAGGTTTAATATGACAGCAAATATTTTCGATTTGAACTTGACAGGTTTCGACAGACCTTTAGGAATAGAAGTTGATAGCAAGTATGTGTACGTTGCAGAGAACCATAGAAGAGAGCCTGAAGGTCCCATATTAAACGGAACGATTGCCAAAATAGATAAAGTGACACACTCTATTGATCGAATAGTTACAAATACCTTGGTGACAAATGAAGGACCTTATCATGTTTTGAAAGACAGCTATGGGAATTTGTGGTGGACAACAAATAGTAGGCAGATAAGCGTAAGAATGGCATTTACGGAAGCGATGTTTTCATATGAAGCAATCTCACCATATTGCTATTTTATGACTGAAGTTCCTGAAAATGGCATATGGTTTAGTGCTGTCGGTTCAGCATATATAGGCATAGTATATCCGCCATATAATAGTCCAGATATAAATAATGATGGTATAGTTGATTCATCTGACTTAGGCATACTTGGAGTAGCTTGGGGTTCAATTACTGGTGATCCAAATTACATGAGCGATGCTGATTTGAACAGAGATTCTGTAATTGATTCAGTTGACCTCGGAATGATAGGAACATACTGGGGTATGAGGTCTCCAAGTGAATAAATTTTAATGCACATCATTCTCTGAAATTATAGAGCATCATATTCCAAAGTAAATCACTTACATAGATAAACTACGATGTTTCACGTTAAACGATGCGTTCGCTCATTGATGGAAGTTTATTTCAGAATGTTTTAAAGCAATTTATTGTATATTATTTTAGTGTATTTTGAAGGAGAAGGGAGGTGATAAAATGGCAAATAAAAAAGATTTGATAATTGCAGTTTTAGCCACATTCTGTTTAACAGCAGCACTATTCACAGTAGTGCCTATAAGAAGCCAAAGCACAAGTGGATACGACCCATGGAAAGACCTAAACGATGACGGCGTAATAGACTCAACAGACCTAGGAATGCTGGGAACATCATGGGCAACAACAGGAGACCCAACAAAAAACGTAAACGTAACAAACTGGCCAGAAGATAGGCCGCTAACAATTAAGAAAGGCGTTGAAAAAGTAGTTGTTCAAGACACCCTCTACTCTGGTACGCAACTTGGGATACCTGGCTACGGAAGCGTGATTTATTATTATTTTAACTTAGAAACAAAAGGTAAACTCATCAATGTCACTGAACTATACGTCAATATTATATGGAAAGCAGATGTTACGGGTACAGGGGCTCAGCCTCATTCAGTTTACCTTTACTTCATAAATATTTCGGACCCATGGGATTACACTTATTTCAAGCTGGGACCGTTGGGACCTGATAATACGATAAAAAATAATTGTTTTCAAGTTAGCAAAGAAAATCCAGCATTTGACTTCTCTTTAATAACTGAAGGAATCAACTACATATACATCACTCGCACTGACAGCTACGGCAACTACATATACATTTATCGACTTGAATTCCTCATCAGTTATAACTACTTAGGATAGCTACATCTTTTTCTATAACTACAAAGAAGAGTCTACCAGCAATATTCTTTTTTAAGTTCTTCTATCTCATCTCTAGCTCGAATAGCTTTAACAATGTAATAACCAGAAAAATACACGCATAAAATGATACAGCTTATAAATGCTATCAAAAAGAATAAATTGACTTCAAATACAGAGTGTGCCTCTATTGGCAAACTAAAGTATATTTGCACTCCTATAATAACTACCGATAAAAATCCAGCTAAGAATCCAAAAGCACAACTGATATAAATTTGAATATTCGCTTGAAGCTTAGCAAGTTTAATTTGGAGCTCTCTATCTTGATTATTCATCACATTATTCCCTCATACACATAAAATAGTTTAAACCTGTCTTTTTCCTCCCTTCAACACTAATTTGGCAATGTCTTCCTTTAAATTTTCTGCATTGTTTAACTCTTCATAATTCTATTCTGTTAATAATGTCTAATAGAAGGTTACTATTGCTATTGAAGTTTGATGGAGCAAGCTGGAAGCGTTTTTGAAGATTGTTTCGGAGTAGCGTTGGGTAGCCTCTCTTGCAAATACTAGGGGAGAGTTGCTAACGAAGCCTTTAAACTGCCCATAATATTTGAGCGTTAATGTCTAACTTCTAGGATGTTCTATTAACTTGAAAAATATTTTTTGCAGTTTTTTAGTGATGAGTTTGGAGAAATGGTTAATAGAACATTTTGCGTTTTAGAACACTCAAGGCAACATTATGCCCATGAGCATAACGTTGCTGATTGAGAAGCTTTCGCCAGTAAGATTCAGCTTTAAACTGTCAATTTCAAAGAGTTGTTGGATGATGGAGCAGTCCTTAATGCGAGTTTGTTTCCTTTTTTAAAAATTGTGTTAAATATATTCAGCCCTAATGTGTTCCATTAACTCTGGTTAACAGAACGTTTTTGTCCATGAAACTAAACGACTGCCCCTCCGCCTTAAATATAACAGCAGAG
>JBMFNX010000079.1:0-2624 GCA_049969935.1 Nitrososphaeria archaeon
CTTTAATTGATTTGCCAGCGAGAATTAAAAGCAGCTTAGCTTTGACTGAGATTGAATTTCCAGCTTACTCACCGAATGAGCTCTTTGACATCCTAAAAGACAGAGTTGAGTATTCATTTAGACCCGGTACAATAAAAAATAATTTGATAAAAATTGTAAGCGTTGCAGCGGAAGGAGACGCAAGAGTTGCCTTAGAAATCTTAAGGAGAGCAGGCAAGAAGGCCGAGGATAAAGGGTTGAAAGAGGTTACGATAGAGGAAATAAAGCAGGCGATTAAAGAGGCAAAGAAAACTAAAGCAACGTTCTTTTTATCAAAGCTTAATGAACATCAAAAGGTTATTTACGAAATTCTCGGAAAAAGAAAGAGGATGGCTTCAGGCATGCTTTATAAGGAATACGCTAAAAATGTTAACAAACCAGTAGTTGATAGAGCTTATAGAAACTATATGAAGCAGATGGTTGAGCTTGGTTTAGTTAAAGCTGAAGGTAAGGGAAGATGGAAAATTTTTGAGATTGTTGTATAAAAGTGGTAGAATGAAAAGGCAAATTGACCCTAGGCAAATAATCATAGATAGAAGGTCAGGTTCGGTGGATTTATCAGGGCAAGAAAAGTTTCTGAAAGAATATGTAGGAAGAAAACTTGATGTAACTGCTTATGAGAGAAGTTGGAAAGTAGTTAAAGAGGTTGTCGATTATTGCCAAGATAAGGTGAGTGAAGAAGACAGAATAACGCACAAGATCCTTGTGGATGATGATTGGATATGGTATAAGGATTTAAGAAATCCAGATAAGCGTTGTCCTGGCGATGAAAAAGCTATCAGCTACATTAAAATGCATGATAGGCTTCACCCTGAATGCGAGAAGTGCAGGAAGGTCTTATTATTCAACTTCGACGAGAAATTTCTTAGAAAGATAACTGAAGAATTTTTGACTAAACCTTTCACATTCGACTTTAAAATTGCAAGAGATTTAGGCGTTCTTGTTTCATACGCTCGCGGAGACAAGGAGAAAGATGGAATAATCGCTTACCTAAACAAATTTTTGAAAACTTACGGATTAAGCGGTAGAATCCAGTGGAGGATAGGAGGGAGATATCTGCAAAAAGCTGCACCACACTTGTTCAAGTCGGCAAAAATGCTGAATTATGAAGTTTAAAATGGAATAATAAATTTAAAAAGCATTTTCTGTAAAACATTTAAGAACTCTTTATCTCTAAACTTAAAACATGCAGGGCCGCACTTGGAAAAAAGTTGTAAAAGAAAAAAGCGAGAAAATTAAGGAATATTTACTAAAAGAGGGTGGCATAGAAGAAGAAGTGAAAGCTCCTTCTGAAGTTTGGCGAATTAAATTTTCAGATTCTACCTTTACTTACTACGAGAAGGGCACACTTTATAGTACTCCTTCTAACATGCAAGACCCAGCTGTGTTTAATGCATGGAAAGAAATAGACTTATTGTTAGGTTCTATGTATGTACTTCCTTCAAAGGACTTTCTTATAGGTTTAGATGAGACTGGAAAGGGAGAAGTAATAGGGCATACTGTGCTTGTAGGCGCTATATTCCCAAAAGAAATTTTTAGGAAAATAGACGTAATTGTTGGTCCAGCTGATACAAAAAAGCATCACGAGTTTAGTTATTGGGATGTTTTGTTCAAAAATTTAGATCAGTTTAGGAATGAGGGGTTAGACTTTAATTATGAAAGGATACCACCATGGCATGTTGATAAGTTTAATATAAATAAGATAATGGATGTTGTTTATCAAAGGATTCTAGCAATTTTCTTTAGAAAAGTTTCAGTAAATAACTGTAGGATTGTCATAGACGATTATGGAATTGGAGCGACATTAAAAAGGTTTTTAAAGTTTTTAGAAATGCAAGGTGCGGAAGTTGTTGTTGCATCGAAAGCCGACACAAATTATTTAGAAGTTAAAATCGCATCCTTGATTGCTAAGAAAATTAGGGAAGAAACTATAAAAAGGATAAACGATGCTCCTGAGTTTAGTATAAATGGTTTATCGATAGGTTCTGGAAATGCTGGAGATCCTCAAACTTTAAATTGGCTTAAGAAGTGGTACAAATCTGATAAGGGATGGCCATGGTTTGTTAAGAAATCCTTTAAAACTATACAAGAAATAGAGGGAGTATATAAAAAAATAGAAAAAGTAGCGCCTCCAATTAATGAAGAAATACTTTCAAAAGAGTTTTTAGAGGAATTCGAAAAGGGTCGATTGTCAATTAAATCTTTGGAAATTGTGTGTCCCAAGTGTGGGGCATCAAGTAAAGCATCAACGTTTGCTATTTTTAAAGAAAACACGAGGGGTAAGATTTCTGGTATGCGATGCACGAATTGCAAAAATTTTATTGAAAATGCTGATGTGACATTAAGATATTATTGCGGGTACATTGTACCGATAGCAGCATAATCCAAAGGCATATGCTAAGCAATGACTTAGGGGGTTCTAAATTTTTTGAAAATTTTACAGTAGTAATTCCTTCTATTGTTAGAAAAGAGTGCGATGTAACAAAATCAGGGAAGGAGGAGTTTGAAAGTTTGGCTAGATTTGCTTCAATGGGACGAATAAAAATAGAATATGAGGGGAGAGTTGAAGATATTCCTTCCAATAT
>JBMFNX010000080.1:0-2388 GCA_049969935.1 Nitrososphaeria archaeon
TGGGTTGAAACGTTTAGAGGATGTTGTAGAATGTCCGGAAAAGTTTGAAGAGTTTATGGGAAACCTTTTCGGGAAAGGTTCTGTGCTCCTGCTTAACAGGATAGGTTATGAGCTGTGCCAGAGGCTTAGGTTTGATGGAAGCCTTCTATGTGATGGAGGGTTCGCTGGCCTAGTCCATTGTCTGGAGCAAGTGTTTGTCAACAGTGTTTAGTTGCTGCCGTGGAAAACATGGTTTAATCGGATGCTGGAATCATATGATGTGCTGGAACACTTTTCTAGCATAATACATTATACTGCCGGCATGGTAAAGAGGGAAGCTACCTCATAACCTTCATTCTTTTGAATTTCGTAGAATGCTAGAGAAGTATCTTTTCCACTGCTCCAAGAAGCCAGGCCTTCTCTTTTTCCATAAAAGCAAACTTGTCTTTTTGCTATAATAAAGCTTTTAGTTAAAGATAGCTTTTATTAAGCATCATATGTTCTCATAAGTCGATATTGATTAAGTTAATAAAAAATTTGTGCATTCAGGAAGCTTCTAAAGTATTTAAGGCCTGTAAATAATAGTGGAGGTGGATAAGAGTTGGGGATGTTTAGGGTTCAGGCGATGATTTGGAACCCTCAGGATATTTCAAAAAATGCTAGGGTTGAAGTTTCAGTTGACACAGGCTCAACCTACACCGTGCTCCCATCTAGCATACTATATTCGCTTGGAATAAAGAGTGTTAGAACAGTTAACCTTAGGCTTGCAGATGGAAGAGTTTTAGAGAAACCATTAGGTGAAGTAGGTATAGAAGTTGGTGGAGTTAAGGCTACAGCAACACCAGTAATATTTGGGGAAGAAGACGTCCACCTTCTGGGTTCTGTTACCATGGAACAGCTTGGGCTAGCACCAGACCCTATCCAAAAACGTCTAAAACCGGTGGAAGCATTACTGATGACGTTTTAACAGTTTTCTGAAGGCTGGGGGAACTCATAAACAGCTACCTCAAACATCACATCATTGTTCAGAAGAATAGAGAATGTTACAATTCCATCGTGTCAGCGTTCGGGTACACTGTAGGCTACTATCGGTGGGGTGACGGTGTCACAGGCACAAGCCACACGTTCTCCATCATAAGCCCAGCCTTCATTTCAGCAATATACAAGACCAGTGTTATTGTAACCAGTCCTAATGGAGGCGCATACTACAGTCTTCTTAGAAAATGTAGGGAACAAGTACTGTTGAAATCACGAGAAACATCATCAGGGCGGAGATGACGCCGACGATAATATTCTGTCCCCTTTCACTAACCCTTTTTCCAGAAACCTTTTTCAGAAAAATTTTCAAAGCCTGTCCACCGTCTAAAGGATATATTGGAAGCGCATTGAATAGGCTGAGGTTAAAGTTGACCATCCAGGTCCAGTAGAACAGGTTCGCTACAAAAGGGTAAAGGGATCCGACTGCGGAGGAAACATAGTATGGTGCAAGATGTTCTGAAAACGGTATCGTGGACGGACTTAATGTAGGCCAGACGAGATATGATAAAACATTTTCCAAACCGAACCTCCTATAATTGTTTAGGACAGCGTCAAGGGAAACTATTGTCACACCCATGTATGCTCTGGAAACGTTGTCGGGACGGCTTCCGAGGACAATATGGTGTTCAACTATACTCCTGTTGCCTGGAACATATGCTGTTAAAGTGAGGATGTCGTTAACCCTTAAACTTGACAAAATCTTCTCCACCTCACTTAAGCTTGAAACGTTTACACCGTTAACGGACAAGATTACTTCACCATGTTTCACTCCAGCATTGTAAGCTGGCCCGTTTTCGACTACAGCGTACAATAGAAGGTTACCGTATGCTGGAGACACTGTGCTGAGGAGGAGAAGCAGCAGTGTTAAAGCCACGGCTGCCACAGCAAGGTTGGCGCCGGGTCCTGCAGCGAGAACCTTCATAGACTTTGAAGGAGGAGCCTGAACCATTTCACTCTCGTCAACTTCAACGAATGCGCCCACAGGCACTATAAGGAAAAACAGTAGTCCAGCGGACTTCACAGGCAAACCCTTTGATCTTGCAACAACACCGTGGGCGCCCTCGTGGACAGCTATCGCGACAACAACCCCCACCCACCCGTAGACAAACGGAAGATATGGGTTGAGGCCTGGAAGAAGCAGGTTAGCCTCTAAACCCAAGCTTCTCACATAAGATCTGAGCAGAAAATTTTTCAACATGTTCACAAGAGCTGAGGCAAGCATGTAGGTCATGAAGCCTGCGACTGCTGGAAGAATGTAGAGGAAAAAGGATGACAGCACACCAACCCCCTTCAGCTTCGAAAACCATTCTATCACCCCAAGAAACCTGCTTGTCTTCAACATGATTATTGGAAAATGCTTTTCTACACTAT
>JBMFNX010000081.1:0-2283 GCA_049969935.1 Nitrososphaeria archaeon
AATAACAAACTTCATCCAAACATACACACTCCTATACAACCACATCCTAACAAAAGGCTTAACTTGACATCATCATAAGTTTCTAGGGGCTCAACCATCTACACCGACTGCTTTAGTAAACTGTTAGGCTTGGGTCTGTTAAGCAGATGCTTAAATTTTTAGCTTATTCTATCACCCTGTCTCCTCCTTCAGTCTTCTGGCGGCCAAATATATTATTGTGGATATTATTGTTAGGGCTGTTGCAGCCTGCACCCAGCTTATGTCTATTCTAATGGGGTTCTGCTGTAGAGGCGATCCTGTTGGAAACCATACTAGTTTCACGCTTGTGACATTCCATTCGTTTACAGCTGTGACTGTAACATTTCCAGTCCACGTTTTCGATGGAAACGTGATCCTATATTCTCCAACGTATCCTGTGACTCCTGTTAGGGGAGTGTAGTTTGGTTTTCCAGCCAATGTTATAGAATATGTTTTAATTCCGTCTGTCACGTTCACGTAGGCTATTCCACCACATGTTTTTGGAAAGTTTAGGACTATGGTCTGGTTTTCTCCACCGTCCAAGGCATTACATTGGAAGTCGAATCCGTCTAGGTTCACGTAAACGTATGCTGGAGCGCTTGGACTGTATATTGTGTCCTCCAGTGGGTCACTGAAGTTTTTTACTATAGTAGTCTGTCCCCTTGACACCTGCAGTTGAACATTGTACGTGTACACTGGCTTTTCTAGGGTTATGGTTGCAGTTTGAAGGTTAACCTTCTCCTCCTCCATGAGGAAGGTTAGCTGTCCAGCAAAAGATGGTATAGTCGAATCCATTTTCCCGTAAGATGATATGGTAAAGTCTCTTGCGTAATCGTCTGGAATATCCTGTGCCGCACTATCAAACATAATAAGCAAGGCTGGACTACAAATAGAATCAGACCCATATTTAAGTGCACGAGTAGGAGCAACTACAAGCCTAACCTTCTTCCTAGCACACATAATACTAACAGGTGAAAGAAACAATATCAAGGTTCCAAAAACAAGCCTACTCTATTTCATAGCAACAAGAATTGTTATGAGCATAGGCTGGCTGGCAATGATGACAGCACTAAAAATAGGCTCCGTATCAATAGTAACAACAATCGTATACTCGTACCCACTATTCACACTAATACTAACAAAACTACTACTAAAGGAGGAAAAGTTTGGGCCAGAGAAATCTTAGGAGCCATCACAATAATATTAGTGATGGTACTAGTAACATTATTCTGAAACTATAATAACAATTAAAAGAATATGAAGGCTCCAAATATTTCTTCTAATAATTCTAAAGGTATAAAATGCTAGTCACCAGTTTTTTTTAAGCCATTCCACAATATATCTTATAAACGTTTCAAAATCTGCGAGCCTTGTTTGAAGGAACTCGTAAACTAAGTTAAGGTTAACTGAAGCGTAATCGTGGACTAGCAGGTTCCTAAAACCAATCATTGAAACAAGATTTTCAGCAAAATCCTTGGGCAAAATATTTGCAGCAGACAATATGTAAGGAATATCCCGATACCTTTCAGGTCTTCCAAGCTCAAGAGAAGAAATTATCTCATTACCAACATCTATCACACTTTCAATAGCCACTTGAAGATATCTTTCAGTAGCACCACATATTCTAAAGTCCCCTAAAAAATCTTCAAGAGAACTTTTCCGCAACTCTTGCAAATACTTAAGGTAAAGCCTTAGCCTATCAAGCTTAGCTAAAATAAGGTCCCTTACTACGCCAGCGCCCGTTCCACTAAACATCTATCATACACCTCTAAAATCCTCCTAAAATCCAGATATTCACATAAAGCCCTTGACTCAAACATAACCCTAAACCTATTATCTCTACAAAAAACAATTTTACCATACTTTATCACCTGATATTTAAACATCGGAGGCATAATGTTAAGAACCACTAAATCTAAGCGATCTCCAAAAAATTCTGAAAGCCTATTAACCAAATACAGATAATATTCAAGAAAATTTTCAGGAACTTCAGAAAGCAGGACAGCCAAATCAACATCACTAGCCACAGTATCCAACCCTCTAGCATGAGAGCCAAAAAGGTAGACGACCCCAACACGTTTCTCATTCTCAAAAAACTTCCTTAAATCCTCCAAAACTTTCTCCCTCATCACCCCACCATTTGACAATAAAGTCCAGAGACTTATTAAGATTGAGTTTCTATAAATTTAGCTTTGTGGCTTAATTTAAATCTTTTGCCCATTATTTTTTAATTTATGGATTGGAAGGCTGTTGATGAGAGGCTTA
>JBMFNX010000082.1:0-2260 GCA_049969935.1 Nitrososphaeria archaeon
CAGCCGAGGAAGTGAGAAGCCCACGCCATTCAGACGTGGGTAGTTCACGTATGCTCTTGTAGGAGGATTCGCCTGTATACTAATGGGAGTTAAAAGGATGACGGAAGACATAGATTTCATAGTTGAAGCTAAATCTTTGGATGATGCAAGAAAGTTGTTCATAGAACTGGAAAGGGAGGGATTCAATGTAAGCTTTAATGAAGTGAGGGATGCTTTTTCTCGCGGCGAACATTTTACGATAATAGTTGACGGGTATAGGATTGACTTTAAGTTTGCATCATCAAAGCTCGATTTTGAAACTTTAAGAAGAGCTGTAGATGTTGAAATAGAAGGTGAAAAGGTTAAAATTGCACAGCTTGAGGAAAATATTGCTGCAAAAATAGTTGTCCTCTCCTCGTTAAAGGATCTTGAAGACGCTTTATGGCTCATGATCCATCATGGTGATAAGATAGACTGGAATCGACTAAAGTTGCTTTTAGGCGGAGACCCAAAAAATATGATAGAAGACATATTATTGGAAATTGGAAAAGAATTTGAGGGAGAGGAAGCAGTTAATAAGAAATTGGATGAGCTTAGAAAGTTGCTTAAATCCTTTAAATAAAAAGGGTTTAATATTCTACTTCCCTTCTATATTCTATAAATGTTATGGCAGAAGGGTAACATGTGAATCTAACTGTAAGATATTGTACGCGGTTACCAGAGTTTCAAGACATGTGGACTTAAGTAGGCATAAGTCGTAAGTGTTGATGGAAAGACTTTACAAACGTTTTAAGTTTTTCTCTAAAAGTTTTAAGTCAAATAAGATTATATTTGGTGCGTCAACCTTATTTCTAAAGCTTTTTGCAAATATAGCAAAATATTCCCTTCTCTCCATATTATTCCATTTCACAAACTTAGACTTTTCTTTAAGATTTTCTATGACCTCCTCTGCATCCAAGTTGTTTTGCCACTTGCATTCTGCGAAAATGGCCTGTTTCCGCTCGTGGTCAAGAGCTATCATATCGATTTCCTTATCTTTATACCACCATCTTCTAACTTCAGTGAAGGGGATTGGTAGTGGAATTTCTTTAGCTTTAACCAACTCGAAGATTAGTCTTTCAAACATTTGGCCGAAATAGGAATTTAGTTGAGAGGAAATTCTTTGGTATACTTCGTTTACCAGCCCAGCTTCTAGGTCTGATAGGTTGGGGTAGACGAACCTGAACCAGAAGTTAAAGAATGGTTCGCTGACAACATATATTCCCCTTTTCCTTTGTCCAAGAGGTAAAATATATTCTATTAATTTTGTTTCCTCCAGCTCTGAAATGTATTTTGAAAGGTTACCCTTATCTATTCCAGTGGCTGAAGAAAGTTCTCCTAAGGTGTTGTAGCCGAGGGAAAGATATTTTAGAATTAATGTGTAGGTTCTCGGCTCCCTAAATTCCTCTCTCAACAATATTATAGGCTCGTTATAGAGGACTTCACCTTTGCTTAAAATTTTTGATTTCAAATTCTCTTCTAGGGAAAGGTTTTGGTCCACTTGATTTAAGTAGAATGGTGTTCCACCGAATATGGACCAAATTTCTACAACCTGTTCTAGGGAAAGGTTTCTGAAGAGGGAAAGGATGTCAATTATTCTAAAGGGTTCAACCTTCCATTCTCCAGTTCTTCTCCCATATAATGGGCTTTTATAGCCTAAGACTTCAGTCTCCATCATCCCTACACTTGATCCGCAGAGTATTAGAAACACTTTTTTGTCTCCAAGCAGCTCATCCCAGATTTTTTGGAAGGTTGAGACGATACCCCTGTTAAGCTCAATAAGGTAAGGGAACTCGTCGAACGCTATAACAACCTTCTCCATCTTAATTTCATCCAAAAAATACTTGAATATGTCGAATAGTGAGTCTGTATCAAGTTTTAAAAAATATTCTTTTCCAGTGAATTCGCCAAACTTTCTTTTAAGCTCTTTCACGTTTTCTATCATACTATCTCTTGTACAGAGAAAGTATAGGGCTCTTTTACCTTGCAAAAATTTTTTAATCAACTCTGTTTTGCCAACCCTTCTCCGTCCATAAATGATGACTAGTTGAGCTGAATCCTCTAGATACTTTTTTTCCAAGAAATCCAGTTCCCGAACCCTGTCCACAAATTGTTGTAACATAAGTATAATACTTTGCATACAACTATATAAGAATTTTATATCGCTGAATAGATGTTGTCACGATAGCCTATTCCTTAATATCCAGTTGTATATTGTTGTGAATGAGCTTATATGTTTGGT
>JBMFNX010000083.1:0-2222 GCA_049969935.1 Nitrososphaeria archaeon
GATATATACGAACGATAAAGACTTTGATAGAGTGGAATGGGTGCGTAGGGTCTGGAAATAATGCTGATTACTAAACCCTGAATTGTTGCCCCTCACTTAAGTGATAATGAGTCATATGAAATGGAGATTATTATAATGCGTAAGGCAATTAAAGATTCAGGTTGGAAAACCTTAAAAAATGTGTGATGAATTGAGCAGGTGTGCGTGAGCTAAGTAGGGTAAGCGGAAGTTAAGATGATTCATCGAGGAGCTAAAGCATGCGCAAAGTTTAAAACATCCTTTGAACACCATCTTGTAAGAATGGGTTTTGTTAAAGTTAGAGTTAAGGTCTGGAACATTGAAAATCCAAAGCAGTCAAGGGAGCTAGAGCTATTAGCTGATACGGGAGCTATTTATACAGTTCTACCTTCATCACTATTAAAAGAACTTGGTATAAAGGCAATAAATAGAAGAAAGTTTAAACTTGCAAACAATGAAGTAGTTGAGAAGGACGTAGGCTTAATGGGTGTTGAAATCGAGGGCAAGTTTACGTACACCATAGTAGTGTTCGGCGAAGAGAACGTCTACTTACTTGGTGTAACAACTTTAGAAGAGCTGGGGTTAGAAGTAGATCCTGTGAAGGGAGTTCTAAGACCTATGGAGTTGCTCCTAATGTGAAACAAAAGTTTTGAAGCGTCAAGGAAGTCAATAGGGTATCTTTAAAGCTCTGAAAAGAGAATGAGTAGTTGAATAGGATCCCCCTCCAGCCATGCTAGACGAATAATGCTGATGGCCCTCTTGAAACAAAATTGTTGACACAAATATTTTTGTTTTCATTCTTTAAAATAACTCTGCAACCATTTTAACAAAAAATCCTTCCCCCCCACATGTAGTCTATGGTTCAAGGCCAGCAGCAGGGAAAGTTAACTTTGTTTTGTGGACGCTTGGGAGAATACAACTTGGGCTAAACGCTTCTCAGAGAGTTGGGTTTAAGAAAGGGGTTTGTGTTGGCGTCGACTCCGAGGCGTTGAAGGTTGCCACGTCTATGGACTTGAAGTTAAGCCGTTCGGAAACTGTGGTGAGCTTGTGTGCGCTGGAATTGGAAACGTCCATGTTCTTGAGCCAAAGAATAGAATGGAAGCGGCTGGGTGGTGAGAGGATGTGCTCATCCTAATGGGGGTTTTGGAGGCAAAATGTGCTTTTATGCTTCTGCACCAAGTTTATGAAGTACTCGTGAACTCTAGTGTCTTCTGTAAGCTCCGGGTGGAAGGCCAGCCCCACCAGCTTCCCCTCTCTCACCCCGACCACATGGTCTTCAAGCTTCGCTATAACTTCAACGTTGCCTCCAACCTCCTTTACAGTGGGCGCCCTTATGAAGACGGCTCTAAAGCCTTTTCCCCTAATGCTGGAATTTGAAGGTCAACTTCAAAAGACTCCTTCTGTCTCCCGAACGAGTTCCTCTCCACCGTTATGTCCATTATACCGAGAAGCCTCTGGTCTCTTCTGCCAACCACCCTATCGTAGGCTCTTTTAGCCATAATTATAAGGCCAGCGCATGTTCCAAGGACTGGGAACCCTTCCCTAAGAGCCCTCTCCTTAACCGCGTCGAGAGCCCTTCCAAATGAAGATAGAAGCCCTATGACCGTGCTTTCTCCACCTGGTATTATTAGCCCGTCTACACTAAACACCCCCCTCCATCCTTTACCCAGACAGCCTCGCCCTCTAACCCAAGTCTCTTGAACGCCAGCTCAGTCGCCCCCATGTGCTCTTCAACATCCCCCTGGAGACCGAGCACGCCTACCTTAAGTTTCATCCTCCTCCCCTTTCCTGCATCCTCAACTCAAGGCTTGCCACATCCATTCCAGCCATCGACTTCTTTTCGTCCACCATCTTCTGGGCTTCCGCTACCGTCTTCGGGTCATCGTAAAAGGCTGCCGCCAACACTATAGCTCTAGCCCTTTCAAGTGGGTCGCTTGACTTGAATATTCCTGAGCCCACAAATATTCCGTCACATCCAAGCTTCATCATTAGAGCAGCGTCAGCTGGCGTGGCTATACCTCCTGCAGCAAAGTTTACAAAAACTTGACAAGAAAGCCTAGAGCTTTAGCTCTGAGATGAATTGTCAAAGTGTTTAAATATGAGTTTAACGATAAAATTTTGGGCGAATCGTCCCGAATGTAGTCTGGATGTCCAAATGCTGGGATAAGGCTCTGGACTGAATTGGGTGTGGGAGGCTCCAGCAG
>JBMFNX010000084.1:0-2182 GCA_049969935.1 Nitrososphaeria archaeon
ACATTAGCCCAACTATTGTTGAAGCTACCGCTATTAGTGTAACGTTTGTTATTATTTGCCTTGTTGCCGCAAACTCTTGCAATGTCCATATCCAAAAGAATAGTGAAATCAACATTGCTATTGTACCTGGTATGCCGTAGAATATTAGTGGATGTCTTATCGACATATGTTTAACGATGCTTAACATAACATCTAGTCCATGATATATTGGGTTCTGTTTGGAGGAACCTTTTTCATACTTTATTTTAACTGGCAATTCAATGATTTTTAAATCATGTTCTTTCGCCTTCATCAAAATTTCTGTGCTCGCACCCATCCCACTTTCGCTTGGCTTTACAGCCTCTATCGCCCTCCTACTGTATACTCTATAGCCTGACTGGGCATCAGTTATGTTATCGTATGTCGACCTTTTCGCAAATTTTGTAATCATTTTTATTCCAAACCTTCTGTAGGCTGGAACGTTACCTATCCCCTTGCCAATGAACCTTGAACCTATTACTATGTCAGCTTCACCCTCCAACACTGGCTTAACTAGTCTTGGAATGTCTTCTGGATCATGTTGTCCATCTCCATCCAAGATAACCATTACGTCAGCATCCACTTCCTTCGCCCTCTGAAATAGTGTTGAAAGTGCTGCACCATATCCTTGGTTCCGTTCATGCCTAACTACCTCAGCACCAAGCTTTTCCGCTATATCTCCAGTCAAATCCTTTGAACCATCATCACATACTATAACCTTGTCCACATACTTTAATGTCTTAATTACAACACCCGCAATATTCTTTTCCTCATTGTATGCTGGTATGCATGCTACAATGTAAGGTTGCTTTTTACTCAAATCCTTTAACCATTATTTTTTATTTGGTTTGAGAATATTTGTAGACTGCTATGTTGTTGAAATGTTCTATTTCTGTGAATTGTTTTTTATTAGGCAGCCTAAGCGTTAACACTGAAAACAGCGCCCAAGTTGGCAGGCCCGTTCCTGTCGTAGTCAGTGCCACCTTTCTCAAGACTGTCCCCATTTCCATTTTTGGTTCATAACATAGTATTTTTCTCGCCTTCTCTATCGATGGCCTTCTCTTTAGCCTTCGTTGTTATCGCCTCCATTGAGGAGAGTACGAATTCGC
The DNA here is from genome assembly GCA_049969935.1 of Nitrososphaeria archaeon. Classification (GTDB taxonomy): domain Archaea; phylum Thermoproteota; class Nitrososphaeria; order JACIWG01; family JACIWG01; genus JACIWG01. The sequence continues at coordinate 1,128 of JBMFNX010000084.1, forward strand.
TTGCGTTCAAGATCTCGATCTCGACGGGCTGGCCTTTTTCATCGAAATGTATTATGATGTTGTCTCCGAAGCTTTCGCCATATTTTGGAGGGCTGTCGTTTAGAGTTACTACTATTGCATCTGCGTCTGGGCTGTATTCGACCTTTCTAAACAGTTTCTGCATACCTCTTCTTCCTCGCAGGGTAAACGGTTACTACAATTATCTCTTCATTATCCTCATATATAACTCTTAGGATAAGGTCATCCATGGACTTATGCGCTATCTTTCTTCCAAACGCACCTTCAACAATGTAATCGGGTGCTCTTAAAGCCTTAACCACGGTTTCCTCCTCTAAGCCATATTTGAGCATCCTACGCCTAGTGTGAAGAGTTATTTTTATGGGTTTTTCCATTTTTCCTCAGAATAATAACGTCGTTATCGAGTAGTTCTTTGTCCATGGAAAGCCGTTTATTCAACTATGAGGTTAAGAGTAAGCTCTTTCTCTTCGCTCGATAAGTAGCACATAAACCTTCTTAAGATCCCATAGGATTTCATAGATAATTCTTAATAGATTTTCTGGCCTTTTGGGATATGATTACTTGAAACAATTATGTATCCAGTTCTTTAATTAAGTCTTCGAGGTTTACGCTTGAGCCTTCTATAATTTCTTTTCGAGCGTCCTCAAGCTCTTTCTTCTCTTCTTCACTTAACTCTTCTTCTGGCAAAAGTATGGCTCGAAGCCTTATCAGTTCAAGTCTAACCATGTCCAATCTATTGAGCACCAGCTTCAATTGGCCTTCAGTAACATTTGTTTCCATCCTCATCATTCGTATTTCTAAACTCTTCCCCTATATAAATTTACCATTACTGGTATGCATGCTATAATCTTGGCCCTCGCCTCAGCCATTCTCTTTCCCACAATCATTTTCGGCGACTTAGATGGCGCTTAAACCAGCTCATACCAGTTTGCGTACACTACTGTAAGTAGGCCCAGCAGCATTGACGTGCCACATAATAGTATTGTTTCCACCGTCCTGTTTTTTACGCTAGTGTATGCTAGTATCCAGTATAATGT
>JBMFNX010000085.1:0-2153 GCA_049969935.1 Nitrososphaeria archaeon
CTGTCCAGTTTGTAGCGTTCAACTAATGCGTCAACCATATTTTTTGGGAGGAAGCCGAAGAACTGGCGTATCCAATGGGTCTACTATTTAGTATATGGTGATTTGTTTATAGTTTTGTTGATTGTTAACCTGAGTTTTTCCTCCACTTCCTGGAGCGTTTTTTGTAGTCCCTGCTTCCTGATGCGTAGAGTTTCCCTGTGCTCCATGCGCAAAATCTCATGTTTCTCCCGCATTCCTCTTAAGGACTCCCTTGAGGGGAAGTGGGCACGTATCAGCTCCAGTTTCTCCTCAAAGGCCTGTCCACAGTAGTTCTGAGCCACGGCCGCGAAGGGTTCAGTAACGTTCGGAAGATCTATATCGGGGTGGGGGTTTCCACTATTTTGGGTGGTGGTAGCACTGTTTTTTTCACTACATTCTTTCAGCGGTTTCTTCTCGCTCTAGGTCGCATGGCGATTGCATGTCCTCTTCAGTTTAGTACGGCTAGTTTGGTCTTTTTCGCCTCCTCTCATCTAATGGTCACACCTAGAAGATGATTGCTTCTCTTGAAAGTGGTTGTGGCAGAGGTTTCTGCTACGGTTAGCTTCACCAGTTTCCTATTAGAGGGGGTGGCTCCTCTAGGGGAATCTCGTCGGTGATGTTGTGCAGCGTCCTTATGGTCTCTATGAGGGAGAATTCAGCATTACCCTTAAAGGCCCTGTGGAATAGTAGCAGGAGCAGGTAGGTGAGCACTAGAAGCAGCATTTGAGCTAGAACACCGTTAAGGGAGTGGGCGATGAAGTGGTTTAGGCCGAGGTACTGCTTAAGCCACCGGAAGATTACTTCTATCCGCCAGCGGAGCTTGTAGGTGTCACAGACTGCCCAGCTCTCCAGGTCCCATCGGTCGGTTAGGAAAACTAGCAGCATTCCGCCCTTGGTCCTCGCTTCTATTCTTCTGAAGATCCCCTGACCGGGGTTGCCGTCTGCGCCCACAAGCACCTCTTGGTCAGCCAGTATCTCTAGCGACCCCTTCTTCTCAACGATGGGCAGTTCCTTTAGCACTTGGTAGGAGTAGCTGGGGAACATTCTTGTTATAAAGTAGTTTCCACTTCTGTCTATTTCTAGGAGGACTGCCAGTTTTGTGAATCCCTGGTCGAATATGTAGGTTAGGTACGCGTTTTCCACGAGGTTTAGGAGCTTCTCGAAGACATCGTTGTCGCTGGTGCTGTCCCAGTGTGACAGGACTAGGTCGGGGAAGAGGGTTTCGCCTTCCACCCTAAGACCCATGCGGATGGTGTTTTTCTCCCCTCCGCCGCTGTGTACTGCTTGGGGGAACTGTTTGCGGGTTACCATGTTCCACGTGGTGTCGAATATTCGGAGCAGGCTCTTCTCCTTTTTTCCAAGCTGGTTCTTGAATTCTTCTAGTATTATTCTTATGAGTTCGGCGAGGGCTTCTGTGTTCAGCTTGTTTATGTAGTCAGACAGGCTGGAGAGGGCGACGGGTTCTATGCCTGTGAACATTTTTGCTCTCGCGTTTTTGGTCATGGATTGGGCCTCGTGCAGCGTCATCTTCTTTCCCTCGATGTTTGTGAAGATGATGAGTCCAAGGAAGGACCAGAAGTAGATGTTCTTTGCGTACCTGTCCAGTTTGTAGCGTTCAACTAATGCGTCAACCATATTTTTTGGGAGGAAGCCGAAGAACTGGCGTATCTGGTCTATGCGGTAAACCGAGCGAAGAATCTGGTTCCACCTGTAGTTACCATCATGGCGTAGGGTAACAGTCTTTGTCATTTTTTCACCGCTTAAAATACACGTCCAGAGCCTAAAAACTTTTCAAAAAAATCTTCCGAACGTTACTGCACCGGAACCGCATGCCGCAGGCCCTAGACCACTTTTCACTCAAATCAAGGCTTTCTTCAGGAGCCTTCCAGCCCTCCTACCAGTAAAGCCACACCCATTCACCTACCTTTTGAACCAGTCTACGTCGCCCCAACCACCACCCTCTCAACCGGTAATGTGGGCGGAGGCGGCACTCCCTCAACCACCACCCTAAACAGGTAGCAGTAAAGGGGCTGCTCCCAAAGAAGTGCCTGGAGATCTTCACAGGAGACTGGCGGAGAAGCCCCAGCTGCCAATGACGCCTCTGAGAAGAGACGCAGAAGAGCCTTTACAAAGGT
>JBMFNX010000086.1:0-2094 GCA_049969935.1 Nitrososphaeria archaeon
CTCATGGCGATGTCAGCGCAATTCGAACAGCCTTTGGATTACAAATACCCATAGTCTATTCCAATGATACGTCCCACGCTGTTCACGTGGCTAAACTTGTCTGTCCACTTGTTGACTGGCTTGTTGCCCCAATATCCTTTGGCAGATCATGGAGCAAGTTTGGAATTCCAAAATCAAAAATTGTTCTGTATGATGGTGTAGAGGAAATCGCGTGGTTAACGAAACCTTTCGAGAAGAAGCCAGAACTTCTAGAAGTGTTAAATGGAAAGGAACGGGTCATCTTGTTTAGGAATGTTGAGTACAAGGCGAGTTATTACAAGGATGTGAAAGTTGATGTTTGGAAGTTGGTTGAAGAACTTTCGAAAATAGCCACTGTTATTTATCTTCCAAGATACGAGGAAGAAAAAGAGAAGCTTAAAGATTTAAACAATGTTTGGATTCCTCCAAGACCATTGTTGACTTTTCAAATATTACCTTATGTTGATATGGTGATTGGCAGCGGAGGTACAATATGTCGAGAAGCCGCTCTCTTGGGAATACCAACAGTAAACTTTCATTTTTGGGACGCAGTAGCCAAATACTTGAGGAAAAAGGAGTTCCCAATTAAACTGTTGAGAGACACCCAAAAAATTGTTAGGTTAGCAGAAAAAATTTTGAAAAATCCGAAAAAATACAAAAAGAACACAGCTGACAAACTGCATCTGCTGGAGTCTCCAGTAATGCCAACTGTTAGATGCATAGAGGAATTTCTATAAATCTTGAAGTAAAAGTGATTAAACCAGTAGGGGTGCCATATGGCGAGTGTTGATGCAGTTATAGTTGCAAAGGATATTTCTGAAGTATTGCCAGAAACCATTGAGGGCTTGAAAACTTACGCCTTCTCTAAAGTCATAGGAGTGGTTGCAAAAGATTCGGAAAAGCCCATGTGGTGTGATGTCTTGGTTGTTGACAAAGGAAGGCTTGGAAAGGCTAGAAATACAGGCGTTTATTTGGCAAATTCGGATTTTATTTGCATGGTTGATGCAGACATAATACTAACCAAGAATTACGTTAGAACTTTGCTTGAATACTTTAAAGATCCTAAAGTTGCCGCGGTGGGCGGAAAACTCGAATCTTACTCGAAATCTCTTTATGCCTTGGTTAAGGCACAAGTTTTTAGAGGATATTGTAAGGTGCATTCAGACGTTCCATGCGGTGGAACGATTTATAGGACAGCAGTTTTGAAAAAAGAAAGATTCAATGATTTATTAGCTGGTGGAGAGGATCATGAACTACACGTTAGGTTAAAAAAGAAAAATTACAAAGTCATTTACACCGAAAAGGCGTTTTGCTTTCACTACTATAAAGGAAGTATGAAAAAAGAGGTTTTCTTGTGCATGCTTTCTGGAGCTAGAACAGGACTGTTGCCAACCCTTTTAAGGGCAGTAATTTCTCCCTTCAGAAGTTTGCTTATCCTGATGGCTTGTCGAGACAACATTTATAGCCTATTCATTCCGCCATTTTACATTGCTCAGTGGATGGCACATGTTTTTGGAGCATTTTTCACTGAAGATGAGATTAAAGCAAAAATGAAAGCTTTAGGTTAGGAGCTTCCATACCAGCCTTTTGCGAGGCCTACGTAATTTTCAAGTTGAAGCTTTGAGGCTTTAAAATCTCCTGTTGCAGCAAGTATCCAGAAGGATTTGGGGATAGCCAGTACTAAGCGCAGTAATACTTGGCGGTTTGTGTATGCATTTACTTTTTTTGCTAGTCTTCCGCTGTTGACGAAATCTTCGAAACTTCTTCTTTCGTGAAAATAATGGATGCAGCAGGGTTCTTTTGTTTTAATCCATTTGTAGCCTTTAGAAACAATGTGGTTGCCAATGTAATGGTCTTCCCATATGTGTAGGTCCCTGGGGATTTTGATGTCTTTCACTGTTTCTGTTCGGATTAAGGTGTCATGGGTCAAGTATCTTTTTAGATGTTGCTGTTGCATTATCCAGTCTATCACATCCTTTCGGTAAAGCATAGCCATGGATTTAGCCATGTTGAAAACATGCTTGTTCTTGGGTATAGTGACCCCCCATATCGCACCCACATCCGGTTTCATATAGG
>JBMFNX010000087.1:0-2067 GCA_049969935.1 Nitrososphaeria archaeon
AGCAAAAATCAAACAAGACAAAAAACAAACCCATAAACAAAAAACATTAGACCAACAGGTAAAAAATTATCGTGACAACATTCCATATAGAGTCATAAAAGTATTAATAGGATCAATATATGTTATGAGATAGAAAACTTCAATCAAATGAAGATTTAAAACAAATATAACAATATTTTTGTTGAGTATATCTTATAGAAGTATGAGAAGGTGTTCTGATTATATTTTTGATATTATATCTAGCAGGCTATAACGTTAATTTTTAGAAATCTTTAAAAGATAATTGCATCAAATACCTTACTATGAAGTATTCATTTAAAATTGGTTCTCTATGGGGGATTCCGGTCGAGCTTCATATAACATTTATACTATTGCTGATCGTCGTCGCATTCCTTTCAGCCTACTATTTTCTTCTATTCGTATGCTTATTTTTCTTTGTGACCATACATGAATTAAGCCATTCTATAGTTGCAAAACATTATAACATAAAAGTTCGCAAAATTATTCTATATCCTATAGGTGGTGTTTCAGAGATAGAAGAAATTCCTGAAAAACCTGGAATTGAGTGGAGAGTGGCCGTAGCAGGCCCTCTAGTCAGTTTTGCAATAGGGTTATTACTACTCACCCTAGATCGGTTGATACCCATCAAACTACCATTTGCAGAAGCGCTCCCATTCGTCGCAACAGCGCAAACTCTGATTTATGATTTAGCCATCTTGAACTTGATTCTCGGCGGCTTCAATTTGATTCCAGCTTTCCCCATGGATGGCGGCAGAATTCTAAGAGCCTTTTTAGCCGAGAGAATGAAGTTTTCTGATGCGACAAAATATGCTGCTTTTGTTGGCAAAATTTTGGGTATATTAATGGCGCTTTTCGGAATATTGTATAGTCTTTGGCTTGTGGTAATAGGCATATTTATTTACATCGGCGCCACTGAGGAAACAGAGTCAACAATTATATCGACAACTATGGCGCAAGTTCGAGTTAAGGATGTTATGTACTCTGAAGTGGCTTCGGTTAAACCTGAAACTACTCTTTCAGAGGCTTTGGAAGTTATGTTTAAGGCAAGATATCATGATGTTTTGGTTGAAAAAGACGGCATCTTCCAAGGAATTGTCACATGGAATGAAATAATAAAGGTTAGGCGGGAACAACGAGAACAGTTGCGGGTTGAACAGTTGCCTATGAAGCAGACCTCGGTTTTTTCTGACGAGCCAATACTTGAAGCATACAAGATAATGCTTCGTGAGAAAATAGACCTAGTACCCGTAGTTGAAAGAGAAATGCCAAGCAAGGTTGTTGGTGTCGTAACAAGTGAAAGCTTAGCGTATGCCTACGAAAAGGCTAAAGCGCTACGATAAAGCGGGAAGCGCATAATATTATAAAATTCTATGGAAGAGTATTTTTAAGGCGAGGAAAGTACAATAAGGCCTGGTCTTCACGCCTTTCTTAGTTTCTGAATTCTCCTTAGTTTTGAGATGATGTAAACAGTTATCTTTCGCGAACAGTATATCAAATCCTAAACTCTGTTAACTTCTATTATAGTTTGGAGAGAGTAGTTTAAATTTTATTCACAGAATTATTTCTATCACAAATCTTTATAAGACACATTTTCTTCTAATTTTATACAGTTGTTTTTCCCATACACATTACAAGGCTGTGAAGCCAGTGGGCCACAACCACTGGAAAGTAAAATGTTGTATAGGCACTTGCTTTAATAGATAGCTCTAAGTTTCTTGCAGCCCTAGAATTTTGAGGATAAAGGATTTTCAGTAACCTTTTTAAATGTTATGGATTTATTAAATTGCACAGTAGCTAAAATGATGGGGATAATTGGATTTGCATTAATTGCCATCATATCTATCATTGCAGTAATGGAACCATTTAGCACAATAGCAGTTTATATAACCTTAACTAGGAACATGGAGCAAAGAAAACAGCGTAAAATCGCCGCAAAGTCCATGAAAATATCATTTCTTGCGCTAATATTTTTTGCTTTAACAGGCCATCTTCTTTTCTTAGTTTTTAACATTACAGATTACGCCTACAAGATTGCTGGCGGCAACC
>JBMFNX010000088.1:0-2057 GCA_049969935.1 Nitrososphaeria archaeon
CAGCATAAAGAAAGCTTCTTCTATCAACCTTTTTAGGTTCTGAGCTCATATCTTATCTTCTAGCTTTATCATAATATAAATTTTTCCATAAACTATATTTTTGTTAAATATTGTTAATTTTTTTAAATAAAATAGATATGATAATATTTAGAAAATTATTATTTTACGGGATACATGGGTTGTTCTCCGTGTAGGACTCTTAATATTTCCTGTGCTGCTGTTACAGCCAGTCTTTTTCTGTTTTCTATCGTGTTTGAGGCTATGTGTGGTGTCAGTATTACGTTTTCTAGTTCTAGTATTGGGTCGTCTAGTGGCAGTGGTTCTTTGTAGAATACGTCTAGGCCTGCTCCAGCTATCCATTTTTCCTTCAATGCTTTAACTAGCGCTTGGTGGTCTACTATTGGGCCTCTTGCAACATTTATTAGATATGCTGTTTTCTTCATCTTCTTCAGCTCCTTTTCCCCTATTAGGCCTCTTGTCTGCTCCGTTAGAGAGCATGAGATTATTATGAAATCTGATTCTTTTAATAGTTCTTCTAATGTTCTATATTCTATTCCAAGTTTTTCTTCCAGTTCCTTTTTCCTTATTATATCTGTGTATAGTGTTTTCATCTTGAAGCCTTTCGCTCTTTCCGCTATAGCGTACCCTATTCTGCCTAATCCTATTATGCCTATAGTCTTTCCCCACACGTCAACTCCTTGGAAGATGAATGGGTCTCTCACAGTCCACTTTTTTGATTTCATAAAATGGTTTGCTTCACATGTTCTTTTTGCAAGTGTCAGGAGTAGTGCGAACGCCTGGTCTGCGACAGTTTCATTTAATACTGGTGCTGTTGTCACCCATATTCCTCTTTCGCTTGCAGCCTTAACATCAACGTTATCGTATCCTACACCGTGTCTTGCAATTATCTTAAGTTTTGGTGCAGAATATATGATGTCCCTGTTTATGTTCTCGACGTTCATTGTCACCAGTAGGGCGTCTGCATCTGCTACTGCTTTTTTAAGCTCCTCTTCTGTTGGAGGCTTTGGGAACATGAAAACGTCAGCCTCTTTCTCCAATAACCTTATTCCATCTTCATTTATTGGGGCTGTTATAACAACCTTATATTTCATACTATGGTCGATTGTGCTTGACTTTTATAAGATTTAAAAATTGCTATAAAAAAATTTTGTGGGGGAAATATTTTGTCCTTAAATTATTTTCTTTTTGGTAAATTTTAGTCGGTTTCAGATGATGGTGTTGATTCACCAGCTCCTGCTCCCTTTTCACCTGAAGGCTTTGACTCCTTTAGTTTTCCAGCTGCGATTACATCGTCTATTCTGAGTATCATTGTTGCAGCTTCTGTTGCGGCTGCAAGTATCTGTTCCTTGACTATAAGGGGCTCGTATACTCCAAAGTTCTTTACATCGTCAACTTTTCCTTCTATAGCGTTTACTCCAGCGGTAACTTCGCCTTTGCTGTGCCTTGCCCTTAGTTCAACCATCGTATCTATTGGATCCATTCCAGCGTTTTCAGCTATAGTTAGTGGTATTGATTCAACTGCTTCAGCAAACTTCTGTACTGCAAGCTGCTCTCTACCAGATAATGTTTGAGCGTATTCTAGCAGTTTGACGGCAACCTCTTCTTCTGGAGCACCTGCACCTAGAACTATCTTTGGCTTCATGACAACGTCTCTTACTACACATAGTGCGTCATGCACTGACCTCTCCGCTTCCTCCACAACCCTTTGTGTTCCACCTCTTATGAATATTGTTACTGCCTTGGGGTTCTTGCATCCTTCAACGAAAACCCATTTGTCTTCTTCGATTCTCCTTTCTTCAACTAGTTCAGCGTATCCAAGGTCGTTTGGTGAAAGGTCTTCGAGGTTTGTGACAACTCTTCCACCAGTTGCTCTTGCAAGCTTAGCCATGTCACTTTCTTTCGCCCTCCTTACCGCCAGTATCCCTGCTTTTGCTAGATAGTGTTGTGCTATGTCATCTATACCCTTCTGGCATATTACAACATTAGCGCCTGTCGATGCTATTTTGTCGACCATGGCTTTGAGCATTCTATTCTCT
>JBMFNX010000089.1:0-1973 GCA_049969935.1 Nitrososphaeria archaeon
TATTGGAAAAGTGGACAAGGGTACAAGATTACCTTAAACCATTTACTACAAATTTTGAATAGTCTATGTAGCTTAAAATTTATTTTAACAATTTGAGTTAAGAATTAATATGGCTGAAAGGTTAGTAATGTGTATGAATAAATTTTATGAAGTGAATGTTCCCTATCAAGTAACCATTTATATAGTTAATAGGAAATGTAAAATTCTTAAGCTATTCGAAGATTCAGATATCCATAGGTTTACGGTGATTGACATTAGGCGTACGTCTGAAGTGACTAGACACTTGGTGAGGATTCCAATTAACTATCTTAGCAAAATTCCAAATCATACTGATGTGAGGATGCGTGACAGTATTAGGGTTGGAGATGAGGCTACTGCATGGTTTGAGACAGATGGGTGCGAGGTATGCAATACCATAGTTTCTGGAGGCGCTTTTCTGGTAACAGCATGGACATTAAAGAAGATGAAATCATTTACACATTTATTGCCCCAAATATAAAAGTTGCACAAAATATAATTTCAAAATTAGAAAATCTTGGTTTTAACATTAAGATTTTGGGTATGGAAAGATATAAGCGAAGGTCTCAAATTTTAACCGAAAAGCAGGAGGCAGCATTATGGCTTGCTTTAAAATCAGTCTTTGACTATCCGAAGAAAACAAGTATAGTTGAACTTTCAGGTAAGCTTGAAATCAGTCCGTCAACGCTTCCAGAAATTATTAGGAGGGGGATAAGGCGCATCTTAGAATATTATTTTGAAATTTCTTAGAAAAAGATTGAATGTTGTATGTCAGCTAAATAGAAAATGTTTACCTTTGCCTTCATAAAAGTATCTTTTCCACCATATTCCATATGATTCATGTTTATCCTAATTTTCCTCTAATACAATATCTAAGGACTCAAATTTTTCAGTTACCCCCTTTCCTTGCTTGTGGCAAAAAAGATTATTATTATTGGCGTTTTACTTTAAATTAGCCTGCCTTCGATTTCAATTAAATTTGATGTCCTCCCCTAACCTTAACCTTTGGAGTGAAACAGCAGTATCCGATTGAATCAAACTCTTCACTAATTTTGTCCCATTCGCTTTCAGGTACCATTTTAAGGGCTAACGGATAGAGTATATTGTTCTCCTTGAATATGTGGTCTCTGAGGGTTAGAATAATATGATTACATATCTCATATATATCGTTAGCCCATTGTCTTTGATCTATCCTATCACGTTTGTCCAAAAGATTTTTTAGAGCCTTCTTTCTCGCTCTAAGATCTTCATGTTCAATCTTCATAACATTTGGGGGTCCGGTGACACCAAATTTTTTCAAGCCGTGGGAAAAGCGACTTCTCCTCTCTCTGATGATGTTTTTCAGTTTCAAGCAACAACTCTATTATTGGCTCCAGGCTCTCTAATTCTCTATTTAACTGCCTGAAGCCTCTATCCAATTTTATTTTATTAACTACATCTTCTAGTGCCTTAAGATTATCCAATATTATATCATGTTCAGCTATAAGTATACTAATTGGATGTGATTCTTCAAGCTTATACTCTCCCCTTCTAACGGTAATCGCCTTCAAATGTATATTGCAAAGCCTTCTAATATCTTTGGGATCGAATCCCTCTTCAATAAGCTCCTGCTCGGCAAGAGATAGTGTCTCTGGATCCACATTTTGTAGAATTGGAATTAATCTATCTTCAATTTTCCTTAAATCTTCATCGTTTCTTAACCTTTTAAGTACCTCTTTTAATTCTTCCTTATTTATCATTTTTATCACCGAATATGGGGATATCAATGCCACATAACAGTTTTTTCCCGAACATGTTCGGGAAATGTAATAGTTCTGGAAGGATATCAACTGAGTGTAAGATAAATGTTTAAGTTAAATGGTTTGGTGGCGATAGTCAATGGGACTGGTCAAGTAATTGGAAGGGAGATAAGTGTTATAAGTAAATGGAGCTATAGAACACTTTTGATATTATAC
>JBMFNX010000090.1:0-1783 GCA_049969935.1 Nitrososphaeria archaeon
GTTGTGAGTCCTGGTGGAGTAGGCTATGATATTAATTGTTTGTCTGGTGATGTTCGTGTTTTGACTGCTGACGGTTTTTGGGTTAGGATTAGGGATTTTGGCAATCGTTCTGATAGGCTTGTTTGTGTTGACCTTAGAACGCATGAGGCTGTTGAGACTGGTTTTTCTAGGTTTATTAGGATGCTTCCTAGCAATAGGGTTTTTAGGGTTGTTACTGAAGCTGGTTACGAGGTTGTAGCTACTGAGGACCATCCTTTTCTTACTCCTTCTGGTATGGTTGCTTTGAAGGATCTTGGTGTTGGTGATAGGGTTGCTGTTTACCCTTTTGAGGGTGTTGAGTTTGAGGAGCCTTCTAGGGAGGTTATTGTTGATGAAGGTTCTCTTGAAGGTTTGCCTTTGAGTGAGCGTGAGAGGAGGAATGTTGTTTCTGAGCTTGGGAAGAGGGGTTTGTTCCCCCTATACTTGGATGATAGGAGGATTTCTTGTTTGGCTAGGCTTGTTGGCTATGTTACTGGTGATGGTACGATATACTTTTCTGGCGGTAAGGGTTATGTTTTCTTCTATGGTCGACCTGAGGATTTGGAGGATGTTAGGGAGGATGTTTTGAGGCTTGGTTTTAGGCCTTCTAGGGTTTATAGTAGGGTTAGGAGGCTTAGGATTAGTTCAAGGTATGGCATTAGAGAGTTTACTAGTACAGAGTATTTTGTTAGGGTTTCTGCTAAGAGTTTCGCTTGCCTGCTTGCTATGTTGGGTGCTCCTGTGGGTGATAAGGCTGTGGGAGAGTTTGAGGTTCCATCTTGGATTTTTAGGGCGCCTAGATGGGTTAAGAGGCTTTATTTGGCTGCTCTGTTTGGTGCAGAATTGTCTTCTCCCAAGAATGTGTGTAGGTTTAATTTCTATTGTCCTGTTCTCGGTGTCAATAAGGTTAGGGGGAAGAGTGAGTGTGGCCGCAGGTTTTTGGAGCAAATTTCTTTACTGTTAAAGGAGTTTGATGTTAAAACTGCTAAGGTCAGTTGTAATGTTGATGGTAGGAGGAAGAGTGGTGAGGAGACCGTTAGGCTTAGGCTTATCATTTCATCTGCTCCAGAGAACTTGGTCAAATTTTTTGGGAAAATTGGTTTTGTATATAATAGGAGGAGGAGTGTTTTAGCTAACTTGGCATGCCACTATCTTAGGCTTAAGATCAAGGTTCTTGAAGAGAGAAATAGGGTTATTGAGGCTGCTGGGAAGTTAAAGGGTAAGGTTTCCTCTTCAGAAATATTTGGTAGGCTAGAGTCTCCTTGGGCTAACAGGCGTTTTATAGAAAGGACATTGTATGGGGGGCGTAAGAGTGAGCCTAGGATTGCTCAAGCCTTCATGGGCTTCGAAGAATTTGTTAGGAACCCATTATATGTTGGCTCAGACTTTGTATGGGACAAGATTGTGTTGAAGGAGAAGGTTGAATACTATGACTATGTCTACGATTTTACTGTAGACCATGATGGACACAATTTTGTCGCAAACAATTTTGTCGTCTCAAACTGTGGTGTTAGGTTGATTTCTACTCCTTTGTTTGAGAAGGATGTTCGTCCTAGGCTTAGGCAGTTGGTGCATGAGTTGTTTGTTCAGGTGCCTAGTGGTTTGGGTAGTCGTGGTCAGGTTCGTTTGAGTGTTGGTGAATTGGATAGGGTTTTGGAGGAGGGTGTTGGTTGGGCTGTTGCTTCTGGATATGGTTTTGTTGAGGATAGGGAGTTTTGTGAAGAGCGTGGGTGTATGGGTGGTGCTGATGCTGGTGCTGTTAGTG
>JBMFNX010000091.1:0-1711 GCA_049969935.1 Nitrososphaeria archaeon
AGTTGATTTTTCTGCCAGAAACTTTTTCAAGCAATTTTAAATCTTCAAATGGGTCGTTTACTATGTGAAGTGCTATTTCATGCCTATCATTGTTTATCAGTCTTAGCAGTTCGGTGTCAGGTAAAGTTTTTGGCGTAAAAAACCAATAAGCCCTAACATTTTTAGATGATTCATTAACCATCCGTGCAATTATTTTGGGGTTTCTTAAGTATCCCCTTGTTGGCTTAAGATTTAGAGCAATGTATATGAAACTTTTAAGTCTTGACGAATATGGATAGTCCACGTCAATTCTAAGCGTTATAGGCGGTGATGTCATTTCTATTCGTAAACATAAAAGGGTCATATCCGTTTTATTAAACCTTTATTCTTTATTGCAGAATTTATACGCTAGTATGGTGTCGGAGCAATTTGGTATTACATAGGAAAACTTGGATAACAGAAATGACAGGTATTTTACCTTTCGTCCAAAAACAGTGAAGTATCCAACCCCCTTAACGGTGTAGCCTCGTTTAGTAAAATCCTTAACTGACCAGCAGCTGATATGTCTTTGAAAAGGATTGCCATCTAGAGGTTCTTGGGGAAGTAGACCGTTGGGTGTTGTTATAATAACTTTTTTAGCAATTCTTTCTAATTCGTTCAAGAGTCGTTCTCCGCTGTCTTTTGGGATGTGTTCCAGAACTTCAATGCATGTAGCAACATCGAATTCTTTATCTTTGAAGAATAGTGGGGTTTTTGTTAGGTCATATTGGTATAGCTCATCGTAAAAGTTATTGCGACGGCAAAAGTCAAGATAGGGTGAAAAAGCGTCTATTCCAACAAGACGCTTAGGATTTCGATAAATTCTTGTCAAAGCTCCTATTATACCACGACCACAACCAACATCGATGAGAGAGTTCATCTCTATAGGTATCTGCTCCAAAATTTCATATAACCATCTATGCGTCCACATAACCTCTGAAACCCTTGAAGTAGACTTGTCAGCGTCTATTGAATTGGGCTGAGCTTGTTTTTCCAAGATAGATTGCCCATTAATTTTTATGCGCCTTTATTTATAAAATATTTTTAACTATAGCAAATTAATACGAAAGGCCGATAAAAACTTGGAGACATTTCCTTGATTAGAAAAATTGACTTGGTGATGTGGGCTAAAAATGGAGAAAAATTTCTACCCTCTGTTCTCAAAAGAGTTGATGAAGTTATTCCCTCCGAATATATCAACAAGAAAATTCTAGTTGATGACCACAGCACTGATGAAACCGTGAAAATAGCACGTGAATTCAACTGGGATGTTTACAAAAACCCTGCAAGTGGCATAGCCTCTGGTGTTGAGGAAGCCTTGAGGCATGTAAAATGTGAATATTTTGTAAGTGTAGAGCAAGATGTTCTTCTGGCAAAAGATTGGTGGGAAAAAGTTCCACCATACCTGGAAGAAAAAGATGTGGCGTGCGCTCAAGGCATAAGACTTTCAATCGATCCAACCTTGAGAGCGTTGGAAGAATATGCAATTAATGAAAGAAGAACCATAAATGTTAGCATAGACAACAACATATTTAAAACCAAAGTTGTTAAAGCTTTAGGCAAAATCCCCAGAGGCTGCCCAGTCTGCGTAGACAGCGCTATAATGAAACAAATGTTATGGAAAACCCCCTACAAATGGGTCACAACCGCACAGGTTGTTTCTCTACATCTAAGCAGAGACAGCGTTTTGAAT
>JBMFNX010000092.1:0-1588 GCA_049969935.1 Nitrososphaeria archaeon
ATAGGAGCCTGGGCGGTTCCATTTTTGATAGGAGTTGCTCTCTTTTTTGCTTTTGTTCAAAGGAAAGATTGTGTAGTCATATATGATTCAGTAACTAATCAACAAGCCCGTCAATGTAATGTACCTCTTGGTTTAGCTGTTACAGCAGGAGTTCTTTCTCGAATTGAAGATGGTGTTTTAAGTTTACTACCTTCTCCAATAGGAAGTAAGGAAGAGCTTAAATATATTAAATCTGGAAATTTCATTGTAGGAGAAATAACTCCTGGAATGATTGTAAATGGTTTTCCTGCTTATTTTAAACGTTCTCTTAATAATTACTTTTCAGATTGTGTTCTACAAGTAGGAGTAGGTTTAGGTTATCTTTCAGTTCAAGAAATGGTTGATGGAGGGTTGTCTGTTCAAGATATTATTTCAAGAAGTAGTAGTGGATCTGCGTTTACTGTTATATATTCAAAAAATGAGGATACTGCTGGGTCTACAGTGACGTGTACACAAGCTGGGAATTGGATATTAAGTAACTTTAACAATGTAGGTTTTATTGATGGTGCTCTAAAGTCTGCTTGTCAAAATGCAGGGTATCCTCCTACGTTACTTACTCAGTGTAAAGCGGTTTTATCTGCCTGGGTTGAAGATGTATTTACTCATAGGGCAACGGATTTATTTTCTGTTATAAGTCAGCTTATGCTTGCTAAGGCTGCAACTGATGTTATAGGGGAGAATGATCAAACTTTTATGATTAAACTTGCTACTAGAAACACAATGGCAGGTCTTATAGGGTTAGGGGCACATGCTTCTTCATGGATACCAGTTATAAAGACTGCTCTTACTTGTATAATGTTAGCTCTTACTCCTATTCTCTTTTTATTTTTACCTACAGTTATATCTTTGAGGGTTGTTCATTTTGTAATTGGAGCTTTTGTTTGGCTTACTCTTTGGGGGATAGCAGATGGAATAGTTCATAATTTTGCGACTTATATTGCTAGTAACTGGTCTTATGATTTAGTTCCTCCGGATAAAAAATTTGGGCTTGCATCAGCTTTGTATTTTCCAGACTATTTAACGAAGACGAAGGCTTTATTTGGTGCTTTGAGGTGGACTGGGCTTGCGATAGCTTCTGTGATAGTTGGGTCGATATTAAGGCTTAGTGGGGTTGCACTTGCTATGCTTGCGCAGAATGTTATGGGTCTTCCTATGGGGACAGGTCAAGCAGCGGGTCAACAGGTTTTAACTAATCCTGCTGGGGCAAGGGTGGATTTTGCTGCTCCAATTAGGACTATGGCTAATGCTGCTGTATGGGGTGGGGGGATAAGTTCATTAATTGAGGGTACAAGTACAATGCAAGGACTTAATATGGCATCTAGTGCAAGAGCAGGAGGACTTTTACAAGAAGGAGTAGGTTTTACAGGTATGACTTCTCTTGCTGGTGGTGTAGCACAGACTCAAGCCTATACTACAGTAGCTCAAGCTACAGCTGGGCAAGTAATTGAGGAGAGATACGGTAAATATGGAGGTATGGTTTTAGGAAGGGGTTCTGGTAAGAGTCAAGCTTTTAGGATGATACAAGACGCAGAGTCTGCTGAGCTTGTAG
>JBMFNX010000093.1:0-1230 GCA_049969935.1 Nitrososphaeria archaeon
CAAAAATAGATATAATAAAGGATTGTGAAATTGATGGGGGGAAGGGAACACTAACTATCTTAGAAGGTTAAAGTGACAATTTAGATATAAAGTCTTGTGATGAACTAAAAATTGAACTAATAACGTTTTCAACTTTTTTTCGATTTTCTACATTTGTATATATTCTTATCATATCAACATAACCACTTATTGCATTAAGTATAACATTTTCATTCAAAGGCATAAACCAGAAGGTAGGACCCACGGAGGATTTTGTGAAAACACAGAGTTCATTTAATACTTCACGTTTTGAGTTAACAGGTAGAGAGGGAGCGGTTGGAACGTCAACATAGACTGTTTTTTCAGATACATTTGCGTAAGCACTTATTGCTTTTATGAGAGTTTCTCGCACGTCCTTTTGAGTTAGTACTTGATAGATAAAGGGATCCCTCCTATGAACAATTTTTTCATACACACACTTTATTAGTCTACGATTTAAAACATTCCAAATTAATGTTTTAGATTCTTTCAAAGAACCTTCTTTTGAATACATTATCTTTGATAATATTGATTCGTCATCTAACTCTATCAAAGATTGTATGTTTCTGAAATCTGAAAAATTAAGGATATCGTCAGCTAACATAAGGGCTTGAATAAGCAT
This sequence comes from Nitrososphaeria archaeon, assembly GCA_049969935.1. Lineage (GTDB taxonomy): Archaea > Thermoproteota > Nitrososphaeria > JACIWG01 > JACIWG01 > JACIWG01. The sequence continues at coordinate 641 of JBMFNX010000093.1, forward strand.
TATTTCAGCTGCTCGAACTGTTTTATGAAAATATACTGCCTTAAACATTTCATATCTTGAAATGAAAAGAGCTTCAAGCGAATATATTGCTGCATAATCAAGTGCAAGCCTATTTTCTTTTTCATACACTTCGAACGAATTTAGCAATCGGTGTACATCAACCTGCCCATATTCTACTCCTGTAAAGTATGCATCACGGAGAACATAATCTATAACATCAACACTTAATCCACCACCTACTATTTCATTCATAAAAAGTGGATCTTCTCTTGATTGGCCCACAGCCAAATTTGCTATATTTTCTGGAGAAAAACCATATTTTTCTAAAATGTCCTTTACACTAGTTTCTGTGATTACTCTCTTAGTAAGATCTTCATGTGTAAGACCCCTTTTAGAAAATATTACTTCTTCAAAAAGATGAGAAAATGGACCGTGGCCTATATCATGAAGTAGGGCAGCGACCCTTAACTTTTGTAGGTCATCCTTAGATAAAAAATTTTTTGTAAAGAATATATCGCCGATATATCCCGCCAAATATAGTGTCCCTAAAGAATGTGAAAATCTTGTATGGGTAGCACCTGGATAGGCAT
>JBMFNX010000094.1:0-1140 GCA_049969935.1 Nitrososphaeria archaeon
TAAATTTTTCTGCCTAGAATTTTTTAGTTTATTAGAAATTTTTGAAGTTATGGCTCTCGCTTCCCAACCATGTTCGATTCTAACCATATCAAATTCATTCTTTACCTTCTCAAACACCTCTTTTGCTTTATCAAAAAATCCATCATCATATAATAGTTTTCCTTCTGAAACAGCATACAAGGCTGTTGGATGTCTTGATCGGATCATTTTTAAAAACTCGTTAGGCTTGTAGCCAAGTGGTTCAATAGGTGCTGTTGCAGGATTAAGTTCAAAAAGTAACTGAAGTCTTTGTAGAAAATTTTCTGGAAGATTTTCTGATATCACTATTATGTCAATATCGCTTCCAGCATCAAATCTTTTTGTAGCCATCGAACCATACAAGATTATAGATTTTGGACCAAGTTTTTCTACAACCTTTCTACAGAATAACTCTATTTCTTTATCATAAGGTGTATTATACATGTTCAATAACCTTTTTAACAAATTGAATAATGTAAGTTGCACATTCTATAGCCTTCTCAGCTGTTACAGGATCATAAAATTCATATGGTGCACCTTCAACATGAGCGTTAGCGTACCTAGTTGGAATATAGTGCCTGACTAATGCTCTAGCACATTCCTTTAATTCTTCCACATTAACACCCATTTTTTCGATTTCACCTAAAAGTTTGAGGATAGAATGGCCTACTGGTGAAAATCCGATTCCATATAAAAGGCCTTTTACAGCAAACTCTGCAGCCTGCTGAGCTTTAAAGCAGCTCCAATTGTAATCACCTGTCCCCATGTCCCTTTTAGCGCTCACAAGAGTAGCTTCCGCCTGCCTCATCCACCTTTCATACTCTTCTTTATCGTATTTGATAACTTAACCATAGATATTTTTCCTTCCAAATCATGTTAGACGCAATAGTGTAATATAATCTTTATACTATAAATTTTGTGAACACTCTTCGAAAAAGTTTTAGAAATATTTTCAAATGTTTAAGTTTGTTCACTACTTTAATCATGTATAATTAATCGATGCAATTTTTGGATTAAATATAGAAGTTTTTTAGATTAAGGGCTGGATATTCTTTTTACAATGATAAAGAATATTATGAATGATAAAAGTATTGAAGCTAACACTATAGTTACAGGTATAGG
>JBMFNX010000095.1:0-1111 GCA_049969935.1 Nitrososphaeria archaeon
ATATGAATGTTATAGTACCCTCTGACCCTGTTTCTGTAAGAAGCCTATTAGAACAGATTATAATGTTAAGGGGGCCATGCTATATGAGACTTGGAAGAGACTATTCACCTAAAGTGTATGATATGGAAAATGATGTGGTCTTTGGAAAACCTAATATTTTAGAGGAGGGAGATGATGTTACAATAGTAGCTTGCGGCATAATGGTCCACCTAGCCCTAGAAGCAAGGAGGACACTATTAGAGGATAATATAAGGGCACAGGTAGTGGACTTACATACGATTAAGCCATTAAATGAAGACCTTGTAAGATACTGTGAAAGGACAGATAAAGTTGTTACTTTTGAAGAACATAATGTTCTGGGAGGCATGGGATCAGCTGTATGCGAACTACTTTCTGAAAAGGGTTTCAAAATAAAAAGGTTCGGTATAATGGACATGTTCGGTGAATCTTCAAGAGACTATATTGGGCTACTACAAAAGTTCGAGCTTGACGAAAATAGTTTGGCTAAAAAGGTTAAGTCTTTTGTTAAAGGTGATTCGATTGAATCTTAAACTAGTGCTAGAGAAAAGGGATAGAAGTATAAAGGTTGGAGATGTAGTCTTTGGTAAGATGTTCATAATAGTGGCTGGACCATGTGCTGTAGAATCTAAAGAACAGCTTCTAAAGACAGCGTATTTTCTCAAAGAAAATGGTGCACACATTTTAAGGGCTATGGTTTTCAAGCCAAGAACTTCACCATACTCTTTTCAAGGACTTGGTGCTGAAGGATTAAGGGTTGTTGAAGAAGTTAAAGAGGAAGTGGGAATGCCTGTGGTGACAGAAGTAATGGATTCTATTCAGCTAGAAAAGGTATGTGAGGTCGCAGACATCCTTCAGATTGGTGCAAGAAACATGCAGAATTTTACATTACTTAAAGCGGTGGGGAGAACCTGTAAGCCTACTATTTTAAAGAGGGGATTTAGTTCAACCATAGAAGAGTGGCTTTCAGCTGCAGAATATATCATGAGCGAAGGTAACGAGAATATAATATTATGTGAGAGGGGTATAAGGACGTTTGTAAACGAAACAAGGTTTACTTTAGATTTAGCGTCAGTGCCGATAGTGAAGGAGC
>JBMFNX010000096.1:0-965 GCA_049969935.1 Nitrososphaeria archaeon
TCTCATAAAGAGAATTGAAAGTATGATGGTGTTGCGCTCATCTTAGACTACCACCCTCGCTGAATCTCATAAAGAGAATTGAAAGACATAGATATAAAGAGGCGGGTGAATTCCTCAAAAAATACAGAATCTCATAAAGAGAATTGAAAGATCCCATGGTAGATGGAATGCGAGGGGGTCTTTCACGGAATCTCATAAAGAGAATTGAAAGTACTTGATGTAGTGTCAGGTGTGACTGTAATACTGTAGGAATCTCATAAAGAGAATTGAAAGAATAGAAAAATAGGTCTTGCGAAATCCACGTTACTTATGAATCTCATAAAGAGAATTGAAAGTTCATACAACTCTGGTGGAAAACGAGTGTACCAGTCTACTGAATCTCATAAAGAGAATTGAAAGGCCATTCTCTTTCAATCCTGTTGAGCTGGGCTTTAACCCAGCGAATCTCATAAAGAGAATTGAAAGGCTCGTTTACATTATCTAATACAATGTTCATTTTCATAGAATCTCATAAAGAGAATTGAAAGTCAAGCATTTGTCTTGAAAGAGCAATTTCAATAGCTTCTTGAATCTCATAAAGAGAATTGAAAGTCCTCTCCTGACCTTCCGAGGAGAGCAAAGAATCCTTCCTGAATCTCATAAAGAGAATTGAAAGATTTCAAGCAATATCACGTTTTTTCACCTCCGTATTGAAGAATCTCATAAAGAGAATTGAAAGTTATTTATTTTTGAAATAGTTGTTTTGCTTACATGGTGTGAATCTCATAAAGAGAATTGAAAGAATGTTGTGCCACTGTCATGAGCAAGTTTTAGTCCGAATCTCATAAAGAGAATTGAAAGCCCATTTAAACCATCCAGCAAACTCGAGTATCTCACTCAAAACCTATCACTCTCTCCTTCAGAATATTCACAGTTATCTCGTCAATTATTAATATATTGGTTTAAAGCTCTCTCTTAAAGCTCTA
>JBMFNX010000097.1:0-756 GCA_049969935.1 Nitrososphaeria archaeon
ATCTTGATGCCGGAGAAGCTTTACACCACTGGCGTGGTTGCTAGGATATTCGGAGTGTCCTATGTTGCTGTTAAGAAGTGGGCTTATTCTGGAAAGATCAAATACATCAAGACTCCTGGTGGCAAGTACAGGTATCCCGAGAGCGAGATTAGACGGCTTCTTGGTGAGCAGGCGCCGAAAGGCAGGGCTGCGGTTTATGCTAGGGTAAGCTCAGCCGATCAGAAGGAGGACTTGGAGAGACAGAAGCAGAGGCTTGTGGAATATGCGAGGAGCAAGGGCTATCAAGACGTGGTTGTGTTGGAGGATGCTGCCTCTGGGCTGAATGAGAATAGGAAGGGATTGGCTAAGCTGTTTGAGCTGGTTTCCGAAAAACAGGTGGAAGCGGTCTTCGTAACCTATAAGGATAGGCTTACAAGGTTTGGGTTCAGGTATCTGGAGGTCTTCTTCAACTCCCATGGCTGCAGGATAGAAACCATAGGCTCTGAGGAGGTCAAGGAGCCGAAGAAGGAGCTTGTTGAGGATTTGATAGCTGTAGTCAAAGGGTTCGCTGGAAGAATCTATGGCGCAGGGAGCGACAAGAAACGCGAGGTCGTGGAGGCTGTTGAGCATGCCGTTAGAGAATAAGCTAACGGCGAACTTCAAGCTGAACGGCTCGGTGCCAGAAGACCTGTTTATTACATATTTGGAGGTTGTGAGCGAGCTTCTCAACCACGCCCAGGCAAGAGGGATAACAAGCCTCAAGCGCCTAAAGTCAGA
>JBMFNX010000098.1:0-748 GCA_049969935.1 Nitrososphaeria archaeon
GGTTGCTGAAAAAAATTAGGAGCGAGAGCAGGCCCCTCCACGCATGCTCAGCCATGCTGGTTTTTAGGATCCATGACCTGAGATAAATCTTTTCCAACGCCTTCAAAGATCATGATAGGTAAATGCTTGAGGGGGAGGGTTGGGTGAAAGCGACTCGTGCATTAGGCGGGAGGGAGACCGGTTTACCCGGCGACAATGCCTCTTTGACCCCCATGCCACCATAGTCATGCGCGCGCTACACTCCTCTATTCATTGAGACGCATTCGCTCCCTCATTGTTCAGCGGCTGTCTGCAAAGTTAGCGCGCGCTATAGAGATCATGAGCTCAGGGCACAAGGAGATTTTCTGTACAACCGGTTTATCTACTCTCTTCCTGATGCTTCCGTATCTGCGGTCAAGCTCGGCTTCAGCCCAATCAAGGAATTTTCCAGCTATTGTCTCCATTTCTCCAGTCGGAGTTATGAAAACCCAGCCTACACGGACGTACCGCTTGTCATCTAGGATTCTTGCCCATTCAGCTTGGCTCTCGACTCTTGATTCCAGCTTCTCTTCAGAACCCATGCTGTATGCCAATGGTTGTGGCAGCTCATTTACGAGGTATAATCCATCAGTTTTATCTAAACGCCATTCGAAGATTTCCACGTCAAAGCCGAGGTTTCGTAAAGTGGACATTATGCTAGCGCGCGCTGGATTCTCATGCTCCTTCCAATTGAGAGGTTTAAGCAGGTCGTGAGGAAAGCCGACAATAG
>JBMFNX010000099.1:0-627 GCA_049969935.1 Nitrososphaeria archaeon
TGTGGTACTTGAGTCTGAAGGCTTGAACAGACTTAGGAAAACGGTTTCGAAGATAAGGGGCTTGGAGAATGTTGATTCCACGCTCACGATGGCTGCTGTAGATTAGTATGGGCTCAAAAGGTAGGGTAATCTACTGGATATGTTCTCACGCATCCTACGACTACAAGAAAAGGGAATATTTTTGCGAGCTCAGAAGCCCAGACTTCGGATCATGCAATAGGTGCAGCGTGTTCGCAAGGCTCTCCCCAAACCTTAAACCACTGCTTGATAGGCTTGAGAAAAACTAAAATATTCGCGGAGAAAAAAAATTCTCTTGGCATGAGATGAAGAGGTTCAGGGTTCTGGATGTGATAGAGAGGCTTGATTTGACGCCCATGATGAGGGCCTGCAGAATGTTCAAGGACGAGAATAGGGAGTCGACCGTTACAGCAATAATTGTTCCAGTGAAGGTTAGCCCGCAGGATGATGGAGGCATACTTATAGGATGGGCCTGCAACTGCTACAGCTCATGCTATAACCAAAAGTGCACATACTCTAGAAAGGGGAAAGGGCAGCAATAATGTTTTCAAGCGCAATAATGTGGAGCATAATATCATTTCTTCTCTTTAAGCATGTACGTCCACCTAC
>JBMFNX010000100.1:0-605 GCA_049969935.1 Nitrososphaeria archaeon
GGGAGAAGGACCAACTTTTTTCTGGACGGGGCTCCCCTAGAAGGCATAAAACATTATAATATAAACTTTTGTTTTAGCGTTGCTTCTCCAGTTTATTAGGTTGTATGTTTGTTTGTTCAAGTTATGCTGTCAGAGCATTTCTTTTATTGGCCAATCGTCTACATCTTCTATGGTCTCGTTTATCCTGTACAGGCATATCTTTAGTGCTGCTATACACTTGCTTAGAATCCTTTCTATCCTACGATTTCTATTTTCTGTTTTTCGAGTATCTTGCCATGGATATGGCGAGGTCAAGTTCACAACCTTCTATCATATGCTTGACTATTTTTTCTCACCCTCTTCCTGTAAGCTTCTTCTCTAATATAACTTGATAGCTCCATCGCCTTATCCTCTTTCCGCTTAAGATACTGTAGTCCGTTAATTTTATAGTAGAGAAATGTAAGTGAAAGTTTAAATATGAAGCATGGAAGAGTAATGGTTGATATGAGAAAAGTTGGGAAAGTTTTGAGGTTGGGTCGAATTTTAAAGGATGATGGTAAGACTTTGGTTGTTGCAATGGACCATGGCATGGGGGGAATAACTGAAGGTATAGAAGATATTGTCAA
>JBMFNX010000101.1:0-602 GCA_049969935.1 Nitrososphaeria archaeon
ATCTCGCCGTTGATGCTCTCCACGACTAAAGTCGGGAGGCCCGGTTTTTCACGGGGCTTCCGCTCATCATACCGAGTTCCGGGCTGCGTCAAACCAGCCCCTAGATGGAGCGTATGGCTCTATCCCCGCTTGCCCGAACCACCCACACCTACCCACCCATCCGTTTCAGCCCGGAGCCTTATTCGGGCTTTTGGAAGGCCAGGCCACATTCGAATGCTTTAAAAGCCTTAAAAGGCTTGGTTCAAATCTAAGCTTTTCGACAATTCATCCCGGAGCTAAAGCTCTAGGCTTTCTTGTCAAAACTTTTGGTAAAATTGCGGACTTCCTCATCATCATGTTGATCATCTATTTCTCGGTGAAGCAGCTTTCAAGAATAGGACTGAAATCTTAGCGGTAGGGATGCTGCTTACCTAGGTAGTTCACAGCTGAAAACCTAAAGGATATAGACGTAGGCTTGAGATGTAAACGCGCCCAAGGTCTCCTCCGTAGACCATTTTGTATCACATTAAGGTTTCTTCCCGTATTCCTCTACGACTTCTCTTAAGGCATCCAGCATGGCATCTATATCTTCCATTCTTATGTATCCCATGTTGCCTATCCTG
>JBMFNX010000102.1:0-591 GCA_049969935.1 Nitrososphaeria archaeon
ATAAGAGAATCTCATAAAGAGAATTGAAAGACATAATAACTATTTTGAATCGGTGCGTCAGCATAATACCGGAATCTCATAAAGAGAATTGAAAGCATCTCATCGCATTTGGACCATATGCTCTTAAGTAAGAATCTCATAAAGAGAATTGAAAGAATAAAAAGTATTACTATAATATTTGAGTCAAATAAAATGAATCTCATAAAGAGAATTGAAAGGTACTTTTGAAGCACACGTTCGCATAAAGGTTTGAGTTGAATCTCATAAAGAGAATTGAAAGATTAATTCCCACTCTTCTTTCATTTATATCCCCTCGAATCTCATAAAGAGAATTGAAAGTTGTACAGTTTGCACAGTATTGTGTCGCATATCGGACAGAATCTCATAAAGAGAATTGAAAGTTTCTACTCCACCTCATTAATAGGGACTAATACATAGAATCTCATAAAGAGAATTGAAAGGAAAACGGATGGAGTCTTATTATCAACCAAAATCCAGTTGACGGAATCTCATAAAGAGAATTGAAAGACCTCGTATGTTACTGGTATTTTCACTTTCATTGAGAATCTCATAAAGAGAATTGAAATAATA
>JBMFNX010000103.1:0-540 GCA_049969935.1 Nitrososphaeria archaeon
AGTTTAGGATAATAGTTTGTTAATTGCTGTGTTGCATTTTGCTGAGCTTTCTTTGCTTCCTTAAGTGCTTGCTCTTCTAATTTAGTTATATAATCAAGACTTTTATCCTGCTTTAAACTCTCTAAGTAAGAATCTTCCAGCCCTGCACATTTACCTTTTTCTGCTTGAGGACACTTAAATTCACTTTTATAAGGATTTACTACTTTTCCACAACCTGAAACTGCTAAAGCTAAACCTACTAACAAACTTAAAGTTCTAAGCCTCATAACCCCTCCTTAAATACTAAAATTCATGTTCTTTAATTTCAAGCATAACTCCTTCACTCACTACAACTGTAACTGATCTTGTAGGTAATATCTCAACTACTGGAATTGTTTGTTTTGCAAGCTCTAAGTAAAACTTCATAAGCTCATTTGCTGCAGATTGAATACCTTGACCTAATCCGTATTTAAAAGCTTCTCCAGGTTTTACTGTTTGTAAAGTTCCTTCAGCAGAAACTGATGTATATTGAGATTGCGCAAATATCTGTGTTCCAAAACC
>JBMFNX010000104.1:0-539 GCA_049969935.1 Nitrososphaeria archaeon
AAGTGTTTTATCCGGTTTAGCTTTCAATTCTCTTTATGAGATTCAATGAAGTTGAGAAGATTGAGGTTTACCAGAGTGCTTCTTTCAATTCTCTTTATGAGATTCAGGGATTATTATGGTTATGAGAAGAAAGAGGTGGATATAAACTTTCAATTCTCTTTATGAGATTCATTTTCAAACGCTGACAGATACAAGGTAGCATTTATTAGCTTTCAATTCTCTTTATGAGATTCCTTCGTAAACTCTCTTCCGAGGTCGTTAAACCAATTGACCACTTTCAATTCTCTTTATGAGATTCACACAGCATTACCCCAATTTACTGGATTAAGCCAGTCTTTCAATTCTCTTTATGAGATTCCATATACTTCTTCAAGGAGAAGAAATGGACATTATGGATCTTTCAATTCTCTTTATGAGATTCGGGAGTGCAAAAAATGCGGTAAAACAATAAAATCCCTTTACCTTTCAATTCTCTTTATGAGATTCAGAAGCTGTCAACATAGTATGCGTTCTTCACTTTCACGTCTTTCAATTCTCTT
>JBMFNX010000105.1:0-531 GCA_049969935.1 Nitrososphaeria archaeon
GATTCTTTATAGGTGATTTGTAAATGAATGTCATAATAAGTATTTTCTTTCAATTCTCTTTATGAGATTCTTACACAGAGGGCGGCCTAAATTATGTGGCATATTACTTTCAATTCTCTTTATGAGATTCTTAGACTCGCGGGTGAAGATTACGCTCGCGAATTAGTAAAGGCTTTCAATTCTCTTTATGAGATTCAATAAAAACCAAAATTACATAAGCCTACAAAAAATTACATCCTTTCAATTCTCTTTATGAGATTCCGCTGACATTGGAATTCTAAGTAATGGAAAACTAAAGGTCTTTCAATTCTCTTTATGAGATTCAATAACTGTGTTATAGGTTTAGACGAAGCTTATAATTATCTCTTTCAATTCTCTTTATGAGATTCTCAGTTTCAAGCCAGGCCTTCTTGCAGCAATATTAGGCCATCTTTCAATTCTCTTTATGAGATTCAATGTGTATTTCATAAAAGAGGGGAAGTGGACTTTAGTAGTCTTTCAATTCTCTTTATGAGATTCCATGTCATCAAA
>JBMFNX010000106.1:0-521 GCA_049969935.1 Nitrososphaeria archaeon
GCAACATTCACAGCCTGCTCTAGGGTCCTATCCTCCAGCATCTTCTGTAAGAGTTGTTCGTTTGCATAAATTTTTACGGGAACTCTCATTCCCTCTTTAGCGCTCTTGGGTATCTCATATTCTACTTCTGAAATCTTTTGAGGCATATATTTTGCCAACATGGATCACCTCTTTCGAGAGCTTTTTTCTCGGAGGTGATCCCTTTAACCTTTTTCCTCCAAGAAGAACTTTCTTTTGTTCACTTAAAGATTGAAACAACATAGTTTATAAATGTTTTCAGATAAGTTTGCGGTCTTGTCAATTATTAAAAAGGTGTATTTTTTAACTTATACAGTGGTTAGATATTGAAATGATGTTGTCACGATAGTCCATTCTTTAATATCCAGTTGTATATTGCTTTGAATGAGCTTATGTGTTTGGTTACTGATTTTATTGTTGAGTTGTAGGGGAAGTTGTTATAGAATGTTTTCAGTTTCACCTTAAGTATGCCAAACCACCTTTCTCATGCGCTCATTCCGAAG
>JBMFNX010000107.1:0-519 GCA_049969935.1 Nitrososphaeria archaeon
GTATCAATATCGGATTTATTCTTTAAATTATATACATAGCGACATTTGTAAATTTTTGTTATTCAGGGATAGATTTAATATTGTTTTTCACATTTCTCAAAAATACGAAATTATTTTTGAGAACTTTCAGAATATTTTTTGGAGGGCTTTGTTTAAACCAGCTTTGATGAAGAATTTTTATTCTTATTTGCTTCATCCCCTTTTTAAAAAAAGAATTCTTAATACAGAAAAACAAAGAAAAAATTATAAAAAATATTTGCTGTGGAAAACACAAAAAATATTAAAATCTTTATACGGTCAAAATGTTCCTTTATTTTTAAATTATATTTTCAAATGGTATAAAAATACAGAGATTAAAGAAAATACTCTCAATCTTTCTTATAATACTTAAAATTATTATTTTTTATTCTATGATTGGAAATTAAATGAGGTTCAATTATTTGAAAAATTAAAAAATCAAGATAAAACACTTTTTGAAACAATCAATTTTTTAGTAGATAATCATATTACTAAAATTAT
>JBMFNX010000108.1:0-516 GCA_049969935.1 Nitrososphaeria archaeon
ATGAGATTCATAAAGCTAACAATCAAAAATAATAAATTTCCTAAAAATATTCTTTCAATTCTCTTTATGAGATTCGATATGATGATGTATCAGTAACACCAGCCAAAGTAAGCACTTTCAATTCTCTTTATGAGATTCCGTAAATTGGTTTAACGACCTCGGAAAAGAGAGCACAACTTTCAATTCTCTTTATGAGATTCAGATAACGGGTGCAAAATGAAAGCAATACGATATAATGCTTTCAATTCTCTTTATGAGATTCGTTCAAAATGTTTATTATGTGATTGAGGCTATTAGTTACTTTCAATTCTCTTTATGAGATTCTATTTGATGAAAACGGTTTACATGCACGCAATCCTGACTTTCAATTCTCTTTATGAGATTCCTGACGGTGAAGGTCAGTGGACTTTCGAATCACCAAACGCTTTCAATTCTCTTTATGAGATTCATAAAGCTAACAATCAAAAATAATAAATTTCCTAAAAATATTCTTTCAATTCTCTTTATGAGATTCGA